>QWII01000003.1 GCA_021405325.1 Caldilinea sp. CFX5 | reverse complement strand
CTTCTCATGCGTGTTCAAAGTTCTTTGCCGTTACCAGCCATCGAGCAACCCCAACTACGCACCCGTGCGCCGGATACCCCGTTGCGCAAAGCGCTGCGCCGCTTTCGCCGTCATCGGTTGGCCATGATGGGGTTGACGATCATTGCCCTGCTGGTCATTGCGGCCTTGCTTGGCTCGGAGAGCGCTGCGCTGGAACAAAATTTGCGCGCTATGAACAAGCCCCCCTCCAGTGAACATCTCTTTGGCACCGACCGCATTGGCCGCGATATTCTGGCGCGCACGCTGGTTGGCGGACGAATTTCGCTGGCAGTTGGCTTGGTAGCGGTCTTCTTCTCCACCTCGATTGGGTTGGTGTTGGGGTCACTGGCCGGCTACTATGGCGGCTGGTTTGACCAAATCATTATGCGGGTGGTTGATGTGGTGTTGAGCTTTCCTGTGATCATCCTGCTGCTCTGTGTCGCCTCGCTCGTGGGGCCGAGCATCTTTAATGTCATGGCGATGATCGGCCTGCTCACCTGGCCCACCCCCTGCCGGATTATGCGCGGCCAGTTTTTGACCCTGCGCGAACGGGCCTTTGTGGAGGCGGCGCACTGTCTGGGGGTGACTGATTTTCAGATCGCCGTGCGCCATATTATTCCCAACGCCATTGCCCCCGTCCTCGTCTATGCCAGCTTTGCCGTCGCCACTGCTGTGTTATTGGAAGCGGGCCTGAGTTATCTGGGGTTGGGCGTCCAGCCGCCGACGCCGAGTTGGGGCAATATGCTCAACACAGCGCGCAACATTTCCACCATGGAGCGCACCTCCTGGCAATGGGTGCCGCCCGCTATCATGACCGTGCTCTTTGTCCTGGCCGTTAATTTTGTCGGCGACGGCGTGCGCGACGCGCTCGATCCACAAGCGAAGGAGTGAAAAAACAGTTGGGTGGCCGACATTGAATCCTGAACAGTTCCTAGGAGACAACTATGCAGATTATAGAGACAGGCATCCTAGCGCAGGGCGAACGGGGGACAGCGCGGGCCATTTTGACCTTTGGACAGGTCGTGGCATTGCAACGCGGCGGCTTGTTGGCGACATATCGGGCCGGGTCAACCAAAGATGCGGATGATGAGGCCATTGAGTTGCGGCGCTCTGCTGATGGGGGGCGCACCTGGCACAGAGCGTGGCGACCCTTTGGCGCGACAACGCTCGACGGCAAGCTGGGGACGCTCAAACTTTGTTACTTGACCGAATTGGCGCCGGGGCGTCTGCTCGCCGCCGCCATGTGGATCGACCGCACGAGCTACCCCGGCCAACCGCTCTTTAATGCCGAAACCGAAGGTTGCCTGCCAATGGCGATCCTGCTGGCCGAATCAACCGATGAAGGCCAAAGCTGGAGCGCCTGGCGGCACGTCCCGTTGCCGGCGGAAATTGGCCCCGCCAGCCTGACGAATCCCATTCTCAAACTGGCTGACGGCACGCTGGCGATGAGCATTGAAACCAACAAACAGTATCTGGATCGCAGCAAGTGGTATCAGAAGGTGGTCTTCTTTCACTCCGCCGATCAGGGGTTGACCTGGGGTGAGCCGAAGGTCGCCGGGCAAGATCCGACCGGGCGCATCTTTAACTGGGATTTACGCGGTTGCGTGGCGCCCGATGGTCGTGTCGCCACCTTTGCCTGGACCTACGACACGGCCACAACCCGCTATCTCAACATTCATCGGCGGATCAGCACGGATCACGGCCATACCTGGTCTGCGCCGGTTGACCTGGGCATCACCGATCAGGCCGGGCCGCCGGCGGTCTTGCCCGATGGGCGGGTGGTGTTGGCCTGGGTGGATCGCTTTGTCACCCACTCGATTCGCGCCCGTGTGGCCGCTGCCGTTGATGCCCCCTTTGCCCCGGCCAGCGAGGTTGTCATCTATACCCACGGCAGCGAAGCCAAACGGGACGAAACAACGGGCGATCTGCTGGCGGAAATGGGAATGTGGGCGTTCGGTCTCCCTTCGGCCACCGCTTTACCCGATGGTGACGTGTTGGTGGTTTATTATGCGGGAGACAATGGCGCAATGGATATTCACTGGGCAAGGTTACAACTATAAGTTTTAGGTTTAACGAGTCAACTAGAGCCAGACCTTTTTCTATGGACAGTGGCAGACCATGAAGTCATTTACCGGCGGTCATGGGCAGATCACACGTTAAAGTTTCTCGTTCTCAAACCTAAGTGATTGCTGGTTTTCCACAATATACAAACGTCGAAATATACAAACGTCGAGATTCCTGTATGCAAACCGTCACACCCAAAGAACAGATCGATTTTGAAACCAACAAACGCTTGCTCAATCGTTACCGCTTTATCGAGTACGAGAGCTTGCGTATTCTTGCCGGTTGGCTGCCAGCCACAGCCAAAATGGAATTCAAGCTGGCGATGGGGCGGCTGCTCTGGGAAGATGCCCAGCACGTACAGCAGCTCTACCAGCGACTGCGCGAAGTACAGACGCCTGCCTTCCGTCCACCGGATGATGAAGCATTGGAAGCATTGATGGCGGAAGCGATCAATGCCCCGAATGAACATGATCTGTTGGCTGGTCTGTTTCGGGTCATCAAGCCGGCGTTGGTCGACGCGTATCGCTGGCACTGCGCACAAACCTTTGCCAACCCCGACGCACCGACCCTTTATGCCTTTAAACATATTTTGGTTGACGAAGAGGAGCAAATCGGGTGGGCGCAGCGAGCGCTGGCGGATCACCCTATCGGTCAATGGGAGCACTATCTTGGCGCGTTGCTGGCTGCTGCTGGTGGCGTCACGGGACAACAGCCCCGCTCCAATCCAAAATCAAAACTCCAAAATCCAAACTTATTTACCCCACCGCGCCAAGCCGCCCGCGACCCACGCTTTAATCCGGTCAACCGGAAGGCGGGTCAAGTCCTCACCGATCCTGATGTGTTTACACGGCGCCAGTTGGAGTTTGAAAATTACAGCCAGGAGATGTTGGCGGCTGAAACGGTGGCGCTCGTCATCTACCTCTCACCACAGATGCCGTGGGAATTTACTTACGACAGCGCACGCCATTGCTATGATGAGACACGGCATTGCAAGTTGGGGATTGAATGGATGGCGCAGCATGGCATTGACTACATGACTGTCCCGCAGAACACGCGGATCTATGCCTGGCGCAGTCAATATGATGCCGCTACCCAGTACACCATGCTGACGATGGGTAACGAGGTTCACGCCTTTCCCTATCGTCATGAAAGCATCAAAGCTTATAGTGAGTTGAATGACCAACTTTCGATCCAATATATCACCTATGATATGGCCGATGAACGCACCCACGTGGCTTATGGCAAAAAGTGGATTCCTGTTTTGCTGGAAAAACAAGGGATCGACAAGCCGGTCGAGCAGTTTATCGAGGAGACCGTCGCCCTTTGGGAAAGAGAGTACCGGTCAGGGGTACTGCCGTTGCATGAAAAACCCGGCCCTTGAAATGGCTTTAGGAAAATGTAATCACAGATTTGTTACTTAACACTGTTTATGGGCCGTTCAAGCAATTTCCTATCAAATTGCCTGAATCAAAATAGGGATCAAGTACGTCATAGTATATAGATCAACGTTTGATCAACGCTGCTCGTGTAGGCTAATGGTCAGGCCGGCTACATACCAACAGCTATACACTCAGTATGATAAACGCGGATCAACCTGACGTAATTTCAATTATAACATTCTAAGTCAAAGGAGTAACCTATGTTTGCTCAGCTTCATCCCACCACTGTTCGCCGAACGGGTTTACTGCTACTGTTGTGCTTGACGCTGACCCTTGCTCTGCTACCTGCGGCTGTCTCTGCCGCCCCTGCTGCTGCTCCTGCGGCGGCGCCGGCGGCTAGTGGTACTTATCATATCGTCAAAGCCGGAGAAACCCTTTCCCAAATTGCCCGTTATTATAGCGTGACCGTGAACGCCCTCAAGGTAGCTAACGGTTTGAGCAATGCCAACTATATCTATATCGGCCAGCGGCTCTATATTCCTGCTGCCAGCGGCGCTCCGGCCGGCTGCAAGAGTTACTACTATGTGCGTCATGGCGACACACTTTCGGAAATTGCGGCTTGGTTCGGTGTCAGCTATTGGGGGTTAGCCGGCGCCAATGGGTTGGGCAACGCCAATTACATCTATGTGGGGCAGAAACTTTGCATTCCCAACATTTATGGTGGCGGGTACGGTCATCATGATGGTGGCCATCATGGTCATTATGTAGTGAAGGCGGGCGACACGCTATCAGAAATTGCCCAATGGCACGGCACCAGCGTGCATCGCCTCATGCATTTGAACGGATTGAGCAACCCCAACTACATCTATGTTGGACAAAAGCTGCGCCTCTACTAACAAAACAGGCGACATGCCTTGGCGGCGCCACAAAGGATGAAAACAGAACCGCCTAGCGTTAGCGAGCCGGCCCCTTACTGACGTGTGGGGTTCTATTTTCACAGCAGGCCACATGAAGGGGTTACACCCATCAGCATGAAAATCAGCTTTTGATCAAAGATTGCGCAGATTTCACAGATTTTTCTATTCTTTCATCTGCGTAATCGGTGAAATCCCGGTTATTTACAGAACAGTTGGTCGTAAAGGCGTAAGGTTATCAAGGTAAACAGGTAGATCGGTAGATAAGCTATCCCGATCTACCTGTTTACTTATAGCACTTATGCAAGACGAGTTCGCTACCAAAGAAGTCCTGACTTATCTACAATCGAGTAGATTGGTGAGCCTGGTTGATCATCAAATCCAGGCTTGTCAATCTTTTTTTGTTTTTTCGCCTATCCGCTATACTGACCAATATCTGCATTCTATCAATGGCTCATCTACGGAAAGTGTGAACACCTGTCAGGTTTCCAAAACCTGACAGGTGTGGCGGGTCGAAACCTCACACTTTCTGGAGATGAGCGTCTATCAATAGCCAGTTTTGGAAATGAATATGAATTTTTCTTTACTACCTTTGGTATTGCCTTTCCCCCTGGTCGGTTTGACAAGCGATTGGCGTAAGACATGGCAACGAAGTTTACTAGCATGGGGTATGCTTGCTCTCCTCTGCTTTCTCGGTGGTTGTGTACCGCTTCAACAGGGGGTTGTGCTGCGACCGATTCCGCCGGCTCCCCATTTTTCAACGACAATTACGGCGACCGAAACAATTACGGGGCCTGTCACCGTCGCCTTAATGCCCAGTTTGCCGGATGTTTATGCGAAGCCCGCTATGAATCTTTTGCTTCAGATCCCATTTGTGATGACAAGCCGCGGGGAGCAACCATTAGCGGTGCTTGATCAAGTGGAGCTCGCAAGCGCACAGGTCGCTTTTGAACGGCTGGATCGCCGATCAACGCCGATCATTGAACGGTATTACGCCGTGGTGGCGCCCTTTGCCACGGTGCGCGATGACATTTCGTTAAACGAATTGCAGCAACGGTGGCAGGGCTTTGACGGCACGCCCCTTTTTGTCACCGCCGATGCCGATCTACCTTTAGTGGCGCTATGGGGCACAACCGACAATCAAATCATTCCAGCCACCGAATTATTAACGACACTGGAAAATACGCCGGATGCGCTTGGCATCATCCCCTTTGACCAACTCGATCCGCGCTTCAAGGTGCTGACCATTGATGGTGTCAATGTTTTAGATAGCCGCCTCGACCCGGCCACCTATCCCTTGGCCTTTGCCGTCAATGCCAAAGGGATGGGCGCGTCGTTATTGGCCGAACTGTTGCGCCCCGTGTTAACGCCGACCACCAATCGGGATGCCGCCCAGCTCACCACCCTTATGATGACCGGCGTCACCGCCATGTCACGCGGCACGGCGGCAGCAATGGAACGGAACGGCATCCTCTACCCGGCCGCAATCATTTCCGCCACCCTGGCCGCCGCTGACATTACGCACATTAGCAATGAAATTCCCTTTCTCGATGATTGCGTGGTCAACAACACGCTCAACAACTTGATCCTCTGTAGCCATACCGATTATTGGGCAACCCTGGAAGCGGCAGGAACGGACATTGTGGGCCTGAGCGGCAACCATGTCAATGACTTTGGCCGCGAGGGCGCACGTCGTTCGTTGCAATTCTACAAGGATAACAACATCCCAATCTACGGCAGCGGCTTAACGGTTGAAGAAGCCTGCGCTCCCTTACCGTGGGAACATAACGGCAATACCTTCGCCTTCTTTGCCTTTTTGGCTTTTGGCCCGGAAAGCGCTTGGGTAACAGAGACAGAGCCAGGGGCATGCTACTACTACGACCGCAAAGAGGAATTGCTGGCAGCAGTGCGGGAAGCGGCTAAAATGGTGGATGTTGTCGCCGTGGAGCTACAATACGAAGAAACCTACTTCCCCTATCCAACCGCCAATCAGGTGATCGAGTTTCGCGAATTGCGCGACGCCGGCGCCGACATCGTGACGGGCGTGCAAAGCCATGTGCCGCAGGCCATGGAACCCTACGGCGCCAATGACCCTGGCGGCCCCGGCCTTATCGTTTACGGGCTGGGCAATCTCTTCTTTGATCAAATGTGGAGTTGGGAGACGCGCACTGAACTCTATGCCCGCCACACCATCTATGAAGGGCGCGTCCTCAGCACGGAAATTCTCACCGGCGTCTTAGAAGATTTCGCCCAACCGCGCTGGGCCACGCCGGAAGAACGGGCCGGTATTCTCAACAGCATTTTTGCGGCGGCGCCGCCACGACCATAAATTCGGTGATTGGGTGCTTCGGTGATTTCGCGCCCACGGGGCACCCGCGAAATCACCGAAGCACCCAATCACCTAACAACTACACTTCATCACCGCTGGCGTATGGCCGCGCTCGATCAACGCTCGCTGGCTTTCGCTCAGTTCGATCCAGGGCATGGGCGGATCGTCGCTGGCGCGCACCGCTTCACGCCCGTTGATGATCGTCAAGGTGTTGGTCAAAAGCTGCTTGCCCTGTCGTGGCTGCATGTGGATGTCGTAGAAGGTAAAATCTCCTTCGTTGATCTGCCACAGCGCCACATCCGCTAACGCGCCGGGGCGCAAGGCGCCGATCTCCTGTTGCATCCCCATCACCTCGGCGGGGCGAATGGTGGCGGCGGCGATAGTGTCATCCAGCGACATACCCAAGGCAAGGAACTTACTTAGACAGGTGGGCAGGTCAAAGAGCGGGCCGTGAATGCTAAATTGATGAATGTCCGACGAGATGACATGGGGCTGATAGCCGCCTTCAATCATCGCCGCTGCCGTTTCAAAAGAGAACGAGCCGGCACCGTGACCAATGTCCATGACCACGCCCATATCCCACGCCCGTTTCGCTACATCGAGTAGCTTACCGTTCTCGTCAATCTGGCGCATGGATTGACCGGTGAAGCAGTGGGTGAGAATATCGCCGGGGCGCAGGAATGCCAGCACCTCGCTCAACTCCGGCGGCGCTTTGCCGATATGCACCATCATCGGCAAAGCGCAACGTTCGGCAGCAATCCGCCCGCGGCGGAGACCCTCAACGCCCGTCCCGCTGGTGGTATTGGTGTCGATGCGCACTTTGACGCCCAAAATCAGATCACGATTCAGGTCGATCAACTTGCAGCAAAGATCGACATCCATGTAATTGAGGTTTGATAACTCCCAGGTCGAAGCCGTCAAGCCAATCGACGAGATATTGAGCAACGCATAGATGCGCGCCAACGCCGGACGCACAATAAATTCGCGGAAACCCGGAAAGTTATAGGCGCCCGCCGACCCCACATCCAGCCACGTCGTCACGCCGGAGCGCGCCGCCACGGGATCAGCGCGAATCCCCCAACAGGTTGCACTGTGGTAGACATGGGTGTGCAAATCCACCAGACCGGGCGTGACCACCTGACCGGTTGCCTCCACCACCCGAAAGGCCGCTTCAGCAGGGATGTTAGCTTCCACCGCGGCAATGCGGTTGCGTTTGATTGCAACATCCAATTGCCCGCGCTGTCCACTCCCCGGATCAACCACCTCACCGCCTTTAATTAGTAGATCAAAATGCATAGGTTTGCCTATCTAGTTGTATATCAATGGAAAAGAATAGCTTTGTGATGGTGTAGTGTATCCTACCTTTGTGGACAGAGCAAACTATTTTTGGGAACCAGGCGCGGTCGCATTGTGGGAGGTAGAAAAGAACCGCAAAGACGCACTGCACGCAAAGGTATGGGTGGATTCGGACACGGGCACAGTTTTGCCCCCTAGGGACGATTGAGTTTAGGGGCGAATAAGCTTTTCTTGCCCTTTTCTCCCTAAACTCAGCCGTCCCTACGGGACGCGTTTACTGTCAAACCCTCTTTGACAAAACACTATGGGCAAGCGCTTGAATCGGCCGGATACAATGCGACCGGCACTCTCGTATGGTCAATCAGACCAAAACCCGCCGCGCTGCCTTCGTAGGCGCCGACAAGCGCCGGCTGCGGCGCCACGACGGTGCCACTGATCACGGTGGAGAAGTCTGCATACACCCCCAGATTGCCCCCCAGCGCTGTGGTCAGCGCCAGTTGCGTGCCATTGCGCTGGTTAAGCGTCACCACGACGTTGGCTTCAAAGGTGTTGGAGTAGCCGTTGACCAGCACGGGGTTGCACACCGCATCCCCCACCATTGGCCGGTTCAGATCGATCACCCGCTGACCGGGCAACAGGACAACCGGGATTGTCACCTTGTTGATCTCACTGCCATCTTTGGCGCTGGTTTCAAAGACTTCCACGGTGCCGGAGATCGTTTCACTCACGGTAAAGCGCAGGTAACTGTCGAAGAAAGCAAAGCCATCAACTGAACCGCCTTGCGTATTGCGTTCGGCCAGCATTTGCCCATTCTTGTCAGTCAGGCGCAGATTAACATTCCCTTCAAAGGTTTGCGAAAAGCCATTGACTACGATCGGACTGTGATAAAGTCCGGCGGCCACTGGTGAGAATACTTCAATGGCCTGCGCCGGATTCGTCCAGACCACCGTTGCTGACGGCGTTGGTGATGGCGTCAGCACTGGCGTTGGCGACCCGGTGGGCGGCGGGGTTGTTGACACAAGCGTTGGGGTCGGCGTGGCCGGCTCTTTGATGATAATAGGCAGATAGTTGGCGGGGGTTGAGCAGGTCACCAACGTCACATCGTCGACAAAGAGCGCCGTGACGCCGTCGGCGCCATCATTGTAGGCGCCAAAGAGGACACGCACCGTCTGTCCGGTATAAGGCGTCAGATCAAAGGTCAGGGCTTGCCAGGCGCGTGTATTGGTCCGCGTCCACAACAGTCGAGCAAGCACCGTATTTTGTGGATTCGTCAACAGGATGTATTGGCGGTCACCGGCCAGGGGCGCGGTCGGTGCAGCGGCATCGGCGATGGCCTGGACGGTGGCCTCATCGTCGGCGCCGGCGGCGCTGGGCAATGGCTCTTCGGTTGTCACGGTGTAGAGCCAGAGCGATAGCGTTGCGGTCTGGGTTCCGGTTGGAATTTGCACCGTTTGCGAAGCGGAGGAATAGCTGAAAACATTATCAACCGGCTCGACAATACCGGCGCGCAGACTGCGGTTGCCGCTATGCTGTTGAGCGGTGCTATAGGCCGCACGGTAAGCGGTGACGGGTAGGCTCCAGGCTTCATTGGCTTCAAAGCCGCCATTGCGGAGCCGTTCGGTACAGACCGGGCTTTGCGCCGTGGCAACGGCAGCGAATGGTAAGCCCGCCAAGCCAAAAGCGACGCCGGCCAGCAAACAAGCAACCAGGATCAAATGTTTGGGTTGGTTGGACATCTTGTCCTCCTCACTGGAAAAACTACAGCGTTGTTGGATGCAGTGGGGAAGGAGATGAGGGATAGGACGTAGGAAGTGGGGAACCTACTGTTTCGAGCATTTCAAGGTAAATTGCATTCAGCAGCGCTGCTCCTACCAATAAAGACGGTCAATTGGGGCGTCATGTCGCGCGCAATTTTGCACAGGTATCCCTATCGGTAGGAATAAGTCCACGATATTACGCCCGTTCTGGCAAGAGTTGCTTAACCATTTTACGCCACCACCGCCCTGTGACAGTGAATATCCGCCAACCTTCCCCCAATCAGCGCCTTAGCAGAATATTGGCTTGATGGTATACTGAATCTATTCCTATCAACCATCCATCAAGCCAATAACCCTGCCAAAGGACGTGACAATGCAAACCATTACTGCCACCACCCCCAGCTTCCCACCACCCACCTGGGCCATTTTAGAACGCAAGCTGATCGATCTCATGAACAGCGCCACCGACCCTTTCCTGGCGCGCTATGTCAACGCCGAGGGCGAACTCATCTGGCGCGAGGGGGGCACCGGCTCGCGCGATGGCGCCGATGATTTCTACGAAAGCGCCTACAACTGGCCCCTCTTCTACCTCCTCGGCGGCGGCGACCATCTGCTGACCGAAGGTCAACGCCTCTGGGACGGCATCACCCGTCAATTGACCCGCGCCGGCATGGTGAAGAACGAGTACGAACTGGGCTATGACCAATTTCACCAGGGCGAGAGCTATATCTACTTCTATTTCCTCTGTCTGGCCGACCCGACCAACCCGGTCAACCAGGCGCGGGCGCGACGCTTTGCCGGTCTCTATCTCAATGAAGACCCGGCGGCGCCCAACTATGATCCCGTTCACAAGATGATTCGGGCGGCGCACAATGGCAGCGGCGGCCCACGCTGGGGCTTTAGCGATCAGGCCGAACCGAGTTACAACTGGGGCGCCAGTATGCGCATTTACGGCCTGCCCTTCCACGACATTCCCGGCGTCAACCACTATGATGACCTGCAAGACCCGGTCAAAGCCCGCCGCATGGGGCAAGCCATGCACGAACGTATGGGCCAGGGCGATGTGGCCGGCAACCTAATTGTCACCAGCCTGGTCGCCAACGCCTATCTCATGACCGGCGACGCCAAATATCGCGATTGGCTTGTTGAGTATGTGGACGCCTGGATCGAACGGGCCAGACAAAATGGCGGCTTACTGCCCGATAATGTTGGGCTGTCCGGTCAAGTGGGCGAATTGATGAACGGCAAGTGGTATGGCGGCCTCTACGGCTGGACCTGGCCACATGGCTATTACAACATCGGCATGGCCGCCACCGTTGCCGGCAGCAATGCCTATCTACTCACCGGCAACCCAGCCTACCTTGACCTGCCGCGCAGCCAGTTTGATGCCATTTGGGCGCTGGGCGAGGTGCGCGATGTCCGTGAAGTAGAGATGAGCCTGGGCCATCACTGGCTGGGCGCGTTTACGGCGCAAACCGGTGACTATAACATGTTTGTCGCCCCCTACCGCTATGGCGATCACGGCTGGTTCGACTATCAACCACTCTCGCCGGTCTACCCGACGGCGCTCTGGAATATCACCATGAGCGCTGGCGACTGGCAACGCATCGAAAGTCTGCGCGCCGTCGAAAAATATGACTGGCGCACGGTCGTCCCCTATCGCAACAAGGAAGACGCCGGTCATGAACAGCCGTGGTTGCGCTACTTGGCCGGTGACAATCCCACCTACCCGGAAGAAATGCTGCGCGCCACCTACGCCATGGTCATGCACCGGCTGGCGCTCATCGCCCGGGATCAGGCCGATCTGAGTCAGGTCAACATCCATCACTGGCAGGAGCATAACCCGGTTATCTGCGAAGCGCTGGTGCAACTCACCCTGGGCGCGCCGCAAATTATCTACAATGGTGGTTTGCTCCACTGCCGCGTGCGTTATTTCGACGTTGAGCAGCGGCGACCGGGGTTGCCCGCCGATGTGGCGGCGCTGGTCGAAACGTTGACCGATCAACGAACGGTGATCAAGCTGGTCAACCTCAATCCCAGCGCCGAACGCAGGATGATCATTCAGGCCGGCGGCTTTGGCGAACATCGCTTTACAGCTATCGCCTATGATCGCTGCACGAGTGACTATCCCGGTTCGCACAAAAACTATGCACCGGCGCCGATCACCAGGCAAACCGAGCATCTGGCCGCCGCCGATCCGGCTGGGGATCGCTACCTACAGGTCATCTTGCCGCCTGGCGCACAGATCAGCCTGGCTCTAACGACGACCCGCTACGTCAGTCCACCGAACTATAGTTTGCCGTGGTAGGCGAGCGGTCATCAATTCCACGTAATTCCCTTTGCACGGCTGGTCGCCAGGGAACGGTGCTGATTTGTTACACCGTTCCCGTGCTTACATCTGTGTAGGTTTTGTGCAAAGCTATGCTTTGCTCTGCAAAGGAGGGATAGGTGTGAAAAATCACTTGACGCAAACACTACTGATCTGTACCGCTGCTCTTTCGTTCTATATTTTGATCCAAATTACCAATCTGGCGCTGCGCCAACCCAGCACCGAGCTGATTGCGCTGGCTGTCATTGCCACTATGGATGCACGGCCAACAGCAAAACCAATGGTGGTGGAAGTCCCGGTCACGGTGGAAGTCACACGACTGGTGCCGGCTCTGGCGCAAGCGACCTTGCCCCCAGCCCAGGTGCCAGTGGTGCCACAAGCAACATTGGCCATCCCACCAACGCAGACGCCGGCGCCGCTCTTGCCGATTACGCCAACGGGCCAAGGGATCGCCGCCGGCAGTGCGCCGCCGGTTGCGGACGCTCTGTTACCAACGTCAGCCCCCCTGGCGCCCCAACGCGCTGCGATGGCCAGAGCCGCCAATGGGCAAGCCGCCACCATTAGCTGTCCACCTTCCTCGACACGCTCTTATACCTTGATCCCAATGGAAGCCGCCGATACAAATCATCCTGACAACTTGCATGGCGATCTCAATTTAGCATTGCGCGGCTACCAACCCGGCAACGCACTCCAAGAGCTTGTTGCCTATAGCGGCGATGTTGATCCCGGTGCGCCCCAGTTGACTGGGCTGTTTGCCGATCAACGCCGACCGACAATCAGCAGCGTCCACCAGGTGCGTGATTGGCGTTGGGATTGTGGCGAACATGGTTGCGCCGGCGATTGGCTCACCAACTACGACGTAACGCTGATGGGCGTCGCCACCACGCCGGGGGAACCGGTTCTTTTTCCAAAACGCGAAGCAGAAATCTACGCGGGTGGCTATATTGCGGTCGTCTTGTATGCGGAAGAGAGCCGGTTGACGATCAGTTACACGCGCGACGGCTCCGTGGCGAATGGCTATGCCACGCAATTGGAAAACTTCTGCGTTGATCCCAACTTGTTGGCCCAATATCGTGAAGGGAATGCTGGCGGGCGCCATCAACTGCCCGGTTTACATAAAGGCGAGGTGGTGGGAGTGGCGGCCAGTGGCGAACTGTTGATCGCGATTCGCGACCGCGGCATGTTCATGGATCCCCGTTCTGAGCATGATTGGTGGCATTAAGCAAAAGCAAGGAGATAATTTCGTTTCGATAGGATTCTGTTAACTTTGCGCCCTTGCGTAATGGGCTTTACATCAAGTATAGTAGAGTCACGCAATGGATTCGCAAAGCTTCTGGGACAGAAGGAGCAGCCATGACAGCCTTACTGGCGGAACGGTTGGAAAATGCACGGCGCAGCCGGTTGATTAAACGGGTGGCGGAATGTGACCTCTTTCAAAGCGTCTTACAGGCTGAACAACCGCCTTTTCACTTGCTTTATATTCTTGGCCCTGGTGGTGTCGGCAAAACGACGCTGCTCCATGAGTTTGTCCATCTAGCCGAGGCAGCCCATGTTGACCATGTCTACCTGGACGGTCGTAACCTGGAAGCGTCACCTGAATTTTTCTTGATCAACCTTCAGCAAGGGATGGGCCTGACGCCCCCGCTGACACCGCTGCAAGCGCTTGCCGAGCGGAGCGCACGCTTTGTCCTTTTGATTGATACCTATGAATTGTTAGGTGGATTGGATCGTTGGCTGCGCGAAACCTTTTTGCCTGCCTTACCAAGCGCCGTCCTGGTCGTCATTGCCAGCCGCAACCCGCCGACGGTGGAATGGCGCGCTGATCCCGGCTGGCGTCAGTTGATGCGCGTCCTACCGGTGCGCAATCTGACCGTGGACGAGAGTCGCCTTTTTCTGGAACAGCGCCGGATTCCCGCCGATCAACAGGCAACCATCCTCGCCTTTACCCGCGGCCATCCGCTGGCGCTGGCGCTCATCGCCGACGCCTTTGCTCAGCATCCGGCCATGATCTTTCAACCATCCGAAGCGCCGGACATTATTGCGCCGTTGTTAGAGCGCTTTATTCAAGCGGCCCCCACGCCGGCCCACCGCGCCGCATTAGAAGCATGTGCGCTGGTGCGCTTGACCACCGAGCCACTCCTGGCGGCGTTGCTGGATCTGCCCGACGCCCATGATCTCTTTATCTGGCTGCGCGAACTCTCCTTTATGGAGTCGGAATGGCGCGGCCTCTTTCCTCATGATCTGGCGCGCGAGGCGATCATCGCCGATCTGCGCTGGCGCAACCCGGCGCGTCATGGCCAACTGCAACAGCGCGCGCGTACTTACTACATGGTCCAACTGTCACAGAAGGATCTACTTATCCAACAGCAGGCGCTTTCCGACTATCTCTACCTGGATCGCGATAACCCGCTGGTGCGCGCTCACTTTGCCTGGCAGGAGAGCGGCGCCATCTTTGTGGACAATCTGCGCACCACCGATCACGGCCCCCTGCTGGCAATGATTGAACAGTATGAAGGTCCTGTTGCGGCGCGCCTGGCCGCCCACTGGCTAACCCGTCAACCGGCGGGGGCCAGGGTTTTGCGTGATGTCCTGGGGACGCCGCAAGGGTTTCTGCTGTTGGTGGCGTTGGATCAGGAAACCGCGGAAAGCCGCAATGTTGACCCCGCAACCCAAAGCGTTTGGCGCTACCTGGAGCGCCGCGCTCCCCTGCGGACAGGCGAACGGGCGACCATTGCCCGCTTCTGGCTGACGCGCGACGGCTATCAGGGCGTCTCGCCGATCCAAAGTCGCATCTTCCTGGCGTTGGTGCAACATGCGCTGACCACACCGGGGCTGGCCTATACTTTCATCACCTGCGCCGACCCGGCCTTCTGGGCTGATGTTTTCACCTATATCAACTTTGCGCGGCTCACCGAGACCGATTTTCAGATCGATGGTCGCACTTACGGCGTCTTTGGCCACGACTGGCGGGCGCTGCCGGCGATGAAGTGGTTGCAAATGGTCGGTGAACCCACTGTAACCAACGGCGCGGCTTTGTCGGCTGCCCCCCAGCCGGCGACAACGTACACGATTTTGAATGATGAGGAATTTGCGGCGGCGGTGCGGGAAGCCTTACGTACCTTTAATGAACCGGCGGCGTTGAGCCGTAACCTGCTGCTGGGCGCCCGCATGGTCGCCAACGCGGCCGGCGCCAACAGCAGCACCACCCAGCGGGTTGCCGCGCTCAAGGCATTGATTCAAAAAGCCGCCACCGAGTTGCAAGCGTCACCGCGCGAACTCAAACTCTATCGTGCCCTGCATCACACTTATTTTCAACCCGCCGCCACCCAGGAACAGGCCGCCGAGTTGCTGGATCTCCCCTTTAGCACATACCGTCGTCACCTGGGGGCGGGCATCACCTACCTTGTCGAATGGCTGCAACAACAGGAACGGGCAACATGATGGCGTTGATTGAGCCAACACGCACTCCGTTGTTGGGCAATCGGTATCATCTTTATGAAAGGTTGGGCGCCGGGGGGATGGGCGTGGTCTATCGCGCCCAGGATCGGCTGACCGGCGAGACCGTTGCGCTCAAACGGGTGGCCGGGCAGGGCTTGTCGGCCGCTGACGACCCGGCATTGCGGCTGGCGCTGGCCCATGAATTTCAGGCGCTGGCCGGCCTGCGCCACCCCAATATTATCGGCGTGCGCGACTATGGCTTTGCCGGCAATGGGCAACCCTACTTTACCATGGATCTCCTCTACAACCCACGCACCCTGGTCGCCGCCGGTCAATTGCTGGCAACCGAGGCGAAGGTGCAGTTGCTCTTGCCCGTCCTCCACGCGCTGGCCTACCTCCACCGACGCGGGATCATTCATCGTGATTTGAAGCCGGGCAATATTTTGGTCAGCGGTCAGACCGTAAGGGTGCTGGACTTTGGGTTGGCGACCCTGAGCGGCCAGATCGCGCCGCCTTCCGGCACACTCCGTTATATGGCGCCGGAGGTATTACGTGGGGGACAGGCTACGCCCGCATCCGACCTATACGCCGTTGGCGTGATTGCCTATGAGCTTTTTGCCGGCTGGCACCCCTTTGCGCCGACGGGGCAATCCGTCTCTATTGAACGGCTGATTTCAGTGGAACCCGATTGGGAGTACCTCGATCTGGAACCGGCGCTCTTGGCGGTTTTACAGCGGCTTCTGGCCAAAGAACCAATGGCGCGCTACCCCGATGCCGCCACGGTCATCGCCGCTTTGGGGGAAGCGACCGGCCAAAGCTTGCCGGTGGAGACGGTGGCGACACGCGAGAGCTTTCTGCAAGCGGCCCCCTTTATTGGTCGCGACGGTGAATTAGCGCAGATGACCACAGCGTTGGCCCAAGCCGCGGCAGGACAGGGCAGCGCCTGGCTGATTGGTGGTGAAAGCGGAGTAGGCAAATCACGTCTGCTGAGTGAGTTGCGCACCCGAGCGCTGGTGCGGGGGGCCTTGGTGGTGCGCAGCCAAGCCAGCAGCACCGGCGGCGCCCCCTACCAGCTCTGGCCGGAAGTCGTCCGTTGGCTGCTGCTCTTGACCGAACCGACCGACTTGGAAGCCGCCGTGCTCAAACCGCTGTTGTCAACGATTGACGAATTTCTGGAACGCCCTGTGGCCGACGCGCCGGTGTTGGATGCCAAGCTGGCGCAAAGTCGTCTTTTCAGCACGGTTGCCGCTCTCTTGCAACGGGCGGCAGCGCAGCAACCGCTCTTGCTCCTGCTGGAAGATCTGCACTGGGCCGATGAGAACAGCCTTGCGCTGTTACAATGGCTGAACCGTCTGGTGCAGGAGCCGGACAAGGGGCAGACCGCACTGTTGATTGTCGCCACCTATCGCCGTGGGGAGGCGCCCAAGTTGCCCGAACAGTTGCCAACCATGCAATCGCTCCGCTTGCGCCGCCTCCAGCCCACACAGATTGAAACCTTGAGCGTCGCCATGTTGGGCGACCATGGTCGCCGCGCCCAACTGGTTGAGTTTTTGCAGCACGAGACGGAAGGCAACACCTTTTTTGTGGTGGAGGTGTTGCGCGCCCTGGCCGAAGAAGCCGGTCAACTCGATCGCGTGGCGGCAATGACGCTGCCCAAACAGATCTTCCCCGGCGGTGTGCAGCAGGTGGTGCAGCGGCGCTTGCAACGGGCGCCTGCCGCCTATCAACCGCTTTTGCAATGGGCGGCCGTGGCCGGGCGGCAGCTTGACCTGGCAGTGCTGCGCGCTGTGGATGACACAACTGATCTCGATGCTTGGCTCGATGTCTGCGCCAATGCCATGATTTTGGAGATGCAAGAAGGGCGCTGGCAATTTAGCCACGACAAATTACGCGAAGGTCTTTTACAAACCGTCCCACCGGCAGCCCAGCGTTACTACCACCACCAACTTGGCTTGGCGATTGAACGAGTTCACGCCGAGCAGTTGACGCCTCATTACGCCAATCTGGCCTACCATTTTGGCCAAGCCGGCGAAACCACGCAGGAACGCACCTATTTGCGCCTGGCTGCTGAGGCGGCCCAAGCGGCCTATGCCAACAGCGCCGCCATCAACTATTACGAACGGCTGCTGGCGGTGACGGACGATGTCTACACACTGGCCGATCTGCTGTTGCGCCTGGGTGACGTGCTGCACTTTGTGGGCCGTTGGGCGGAGGCCGAGCAACACTATCGTCGCCTTCTGACGTTGCATGAAGGGCAGGACTTTACCAGCGATGCTCAAGGACAGGCATTACTGGCGCGTTGTCATCATGCGATGGGTGTTCTCAAGCGCAACCGCGGTGATTTCAACGGCGCGCATGAGTGGCTGCGGCAGGCGCAAACAAGCTTTGCCGCTCTGCCGGATCTATCCCGGTTGGGTGAAGTGCTGTCGGAAATCGGCAATGTCTACTATTTGCAAGGCGCCCAGCGGGAAGGGCGGCGTTACCTGGAAGAGGGGTTGACTGTGGTGCGGCAGGCCGGCAACCGGGCGGCAGAGGCGGCGGCGCTCCATCGCCTGGGCAGCGTCTACTATTCCAGCGGCAACTATGGCGAAGCGCGCACCTACGCCACCCAAGCGCTGGCCCTCTATGAAGCGCTTGGTAATAAGGTGGGCATGGCGAACGCCCATAACAATCTGGCCAATATTGAACGCAGCGTTGGCGATTATGCCACTGCCCAAACCCGTCGCCGGACAACGCTCCACCTGCGTCAGGAAATTGGCGACAAGTGGGGCATTGCCGCTTCCTTCAATAATCTGGCCGTGATTCCCTATCTGCAAGGCGATTATGAGACGGCCCAGCGTTATTGGCAACAAAGCTTGACGCTGCGCAATGAACTGGGCGACCGCTGGGGCGCCGGTCAAACGCTGGACAATCTGGGACTGGTCGCCTTTTCGCAGGGCGATTACGCCACCGCGCGTCAACTCCACGAACAGAGCCTTGATCTCCGGCGTAGCGTTGGCGACCGCTGGGGATTGGCCACCAGCCTGAGCAACCTCGCCCATGCTGAACTCTATGTCGGCGCCATTGCAGAAGCACAGCGCCACTATCAGGAGAGTATGGCGCTCTCGCTGGAATTGGATGACAAACGAGGTCTGATCTCCTGCGCTATCGGTCTGGCCGGCGTGATTGTGGCAGCCGCGTCTCCTGACGACACCGCCTTTGATCGCGCCGTTACTCTGCTGTCCGTCGCCCGACGTTTGACCGAGCAGATCGGCGCGGCGTTGGAACGGGATGAAGAGATATTGTATGCCCGCACCGTCGCTGCCTTACAACAACGGCCGGCGACGGTGCGTTATGCCGCGGCCTGGACGGAAGGGCAAAGCATGACCGCGGAAGCGCTGCACACGTTTCTAGCAGGCAATCAATAGGCTTAGCTTGACAATGGCACATTTGCGCCAGACCGCTGCGCCCACAGGGCACCCGTGGTCAGGAAAGCTTGCGACTACCGGACTATCTTTGACCACTTCCCGGCGGTCTGGCGCTGGCGCAACTGCGCATATGATAGTGGCAAATAGAAACACCGCAGAAAAGATATACAGACATTGCTTACGCCGGCGCCGGCGTCGGCATGGCGCCCAACTGCATGAGCAGACCAGCATCGTCATCGTGGCGCCAGAATTCAACAATCTTGCCATTCGCCAGCCGGATCACTTCGACGCCATTGACCACAATTTCCTTGCCGGTCGGCGGCATGCCCATAAAAGGCCCAGTGTGCTTGGCAAAGTGGGTATGGATGACACTCACAAGATCGCCTTCGGCGACCAGATGGTGGACCTGCACCCGATGACCGGGGAAGGCGCTGTTAAAGACGTTCATCAACTAAAGTAATCAGTTTTTGCTCAATAACGCGGCAACGCTCTTTCATCGCCTATCTTTCTTGTGCGAATTGCGCCTGGCTATGCTATAGTTTTACCAGCTTTGCCCAAGCCGCAATAGAGAAAGATGAGAAGATGAACCCGCCCGCGTTCAGTAACCGGCTGGCGCAAGTGCGTGGCGTCTTGCGCGGATCGGCTCTTGCGCCCGGACGAATCTGCGCAACTTGAATCCGCGCCGCTCTCCTGTTACCTGATGAGGAAGTGATTACCATGAGTCAAGCGCCTAATGCGTTGCCTGTCCCCGCCTGGCCTGATACCGAACGCCACGCACGGATATTGGCCGCCTGTCCGTTGCTGGAACCGCTCTTCCGGCGCCATGCCGAAGCGCGCCATATCCCTGGGGTGGCCTATGGCGTGGTCGTTGCAGGTGAGCTACTTTTTACCCATAGCTTTGGCGTGCGCAATGTCGCCACCGGCGCACCGGTGGATGCTGACACCGTCTTTCGCATTGCTTCCATGACCAAGAGTTTTGTCGCGCTGGCGATCCTCCAATTGCGTGATGCCGGGAAATTGCGGCTGGACGAACCGGTTGCCACCTATGTGTCTGAACTGGCGACACTGCCCTATCCCACCAGCGACTCACCCGCCATCACCGTGCGTCAGCTCTTGAGCATGACTGTCGGCTGGCCGCAGGATGATCCGTGGGGCGACCGGCAGTTGTATCGGACAGATGCCGCCATGAGCGACTTCTATCGCGCCGGGGTCTCCTGGTCGAATCCGCCGGGCGTTACCTATGAATATTCCAATTATGCCTACATGGTGCTGGGGCGGATCATCACCAATGTCGCAGGGATGCCCGCCATTCAATACATCAACCAACAGATCCTCAAGCCGCTGGGGATGACGGCGACGGTCTGGAATGGCGCTGATGTTCCCGCTGAACGTCTGGCGCTGGGCTACCGTTGGGAGGATGAGACCTGGAAAGAGGAGGCGCTGCTGCCGTCGGGTGGTGATGTGGCGGCTTTTGCCGGTTTATTCACCTCGGTGCGCGATCTGGCGCGCTGGGTGGCGCTCTTTCAAGCGGCGTGGCCGCCACGGAGTGAGCCGGAAAATGGGCCATTGCGTCGTAGTTCGCTGCGGGAGATGCAGCGGGCGTGGAGCTTCTATGAACCGGTAGTGACCGTGCCGGCACTCGGCGCAGTGCCGGCGATCGTAACCGGCGGCTATGGCTTTGGTTTATCATTGCGGCACAATGGACAGTGGCCCAGCGTGGGGCATGGCGGCGGCTTGCCCGGCTTTGGCTCGCACATGCGTTGGGCGCCGGATTATGGTATCGGCATTGTGGCTTTGGGGAATCTCACCTATGCGGGTGTCAGTGAGGCCTGTGTCAAGGGGCTAGAATTGTTGGTGGCAAAGAGTCAGGTACAGCCTTACCAGCGACCGGTTGCGCCCGCGTTGGCTGCCGCGCGCGATAGCGTCTTACAGTTGCTCCAAAGATGGGACAGCAACATGGCCGAGACGCTTTTTGCCGATAACTTTTTCCTGGATCGCGATCTGGCCCACTGGCGGCGTGCGTTAGCCCAGTTGGATGAACGCCACGGCGCCTTAACCTTAGATGGCCCCTTTGTGGTCGAGAACTGGCTGCGCGGTGAATGGCGAATGCGCGGCGAACGGGGCTGGTGTCGTTTTGCCCTCACTATGTCGCCGACTGTACCGCCGCGGGTGCAAGAGTTGGAGATGGAATCGACCTTGCCGCCGTCTGTCGCCTTGCAGCAGGCCGCCGAACGTTTGGTTGCGTTGGTTGCCCAGCCAACTCGCCGCGCCTTGAAGACGCTTTGCGCCGCCGACGTTGATTTGACCGCGCGGTGGGATCAAGTGCGGCTGGCGAATATTTTGTGCGGTAGCGGCGCATTGGGCGAAGTCACCGGCGGCGACGGCGCGACGTGGGTCGGCTTTACCTTCCTTGGCAGCAAAGGCAATGCTAAAATACGGCTCACCGTTAATGAACGCGGTAAAGCAACGGATCTCAGCTTCTGTCCCCTCTAACTACCGATCATCGCGCTTCTGTTTTGTCGCCCCGTAGGGCTGTTTGAATTTAGGACTGGGAATCATGATCCGCTTTCCCCAAACTCAGCGGTAACTCCTGGGGCGCCTACGGGACGGCTTTGTTCGCTTGTCCGCTAACCCTCTTGACAACGACGGCGTAATCCAGTACGATCAGGTCACATGCTGCTACGGCTATGCCCCATTATCCGAACCTTACGTTTGATTACACCTGCCCGCACCCAGCGGTTACACCATAGAGAATATTTTCCCCGGTGGGTTGTTTTGGTTGTTCTTGGTCAAGGGAGGCTACGATGCAAACGGTACAGCAGATTCTAAACAGCAAGGGAACCACGGTTTGGTCGATTGCGCCGAACGAGACGGTCTTTACCGCCCTGAAGTTGATGGGCGAGAAGGAGATCGGCGCTTTGACGGTTGTGGAGAACGGCAGGCTGCTTGGCATTGTCTCCGAGCGGGATTATGCCCGCAAAGTGATCCTCAAAGGGCGCACCTCGCGTGATACGCTGGTCAAAGAGATTATGAGCGCGCCGGCCATCATCACCGGGATGGAGCAAACGGTGGAACAGTGTATGCAGGTGATGACGGAGAAACGCATCCGTCACCTACCCGTGCTGGAGGAAGGGCGCCTGGTTGGTATCATTTCCATCGGCGATCTGGTCAAGACAGTGATTGCCGAACAGCAATTCCTCATTGAACAACTGGAAAGTTATATCACCCAGTCGCCGGCCTATGCGGTGGCCAGTGTTGTGTAAGAGTATCCAAGGCATGAGCGACAAAACCCGTAGGAAAGACTGATGAACGTTACGAAAATAAAGCGGTAACTGTAGGTCATCGCCGCCGGCGTGACAAGTTCCAAGGATTACCGAAATAAATAACCAACTCTCATAAGTCTTTACTACGGGTTATTATGGGAAGCGGCGGCGCGCCTGCTCCAGTTCAATGGCTTGGGCGGTAAAGCGATAAAGTTTGGCTGGGCGGTGATCACCTTCGCGGATGTTACCAGTCTCTTCCAGCACCTCCGTGGCCAGGATTTTGCGGCGGAAGTTGCGTTTGTCCAGCGGCTCGTTGAGAACCGTTTCATAGACCTTCTGCAACTCTGAGAGGGTGAATTCCTTGGGCAGGAGGAGAAAGCCGAGGGCTGTCCACTCTAACTTCCAACGCAGCCGTTGCAAGGCATATTGCAAAATGCGGTCATGATCAAAGGCCAGAGGCGGCAGCGCATACATGCTCCACCAGCGGGCATGGGTGGCATCCGACGCCCCTTGGATTTGCAGTCGCGCCACCTGATCGGTGCTGAGGAGCGCAAAGTAAGCCACTGTGATGACGCGCGTGCGCGGGTCGCGGCCGGGTTCGCCAAAGGTGTAAAGCTGCTCCAGATAGACCTCGGTGACATTGGTCTCTTCGGCCAGTTCGCGCAGTGCGGCATCTTCCAGATCCTCGTCGATCTCGACAAAGCCACCCGGCAGCGCCCAGGTGGCAGCAAAGGGCGCGTGCTTGCGCTCAATCAGCAACACCTTGAGGTCATTCTCGGCAAAGGTAAACAAAATAATATCCACCGTCACTGCCGGACGGGGGTACTCATAACAGTAGGGGCCGCTGGTTGGGCTGGACGCTGGTTGGCTCACGACGGGTTCCTTGTTGGCGTGTTGCGTGAAGCGTGTTGCGTGTTGCGTACCTTGTGTGATGACGCTGTGCAAAGAGCGAGCATCAGTTCACGCAACACGCAACACGTTTCACGCACGGTCTAATTTACGGGCAATGGTCTCCTGAACGGCTTTGGCGTCGGCGGGCAAATAGACCGGCGGGTTGGCAAAGCGGCTTTCGACTTCGTTGAGTTTGTCTTCGTGGTAGCCGACTTTGAAGCTGGTGAATTTTAAGCCATGGGCTGTGCTGATAACGATGACGCGGTCACTTGATTTGATCTCGCCCCGCTCCACCAGTTTAAAGAGCGCAGCCAGGGCGACGCCGGTGTGCGGACAGGTGTACATGCCGGTAAGATCAGCCATCGCCGCCGCGTTGGCGAGCTCATCTTCGCTGGCCTGCTCGACAATGCCGTTGGTCATTTGGATCGCCTGGACAGCCTTGTCATAGCTGACCGGGTCGCCGATCTGGATGGCTGAGGCCAGGGTTGTTTGCGCTTGCTGCACCGCCTTTTCGGCAAAACCGTTGCGATAGCTTTGATAAAAGGGATCAGCCTTCTTCGCCTGCGCTGCCACTAGTCTGGGCATCTTGTTGATGATACCCAGATCTAACAGTAGCTTCAACCCTTTGTAGAGCGCACTGATATTGCCCAGGTTGCCGACCGGGATGACGATCCAGTCGGGCGCTTCCCAGTTAAACTGGCGCACAATTTCGATGGCGACGGTCTTCTGGCCTTCGACGCGGATGCTGTTCATTGAGTTGGCGAGGTAGATGCTCTGGTCTTGCGTCACCTCTTTGACAATGCGCATACAGCCATCAAAGTCGGTGTCGAGCGCCAGCACATGCGCGCCATTCGCCACCGGTTGCACCAGTTGCGCCGTGCTGACCTTGCCCTTGGGCAGGAAAATGATGGCCGGAATGCCGGCACACGCCGCGTAGGAGGCCAGGGCGGCGCTGGTGTCGCCGGTGCTGGCGCAGGCGACGGCGCGCACGGGGCTGCTGTCGGCCATCATCTGCTTGACCACGCTAACCAGCACGGTCATACCCAGGTCTTTGAAACTGCCGGTGTGGCTGTTGCCGCAGAGCTTGATCCAGAGGTCGGGCACGCCGATCTGTTTGCCCAGCCGTTCGGCCCAGAAGAGATTGGTGTTGCCTTCATACATGCTGACAACATTTTCATCGCGTAGATCGGGCATGACCCATTCGCGCATCCCCCAGACGCCGCTGCCATAGGGCCAACGGGTGGCGCCGACGCGACGATCGATCATGGTTTTCCATTCGTCAGCGCCCTGTTGTTGCAAGGGTGCAAGTTCATGGTGGACTTCCAGCAAGCCGCCGCAGGTCGGACAGTTATAGATCACATCATAGACAGAATATTCGCCAGAGCAGCCGCGAAAACAGCGAAAGTAGGCGCGATAGGGCTGTGCGGCCGGCGATAGGTGGGTTGATTCCAGGTGCATAGATAATTCCGTTTGACAAGGTCGTAGGCTTTCTCAAGGCTAGTCGCGAAACACTGTTCGCATGAGGAAAGCCGACTGATTTCAGAAAGTATACAAAAGCAAATCGTTGCCTGTATTATACCTGATTTGTCAAAAAGAATAGTATGGACAGACCTGAAAGTGGCGAATTGCCATTATGTGGGCCTAGAAGAAAGCGCTGCTGAGTACATAGCCCAAGCAGCGCTTTCTTGGTTGTTTCACTGGTACGATTTACAAGGTTGCAACCCGTAATGATTGCCCTGCCGCAATTTGTGCTGGTCGGACAAAGGCAAAGCCATCACTCTGCGCCGTCGCAGTCACGGCTTCACCGGCGACGGTAACGGTAACCTGCTTACCGGCAAGGGCTGGCAAGTTCACCTGCTGTAGCGTCAGTACGCCTGCCAACACCCGCATCTCACACCCTGTCGGCGTCTGCACAAATTCACCCCAACCGGAGTCGAGCGACCAGAAGCAGCGGAAGTGACCGTTGTTGGTGCGCACAGGATTGAAGCCAATACGCTGATTGACCATATCAAATTGGAAACCCGAAAAAGCATTGAGCAGCGCATAGGAAGCCATGCTGCGCGCATAGTTGTTGCCGCACTCAAATTCGTTCCAGGGGTTGCGCCGTTCGCCATCATAGCGTTGCCGCACCGCTTCGATACAGGTCATCCCCTCCTCCACCAACCCCAACATAATCATATGAATGGCGGCAGAATATTCAAAGCCGTTCATCGTCTCCTGCGAATAGGGCGCCGGGATGAGGGGCTTTTGCGACCCTTCCGGCCAGGCGCAGATGACCAGGCCACCCTCGTCGTTGAGACAGTAGATGCGACAGGGGTTGTAGACCTTACCCATTTCAGCAATATAGTTGTATTTGAAGATGGCGGCGCTGGCTTGCTTCACCTGCGCCGGGTCATAGAGATCACCCAAGCCATAGAGGTCGGCGTGCCACTGGGGCAGGATTTGGTCGATGCTGCTGCCTTCGCCAATCTGGTATTTGATCTCCTGGTGTTCGTCGTTCCAGTAGGCTTGTAACGCCGAGGTGCCCATGAGCGAATCATCTTTGCCCTCAAACGCCTCGACAATGGTACGATCCTTCAAGTCGATGCGTTGCAGGTAATACTCGCCGTTGAAGAGATGCTTGTCCGTCCACGCCTTGCCCCGTTCAAAGATGGCCTGATATTCGGCGGCAGCGTCCGTTTCGCCCACATGCGCTGCCATCTCGGCCCCGGCCTTGAGCGCGCCCAGGTAGAAGCCGGTGAGCCATGAATTGGGGCCAAAAAGTTCCATATCGAGCGTGTGGTGTTGACGCCCCCAGAGAACACCGGTCTTTTCTGGGTCCCATCGGTCGATGTTCTCAGGACTCCAGGCAAATTCGAGTGACTTTTTGACGGCGGGCCAGATGTCGCGTAACCAGGCGTCGTCGCCGCTGATCTTCCAGTCGCGATAGGCTTTCATGACGCCGCCAAATTGGCCGTCACAGCAGGCGCGGAACTCCCACGGGTCGGAGCCAAGGGGCAATTGGATGCGGAAGGGCATGGAGCCATTTTCCAACAGGTTGTACTTGTAGTCCGCCGTGCGCATAGAGCGTTCCAGCGCCGGGAAGAGGAAGGGCAGCGCCTGTTGATAGTTCCAGACATGGGTGCAACTGCCTTCGCAACAACCTTCGGTGGGGTGTAACCCTTCCCAACCGTAGAAGGTGCCATCTTCCAGCCGCAAGGCCGTGGGCGATTTCAAGATGGAAATGTTGGCCGAAACCGCATCCAACGCCGCCGGGGGCAGGTCGGAGGCAAAGAGCGCATCATGAAACAGCTTGGTTTCGCCATAAAGCCGATCCCAGTTTGCCAGACAATATTGCGCACTCGCCTTGGAATCGGGCCAAAGAGTGGCGTAATAGTTTTTCCAGGTGGGGCGTGGCGGTTGGCCTTCCTTTTTGGGCTTCCAATAATTTTCACAGGTGGGGAAGCTCCAAGTGATGACAAAGCGAACATGGCGCGTCTGCCCCGGCGCGACCGGCACATGAACCGCCAGCAACCCTTCGTTTTTCTCGCTAAAACGCGGGCCAGCGCCACGCGGACCGCCATCGTTATAAACACGATTCTTGAAGGGGCCGACCTGCTTCAGATCATTCCAATAGACCTCCAGGTTATCAAACCAGGAGCCGCGGAACCAATATTGTTGCCAGCTTACCGTCACATCGTCGGCCAGCCCCGTGTCGGTCGCCAGGGTGAGATCACCGGCTTTGACATCATCCGGTTGCACGCCATCGGAGTTGAGGCAAAGCGCATGGCCCCAAGGGTGCGTTTCGATGGTGTTGAGGTTGTTGGCCGGCAGCGGGTTGGTCAAGACGCCGACCACGGTATAAGTCAACGGCGCGTCGGTCGTGTTGGTGACGCTAAATTCAAAGAAAGCCGCCGGGATGCCCGAATCATCGGCGTTGAGGGGAATCAGCGGGTTGAAGGCGTTGAGCTTGACTTGACCGGGAAAGCTGTCGTCCACATAGGTCAACTCGGCCAGCGGATATTCGCCACGAAAATCGACGCTCTGGAAGTGGGGCAGGCCGGTCAGGTATTCCCGGCGTGGCCCCCAGCCGAAAGAGCTAAAGCGGTTGCCTAGCAATTCGCCCTGGTAGGGCGCGGGCAGGTTGCCGTGGAGAATGCGGGCGTCGACCAGTTGATCGCCCTGTTCGACCTTGATGGCAAAGTGCGAAAAGCCGTTGACACTGCCCTTGTTGGGCCGGTTGAAAATTTCCCAGTCGATCAAGCGGCCATTGCCGGCCAGACCAATGCTGCCCGTGCCAATGCCACCCAACGGGAAGCTGATCTGGCTGGTCTTTGCGCCACGGTAGAGGAAGTAGTCCATAGTGGGTTCCTTGTGATATTCTTGGATATGAAGAATCAAAAAGATTAATCTTGCGGTGGGTGCCAACCAGCCGTAATCCATCGCCGGCGAGCTTGCACTAATAATAGACGGTTTAATTGTAGCGCAGTGATGGTTGCACGCCCTGTTGGCGTTATCCCAACAATCATCGCACCATTTTCTTGCCAGACAAAGTGATCATGCCAGCTTTGTTGATAGGGATGAAAGAGCGTAACCATTATTTCTGTTGTCGGATCAATTGCGGCAATCCGTTGCTGCTTTAACAGGTTACAATCCCAGCAGGCCAGACAGAGATTATCTATGGTTGTTGTGCCGCCAAGCGCTTCGGGGATAATGTGATCGATGGTAAAACGCATTCCGGCAATACCTTCTTGCGTTTGACAATAACAACAACGAAAGCGAAACTCTTTCGACACCCGTCGACGCAAACTGGCTGGAATGGATGTTCTACTCACAGGTATTTCAATCTATTAGGTTGGCGAAAGAAGGTTATTTTACTTAGCGGGCTGACGTAAACTTGTAATATCATGTCCACGTTGTTTTAACAATACGGCGGCTTCTGCACGCAATAGCATCACCCGATGAGCAAGCTGTTGCAATTGTTGGATCTCCTGCTGTTCGCTTTGTGTCAGACCTTCGCGGTGCAACTTATGAATTAATGTCTCCATCCGTTCTGATTGTTTCTCGGCAATGGTGCGTTTTGCCACAACCCACAAATATTGCTCATCTAAAAACGCAAGTTGCTTCACCTCTTCGGCCAGATCCAATGGCAGTCCGACAAATTCGTCATCAACCGCTAATGCTTGCGTTACGACTTCAGCCAACTCATCCTCAATGGAATGCTGTCGTTTGGCGGCCCGCTGTTGCGCACGCTTGTATACCTGAGAAGGTAAAGGTAGATTGATCGTTTGTAGCGACACAGTGACCTCGTTCCTTTGCTATGATAGAATCTGCCTGTTATTTTACCATAGCAACATGGAATCGTGAAGCAGGAGAAAAACCGTACACCGCAGCACCGTCAACGGCCCCTGCTCTAACTTTTCACTGCCGATGATTTGGTTAGATCCTGCGCTTGTAACACCAACAGCGCATTCCCGACAACAAACATGCCATAAAATGCCGGTAGCAAAAAGAGCAGCCCCAGGCTGAAATAGCCGACGCTAAACGCCAACAAAATGCTTAGTCCGAGTAGCCCCAATGTATGCCAGGGGTGCAGCGCCGCCAGCAGCCAACCCTTGTGCAGACTCGTTTTCACTTCGCTGTCCTGATAAACCATGAACGGAAATGCGTAGAGCAACAGTGCCGCCATCAACGCCATGCCCAACAGGTCTGCCCCCAACCCAAGCCAGACGACCATTGGTACGATTGGTTGTTGCAGGAGCGGCAAAGTGACGAGCGCCGCCAACGCAGGAAAGGCCGCCAGCAGACCAAGCAGGGTGCTGCGCCGCCAGTAGTGGCGAAAAGCGCGGCCAAAGCTGATCGCTGGCAGTACGCCATCACTGACCAGTTCGATTAAAATTTTAGGCGAGCATAAATATCGCCAGAATCAACATTCAATGACAGACGTTGGAGCCAGTCGATGATGGTGGCGCTATCCGTCCACTGCGGCGCTTGCCAGTGGTGCTGTTCGCTCACCGACCAGTTATATTGGTAGTCACCGAGTTGCTGCAACCGTTCGATACAATCAACCGCCATTGTCTTGGTCGCCGGGATATACTCAAAGGAGAGCGCCGGCAACGGGCGGGACAACCCCCGCAGCACTTCCAGTTCGTAGCCCTCAACATCAATCTTACAGAAGGCCGGTGCACCATAACGGACAATGAGATCATCCAACGTGGTAACGTTGACCGTTACCGTCTGCTCCCACTGCACTGCGGCGAACGAGGGTACTTTTTGCACCGCTTCGATCCACGGTTTGGATAAGGTGGTAACGGTCGGGTTGCGTTCGCTGATGAAGAGTTGTTGCTGTCCAACTTCTGCGCCCACAGCCTCCCCCACCAGTGTCACCCGGGGATGGCGGCCATACCAGCGCTGCAAGAGTTGTAGACAAAGCGGCTGCGGCTCCACCCCTACCACTTGCGCCCCCAACTGCGTCCAGACCCAGAGCCGGTTGCCGACGTGCGCGCCAATGTCAAAGCAGAGATCGCCCGGTCGCATGAACTGGGCGTAGAAGCGGCGCATTTGGCGTAATTTGAAGGGGTTGGCGTAGTAAATGGCGATTGAGCGGAGAAGTCCGTACCAGTGGCGCATGGTGCAATCTTATTTCTCTATGGATGTTATCATCATCAATCATTGATCACCTTTACCGGTTGCCCACCCTTTGCCACCGACTCATCAATCGCAAAGCAGATCGCCATCGACTTGTAGCTATCGTAGATCGACGCATGGGACTCGACATTGTTCTCAATACACTCAACAAAATGTTCGATCTGCGCTTTGAAGGGATGGTGGGTTACGTCACCGCTGTTGGGGGTGATGGTGGGGAAGACCCAGTAGTCATGGGCGCCGGGGTATTTCTGCGACGAGTAAACTTCGTTGTTTTGAATGCTGCCGTTCGTGCCAAAGAGTCGGCAGTTGAAGCGATAGGGCGTGTCACCATCGAGCAGCGCCGACAGTTTGCCGACTGCGCCATTGGCAAATTTGAGCGACGCCACCACCACCGGATCAAACTCGAAGCTCTTGATCCGTTTGGGCGCGGCAGCAAAAGCGCTCACCTCCACCACCTCGCCGCCGAGATAGCGCAACATGTCCACGGCATGACAGCCGCCACTCAAAAACGCGCTGCCGACCACATCCTTGCGCAGATAGGGGCTGCCCGGTTGGGCGCGACGGGCAGGGTGCCAGTAGTCAGCCTCGCCATAGATGAGTTCGCCCAAGACGCCATCGTTGATCAACTGGCGCACGGTGACAAATTGGGGATTCCAGCGTAGCACAAAGCTGGTGACCGTTTTGACGCCGGCCTTAGCCACCGCTTCCCGAATCTGCGCGGTATGCTCCCGCTGGATGCCCACCGGTTTTTCAATGACCACATGGCGACCGGTTGCCGCGGCCCGCGCACAATGCTCGCCACGTACATCCGGCTGCGTGCAGGAGACGACGATCTGAATGCGGTCGTCGGCAAAGAACTCATCCAGGCTGGCGTACTCTTTGCCTTGGATGCCGTGGGTCTGCATCAACGCGGTGGCTTTGCCAGGTGTGCGGTTATAGATGCCGACTACTTCGGTCAATGGATGATTACGAAAAACCTTGACATATTCACCGGCCACCCAGCCAGCGCCGATCAAACCAACGCCATACTTTGCACTCATGGCAGATCCTCCGTTACTCACGAATATACCGCGTCCGCACCGTGTACACACTATCCCCGCTTAAAATCGCGCCGCGGCCAAAGAGGCGGCCATGTTGCCAGTTAGAAAGGCCCAGCTCCGGTTTGTGCAGCGCCAGTTGACCATCGACCCAGCGTGTATAGTCATTGCCGACAAAGGGCGCGTTGATCGTTTCATAGAACTGCCGGTGTTCCGCTGCGTCATGGCTGATCAACGAGCCGACAAATTGCGGGCTGTACTGGTTAAAGAGCGCCACTGCCTCCGCCACCGATTCTACCACCACCAGTGTAACCTCCGGCGTCTCTTCCCATTCCCATTCGTGACCGAGGGCGTGGCGGGGCAACAATTCGGCCTGCGGTTCATCGACATCACCAACGGCGCGGCGGATGGCGACGATCTTCTGGAACAGACCAGCGGGGACAACCTGCGCACTCCCCTCAGCCACATGGAGCTTGAAATTTTGCCCCCGGCGTCTACCCGCTTCGGCCAACCCTTCCAGGAGAACGGGAACCAGGCGCGCTGTCTCGCTGGCGAGAATACAGCAGACATTGAGCGTATTGCAGACCTTGCGATCCAACGAGTTCACGACAACGCGGCCAAAGGTCGCCGTATCCGCCGAAGCCGCTGCGACAATCCACGCACCGCCCGTCCCATGCAGGCTGACCGGCACGCCGACACTGCGCGCCAGCGACCCCAACGTCGCCACGGCAGGGCCGGAGCCACGGGCAACCGCCAGCGCTAGCCGTTCATCGGAAAAGAGCGCCCAGCCGGCGGCATGGGCCGCGCTTTCGATCAAGGTGACCGCCCCGCTTGGTAGACCGGCAGCCGTCAACGCCGGTTCGACCGCCAGTTGCATGATTGCCTTGGCTGTGCGCAAAGCATCGCTACCAATGCGGAAAACCACGGTATTGCCCCCGCGCAAGACGCCACAAGCATCAGCCAAGACATTCGGTCGTCCTTCAAAAACAAAGGCCACGACGCCCAACGCCGCGCCGACCAACTCGACGCGGAAGCCATCCTGCTGCACCGTCTCCAAAATTTGTCCCCGGCGCGAGGGCGCTTGGATCCAGCCGCGCAGCCCATCGACCATGTTTTTGCACATCTTCTCGGTGGCGAGCAAACGAGTGGTCGAACGGCCCCGCGCCCGTGCATCGGTCACATCTTGGGCATTGATCTCGGCAATTTGCGACCAGGTTGTATCATTCTCCAGCGCGCCGGCGAAGTGTTCATAGAAGGCGGCGATCTGCTCGTCGCGCACTGACCCCATTGCTTGGAAGGCAGCGACACAACGGGTCACCGCTGCTGCGGCAAGCTGTTTTTCGGCTGCCGGAATGCGCAATAATTCCCCGCTATGCGCCACCACCGCCAGACTATCCCCCGGTTGAAAGCGTGTCGCCAACTCTTCCGTCACCCGGATCACCTGTCCACCAGCCGTGATCACCGGCATTCCGGCCTCTAATCGTTCGAGTGTTTGTCCTTGACTCATGGTTGATTTCCTACCTGCATGATACGTGTTGCGTGAACCGTCTCCGCCGGCAGCATCGTAGGGGCATGATATATCATGCCCCTACGATGCTGCCGGCGGAAGTCTTGATCAATACCGAAATAGGTGATACGGCTTGCAGCGACGCTCCCAATCCGATGAAATTTCCTCTGGGTCGAGATAGCGATAGGCGCGAAGATTGCGCACTTGCACCGGCCCCTGTGCCTGCACGCCGAAACAGCCTTCGGTATAGGTGCGTTCGTGGCGCACCAGCAGCAACGTCTCATCGACATAAAAATCAAAAAACTCGCCTTGGGCAACGACTTTGAGCTTGTGCCATGCACCGGTTGACAAAGCGACCGGACGCTCTTGAATGACCCGCTCCGGTTGGGCCGGGAAGCGTTCATACAGGCCGACGACACCGCGGGCGCTATCTACCCCAATCCGATAACCGGCCATTGCCGAAGGGTTGCCCCGTACCATCAACGAGGCGACACTGTTCGCTGGTAGTAGGAACTCCGCTTCCAAGGCCAGATCGCGCCCCCATAGGGTGTTGAGCAGCAAGGTCTCGTCATTGACGGCTGGGGCGACCAAGACGTGGTCACTGCCAACTGACCAATCGCCGCCGTGGTGAACCCAATCCGCCAACGTATCCTGTCGGCTATCAAACAAACCCTCAGCGGCAATATCGTCCGGCAGATGTTCGCGGACACGGACTGTGCCATCTGCTTGCCAGTCGATGCGCTTGGGATCGCTCAGCACCGAAGCGCCCCAAATGCCGTTGATTTCTTCCTGCACAATATAGAGCATATAGGTGACGCCGTCAAAGGTGGGGTGTTCGCTGGCGCAGGTCCATTCGGTCAACAGTTCGTGGTTGGCCGGTTTTTGCCAGCCGGTGGTCGGGTCATCGGAAACCAGATAGACAATATCAAAGTGGTTGAATGCCTTGGGGGAGAAGCCCTTGCTTTTGGGGCCGCCCTTGGCGCTGTAAAAGAGATAATAACGGCCATCATGCGGCACGAGATAGGCTGATTCCAGCCGATTGTAATGGCGATCTTCCTCGATATAGGTCGGCCCCAAATCTTCCCAATGCACCAGATCGCTAGACTGGGCCAGAGCGAGACAGGCGCGACCGTCGGCCATCGTCGCCGTGTAATAGAGCAGGTAACGGTTGCGTTCGGTATCGACAAAGACCATTGCATCGCGCCCGGCCACATCCTTGCCCACATGGCGATCCGACCACGGCCCCGGCTCCACTACCGGATTGTCGGGGTGCTTTTCCCAGTGAAAAAGGTCAGTCGAAGTGGCGAGACCAATGGCCTGGTTGTTGTTGGCATCGCTGCCGGTGTAGTAGCAGTAGTAGACGCCATCAACTTCGATCATGTCGGGCGCCCAGTTGCCGCTTTCGTCCCAGGCGCCTTTGGGGCCGGCGGGCAATACGGGGTCATGGGGCGTCCAGGTGCGCAGATCGGTCGAGGTGGCGTGGCCTAGATCCAGTTCGCGATAGCCGACCGGCCAGGTCCACCGTTCGCCACGGATATGAAAGAGGTGATAAAGCTGATCCCGTTTGACAATACAAAAATCGGTGACATACTCACCAGGGTAATGATACATCGGCACAGTCCTTCAGTCGTTGCGGTTGCTCATCGCCAGGATAGGTACTTATCTACCGCGATTGTACCATAGGTTGCTCAATCATCGATACTTTGTACCGAGGCGTGGCTACGTAGTCATCCAAAGATTTGCTTGCGCGCACTGTTGGTATTATCATATCGGTTTACACTGGCAAAACTTTTATTGTTCAGGCATAGGCGCCGGCCACCCTGCCCTGAAAACAACAGAGATTTCGCAGGTTATATAGATTAATTTGCAATATAAATCTTTGGAATCTGCGGCATCCTTGTTGTTTTCAGGGCAGGGTGGCCCCGACTTGGATAGATACCTGGGTAGAACGATTGTGTAGTGATACGCAACTGTTCTGCCGCGGCGGTGTTGCAATAAGTAGGCATTCTGCTGATAGTGTACGGCTACGAATGTCCGTCTATGATGATCTGTCTACAGTAGCGTGTTGCGCCGTGCCGCAACCGAGGTAAACAAGCGTTCATGAGATCACTAGAAAAAAGTGCGACCATTACCCGGCTGGAAGTGCGACCTTTGGTCTGGTCATTATTGATCATGTTGTATCTGAGTGCGTTGATCCCCCAAACCGGGCTTGCGCTCTTTCTCTTAGGTTTTGTCAGCTTCCAAGCCTTGAAAGATTTTTACACGATGATGCCGCTCCGGCGCAGTGAACGGTCTCTCGTCTTGCTGGGCTATCTCTGTATTCCCCTGCAATTCATCTGGATTGCAAATCACTATTACGCAGTGGCATTGGCGTTTATCCCTTTGTTGATCTTTGGCCTGGCGGCCTGGTTGCTGGCGCGCTATGAAAGTACAGCGCAGGCGCTCAATAGCACCCTCAAGCTGGGGTGGGGTCTCTTTACGTTGGTCTTTGGCTTTAGTCACGCCGGACTGTTGCTAGTGCGTGACAGCGCGTTACCCATGACTACTGACGACATGACCAGCGTTGTCAACGGCGCCAACCTGCTGCTTTATCTGGTGCTGCTGGTTCATGCGCAGGCGATTATGCAGGCGATCCTGCTCCGCTGGCGAGTCAATGATTGGTCACGGCCGGTCTTTCATGCCTCGCTGACAGGGTTGGCCGGCGTTTTAAGCATTCTTGGTGTGGGCATTCTGGCCTGGGGCGTGGGGCCATGGTTGATTGGATTGACGCCGCTGCAAGCGACCATCGCGGGCTTGCTTATCGGCGCCGGAGCCTATCTAGGGACAAACACGGTGCGCGCCATTCAACACGCGTTAGAGATCAACGAAACTGAACGCTACCAACCGGGGCTAGGGGGCATTCTGCACTATATCTATCCCTTTACCTATGCTGCCCCACTCTTTTTCTACTACCTGAATCTGTTTGTGTAAGCGATCTGCGCTATGATAAAAATTTTACGTTACCTCTTTTTTCTGTTGATTGTTTACCCGGTCGTCCATATTATCCTGGGCCTCAATGTGCGCAATCGTCACCTGCTGCCGATGCAAGGCCCGGCGGTGCTGACCGCCAATCACAATAGCCACCTGGATACGGCGGTGTTGATGGCGCTCTTCCCGTTACACATGGTCAGCAAAGTGCGACCCGTGGGCGCCACCGACTACTGGTATCGTAACCGCTGGATCGCCTGGTTTTCCCGCAATATTATGGGCATTATCCCCATTGATCGCGAGCGCACCGATAAAGATGCCGATCCGCTGGCGGCCAGTTACGCGGCATTGGCTCAAGGCGACATCCTGATCTTTTTCCCCGAAGGTTCACGCGGCGAACCGGAGCAGTTGGCCGATTTCAAGGCGGGCGTCACCCTGCTGGCCGAGCGCTTTCCGCAGGCGCCGGTGGTGCCGCTCTTTATGTATGGCATGGGGAAAGCGTGGCCCAAAGGGACGATGCTCTTTGTCCCCTTCTTTTGTCATGTGATCGTTGGGCAGGCGATGCACTGGGAAGGTGAGCGGCTGGGCTTTATGCGCCGTTTCAAAGCCCAAATGCGTCAACTGGTGGCTTCCGCCAATTTCCCGGCCTGGCAATAGGCGACGCACCCTGTGGATCTGCAAGAACTGCAAGCTGAACTGGCTGACTATTTGACCGATGATGCCTTGCTGGCGGACTCTAATCTACTGCGCCGCGCCGAGGCGCTGGATTTCATCACCTTCCTGCACGATGTTCTGCGTATGGAACGGCGGCGCACTCCCGCTGTGCAGACGCTCCACCAACAAGCGACGCAGTTGCAAACGCAGTTGACCGCTGTGAATACACGCCTCTTTCAGCAGGTGCGCATGGGGGTGCAAAGCGGTGCGTTAACCGGCGCGGCTCTCCGCCGTTATCTGAACCAATTCACCGATTACACCTCCAATCACAGCGACCGCGTCTACATGAGCTATGACGGGCTGGATGTGTTGGTCGATGGCCTCTTCCAGTTAAAAAGTGCGCCCGCCGCCACCCTAGCGACAACGGTGGAAATGGTGCATTGTGAGGAGACGCCGGCTCGTGTGCTGCTCGATTTGGTCGATCACACGCCACTGATGCCCACTGATGTTTTCTATGATTTGGGTGCGGGCTTGGGGCAAGTGGCGCTGTTGATCCACTTGCTCACCGGCGTTCGCGCCAAAGGCGTGGAAATCGAGCCTGCCTTTTGTACTTTTGCCCAGCAGCAGGCGCGGACGTTGGGCGTAACCGATGTGACCTTTATCAATAGCGATGCCCGCACCGCCGATTATAGTGACGGCACGGTCTTTTTTATGTTTACCCCCTTCCGCGGGCAACTTTTGCAAAGCGTGCTGGCTCGGTTACAGCAGGAAGCGCAACAACGCCCCATCCGCCTCTGCACCTTTGGTTCCTGCACGCCCCATGTCGCCGATCAACCCTGGCTGCGACCAATAATGCCCGATGCGCGCCATGAATATAAGTTGGTGATTTTTGAAAGCCGGTAGTATTTTGTCAAGAAAGTTTATCGGTAGAACCCGTCCCATAGGGACGTTTGAGTTTAGGGAGGAGAACAGAATCACCCATACCCAAAGCCGCGCGCCATGAGCGACCCCATGAGCGGAATGAGCGCCAACAACCCTAGTTCCAGATAGATGATGCGGGCGGTGCCGGTCACTTCACGGTCGTCGATCTGACTGTTGCTTTCCCCTTGTAACCGTTTTGTCCAGCGAATAAAGCGTATGGTGGGCAGAATCGAGATGAGACCCACGACGATAAACAGCCCCATTTTCACCCAGAAGACGGGGTTGTTGTAGTAGAACGCGGCGCCCTTTGCCCCCAAGAACATCCGTAACAGACCACTGCTCAAGGCCAACACGGCTGTCACCAGGTAGAGCAGATCGACGCGCCCCAACCGTTGCGCCCAAGCCAGGGTTAAGCCTGGCCGGCAAAGCACGGCTTCGGCGACTACAGTCGAAACTAGGGCGATGATGGCGACAAAATGGGTGTAGGCCAACAGTACATCCAGCCAGGACATCACAAACCTCCTTTTCATTGGCAACCTATACTTATTATAAACTTAGTACGTTTACCGTTGATTGTTCGGTAAATGGTAAAAAAAAGAAGCGATCGCGACGCCGGCGCCTCTATTGGGCCAGACCGGCGCCAAATCTGCGGAGCGCCTCCCGTTCAACCACGTTATAGTCAAAGGGCATGACCGAACCACTGGTCACGCGCAACATCGCCAATCCATGCACCAGCGACCAGAGGGTATAAGCCATCGCCACTACCTCAAAGCCGGCCTTGGGGTGGTAAATGCCTTCGTCAACACAACGCTGCACGCCACGCGCAAGAATGGCGAAGGCACTGTTGCCGGTCATCATAGTTTCGAGGACATCGGGCGGCGCTTGCTTTTGATTGATCTGCGACAAGGGGAAGGTCGTAAACATTAACAAAAAAGCATCAGGGTTGCGCACGGCAAAGTCGATATAAGTTACCCCCAATTCAAAAATGTACTCTGTCGCTGATAGCGTGGCATCAACCTGAGCTAGACGACGGGCAAAGCGTTCGAAATTCTGGGCGCAGACTGCCGCAACGATCTCCTCCTTACTGCCAAAGTACTCATAAAGCCCAGCCGGGCTATAATCGATCCGTTCGGCAATGGCACGAATCGAAAGGGTATCAACCCCGCTCTCGCGTATGATCTGGCGCGCCGCCTCGATAATGGCTTGCTGTGTACGCTGGTGACGGCGTTCGCGTGGTGATAATTCTGCCTGGTTCGCTTCACTCATATTTTTCATCTCTCATCGTTTACCGAATGATATTCGGAATCATAACATGATTTTGTTTTCTTGTCAACCCCCCAATTTCAGAAAGCAACGACGCAAAATTGCACAAGACAAGTTCTAGCCGCTCCGTGATTGGCGAGCGCCTAATGCTGGATCGCTCATCTACAGAAAGTGTGAGGTTTCGACCCGCCACACCTGTCAGGTTTTGGAAACCTGACAGGTGTTCACACTTTCCGTAGATGAGCCATGCTGGATAACCACAAAGTAGTTTACATTAAAGCGCAAGAGCGAAAAGAGCAATTCGTCAAAGGGATAGAGCGCGGCAATCGCTGCACTTTGGCCAGCAGCCGATCCAGGAACGTCGTCCCCGCCCGCGCCCCATAGCTGCTGATCGCCGCGCGCATGGTGATACGCGCGCCGGCCAGGATCGGGAAGAGGCAGGCGATCAGGGGCGAGAGCAAGGCAATGACAACTTGGGCGCCCCGAAGTTCACGAAGAAAAACCTTCGTGTCCTTTGCGTCTTCGTGGTTAATTTTCATGGTTTGTGGTGTAGCCCATTCATGTGGCCTGTTCTATAAATAACAGGGATTTCACCGATTATGCCGATTAACGAATAGAAAAATCTGTGAAATCGCTGTTGCATTTTCATCCTTTGCGGCGCCGCTAAGGCATGTGGCCTGTTGAGCAAAAAATCACCGAGCAGGCGCGCACCCAAGGCGCTTAGCGGCAGGGCCAGGAGGCCGTAAGCCACCTTTAGCCGCTGTACCAGCCAGCGGTGGAGTTGCGCGCCTAGTCGAGCGGGCAGTTGATAAAGCTAGCGTCTCACATAGGGTAAATACAGGGTGAAAGCAGCCGCGTCCTCCTCTGCGTTGACACCCGTGATACAGGCGTCGGCCTGCACTTGCGCCATGATGACATTGGCGGCCGCGAGCAAGGGCTGCCCCCCTTCCGGCGTGAGCACCCCCGCTGCGAGCAGATCGGTGACATGCTTGTTGAAGACGTCCAGCATCTTGGTTGCCTGTTTCATCTTGCAGCGCGCCACTTCGCGCCGGGCATTTGTTAACTTGGTCAGCAGCGCATTGCCCTGCCCCTGATTCAACACGCCCGTCGTCATCAACTGCTGGATCGCTCCGCTGAGGATGTCGATGCGTTCAGTGGCCGTCGGCACGGTGATAGTGACCGTGGCTACGTTCGACGTGGCTTGACCCGCCTTGGCCTGGTAGGTGAACCTCTCAACGCCGCTGAAGCCTGGGTTGGGGGTATAGGTAAAGGCGCCGTCGGCGTTCAGCGTCAAGCGGCCGTTGCTCGGCCCGCTCACCAGCGCCGCTGTCAGTGCATCACCATCGGCGGCGCTGTCATTGCCCAGCACACCGGGCGCCGCCACGCTCAAGACGGCATTGACGCCCACGTTGTAGCTATCATCCATCGCCACTGGCGCCGGATTGCCGCCGAGGTAGCGCGCCAGCGCAAAGGTCTGGATTGCAGTCCCACCAGCAACCAGTTTGCCGTCGGGTTGGCGAACCAGCGCGGAGACCCGGGCTGAACCGGCGAAATCGGTAATGACTTTGCCGTCACCGTCAAAGGTTGTGTCGAGTGAGCCATCGGCGTTATAACGCAATAGGGCAAAGCCCGAACCGCCGCTACCCAAGGCATATCCGGCTGCGACGAGTTTGTTATCGGGCTGGAGCACCAGGGAGGTGGCGTACTCGTTGCCGCCCAAATCGGTGAGAAGTTTGCCGTCACCGTCAAAGGTCGTGTCGAGTGAGCCATCGCTGTTGTAACGCACCAGCGCAAAGTTATTGGCCCGGCTCGTGGGGGAAGAACCAGCGGCGATGAGTTTGCCATCAGGCTGGAGAACCAGGGCGTATGCTTGATCATTATCACCCAAATCGGTGAAGACTTTACCGTCACCATCAAAGCTGTTGTCGAGTGAGCCATCGCTGTTGTAACGCACCAGCGCAAAGTCATCGGCGCCGCCAATATGGGCATATCCGGCGACGACGAGTTTGCCGTCAGGCTGGAGAACCAGCGCGGAGACCGCGCCATAGCTGTCCAAAGCGATGAAGACGATGCCGTCGTCGTCAAAGCTGCTGTCGAGTGAGCCGTCAGCATTGTAACGCACCAGTGGAAAGCCGGCATCGCTGGAACCGGCAGCAACGAGTTTGCCGTCAGGCTGGCGAACCAGCGCCGCAGCAGTGCCACCGAGACCGACAATAGCTTTGCCGTCGCTGCCAAAACTGTTGTCGAGTGTGCCATCAGCGTTATAACGCGCTAGTGTAAAGCCGTCCCTGCCGGTTCCAGCGGCGACCAGTTTGCCGTCGGGTTGGAGAATCAGGGCGGAGACCCTGTCATAGGTGCCGAAATCGGTAAGCACTTTGCCGTCGACGCCGAAGCTGTTGTCGAGTGAGCCGTCCGCATTGTAACGCACCAGCGCAAAGTCATCGCGGTGGTCATACGTGAAGGCAAACCCGGCGGCGACCAGCTTGCCATCGGGCTGAATGACGATGGCTTGAATTGTGCTGTCACCCTGTTGGTAAAGATATGTACCACCGTCAGCGAAGGTTGCATCCAACGAACCGTCGGTGTTGTATCGTGCCAACCACGGGCCACCGCCGGCAACGAGTTTCCCGTCGGGCTGGAGAATCAACATGCGGGCGTTCTCAGAGCGGCCAAAGTCGGTGAGGACTTTGCCGTCGCCGTCAAAACTACTGTCCAGGGAACCATCGGCGTTGTAACGCACCAACCCGAAGTCCTCGTTACCGCCGGAGGTAGTATATCCAGCGGCAACGAGTTTGCCGTCAGATTGGAGAACCAGGGCGTTGGCGTACTCGCTACCGCCGAAATCGGTGAGAACGATGCCATCGCCGTCAAAGCTATTGTCGAGCGAGCCATCGGCATTGTAACGCGCCAGCGCAAGGTCGGCGGCGCCGTCACTGCCGCGGCCGCCGGCAACGACAAGTTTGCCGTCAGGCTGGCGAACCAGCGCGGAGGCGCCGCCACTGCCGCGGCCCTTAAAGCTGCTATCGAGTGAACCATCGGCGTTGTAACGTACCAGCGCAATGTCACTGTTGCCGCTATTGACGGCGACGACAAGTTTGCCGTCAGGCTGGAGAACCAGGGCGTTGGCATTGTCAACATTGCCGAAATCGGTGAAGACAATGCCGTCACCGTCAAAGCTGGTGTCGAGTGAACCATCGGCGTTGTAACGTACCAGCGCAATGTCAGGATTACCTATCGTAGAGACAGATCCGGCCGCGACAAGCTTGCCATCGGGCTGGCGAATCAGCGCTTTAACCTGAGTACTCCCTCCCAGATTGGTGAAGACTTTGCCATCGTCATCAAAGCTGCTGTCAGGTGAGCCATCACTGTTGTAGCGCGCCAGTACAATGGCAGGGGGACCCGAGACAGATCCGGCGGCGACAACCTTGCCGTCAGATTGGGTGACCAACGCGCCGAAGTGAAGGTCGGAGGAAAGGGTGACGCCCTGATCACCAAAAGTCGAGTCAAGTCCGCCCGTGGCAAGTAGCCGAGCCACGCCAAAACTCCCGGCGACCACCAACTTGCCGTCAGCCTGGACTGCCATGGCAGCAATGGATTCAGAGCCTGTTCCCAGCGGGGTGATCACCTTGCCATCGCCGCCAAATGTGGGGTCAAGTTCGCCGGCAGCGGCATGCACCGGTATTGGCATCATCACCAGTAGGACACAGAGCAATGTCCAGAAGAGGCCATACCTGCGGCTGCGAAGAAAGTGAGTAGAGTAAAGCATAACGCCTCCTGTAGAATTTCATCAATCGCGATTCCCCATAACTCCTTGGTACTCTTTGTGTGTATAATTATCTAGAAAATAATACTATATAATATGCCGCACTTGACTGGCCGAAGGGGTAGTTTTTGACCTGGTCAGGCGGCGACTTTTCGATTGTCAACTTTGTGCAGTTTCCTGACAATTGCCTAATGAGGAGGCGCGCCTAAAAGGCAGACTTCTGCGGCTACTGTTCTGTACATAACAGGGATTTCGCCGATTAGGCAGATGAAAGAACAAGAAAAATCTGTGAAATCTGCGCAATCTTTGATCAAAAGCTGATTTTCATGCTGATGGGTGTAGCCTATTCATGACGACTGCTGGGACACCGACTTTCCACGCACGGTGAGCCAGGCCGGGCGCAACGGCACCGACATCCTCCTCTCCCCCAGCCTGGGCGAACGGGGCATCAGCCCGCTGCACTCCACCATGGCGATCCTGCGCGCCATGGAGAATGGCGTTTCCCTGGTGCGTGTCGGCGACAACGAACTGTCGGTCATCACCGTCCCGTATGGACGGGGGCTGGTCAGCATGGACTTCTTTACGGCCGGTGAACGGGTGATTGTGGCGCAAGTTCCCACACAGCACGTCTTTACGATTTACTCGGTGATTGGCGATCTGCTCGGCTGGTTCTCGGTGGCCGGGTTGATCGTGATGGTTGGGTTGGCGTTCTCAGGTAGGCGCAAGGCTGCGCCGTTGGGTGCCCCGCCGATGGAGCGACCAATCCCGGTATAATCGGGAGAAACTATGTTACGAATGTCAAGAACACCTATTTTGATCATATTGCTTATCGTCGGCCTGGTGCTGCCAATCGTCCCGAACACCGCCTATGCGGCCCGCGCCATTGCTATTGCAGAGGCGCGTGTCCTGCCGTTGGGCAGCACGGTTACAGTCAAAGGCACGGTCACGGTGGCTTCCGGGGCCTTTGAGTCGAGTACCTTTGATCAAGGCTTTGCGCTGCAAGACAAAAGCGGCGGCATCTACGTCAGTCTGGACACGGATGTAGGATTGCCGTTGGGCGACCAAGCCGAGGTGACAGGACAGTTACAGGGCAGCTTTGGGCTGCTGCTCCTTGTGCCGGCCAGTGCCGACGGTGTGAAGCCGAAAGGACATGGCCGGCCGGTTACGCCCGAAGCTGTAAGTCAACGAAGCCACCGAAGGTCGTCTGGTCGTCGTTGACGGCGTGATTACACAGGCGGTGAGCGATGAGTTGCCCTATGGTTACAAGTTTTACGTCGATGACGACAGTGGCGCCATCCAGATCTTTGTCAGCGCCTCGACCGGCATCGACATAACCGGCTTGACACTCGGCCAACATGTGCGTATCGTCGGCTTTAGTGGGCAATTTGGCAGCACCTATGAAGTGCAACCACGCGTGTGGGGCGACATCATGGTGCTGCCCTAGGCGGGTGGTGGGCATGGCGGGTTGGGCCATTGCGCGTGGGTGCAGGCAGGCAGTATCAACTGTGCAGGTTGAGACAAAATAGCGAGACAAGGCCAGCGTTCATCAGCAGCAATCGCGATATCGCCAAATCAGGCTCCAGAAAACGCTGGTACATGTACCGGCGATCCAAACGCATAAGCCAGCTTATACCAGAAACTATCCCTTTGACCAGGAAAGCGACTGGCCGTATGGCGGGTGGTCTAAGCTAGATTCCGGGGTATCCTACGATCAGTTAATCGCATTACGCTCCTCCACTGTGTACCCACTATTAGGCGTACACAGTTCTCCTGCGTACCGTTGTTTTGGACAACCCAACGCCCGGGCGTTCACCGGCAAGGATGGGCTGGCTCGTTCGTCGTCACAGCGTGGATGGCGGTCTGCTTGGCCGCAAGGAGCCTGCAATTTCTTTGGATGAAGGTTACGTTTATCACATTTTTAGACTGGTTCAATGAGCTTTGATGACATAAAAGGCGTCGTTCTGCCCAAATCACTCCATGTGTACTGTCGCGATATAGACAGCAGAGAGACAGTTCGTGAGAGGAACCGAGATGGCCGAACAAACCAAACCGATATACGATCTCTTTATATCCTATGCGAAAGAAGACCGCGCTTGGGTCGAAGGCTACCTGCTCGATGCGCTCAAGCAAGCTAACGTTGCCTACTACACAGAAGCGGCTTTCGACCTGGACAAGCCGCTTCTGCTGGCCTTCGAGCAGGCTATTCTGCAGAGCAAGTGTACGCTGCTTGTGTTGTCACCAGAATATCTGATCGAAGGGCATAGTCTGTTCATTGATCTGCTCGCAGAACACTATGGTTTGGAAACAGGTACATGGCCTGTGATTCCGCTGATCCTGAAACCGGTTGAGCAAATACCGCTCCGCCTGCGTATGCTCAAACCGCTTGAAGCGATAGAGAAAGAGGACCGGGAGTTCGCTATCCGGCGTCTTGCAGAGACGATACAGCAGCCCGTGCCCCCACCGCCGCCGCTTCCCGATCCGCCATATCCCGGCATGCGCAGTTATACGGAGGAAGAAAGCAACATTTTCTTCGGTCGCAGCAGGGAAATCGAAGATCTAACGAATCTTCTTCGAGAGCGACGGTTCCGGGTATTGATTGGACCGTCTGGCAGTGGCAAGTCATCGCTAGTGCGCGCTGGGCTTATCCCGGCATTACGCAAGAGCACTGCCTTTGGTCGAGGTAAGTGGTTGATTCGCGACTTTCGCCCGGGCGAAAACCCGCTGGCAGCGTTGACGAATGCCCTGGGCGGCGATCCAACTAGTCCCAGCACGACCATTCCGGCTTTACTTGCGACATTCCCTGATGCCCAGCGTTTGCTGATCTTCGTGGATCAGTTTGAAGAGCTATTTACGGTGGCAAGAGCAGAAACGCGTGACTTTCAGAACATTCTCGTCAAGCTTGCTGAGGAACCAAATACGTATGTCATCCTGGGCGCACGGGCAGACTTCTATCCGAAATTGATGACCTCGCCAATCTGGGGCGCGATCAAGCAGCACCGGTATGAGGTGTTGCCGCTTGATGAAAAGGGGCTGAGCGAAGCAATCGTTCAGCCAGCCGAACATGTAGGTGTCTATGTCGAATCTGCCTTGGTTGAACGCATTGTTGCTGATGCAGGAAGCGAACCAGGTATTCTTCCCTTCGTCCAAGAGACAATGCGCTTGCTCTGGAGCAAGGTCGAACGTCGCTATCTGCCGGTGGATGCCTACGAAACGCTCGTTTTGCCGCGCTCAACCTATGGTGAACGTCGCATAGAAGAGGTGACAGGGCTACAGGCTGCCATTGCCATGCACGCTGAAGCTGTTTTCATAAAACTGGAAGAAGCGCAGCAAGCGATTGCCCGACGTATCTTTGTGCGGCTGGTGCAATTTGGCGAAGGGCGCAGCCACACGCGTCGTCAACAACCAGTTTCTTATCTGCGCGGCAGCATCGATCCCACTCAGTTTGACCCTGTCTTAACTTACCTGGCGGATGAAAAAAGCCGACTGCTCATTCTTGGCGGTGAAGAAAAAGGCCCGGAGCGTGAGGTTGATATCGCACATGAGGCATTGATCGGCGCGTGGCCCAGACTGATAGAATGGCTGGATGAATGGCGCAAAGCAGAAGAGTATCGACGGCAGCTTGTACAAGATGTCGATCAGTGGATAGGTAAGAACAAGGATGTCTCCTTTGTTTACGAGGGTGTTCGGTTGCAGGAATTGCAGAAATGGGTCGCGAATCATTCTGACGAACTTAACGCCGAGCAATGTGAGTTTCTGGCGTTGAGTAAACAACACGACCGGTGGCGAAAAGTGCGTCAGTGGTTTCTACGTGGAGTGGCAGCATTATTCAGCTTGCTCATTGTCAGCAGCATTGGCTACGGCGCATATCGAGAGTATTTAAAATCTACCGCCCAGAAAATGAATCCACTGGAGAGTTTTTCCGCGGGCTTTGCCTGGTTGGGCAGCGACACCTACCCTGGCGAACGCGGTTTTCCCAAACAACAAGTGATGCTGGGTTCATTTTCAATTGATACTTATGAAGTGAGGAATGAGCAGTATTGTTTGTGCTATCGCGCCGGCGCATGTACGCCACTTTCAGAAGTAGCCGACAAAGCAAGCGTGTGCGCTACCGAGGCAGATCTTCCGGTGGTCAATGTCACCGCATACCAGGCGGCGGCTTTCTGCCGTTGGATCGGTCGGCGCTTGCCCACGGAGGTCGAATGGGAACGAGCGGCGCGTGGAGCCGACGGGCGCCGGTGGCCATGGGGCAGCACTACGCCGACGCAGTCGCACGTTAACATGATGCTGGAAGGGGAGCCAAACAGCGAGGATGTTCTCCCGGCTGCCGTTAATGACCCGGCCTTTCGGGCTGGTTCGACGCCGGAAGGCATTATGCATTTGCTGGGCAATGTATCTGAGTGGACCAGCACACCGTTGACGTGTTTCAATCCTTACGACTGCCCGGTACCGTGGAATGGGATCGTCAAGGTGTCCACCCTCTATCAGCGCGGCTATTCGTATCTTAGTTATTTGGCGACGAGTGAAATGGAACGCGCCGATCCCGCAATCGCAACCCGATCTGCTCCATGGTCACCGGACGACCGTAGCCCAGATCTTGGGTTTCGTTGCGCTCAGTAACGGGCAACGCACCTATCGCGCTATGACAAATTCGCTGGCGTGTTTTGTTGAACAAAAAGTGTACGGTGCGCGCGTTGCACCCCAAGCTTGCACCAGTACATGCAAAGTGTACAAAATCTAAGGAGGTATTCTATGAAACGCCAAAGATGCTTTGCAGAAAAATCGCTCATTGTTCTGCTTGTCGTCATTCTGTTTGCCGCATGTGCTCCAGCAGGCCAACCGGCGGCTGCGCCGGCCGACGAACAAGCTGCTGCTCCAGCCGCAGACGCGAATGAGGCGCCACCTGCTTCCGACACACCATTCACCTTCACCGGAGTGCAACCTTCGCGCTGTGATCCAAGACAGCCTACCCTCACTCCGCTTGAGTCGCAGACAATCGAGGTAAGCCCATCGGATGTGTTTCCAGGAGCAACCGTGGCTATTGTCGAATATACCAATGAAGATGGTCACCGCTTTCGTCTCGAAGTCCTCAGCTTTGCAAAGGATGCTGGAGAGAATTATCTAAGAGCCGCCCAAGTCTGTTTTGAAGCGATTCAGTCTACTGGTGAGGAATTTGCGTCCATTCCGCTCTACCCTATTTTGTACAACACACTCTTGGAAAACACACCACTCAATAGCTTCTCTACGTTCCGTAGACAGAGGGTCACATATATGGCTGCCTACAATAATCGGGTTCCAACATTGGAAAACCTGCTGCAGGAAATCAACTGGGATGTACAAACATTCTATAGCACGGCGCTTGACATGGTAAAAGCACAAATCACTGAAGCCAATGCTAACGGTCAATTGACTAACGAAGAAGCAGAAGCGTTGTTCAGAAACACCGAAACAACCTATCAGCAGGCAATCTTCGCAGAGGATGTTTTCGAGACCTTTGAAGACATTGCGGCGATCCCTTCGGCTGTCATCCTGGTCAATGTACTGTCTGAACAATTGGGGTTATCGATTGATGATCTTATAAGCAGCCACACTGAATACATAGAGACTAAAGGCGTCAGGCCCAGCATTGCCCAATGGCTCACATGGAGGTGGGAGCAAGGGTTTGGGTATAGCCCAGATGATTTCTTACCTGCCGTCAAAGACTTTGTACAGTCAGAGATCATAAAGAGCGTCATCATCCCCCCTAAGAATTTACTCCAAGAGACAATCATCCTTTACTCCGAGCTTTACAATTCGCCAACAGCTTTTGCGCTCTTGCTCCAGGCCGCAACCGATCCGCGCGCGGCAGCCCAACTCGCCTCCAAGCAGAAAATCGGGTTTGAGGAGTTTCTGCAGTGGGTCGCCGAGTACGATGCCAAGGGTGAGCTCCCTTCGTTGGCTGAAGAGCCGATTACCGATGGTTTCCTACATTTTCTCTATGCTGATCCTGAGAATCTAGCCATAAGTATTGAATGGATGGATCCACCACGCAGCGCCAGTGACAACTATGTCGTGTTTTTTGTGATCGATCCTACCGTAGCTGGCGGCGTCAAGCATTTCTACTATTGGCGCTTGGAGACTTCGGTCAAAACCGGCGTTAGTGTGACGGGGAATGCAGTAAATCAAAGGCTCTCGTATATCAAGTACTCTACAGTTCCTCCGCCAGTCACCTGTACGTACCGGGATATCTACATCGATAGCAAAACCACCACACAACAGCAGAGCGCCGCTGACAGCGATGGCGTGGTGTACTGGCTGAAGGGCAGCACTCAGACCAAAAACTATTTTGGAACCCAAGTCAAAGGTCTTGGCCTTAGCACTCAACAAAACAAATATAATATTTTTGGTTCGTGGCGTGACACTGACACGCGATGGACGTGCCAATAAGGATTGTTATGATAAGCATCAATAACGGCTACGCCTTACTCGTCGGAATCGCGAACTACCAAAACGTCCGTGGACTCCCACCTGCGGTTTTGAAGGATGTTGAGAAAATACGCAATGTGCTGGTAGACGAACAGTTATGTGGGTATTCGCCCGACAATACGTTTACGCTGCTGGACACAGATGCAAGCCAGGCTGCGATAAGGAACAAGCTGAACGAGTTAGCCCAGCAGACCACAGTAGACTCTAGTGTGCTACTTTACCTCTCTTGTCATGGCGGGCGTATCGAATCTGGAGCAGATGCTGGTGAGTACATCTTACCAGTCGATGCAAAACTGGACTTCTCTAGCACACCGCCCCGATTGGTGGCAGAGACAGCCATCTCTAGTCAAGAAATGACCGAAGCACTGCGGCGTATTCCCGCCCGCAAAATGGTCGTGGTCTTCGATTGCTGCCATGCCGGCGGCATTGGTCAGACCAAGGATCCTGTCGAGCTTGAGTTCAAGACGGGGCTATCCGAAAGCTATTTTGCAAAACTCGCAGAGGGCCGCGGGCGAGTGATCCTGGCATCGTCGCGTAGCACAGAATATTCGTATGTGATGCCCGGTGCGGAAAATAGTCTTTTCACACAGCACCTGTTGACAGGTCTACGCGGTGGCGCAATCAGCTCCGGTGGTGTCATCCGTATTTTCGATCTTTTCAACTACCTGCAGCCCAGAGTCACTGCCGATCAGCCGAACCAACATCCCATCTTCAAGGCTGAAGTTGAAGAGAATTTCCCCGTCGCACTCTATTTGGGTGGCAAAGCGCCAATACCCGCTGTAGCGCCTCTGTCGGACAGCTACGTATATGACGTATTCCTCAGCTATCGACATCAAGAGCCAGACAAGAGTTGGGTGCGGAATACACTAGTTCCTCGATTGGAGGCTAATGGCCTGCGCGTCTGCATCGACTACAAGTGCTTCCGTCTCGGTCGTCCGCTGGTGCTAGAGATGGAGCGTGCAGTTTTGGAAAGCCGGTACACCCTCGCCATCCTTTCGCCAACCTATCTCGAGAGCAACTTCACTGAACTCGAAGGCGTATTGGCGCAACACTTGGGGCTGGAGAAAGGTCAGTATCGCTTCTTGGCGGCCATTCGTCAGGAATGCACACCAAGGCTTGGCATACGCGCTAATCTGATGCTCGATATGACGAGAGATAACGAATTCGACATGAACTCGGAGCGCCTGATCTATCAATTACAGCAGTCGCCGGAAAAATAGGAAGAAAAAGCTTGCGAAGAAGCGGCAAGCCTGGGTATGCCGTCTGTTTTTGTACGCACACCCATTTCGCGCGGCGAACTCGCCATCTGTCCAGTCCAAACCCTGTCCGCATAGCGAGTGTCTGTGTTGTGGGGTTGTGTTATTGTGGAGGGTGCGGATCGATCTTCGTCCTACACCGGAGCAAGAGCTTGGTGCGGTCCAATCTATCATCACGGGTGATTGAGAAGATAAGCGCCGATCTTGCCCAAAAAGGAGCATAACCCATGCAAGCTCACCCGTTGCGCGTTACCATCACGCTCCTGTTGGTCGTTGGTCTGCTGCTGGCCGGCGCACGTTGGCGCCAGCCGGCGGTGCTGGCGGATGAGCCGCCACTGACTGACCGGCCGGTAGCGCCGGCCACGGCCAGCCAACTGCCCACGAATCCACTTTGGACCACCTGGGGCGCACCCCAGTATGCCCTGGCCGACGACGGCCCCGCCCTCTGGATCGGCGCGACCGGCGGTGTTGTGCGCTGGGATAAGGCACAAGGGACGTACCGGCGTTACACAGTCGTGGATCGCCTACCCCACAGGGTGGTGTTGGCCGCGGCCGTCGATGGCGCCGGCAACCGCTGGTTCGGCGGGGACGGTGGCCTCAGCCGGCTGGATGCGACGGGCGCCTGGACACACTTTACCCCGGCCAACAGCGGTCTCCACCAAACGTTGGTGGATGGCATTGCCGTGGGCGCGGACAATACGCTGTGGCTCAGCCACGGGCTGCCCGCCGGCCGCGTTAGCCGCCGCAACCCGGACGGCAGTTGGACCTGGTTTCCGAACCGCGCCGTGGCGGTGGCGAGCGACTACGCGCGCCTTGTGCAGACGCCAATGCCGAACCCGCTCTGGACAGTGGTCAACGGCGAGGTGTGGGTGGACTTCCTGATCTACACCGGTAGCCAGTGGCTCGACCGCGCGCCCGCCGGGGTCCAGCCGCAACCCGACCGGCTGCGCACCGATCGTGCAGGCAACGTCTGGGCGCTGGCCAGAAATGATTACAATACCCACCAGTTGTACCAGTGGACGCATGATGGCTGGACACCACTTGATCTCTGGCGCTACCTCCTGTTTGGCGGCGATCTGACCACTTTTGCCATTGCGCCCGACGATGGCGTTTGGCTTGGCCTGACATCGCGCGACTTTCCCTACGCCAATTTCGTCGCCGCCATTGCCAAAGTTGAGCCAACCCCAAGGCCCATTGCACTCAACCGCCTGCCGCCGGTGACCGCCTTGCTGGCCGACGCCGGGGGCATCACGGCCATCGGCCCGGGCTGGCTGCGTACAGCGGATGGCGCGCTCCATGATTTCGCCGACACGGTGGCCTATCCGACCATTGCCGACATCCTGGTCGACCGCGATGGCGTCCTCTGGTTGAATAGTTATGATAAATTTCCTTACAGTGCAGGCGCACTCCAAACGATGAACGACCAAGGCAGTGTGCCGTTGGCGGACGATGTGTGGAGCAGGCCGGCTTACGAATACCCAGTGGTAGTAGCGTGGGAACGCACACCGGGCGGTGATCTGCTGTCGGCCTGGGGCTATTTGTGGCGCTTTGGCTGGCATTACAGCCCCACCCTGCGCCGCGACCACCAGGGCGCGGTACTCGAAATTCCGTTGCCGGCAGCCGATACCCAGATCGCGATCAACGATATCTTTGCGCAAGATGAGCGCCATCTCTGGCTGGCCTACAGCCGCGGCTATTCAGGTATGCCCCAGACGCACGGCGTATTGGCGCTCGATGACAACGGCACGCCGGCTGATTTCGCCGATGACCGCTGGCGGGATTACCCACTCGCCCCTACAGAGGATGGCAGCGCGGGGAATGGGGGAACCGATGCCGGGGGAATCGATGCCGGGGGAACTGTGGCGGTCGATGCCCAAGGTCGGCTCTGGTATGGCAATTCGGCCAATCTCTACCAATATCGCGACGGTCAGTGGCGGCCTTTTTTTGAGTTTGCGCAGAGCGTCTGTGATCTGACGGTGGATAAGGCGGGTCTGCTCTATGTACTGGAGGCGCCCAACGACCGCTGCAACAGCACCGGCGGGGTCGTCGGGCTAATCGCGCCCGACAATAGCTACACGACCGAGGCCGTTGACAATGTCGTTGCCGCGCATCTGGCCGCGCTACAGGCCGCGCCCCATCGTAATCGACTGTGGACGGTGGCCCCCGATGGCGCCGTCTGGTATGTTGGGTCGCGCTATGTGCCTGAAGCCGGTGGTCGCTGGATCGACGAGGTCAATCGCCAGGATGAAGCCGGCGTAACGCGTACGCCTTTGCCCGTGGCCGCTACGCAGGTGCAGCGGTTGGAAGTCGACGCCCACAACCATACGTGGCTGGCGGCGAACAAGCAACTGTGGCGGCTCTCGCCGGCGCCGGACTTTGACCTGGAGCTTCAACCGCGCACCTGGCTGCTGGCGCCGGCTCGCGTGCGCACCGGCCAGATCACCCTGCACAGCCGCGCCGGCTATAGCAGCACCGTAACGTTGCGGGCCATCAACCCGCCCAGCACCCTCACTGTGACCATCGATCCCAATCCGGCGTTGGTGGGGCAAGCAGCGCGGTTGACCCTGGCCGCGGCGCCTGATAGCCTCCCAGCCACCTATCCGTTGGTGATCGAGGCCGGCGACAACGCCCTCACCCACACGGTCACACTGACGGTTACAGTGGTTGCGGAACTGCAGGATCTGTATCTGCCGGCCATCGCCCGCTGATCGACGCGACCGATCTACGCGGGCTGGTGATGGGTGAGGCGCATAATCTTTAACAGCAGGATAGGCCCGCCAGCATTGCCCCAATTCCGGAGGTGAGACAGATGAACGCACCATCAGCAACGACCGTCAAGTTCATTCTGCTCGTCACGCTTCCGCAAGAAGTGGCGACGGATCACATCCCCGGCGCCACGGTGGCGATTGTGCGCGATGGGGCGTTGTTTTTTGCCAAAGGCTATGGCCATACTGAGCTGGCACAATAAATCCTAAAGGACATCGCTAAAAGCTTGGCCGCTTGGCCAGGGGAGAAACGCCCCAGATGACCGGTTTGTTGGCATTGTTTTGGTAGTAGGCTTAGGGTATATGGCTAGCGTTTGTGAAGTAAAAGGATGAAAGGAGACCAAAGATGAACGTCTCTCCTTATCAGGAACGCCTGAACAAATGTGGCAGCTTGATGAAAGCGGCCGGCCTGGATGTGCTGCTTCTCACCAAACCGGCCAATATGTTCTATCTGACTGGCGATGGCCGTCTTTGTGCATACGCCATGATCACCCAAAGGGGGCAAGTTGCGTTGGGCGTGCCGAACACCGATGTAACGGACGTGAAGGCGCTCGCCCATTTCGACCACATCGTTGGGTTTGAAGATGAAGTGGGCATGATTCACTCGATTGCGCATTACCTCGACCATTTTGGCATTGGCCAGGGCGTGATGGGGCTGGAGTATACCTTCCTCACCCAATCCATGTTGGGGATGCTGACCCATCCCCATGCCAAACCAGCGGGGGTGACGGTGGCGGATTGCACCCACATTCTCTCTGAATTGCGCATGGTCAAGGAGGCTGCTGAGATCGAACGCATTGCCTGCGCGGCCCAGGTGGCCGTGGCCGGCATGAAAGCCGCCATTGCCGCCGTCAAGCCGGGGGTGAGTGAAAGTCAAATCGCGGCGGCAGGTGAGTATGCCCTGCGCCAGGCCGGCGCCGAAGGCTTCTGGCGCACCTATGTCGCCACGGGGCCGCGCACCAATCTGGCCCACGGGCTGCCCACCCAGCGCCCCGTGCAAAATGGCGACCTGGTGATGATCGACCTGCACCCCATTGTCAATGGCTACAGCGCGGATATTTGCCGCACGATCTGCGCCGGTGCGCCAACCGCCGCCCAACAGGCCGCCTATGATCTGTTTCTGGAGGCACAACAGGCCACCATTGCCAAGGTCAAAGCCGGCGTCGGCATGGTGGAACTGGAGCAAACCATTCATGGCGTACTCAAAGCGGCGGGGCATGGCGAGCATATCTTTGGGCCGCCGATTCACGGCTTGGGCATTGAGTTTGAAGAAGCGCCGCTGCCGCCGGGCCATGCCTACTTCCACGGGGAGAAAGCGCCGCCGCCCCTAGTGACCAACGTGGTGATCGCTGTGGGCAATTGTGGGTTGTACACCGGTCCGTGGGGGGTGCGGGTGGAAGACACGGTCGTGGTGGGCGAGGCGGGGTCAACGGTGCTTACCGATTATCCGCGCGCGCTGCGCTGACGATACGTGTTGCGTGTTGCGTCCTTACAGGGCAAGCATTGCGTGAACCGATCAAGGGTTGTCGTCTAGTTAGTTTCTGTTCCGAAAGGGTCAAAATCAACCGCAAAGGCGCGAAGAACGCAAAGAATTCCATAGCAACCCTTTGCGTTCTTCGCGCCTTTGCGGTTAATTGATGCGTTTCGCAACAAGAACTAGTTAATGCTTTGGTTTGGCCTACTCTGTGTTGTTCCATCCGGTGGCAGGAGGACTCAGTATGCAAGCAGCCGAAGAGATGCGCAGCCTGCGGCTGACCCTGGCTTTGTATATTGCGATTTTTGCTTTGAAGCTGGCCGTCTACTGGCTGTCCGGGGTGATGGCGCTCCTGGCCGAGGCGCTCCACACCCTCAGTGACATTTTCATCGCCGGCTTCCTCCTGGTCGCCGTCATCTACTCGCATAAAGAGGCCGATGCGGTACACATGTTCGGCTATGGCCGGGCGCAAAATGTGGCTGCGCTGGTGGCAGCGACACTATTTATCTCCTTTACCAGTTATAAGTTATATGAGGAAGCCATTCCTCGCCTCTTCCAATCGACTGAAGTGACCTATCAGAATGTGCCGCTGGCGCTGGGGGTGCTGGTGGCCTCGATGGTCATTGCTGCCGCGCCGTTGGTTGGCTTGTTCCGGCAGAAACAACGCGGCGCGGCGGCCAAGGCGCAATTCATGGAGTTGGTTAATGATGAACTGGGGCTGCTGGCCGCCCTGATCGGCACCCTGTTCGTCCTCTGGGGCTATCCCATCGCCGATCCGATTGCGGCGCTGGTCGTGGCCACCATTATTGCCGTGAATGCCGTAAAGCTCTTCCGCGAAAATCTTTGCTTTTTGCTGGGCCAGTCGCCGGGGCCGGCGTTCTTGGCCCAGGTGGAAGCGCTGGCGCGCAGCGTTGACGGGGTGCTGGATGTGCATGATCTGCGGGCCGAATATATCGGGCCGGACACCGTTCACACCGGCATGCACATCACCGTGCAACGCGGGCTACCGATTGAAGAAGCCGATCGCATCGCCGAGGCAGTGCGCGCACGTGTACAGCAGGCGACCGCCTGTCACTACTGTGTCATCCATGTCGATGCTGCGCCACTCAGGAGTGAGGCGCCGTCCAGGGCGCCAATGGCGGCACAAGCTGACTTGTCTTTCGCCAAAGGCTAAGGTTACGCCTTCAACCAATGAGCAATCACGAATCAACCTTGCTGCACAGACTATCCAGCGCCGACTATGAGCCGGTGCGTGCGCTCTTTACCCCGCTGCGCTACAACCTGGTGATCGACTCAATCTTGGATGGCAACACTCATGGTCGAGTCTACGCCGACGATCCCAGGCAACCGCGCACCGCCGTGGTATGGAATGAGATGGAGGCGATCCTATTCGCCGGTGATCCTACGGATCAGGTGTTCCAACACGCCTTTCCCTGGTTGCTCCAGCACGAATTTGCGCCACTGGCAGGCGCCAAGGGCGTGCCAAGCTTGAATTTACATATACCCACTACTTGGGAAAATAGCCTCGCCCAATGGCAAACAAAAATCAGGTTTAGCCAACTGCACCGTCGCTTTCACCGATTGGGAACCCAGCCGCCGGCGCCGCCACCTTTGCCCGCCGGCTTTACCCTGCACCCGTTTGACCTCGCCTTGCTCGATCATGGCGAACTGGGCAACATCGAACAAGTGCTGGCCTGGATCTATTCGTTCTGGTCGGCGCTTGAAGATTTGGTGGCGCATGGAGTGGGCTACTACATTGCCCGTGAGCAGGAAATTGCCAGTTGGTGCCTCACCGTCTATGCCAGCGGCTCAATCGTTGAACTGGGCGTCGCCACTGCCCGCGCTTATCGCAACCATGGTCTGGCGACAGCGGTGGCAGCCGCCTGTGTCGCCGACTGTCTGGCCAAAGGGCGCGCCCCACTCTGGCATTGCAATGTTGATAACCACGCCTCGCTCGCTGTCGCCCGGCATGTTGGGTTTATCCCCGCATTTGACTATAAGGTCTATGCGTTTGATTTGCCCACACGCTGGGCCGAGCGCTGATCAGCGACAAACTTAGTGGATGAACAAACGGATTTTGCCATCTTCCGAGAAGCGCGTACCGACAAGCTAGCGTCCAAGCTTCCCGGAAGTAGCCATGCACCATTGTGCGCCACAGCCAGTGAAAACAACAGGGATTTCGCAGATTATACAGATGAATTTGCAATATAAAGCTTTGAAATCTGCGAAACCCCTGTTGTTTTCAGGGCAGATGGTTGACAAACAACTTTGTGCAATTGGCATTATCCTAATGCCTCTATCCCGGTCAGGTCACTGGGATTGGCGTCAGCGATGGTCACAGCGGCCGGTTTGTAGGCGTAGATCATGGAACTGGTGAAGCGGCGGGCGACCTTTTCAGCCCAAGCCAAGGGCAACAACTGGGTGACAACGTCCGGCGCTACCCCCAATGCCTCTACTGAATAGCGCTGCTCAATCTGCACGTCGATTTTCTCGAAACCGGCCGCAGCCAGATTGTGCTTATACTGGTCAATCGTCAGCGCACCGGCGATGCAGCCGGCCCAACTCAACGCCTGGCGCAATTGCGCTTCACTGATGGGCAGGTCGCGCAGCTCGCCGTCGATCACGGCATCGGAGATGGCCAGCCGGCCACCTGGCCGCAGAACACGGAACGCCTCGCCCAGCACCTGACCTTTCTCCGGTGAGAGGTTGACAACACAGTTGGAGATGATCACATCCACGCTTTCGTCGGGCAGGGGCAGCGCTTCAATCGCACCTTTGTGAAACTCGACATTCGTGATGTGCGCTTTCTGGGCGTTGCGGCGCGCCAGGTCGAGCATTTCGTCGGTCATGTCCACGCCATAGACAAAGCCCTGTTCGCCGACCTGGTGGGCGGCCAGAATGCAGTCAAGACCGCCGCCGGAGCCGAGATCCAAGACGATTTCACCGGGACGCAATGAGGCTAATGCAGTGGGATTGCCGCAACCGTAGGAGACATTAGTCGCTTCGGCCGGCGCTTGGGTGAGTTCAGCGGCGCTATAGAGGGCGGCTCCCCAAGTGCCGGTCGTCGCCAAGTCGATAGCGGACGAGCTGCAACAACTGGCGGCGCTGGCCGGTCCACAACAGGAACTGGCCGTGCGGACACGGGTGGCATAGTGTTCGCGTACCTGTTCACGGACTTCTTCCGGGGTCATGTGTCCGATGTTCATAAGATTCTCCCTATTTATGAGATTTTTGTTCACCAAATTACATTGACAAATATCGATATACACAGCATACACGATGTATCGATATTTGTCAATATGTCAATTCAAGCCAATACCACTTCCATGCGGCTGGCGCTCAAGTATCCTAACGTATTCAGCGTGGTTGCAGCGACGGGTGGGGCGTGGGATTTTTCTCCGGAAGCGTTGCCGGGCGACCTGAAAGTAGTACAAAGTTTGAAGGAGTTGCCCAAGGAGGTCAGTGACCTCGACGATGTGACTATTTGGTGGGTTCAATTGGCCACGGCAGCCGCGCCTGACCCGGACAATCCGCCCTTCTATGGCGCGATGCCGTTCCGCATCGTTGGCGGCCGGGGTGAGGATGACCCGGCAAGTCACAAAACAAGAGATGGAGGTACTTATGACCTACGTCAATCGGCGCACCTTTGTGGTCAAACATGACTATCTGGACGAAGCGATCACCATGCTGAAAGAGGGGTCGGTCGGTTTCAATGCCCGTGTCTACCGTTCCCATTATGGGCCGTTGCACACCGTGGCTTTTGAAATCGAGTTTGCCGACATGGCCGAACTGGAAGCGCGCTGGAACGCCTGGTTTGTCACGCCGGAAGGCGCCGCCTTCACCAAGCGCTGGCATGCGATCACCGAACCCGGCGGCCAGAATGAGATCTGGCTGTGCGAATGATGGCTTGCCTCCATAGAAGGTCGGTCTTTTACTACCGGTCACAACGTATTTGACAAAACAGGTCACATGAGCGGAGTTCACCGCAAACAATGAAAATCAGCTTTGCGTTTCTGGGGTCAGCCTGACGCTGCTCGGCTTTGGGGGTGTGATTTTTTTCGTGTTCGCCGGTTTGAATTGCAGCGGCGCGGCGCCCACAAAAGGCTAAACTAGCTCTTCGTCCAGTGTACTACCTATCCCGCTGACCGGTGAAGAATACAACAGACAATGTTATATTGATTCATTGAGGCTATGGTGTGTATCAATGAAAGAACTGGGTGCAGGCAAGTCCAGTAAAGGAGCGCCGCGCAGTGTGCCTGCCGTGTAGTGAGAATAGACCATGAACCAGTTTCTTCACTACTTCTGGGGCATCATCGCACACCCCAACAAAACATTGGCCACCCTGGCGCAAGAACGAAGTGTGCGCTGGGCAGTGATCCTGGCCGGCCTGCCGGTGTTGCAGGTGTGGGGCAACATGCTCTTGCATCAAGCCTTTGGTTATGATTGGCTAGGCACGCGGCCCTATCTCTTCGATCCGACCTTTATTGCCGGCTTTGGCCGGCTGGTGATTGGGCTGGAGCATTGGGTGGCGATCTTTGCCGCCTTGATGCCGCTGTTGGCGCTATTGGGGTTGGTGATCACGCCGGGGGTGGCCCAGTTGTTGAGCAAGCTGTGGCATGGCCAAGGGACCTTTGAGCAGATGGTCAACACCATAACCTTTGCTACAACTGTACCTAATCTCGTAATTGGCGCGACGAGTGAATGGCTGCTCAGCATACCGCTTAGTTGGCTCTTCCGGCACGACTACTTTTGGGAGGGCGCCATGCGTGGCGAACTTGGTCCGACCATTGCCGTGGTCTGGAATGCTTATGTCTTTGGCGTCTATATCACGCTGCAATATGGCTGGATGATCGTCCTCGGCACGCTGGCGATCCGCCGGGTGCAAAAGATTCCGGGTTGGGCCGCCGCGCTGACGATGCTGGCGGCCTTTCTGATCAATTTCTTTATCTCATCGCTCTTTGTGCGGTAGAAGGAAGTCAACCATCCGGTTAATTCCAAGTTCTGCCTTTGTGGGAAAGTGATTGAAGTTATTTCCCCCTCACTCGGCAAAGTTTTACTGATTTTGATTGGCTGGCGGTTTTGAATGAGACAACCTACACGCGCGGTGGGCCGCCGCTGCCATAACAGGATGTGAACTTGACCCCAATGGCCTTGTCGTCTGGAATATCATCGGAAAGAATGACACAGCAAAGGAGCCAACGATGAAGGGACGGAATGATGATATAGACGCGATCAAGCAACTCGCCGCCGATTGGCGTTCCGGCTGGCTTACTGGCGATGCCGACTCACTCCTTGCTCTCTATGCAGAGGAACCTGTGTTGATGCCCCAGGATCAGCCGGCCGTGATTGGCAAAGATGCGATTCGTTCACTCTATCAGTCGGTGCTAAAGGAGTTTCATTTTAAGAGCGAAAGCAGGTTGATGGAAGCCGAAGCGTCCGGTGATTGGGGATACTTTTGGTCCACCTATACGCTGACAGCAACCCCGAAAGCTGGCGGCAAGCCAATCATGAGTGCAGGGAAATCAGTGTTTATTGTGAAGCGTGAAGCTGGCAGCGCTTGGAAGATCGCGCGCCTTATTGACAATAGCGATGGCATCCTGCCTGAGTAGAACGTTCGATGAAACGAGCGAATGTTTGTTTTGATCGTCAGCAGTGGAATAGAGGAGATAAGGCGATGGCGATTCAACAGATTGAACAACCAGGCATCGGCTATCTCGACATGCAAGCCTACGTCGGCGTCACCAAACACAACGGCGGCTTTGCGGCGACCGATGAACTTCTGTCGCTATGCCACATGGAAGCCGCCAGCGAAGTTCTTGATGTGGGTTGCGGCATTGGTGTCGGCCCCGCTTATATTGCCAAGAAATACCATTGTCATGTCGTCGGCATAGACATCTCAGCGCAAATGATCGAATGGTCGCGTCAACGCGCACGCGAGGAACAGGTTGCGGAGTTGGTCGAGTTCCAAGTGGCCAATGTACTCGATCTGCCCTTTGCCGCGAACCGCTTTGACGTAGTCCTTTGCGAATCAGTGCTGGCCTTCGTCGCCGATAAACGGCGAGCGATTGATGAGTGCATCCGTGTGACTAAGCCCGGCGGCTACGTGGGGCTGAATGAGACCTTCTTTACCGACGCCGCGTCGCCTGCACTCGTGGCACGGGCTCAGGCCGCACTTGGTTCCGCCGTGCCGACCGTGGCAACCTGGCAGGCACTTTGGGCTGAATCGGCGTTGCAGGAGCAGGTCGTGCGCCTCCACCCGCTTGTTCCCCGCCAGGAGATCAAAGATCGCATTCAGTGGGTTGGCTGGCGCTGGTCGCTGCGCGCTTGGGGCCGTTTCATTCGTTTGTATGTCACAAAGCCAGCGGTCAGACCTTCTCTGCGAGAGATGTTCAATGCGCCTGCGGACGTGATAGAGCAGATGGGCTATGGACTGTTCGTCGGCCGGAAGTAGGCGCGAAAGAGGTCAAATGCGTCAGGTTATTCACAAGTACAAGATCGTTTTCTTCTACATTTTCGCCTTTGCCATTTCCTGGACGGCCTGGTTTCTCATGGCGCGTCTTTACCAGAGTGGGCAGATCACGCCGGTGGTCTACCTCTTTTCGACGCTGGGCGCCCTCGGACCACTGCTATCACTGGTGATCCTGGAAAAGCTGTCACAGCAAGCGATCAGTGTCAAGCAAATCTTGGGGCAGATTAGGTTACGTGGGGCCAAGAGCGGCTGGTTCCTGCCGGCGATTTTTGCGTTGCCGGTGATCACTCTAGTCGGCAATGTGGGGTACTTTCTCCTGGGGAGGGAAGCCACCTTTCGTCTCATCAATCCGGGACCCGACACATTGGGCCTTTGGGTCTGGCCGGTCATGGTCGTTCATTTCATCGCCTCCTTGATTACCAGTCCCTTGTTTGAAGAACCGGGATGGCGCGGCTTTGCCCTGGGAAGCTTACAAGCAAAATGCGGGCGAGAACTAGGTAGCTTGGTGGTGGGGCTGTTATGGTGGCTCTGGCATCAACCCATGAACCTGACCTTCGGCCTGGAACCGACCCTCTATGGGGCGGTAGCCATGGTCGCGCTCTCCTTTATGATTGACTCGCTCTTCAATCTCTCGGCGCAGAATCTATTCACCGCCATGTTGGCGCACCAGTCATCAGGTACAGTCATCCTGTTCTTGTATCAGGGGCATGAAAACTGGCTGCAAGTGACACTACTCATTGGGTTCGTGATTTTACTCCGCGTGTGGGAGCGCCGCGCCGATCAGCCCGCCGGCGCCGGAACGGCGCGATCTTCCGCCTGAAGCATGAAGACGCCAGACTTCGGCAACGGCAGCCGTTGTCAGGCACATCCGTTGTCAGATAGGAGTTACGCAGTTGGACAAGACCTGTCAGGTTTGCGAAACCTGACAGGTCTCTGGTAGCGCCCGTCAACTGCGTAACTCCTATCAGATACAAATCGTGCTGCGCGAAAGGACTTCGTTTATGACAGCCAAGCTACATCTACAGCCTTTGTCACGCTGGCAAGCTGTGGCGTTCTTTGGCATACCCTGGCTACTATTTACGCTGGCCATCTGCCCTATCCGGTGACGATGGTGCCGCTCTATATGCTCTTTAACAGCTTCGGCTGGATCAACACCTTCCTGCCGCTGATTGTGCCGGCCTTTTTTGGCAGTCCGTTTTACATTTTCCTGCTGCGCCAATTTTTTCTGACCTTGCCGCCCGATCTGGAAGACGCCGCCCGCATCGACGGGGCCAGCACCCTCCAGACCATCTGGTATATTTTGCTGCCGCTGGTCGCGCCGGCGCTGGCGACCGTCGCCGTCTTCACCTTGCAGGCCACTTGGAATGACTTTCTTGGCCTCCTCATCTACCTGCATGACCAGGCCTATTACACGATCACGCTGGGGCTGAACTTTTTCCGCGCCACCTACAACGTCAATTGGGCCTATTTGATGGCGGCTTCGCTGACCGCCATGTTGCCCACCGTCCTGATCTTTTTTCTGGCCCAGCGCTTTTTTATTGAAGGGATTACGCTGGCCGGCATGAAGAGTTAAGCGAGGAGTTCCCTATGACGCAGAACTCACAACGATCCGCTGGCAATCACACCCATGATGATCACAACCATAATGACCATAGTGGCGCCCATGGCCACACCCACGGCATTGTCGATCCCGGCCTGGCCACCACCGAACGGGGCATCTGGGCGATCAAATGGTCGTTCGTCGGTTTGATGATCACGGCCCTGTTGCAGGTCGTCATTGTCTATTTCTCCGGCAGCGTCGCCCTATTGTCCGATACAATCCACAACTTGGGCGATGCCACAACCGCCATTCCCCTTTGGATCGCCTTCGCCCTGGCGCGCCGCTGCCCCTCCCGCCGCTTTACCTATGGCTATGGCAAAGTGGAAGATCTGGCGGGGGTGGTGATCGTGTTGATCATTCTGTTTAGCGCGGTGACGGCCGGCTACGAAGCGCTGCAACGTCTCTGGCATCCTCAGCCGGTGGCCTATCTGGGCGCGGTGGTGGTGATCGGCCTGCTGATCGCCGTTGCCATTCTGCGCATTGTCTGGGACGCCAGCAAAGTGGTCTTTGTGCGCCTGCTCGACGGGATCGATCCGACCGTGGTCGATGAACTACATCCTCACGCTCGCTGGAAAAAGCACAGGCACGCCGCTTGCCGAACGCCAGAGTGGCGTGGTGCGGCAGGATGATTCGATCTCTACATTTGTTCCGCCCATAGCGTTAACCGTGAACTAGATGCTTGACCAGGGGAAGGACTCGCTGTCTGGCTAGTTTGTCATGATTGATTCTGTTGTATAATAGAAACAGTTAACATCTTTACAGGCGTTCACCGGTAAGGATTTGCTGGCTCGTTTGTGATTAATTAGCTAGTTCTTGTTGCGAAATTCAGTTTGTACACCTAGCGCTTCGGAAGGAACACCAGTGTGCAGCGTGCATTTCGCAACAGAAACTAGCTAGTTCATCGGGTAAACTAAAACAAGGGCAGAAAGCAGAATGCAACGTGTAAATCTGAGTATCGACAAATTTTAGGAGGAACAGTCATGAAGAAGCTATTTATAATCATCATTGCAGTCCTTGCGATGCTGGCGTTATCACAAAACGTCTTCTCGCAAACCACACCTAGCGGTATAGCCTTAACGAATCCTGTTCAGATAGAAAGCATCGCCATTATCGGTGTTGGAGCACCCATTGGTCATCTGAACGGCAACATGGAAATTAAAATAAAGAACGGTTTTTCACTTCCCGCTGGGGTAAAGTGTGATACCAACTATATCACTACAAAGCGTGCAGTTGATCCTGATCGAGCGATGCTTTCGTTGTTGCGAGATGCATATAATGCACATCGGACCGTCCAGTTGTATATCACTGATGATTCTATCTTCACCGCATATCCAGGTAGATGCAGCATTATCGCTGTAAGCGAATAAGCTGGGCTGCGACGAATTTTTCGTCAAGAAACTCCGTGAGATAAGATGGCTAACAAGCTCACCTTGCTCGTCACGCTACTCATAGATAAATCAAATAAAAGCCGCACACGCGGAGTTCGCACATGGGCGTGCGAACTCCGCGTGTGCGAGGTTAAAATGATTTGTCTATCGTTTTGGCTCAATCACAGCCTGGTCTACCTGTTCAAGCGCAAGACCAACCGCCGCCGATTAGCCAAGTAGCGCCCCTTCTTCCCTGGGCCAACCGATCCCCAAGAATTGGTAGCATGGGTCCACGCGGCCAGCAATTCCGTGATTTCTAGCCTGCTCATCACGTTGTTGGGTGAAACGAATTGGGCGCTGACGTGGGTCGGCTTACGTCTGCTGGTGTTGGCGCTCTTGGTAGGGGTTTGGTGGAAGTTCGGCTTTCCCGTGTTCTATATCACCGACTTGCTGCAAATCGCCGAAGCGCTGGGGTCATTGGGCCATGGTCATGACTCCAGGCTGGCCAATACACTCGTGCTGAAGGTGAAATCGTGTAGTATAAAAAGAGTAGATCGTTATCTAGCGATTTGACCTGCGCATACAAGGAGAAACAATATGTCGACATCACCAATAACTGTTCCCACGCCACAAGCGAATGCCAAAGTAATGCTCAACAAGCGCTTGGAGTCGATTGCTTGGGGTCTGTTCTTGATTATGTTGGGTTGTCAGGCGTTTGTCCCGCCGGAGCGGGTCAATGAGGGCTATTGGTCGATTGGCGTCGGGCTGATTCTATTGGGGCTGAATATTGCCCGTTATCGCAACCAGATCCGCATGAGCGGTTTTACCACGGTCTTGGGAATCATTGCGCTGGCCACCGGCATCGGCGAACTGGCCGGCGTCGATCTGCCCGGCTTGGCGATCCTGCTGATTTTGTTGGGCGCCCACCTGGTGCTAAAGCCGTGGTTGGAAGAGCGACAACTCTTTGGCAAGGCGGAGGAGGGTTGATGGACGACAGCGATTACCCAGTCAGCCTGCGGTAATGGCCAATCAGGGTGATACGCACGGCGCCGGAACAATGCGGATGGTTGCAGGGTAGGAAAGTGAGCCGCCCTACCGAAATTTGCGCCCCTACTCAGTTTCATTGTTATTGGTGTCGTAAGCAGAATGCCTGATGCGGGCATTTTAGCAACGATGGAGGCAATCGATGGGTCAATACTACAAATTCATCAATAAGAGTAGAAGCGAAGAATCGCAAATTGCCTTACCCTTTAACTTTGGCTTGCCCTGGGCCAAGTCCCTGGAAAATTATCCCAATGACGAAGTGGAGGCGATGTTTCATTTTGTCATTCAGCATAATGAGGGGTGGCAGGCCGAGGATGAAGTCGTGGCCGTCGGCGATTACGGCACGGTGATTGCCTATCAGGAGGTCAAGCGCAAAGCGCAGCGGTTTGGCTGGGAGCGCTATCAACCGGCCAAGGTTCCCCCCCGCAAACTGGAGACCCTTGACGTCGTCAAGGGTTAACCAAGTAAAGGAGCGACCCATGCAGGGCCTATATGATATGTTCTTTCAGCCGTTACGTGATAGCCGGCAACGCCGGTTGCGCGACCGGACGGAAGCCGGCCAGTTGTTGGCCGAACAACTGACCGCTTATGCCGGGCGCTCCGATGTCTTGGTTTTGGGCTTGCCACGCGGCGGCGTGCCGGTGGCCTATGCCATTGCCCAAGCCCTCCAGGCGCCGCTGGATGTTTTTGTCGTGCGCAAACTGGGTGCACCGGGGCAACCGGAATTGGCCTTGGGCGCCATTGCCTCCGGCGGGACACGCGTCCTCAATGACGATGTGGTCTGGAGTCTGGACATTGATGAGGAAATGATCGACGCCGTTGTTGCCCAAGAACAACAGGAATTGGCGCGCCGGGAACGGCTCTATCGCGGGGAACGGCCGCCACTAGTCGTGCGCGGCAAAACGGTGATCCTGGTCGATGACGGCGTGGCCACCGGTGCAACGATACGCGCCGCCATCGCCGCCTTGCACAGCCAACGACCGGCCAAACTGATTGTCGCCGTGGGCGTGGCGCCGCCGGAGACTTGTACCGCGTTAGAACAGGAGGTGGATGAAGTCGTCTGTCTGTTGCAACCGGAGCCCTTCTGGGCGGTCGGTCTCTGGTTTGCCGATTTTGGCGCCACGAGCGATGAGGAGGTGCGTAGCTTGCTGGCGCAGGCGGCAGCCGACTACCATCAAGCAGAAAAGGAGAAGACGATGGCGACCTCCGCGAAACAACCCATTCAAAGCTGGCCGGTTCAGATCGCGGCCGGCGCCGTGACCCTGGCGGGCGATCTCGTGATTCCACCCAACGCCCAAGGGCTTGTTCTCTTTGCGCATGGCAGCGGCAGCAGTCGCTTTAGCCCACGCAATCGCTTTGTCGCCCAAACCTTACAGGAAGGCGGTCTGGCGACCCTGCTCTTTGATCTCCTCACGCCCGGGGAAGAGCGCATCGATCTCGACACCCGCCAGTTGCGCTTTAACATTGCGCTGCTCGCCGAGCGACTGGTCGCAACCACCGATTGGGTGGCAGCGCAACCACAGACCCAGCACTGCCCCATTGGCTATTTCGGCGCCAGCACGGGCGCCGCCGCGGCGCTGATTGCCGCCGCCCAACGGGCCGATGTGGTTGCGGCCGTCGTCGCGCGGGGCGGTCGCCCGGATCTGGCGTTACCGGTATTGGCCCAAGTCAAAGCGCCCACGCTTCTGCTGGTCGGTGGGGCTGACCACCCGGTAATTGCGCTGAACCAAGAAGCATTGGCGCACCTGGGCAGCCGGGCCAAGTTGGAGATTATACCGGGCGCCGGCCATCTCTTTGAAGAACCCGGTACGCTTGCCGCCGTGGCCCAGTTGGCGCGCGACTGGTTCTGCCGTTCCTTTACGGCAGCGCCCACGACAACCGGCACGCCGGCAATGGTCAGCGAAGGCAGGAACGTAACGATTCAGGGCGAGGATACCCCACCCTGAAAATAACAGGGATTCCGCAGATGAAAACCTGAGAGAAATCTGTGGAATCTGCGGAATCCCTGTTATTTTCATCGGCTGTGGTGCACAACCGCGCATGAGTATCTTCTTGGAAGAGGCAGGAACCGTTCTGGATGACCAGATACTCATTGCCTCCTCCAGGAAGGATAGCCGGCGCCTATACCTGAACCGTTACACAGGCACAGCGAAAAGAGGGGGATCATGACAGAACTCTATGTTGGCAATCTCCTTTATGAGGTCACATTGGCGGAAGTGCGTGCGCTCGTCGAGCCGTTTGGTCCTATTGGGGCAGTCGATCTCTTTACCGCAACGACGCCCGACCACCCGCACGCCTACGCCTTTATTCAAATGGATCGCCGTGAAAATGCCGAGGCTGCCGTCAAGGCATTGGACGGTGATCCATTTATGGGACGTACCTTGCGCGTGGAGTTAGCCGAGGTTGAGCGCGCCGAAGTCTGGTAAATGCGGTAAAGGAGCAGCGGCGCTGGCTTGGAGAGCCGGCAAAACTGCCCGCTTGACCAGTTTACAGCCACCCCAGATGACTGGTGTCCCCGGGATGGGTGTAGTGTATGCTAAAAAAGTGAGGAACTATGCACCTGGGGCAAAGTCGGTGCAACACCGGTTGATCGTTGCGGAGGGCAACCATGTTTCATGCAGCCATCCTGAGTCGTCCCCTGTAAAAAGGCCATATTCAGTGTACCGCCTGTGAACATTGGTGCGCGGTCGCGCCCGGCCAGGCAGGGAAGTGTGGCGTCTGGCGCCATCTGGACCGAAGTCACCACCCTAATCATTCCGTGCCTCAATGACAGCGATATAGTTTAAGAATCGATCCTATGCAATCACTGCTTGAAGTCAACAACCTACGCACCTACTATCAGACGCCGCGCGGGCCGGTAAAGGCGGTGGATGATGTCAGCTTCACCCTCGCAGCCGGCGAGCGCTATGGCCTCATCGGCGAGTCGGGCTGCGGCAAGTCAACCGTGGCCTATTCGATCCTGCGCTTGATCCGGCCGCCCGGTCGCATTGAAGGCGGAGAAATTCGGCTCAATGGCGAAAATCTGATGGCATATAATGACGAGCAGATGCGGCAGGTGCGGCTGGCGCAGATCGCGCTGATCAGCCAGGGCGCCATGAACTCGCTCAACCCGGTGATTCGCGTGCGGCAACAGATGGCCGATGGGCTGCGCAGTCACGGCGTCGTCCTGTCGGCGGCGGAGGAGCGGGAACGGATCGACGCCCTGCTGCAACGCGTGGGACTACGCCCCGGTGTGGCCGATCTCTACCCTCATCAACTGAGCGGCGGCATGAAGCAGCGCGTCTGTATCGCCATTGCCATTAGCCTCCAGCCCCAGTTGATCATCGCCGATGAGCCGACCAGCGCCCTCGATGTGGTCGTGCAGCGCCATGTCATGCAGACCCTGCGCAAGGTGCAGGCGGAGCTAGGGTCAGCGGTGATCCTGATCGGCCATGACATGGGCTTGATGGCGCAATTTGCCAGCCGCGTCGGGGTGATGTATGCCGGCAAGCTGGCTGAAGAAGGGCCGGTCAAAACTCTTTTTGCCCAACCCAAGCATCCCTACAGCCAGTTGCTCATGGCCAGCCTGCCCTCGCTGGAGCAGAAGGATGTCTTCCGGGGGATTCAGGGCTATCCTCCCCTGTTGCTCAAGCCGCCCCCCGGCTGTATCTTTCACCCCCGCTGTCCTTATGCGATGGCGCGCTGTAAAGTGGAAACGCCGGCGCTGCAAACCGTTGGTACCCAGCATCGCGCCGCCTGTCATCTGCTTGATGTACCGGCGCCAACCGGCGACGGCGACGGCAGTCAGACGCCTCAGGAGAAAGGAGCGACAGCCGCATGAGCGCGCTTCTGGCAGCAAAAGGGATTACTAAAATTTTCAGCAGCGGCCTCGTGCGCAAGACGCAAGTGGTGGCCCTCCAGAACTTTAGCCTGACTGTGACCCCGGAACAGCCGACGATCACCGGCGTGGTCGGGGAAAGCGGGAGCGGGAAGAGTACCATGGCGCGCCTCTTGTTAGGGCTGGAAACCCCCACGACGGGCGAAGTGCGCTATCGAGACAAACCGCTCCCGCAGTTGACGCCGGCCGAGCTTCACGCCTTCCGCCGCGATGTCCAGGTTGTCTTTCAAGATCCCTTTGGCGTCTACAATGCCTTTTACAAAGTGGATCATGTCTTGGAAGTGCCGATCCAGAAGTTCAACCTGGCGACGACCAGCGTGCAACGCCGGCAGTTGATCGAGGAAACCTTACAAACCGTTGGGTTGCGCCCCGGCGAGACGTTGGGCCGCTATCCCCATCAACTGAGCGGCGGCCAGCGGCAACGGCTGATGGTGGCGCGGGCGCTGCTGGTAAAGCCCAAAGTGATCATCGCCGACGAGCCGGTCTCGATGATCGATGCCTCGTTGCGGGCAACGGTCTTGGATACCTTTCGCCGCTTGCATCAGGACTTTGGCATCTCCATCATCTACATCACCCATGATCTCACCACCGCCTACCAGATCAGCGACAACCTGATCGTTCTCTACAGCGGCATGGTGGCCGAAGTGGGTGATGTGGAGCAGGTGGTCAAGCAGCCGCAGCACCCCTACACGCAACTGCTGGTCAGTTCGATCCCGTCACCCAACCCCGAACACCAGTGGGAGGAAGAGCCGCCCGCTTCCGCCATTGGGCAGCATGCGACCGCAGGACAGGGCTGTCGCTTTGCGAATCGCTGTCCCCATGCCTTTGCTCCCTGTGTGGCGCAACTCCCGCCGCTCTTCCAGAGTGACCCCCACCGGGCGGCGGCCTGTTATCTCTATCAGGAACATCCCGTCGTCGCGCCGGAAGCAATGGATCGTTTGTTTGTGCGGAACCAGGAACATGTGAAAGGAGAAAATGCGTATGTTGCCGAGTAAGCAATGGAAACAGTGGATCTACGTGGCAACCGTCTTTGTCTTACTGGCGGCGGTCGCGTGCCAGCCCATGCCGACTGGCGCGCCCGGCGTCACCACGGCGGAACAGCAAGCCAGAGCCGAGACGCTCAATATTGCGATTGGCGATCGCATCGCCGATCCGACCAATCTGAACATCTATGCGCCTGGCGTCAGCCGCTCCAACACGGGCATCCATCAGTTGATCTATGAGTATTTCTTCTATCAGAATCTGCAAACCGGTGAGTATATCCCCTGGCTGGCGGAGAGCTACGAATATAGCGCTGACTTCACCAGCATCACCGTCAACTTGCGCGATGGCGTCAAGTGGAGTGACGGCCAGCCCTTTACCACTGACGATGTACTCTTTACCTATGATCTGCTCAAGAACAATCCGGGCATGACCTGGGCGGCGGAAGCCAACAAGGCCGTGGCCTCCGTGGAGGCGGTTGATACGCTGACCGTCAAGTTCAATTTGGTCAACCCCAACCCGCGCTTCCACCTCAACCGTGAGGCTTTCCCGGCGGTGGGCATTTGGGGCGGTATCACCATTCTGCCCAAGCATGTCTGGGAAGGGCAAGACCCGCTCACCTTCAAAAGCTCCAACCCGATTGGCACCGGTCCCTATACGTTGAAGACCGCGGCGGAGAACGCCATGACCTATGTGCGCAACGAGGAGTGGTGGGGCAAAACGGTCTTTGACAAATTGCCCGCGCCCAAGACCATCAATTTCCAATATGTTGGCCCGGAGACCAACGTTGCCCTGGCGTTGGCGGCGGACGAGATCGACACGCCCTTTATCGGGATCCTCTCGTTGGGTTCCTTCCAGGAGGTGGCGCGGCGCAACCCCAATGTCAGCGCCTGGAGCAAGGAAGCCCCCTATGCCTGGCTCGACCCCTGCCCGCGACCGTTGATGGTGCAGAATGCCACGCCGCCGTGGGACAACAAAGAGATGCGCTGGGCGCTCTCCTATCTGATCGACCGCCAAGGCATTGTCAACCTGGCCTATGAAGGGACGACTGTCCCCAGTTGGGGCATCTGGCCCTTCTACGATGGTCTCAAGCCTTACTTTGATGCAGTGCAAGACTTGCGTGACAAGTATCCGACCGATGCCTATGATCCGGCCAAGGCTGAGGAAATCTTCACCAACCTGGGCTATCAGAAGAACGCCGACGGCATCTGGGCCGGCGCCGATGGTACAGAACTCAGCTTGAAATATCTGGTGCAGGCCGACTCGACCGAAGAGATGAAGGTCTCGGCGATTCTGGCCGATCAGTTAACCAAAGGCGGCATCAAGGTCGAGGTGCAGCCTATGTCTGGTGGACCGTTGGCTGATACCATCTTGCGTGGCGACTATGGCATCAAGCTCCATTCTTTCTGCCCTGGATACATCTATGACAACCTGGAGCTGTTCCATGGCAAGTACTATGTCCCGCTGGGCCAACCGGCGCCCTGGTACGAGCGCAACTCTTTCCGCTACAACAACCCGGACTTTGACAAGATCGTCGATGAAATGGGGAAGACACCCCCCAGTGACGAGGCGAAGAACATCGAACTCTTCCACCAGGCGCTGGCCATTCTGGATGACGATCTGCCTGTGATTCCGCTGGTGCAAGCGCCGGCGCTGGTGCCCTTTAGCACCACCTATTGGACGGGCTGGCCCTCGGCGGAGAACCCGTGGAATATGCCGGTCAGTTGGTGGGCCACCTTTAACCTGGTCATCACCGGCTACCCCAAGCCCGGTACGAATGAGTGGGTGGGCGGTATTCAGCCGGCAACCCGGTAGCGTGAGACCGTAGCGCGAAAGAAACCTGGTTTCTGGCAGAAACCAGGTTTCTGCCGTCCGAGCTTTTGTGTATACGCGATAGGATCAATTGCATGGTCGCCTATTTACGTTATCTTGGCGCGCGTGTCGTCATCTTGGTGGCGACGGTTTTTATCTCGATCACCGTCGTCTTCTTTGTGCCGCGGCTGGTGCCGGGCGACCCGTTGGGCGCCATCTTTCTCAAGTTGGCGGCCATGGGCGGCAGCCTGGGCGCCACCGATCTGATCGATGAATACAGACGGATCTTTGGTCTGGATCAGAGTCTGTGGGTGCAATATCTCAACTTCCTGCGCGAACTGGTGCGCGGCAACTTGGGCTATTCGATTAGCAGTTTCCCCTCGCATGTCGGCGAACTGCTGCGCGCTGCCCTGCCTTGGACCATTGGTCTGCTCACCGTGACGACCCTTATCAGTTGGGCGTTCGGTTCGGTGATCGGCGCCGTGGTAGGGTGGCGCGGGGGAAAATCGCCGCTCTACCAGGCGCTGGTGCCGGTAGCGCTGGTGCTCTATACCACGCCCTATTACATCCTGGCCATCATCCTGGTCTTTCTCTTTGCCTTTCGCTGGCCGATCTTTCCTCTCTCCGGCGCCTATTCGCTGGGCGTCACCCCGGGGCTGACCTGGGCCTTTGCCTTTGATGTGATCCACCACGCCATGTTGCCGGCCTTGAGCATTGTGCTGGTCTCGTTGGGCTGGTGGTTTCTCAGTATGCGCAGCTTGATCACCGGATTGAAAGGGGAAGATTATATCCTCAACGCCGAAGCGATGGGGATCAAAGGGGGGCGCATTCTCTGGGGCTACGCCTTTCGCAACGCCCTGCTGCCCCAGGTGACGGGGCTGGCGATCTCGATGGGCAATATTGTCGGCGGGGCGCTGGTCACGGAGGTGATCTTTGCCTATCCAGGCGTGGGCTGGCTGATTTTCAACTCGATCAAAGGGTTGGACTTTCCGGTGATTCAGGGCGGCGTTTTGATGATCGTCATCTCGGTGGCTTGCGCAAATTTCCTGATCGACATCATTTACCCCTTTATCGATCCGCGTATCCGCTATCAGCCAGCAGGAGGAAAATGACCATGACGACAATGCCGGTCGCGCCACCCGTCGCAGAGGAATATGAGGAGCAGGTGCCGGAGCATCGCAGTTTTGTGGCGCAACTTGTCCAGAACCGCAAGTTTATGGTGGGCCTGGCTATTTTTCTGACCCTGGCCTTGGCCGCTTTGATCACGAACCTGCTCACCGACCCGGCGCTGCGCAGCACCGGCAGCTTTCCACCCCGCTTGCCCCCTGGCGCAGAGGCGTGGCTTGGCACCGATTCAGTGGGGCGCAGCATCGCCATCCAACTGGGCGAGGCGATCCCCAAATCCTTGCAAGTCGGGCTGATTGCGGCGACACTGGGTACGCTGATCGGCGCGCTGATCGGCTTTGTCAGCGGCTACTTTGGCGGCCTGGTGGATGCACTTCTACGTGTGCTGGTCGATGTCTTCCTTTCCGTGCCTTCGTTGCTCTTCTTGATCTTGATCGCCTCACTGGTGCGGGGCGTCGGCGTGCCGACCATGGCCTTGATCATCGGCAGCTTTGCCTGGGCCTGGCCGGCGCGCCAGGTGCGCGCCCAAGTGTTGAGCTTGAAAGAGCGCGGCTTTGTCGAAGTGGCGCGCATGTCCGGCATGACCGGGCTGGAGATCATCTTCCGCGAGTTAATGCCGCACATGGTGCAATGGCTGGGCGCCAACTTTGTCAACGCCTTTATCGCCGCCATCCTGGCCGAGTCCGGCTTATCCATTTTGGGACTGGGGCCGCAGCGCGAAATGACGCTGGGCATGATGATCTACTGGTCGCTCAGTTATGGCGCCGTGTTGCAAAACCTCTGGTGGTGGTGGCTGGCGCCGGTGTTGACATTGATGTTGCTCTTTCTCGCCCTCTATTTAGTCCATCTGGGTTTTGACGAAGTGGCAAATCCACGGGCACAAACACAAGGATGAAGTGGTTATTCAGTACGCTAACGTCGGCGTGCCATGCACATAGTGAGTGTCGGTCAATTGCTTCAACATGAAATCGGCCAGATCGGCCCGGGAAATCTGCGTCCCGCCCGGTGGCGCGAAGCGGGGCGAAACGCGGTAATTGCCTGTCTTCGACGCATCGGTCAGTTGTGTAGGCCGGACGATCACCCAATCCAGTGAACTGGCGCGCACTTCCACCTCAAAACGTTTCATGTCGTTGTAGGCATTTTGCAGCAGCGGTTTGAAGATCAGCTTGTAGATCAGCCCGAAGCCTGGATCGTTGTCCTCGACGCCGCCGGAGGTGACGCAAATGAAGCGCCGCACCCCCTGTTGCTCCTGCGCCCGGATGATATTGCGCCCTCCTTCCGAATAGAGGGTAATCTGACGAAAACCGCCAAAGCCTTTCACGCCCAGCGCAGACAACACAGCATCCTGGCCGGCGACTGCCTGTGCTAGTGAATCTACGTTCAACACATCACCCTGGGCGATGGTCAAACGCGCATGGTTGATGGCAAAAGCACTTGGGTTGCGCGCGAGCGCCGTCACCTTATGCCCCTGCTCCAGGGCCTGGCGAATCAGTTGCTGGCCGGTGCCGCCCGTGCCACCGATAATCAAAATTTGCATTGTCTGTCACTCCGATTTTTGTTGCCGTTTAGGCGCGCCAGGCCAGTGTCGCCTGATTAAGCGCCTCGATCTCCGCTGGCGCCAAACTGAATGAGAGCGCGCCCGCATTGCTGGCCGCCTGTTTGCCATTCTTGGCGCCGGGGATGGGCAACACCTGCGGGTTTTCAATCAGCCAGCGCAGCGCCACCTGCGCAGGGGTCTTGTCATAGCGCTCGCCAATCTCACGCAACAACGCCACCACCGCCGTGATAGCCGCCAAATTTTTCTGGCGAAAGTAGGGCATGAAGCGTCGGAAGCCGGTGGGCCTGGTTCCTGACGAATATTTGCCGGTGAGGGCGCCGCTCGCCAGCGGTTGGTAAGCAATGAGCGTGACCCCCAACGCGCGACAGGCGTCAAGCACACCATTGGTTTCCGGTTGGCGGTGCAAAAGCGAATACTCGACTTGATTAGAGGCGAGCGGAATCCCCCGTTGGGCCAGCGCCGCGTGCGCGATCCGCATCTGCGCCGCTGAATAGTTGCTCACACCGACGGCCCGCACCTTGCCCGCTTCAACGGCATCGGCCATCAAAGCCATCAGTTTCGGGATGGAGACCCAGCGGGAGGGGAAGTGGTGTTGGTAGAGATCGATGGTATTCCTGCCCAGACGCGCCAGACTGGCGTCAAGCGCTGGCGGCAGCGCTTCCGTGCGGGAAAAAGGGCTGGGGGGAAACTTGGTCGCGATCAGAACCGCCTGGCCACGGGCTAATTCGCCCAAGCGCTGCTCGGATGCGCCGTTGCTGTACATCGCTGCCGTATCAAACAAAGTCACGCCCGCCGCCACGCTCGTTGCAAAGGCGCGCTGCTCCTCCTCGGCCCCATGCGCGCCGCCATAGAACAATTTGGCTGGATTCAAGCGCGCTAACCCCTTAGGGTCGCCCCAGGTCATCGCACCCACGCCAAGACGGGGCGCCTCGAGGTCGCTGCGCCCCAGTGTTGTGGTTACTGCCATGTTCATTTCTCCTTCACCACCTTTGAAACCTTTAGAAGCCGGCGACTGCCGGAATTACTTCGCGCCCGATGACTTCGAGCGGCGTAAGCTCATGCACATTGGCCATGCTGAAGATGAAATGCTGAATCCCCACAGCGGCCAGCCCGCGACATATTCCGATCACATCCGCCGGTGACATCCCGCCTGCGCCAAGATAGATCTGGCCCAACGCCGTGCGTTCAATCTCCGCATAGGGGCGGCCCACTTCTTCACAATGGCGCTTGAGGACATCTAGCTTTCTGGCGATCTCAGCGTTGCCGATAAAGGTGAAGAAATTACAGGCATTGGCATATTGGGCGACCAAGCGCAGCGTCTTGGTTTCGCCCGTGCCCCCAATCAGGATCGGCGGGTGGGGTCGGGAAAGCGGCAGGGGGTTGTTGATCGGCTCCGCCAGTTGGTAATGCTTGCCCTGATAGGGCTTGACCTCGCCCGACCACATCTGCTTGGCGATTTGCAGCGTCTCCGCCAGCCGTTCAAAGCGCTCTTTGAGCGGTGGAAAGGGGAAGCCCAAGCCGCGCGCCTCCCGTTCATACCAGCCCGCACCGATGCCTAGATTGGCGCGTCCGCCAGACAACACATCCAGATTTGTAACAATCTTGACCAGATGGCCGGGGTGGCGATAATTGACGCCAGTGACCATTGCGCCAAGTCGTGCGCGTTGGGTCACGGCCGCCAGATAGCTGAGCGCCGTGTAGCTATCCAACATTGGGTCGGTGGGCGCCAACCCCATCTGCGCCATGTCCATCTGAAAGAAATGATCCATCACCCAAATGCTCTCAAAGCCGGCAGCATCCGCCGTTTTACCGATCGCGGCCAGTTTGGCGCCGATATTAGCCGGACTGCCCGGCCAATTGAACTGCACTACCTGTAAACTGATTTTCATGCTTGTTCTCCATATATCTCTGCTAGATCAATGTCGGAAAGCGCTTCGCTTTAGCCAATATCGGCAACACATCTGGTATACTATGGCTAGTTGCGATTTTTTAATTTTGTTTTACAATCGCTAAAGTGGACGATTGTCCGTTTTATCCTTATAATCATAACGGACAATCGTCCGTTTGTCAACAGCCTTTGTGTTAGCATTGTCTATGAATGAAGCAATCGACTTACTGACGCCGGAAGAGAGTGCAGGCAAATCAGGTCGGAAGGATGCCGTCGCCAACCGCCGCCACATCATTGCCACCGCGCAACGGCTCTTTACCGAACATGGTCCGGCCGCGGTCAACATTGCCGACATTGTGCAGGCGGCGGCCATCGGGCGTGGCACCTTCTATCGCCATTTTGCCAACAAAGGCGAATTATGCCTGGCGGTGATGGATGAACAGATCGCGGAGTTTCAGAACAAGATCTTAGCGCTGTTGCGCCGGATGACGGCTGACCATGTGTCCCCACTGACACAACTGGATGCTTTTTTGGACGAATTGGTTCAGTTTACCGATGTGGATACACCGTTGCTGCTGGAAGCGCAACGGCAAGGCGTGCCCTATTTCGATCACAAGGTCGCCCCGCAGTTTTGGCAACATGCCACCGTCATTGGTCTGTTGCGCGCCGCGGTGAAGGCCGGCGAAATTGCCGCCGATCTCGATCTGGAATATGTAGCCGATGCCATTTTAGCGCCAGTCAATGCCCAACTCTTCCACTTCCAGCGTGCGGAACGCGGTTTCTCACCTGAACGGATCAGCCGTGGTCTGCGCACCATCGTTGCGCATCTCCGCATACGCTAGAGTATCACGAACGGCGGTCTACTGATTCTCACCGGTTCGCTGATGAGGCTGCGGAATGACAATGAACGTACTGCAGTGGTTTGCCGACTTACGCTCATGATGTTGCTGGATGTCGCCCTGGGCTAGGCTGCGGTTGTCCTGCGTTGGTTCCCTCCCCCTTTGGCCAGGAACAAAACCGGACGATTGACCAGTGTAGAATCGTGTTGACAGGTGTAGAATTAAGGTAGGGTGAGATGGATTGACATCCGGTCATCGTTGACAACAATGGACATAAAGACCGCTTACGCGTGGGATGGCGCCAAAATTGAGCGCCATCCCACGCGTAAGCGGTCTTCAGGCTGGCGACTCCCACCCGCAGGTATGCGATGACTGCCGCCCTGTTTTATTCTCCATTGGGGGAAGCGCTTCGTACAAGGGCCGGCGTATCATCGGAAGGGAGAACGATGTATGAAAACGCCACGAATGCTTCGTAGCAGTGTAAGTATTGCGTTGTTGCTGGGGGTTCTGGTAGGCGCAGGGTTGCTCCTGCCGGCACAACCGGTGTTGGCTGCACCAACATCAACGGCCGTGACTGCGCCGCTCGCTGACACCGTGTACATCGTCAAAGCGGGCGATACCCTCTACCGGCTCGCCCGGCGCTTTGGCACTACGGTGGATGCGATCATGGCCTATAACGGTCTAACCTCGACCACGATCTATGTTGGGCAGCGGCTCTATATCCCTGGTGCGCCGCCGCCCCCCGCTGACTACTGGTGGTATCAGGTGCGCGCCGGCGATACGCTCTATCGCCTGGCCCGCCGCTATGGCACCACGGTGCAAGCGATCATCAATGCCAATGGCCTGCCTTCGACCACAATTTATGTCGATCAATGGCTGCGCATTCCAGGGTATACGCCACCGGCGCCCGGCGTGATCCAATACCAGGTGCGCTATGGCGACACCCTGTCGGAGATCGCCCAATGGTATGGCACCACGGTACACGCGATTATGGCCTACAACGGCCTCACCTCGACCCGGATCTATGCCGGCCAGTGGTTGCTGATCCCACAATGGTAAAGCGGGGTCACACATAACAAGGGATGGGGCATCCTCACGACACAAATACCCGCCTGCGGCACCCTGTAAGCTGGGAACCTGCAGTGGGGATGCCCCTAAAAAGGTAGGAGCGTCATGCAACTCACGCAAGCGGCCATTGAACGCTATCTCACGCGCCTGTTGGCGGCGCCGATCCAGGTGCAGCAGGTGCAAACGTTGGGCGGTTCCACGGGCGCGACCGCGCTGAAGGCGTTGGGCTACGGCCAACCGTTGCGTATTGACTTTGTGCGTGATGGCGCTCTGGAGCAGGTTGTCCTCCATCAAATCACCCGCAATGGCTTTGGCCGCGAGCGCGATGCCGATCGGGCGGCGGAGGTGTGGCTGAATCATGCCACCTTCAACCGGTTACCCAACCATGTCGCTGCGCTCGACCGGGTCGCGTTGACCGTTGACGGGGAATTAGAACCGGCAGGACAGATCCAGGAGTTGCTCTTGCTGACGCGCTATGCGCCCGGCACGGTCTACGCCGACGATCTGATCCGCATCCGCGATGAGCGGATTTGTCAGGAACGCGATCTAAGCCGAGCGCGCATCCTGGCAACCTATCTCGCCGAAATCCATGCCGTGAAGCATGACGATCCGCTGCTCTGGCGCCGCCGGCTGCGCGATCTCATCGGCCACGGTGAGGGCATCATGGGGCTGACCGATAGCTACCCCACTGATTTTGCCCTGGCTACCAGCGACGATCTGCGGGCCATCGAAGAGGCGGCCAACCGCTGGCGCTGGCGTTTGAAACCGTTGACCCACCGGCTGGCCCAGGTGCATGGCGATTTTCATCCCTTTAATGTGCTCTTTCAGGATGAGATTGCGTTTCAACTGCTGGATCGCAGCCGCGGCGAATGGGGTGAGCCGGCGGATGATGTCAGTTGTATGGCGATCAACTACCTCTTCTTTTCGCTCCAAGCCTTTGGCTCGCTAACTGGCCCCTTTGCCCAACTCCATCGTATCTTTTGGGAGAGTTATTTTGCCCGGCGCCCTGATCCTGAGCTACTGCGTGTCATCCAGCCCTGGTTTGCCTGGCGCGCCTTGGTGCTGGCCAATCCGCACTGGTATCCCACGCAATCGGACACGGTCCGCCGCCAATTGTTGACCTTTGCCCGGCGCCTGTTGACGACCGAGGCGTTCCAGTGGCAAGCAGTGAATCAGTATTGGGAAGATTGATGATGACCAACGATGCTTTCGCTCTCTGGTTTACCGGCCTCCCCGCTGCCGGCAAGACGACGTTGGCGCGGGCTGTGCAGCGCCAACTGGCCGACTCCGGTGTTCAGACATTCCTGCTCGATTCGGATGAGCTGCGCACGATCTTGACGCCGCAGCCGACCTATGCCGCCGAAGAACGCGATTGGTTCTACGGCGCGCTGGCGGATTTAGCGGCGTGGTTGGTGCGCAATGGCATTAATGTTTTGATTGCCGCCACGGCCAATCGCCGCGCCTATCGCCAGCGCGCCCGTCACCAGATCGCCCGCTTTGGCGAGGTCTACGTCCACTGCGCGTTGGCGACCTGTCAGCAGCGCGACCCCAAAGGCATCTACGCCCGCGCGGCCACCGGTGCGGCGCACCATGTTCCCGGTTTTGACGCCACTTTTGAAGCGCCGTTGCAACCGGAAGCGACCGTGGATACTGATCAAAATACACCGGAGGAGAGCGCGGCGGCGGTGCTTCGGCAATTGGACAAATTTTTAGGATTGTCGCTCCGCCCCTCTCTTACAATCGGTGTGGATTGACCAGGTTCTTGCTGCTCAACCGATTCTTGTCACAAAATGCAACGATCAACCGCAAAACTGTTTGACAATAGACGCCCCACTTGTATAATAGGAGCCTTAATATCATCGTAAGCAAAGCGTTATTTTAATCGGCTTCAAAGTACGCCAGCTTTACATATGTTCTAATCGAATCAGAACTGCTGCCATTCATAACAAGTTGCTTTGTATAATAAATTGAAAGTTATGCTTTTGGGAGCATATGCCTTTTAGGGTATAATAGATTATGGCTTGGACTGTTGATCTACATCCGGCCTTTAAGTCGGAGTTTCTAAAATTATCGCAACCAGTCAAGTTAGAGCTGGCTGCCATAATTGAGTTACTTGAAGAATTTGGGCCAGAATTAAAGCGTCCGTATTCCGATACGCTCAATGGTTCACGTCATGCAAATATGAAGGAGCTACGATTTAGAGCAGATAATGGCGTCTGGCGAGTTGCGTATGCCTTTGACCCGACCCGAAAAGCGATTTTGCTTGTCGCTGGGGATAAGTCAGGTACAAATGAGAGACGGTTTTATCGGATCTTAATTAGGAAAGCGGATGAGCGTTTTGACGAACATCTGGCTGATTAGAAAGGGAGAACACGTCATGAAAGGTAAATTACTACAAGAAGTATGGGACACTTTTTCTGACGAAGAGCATGCCCAGATTCAAAAACGTGCGCAGGAGTTAAAGGAACAGTATCTCACGCTACAGGATTTGCGCAAAGCCCACGCGCTAACACAAGAACGCATAGCGGAAATTCTGCACATTAAACAAGAGAATGTATCACGTATCGAAAAACGTTCAGATCTGTTACTCTCCACCTTACGCACTTATATTGAGGCAATGGGCGGCAATTTGAAATTGGTCGTCGAATTTCCTGATCGACCGCCCGTCATCCTCACTGGATTTGGTGAACTATCTTCATCGAAAACGCCACAGCCGTAACTTTGCCGCCTACGCTACAAGCAAAGCCCCAACCAACCTGACCACCTAACTAGCCTCAAAACTCTCTTAGTGGCTGATGTCAGCCTACAATAAAAAGATAAAATGAAGATACACACAGGTTGACGCGCGCTGTACAGCAACCATTGGCTGCCGACGACAGTGTTGCGCTATTGGCTTTGCAGCGCGTAACCGTTTGGATTGGAGGCGTCTATGTGGCCCTTTATGTCAATCTTCATTTTTGTTGTGCTGTTGGCGCTGCTGCTGCTCGCCTTTCTGTTCAAGGACAAGGTGGCGACAGACAGGCTGTACATGGTCTATTACGAAGATGGCCTCTGGGATCTCTATCTGGGAGCGCTTCTGCTGCTGATGGGGGTGGCCGAGTGGTTGGAAACCCCCTTGATCGGCATCATCCCTGCCATCCTCTACCCGCTCCTGTTAGCACTGAAACAAGCCATCACGGCGCCTCGTCTGCGTCCGGGCGATCTACCACCAGCACAGATGACCAAACGGCGCACCCTTGCCTTTGTGGTGCTGGGGCTGTTTTTCTTAGGCGGCCTGCTGCTCTTTGCCCTCAGCACAGGCGGTCCACCTGCCTGGCTTCGTGGCTGGCTGGATCGCTACCTGCCGCTGGCGCTCTGGCTGCTGGTGATCGCGCTCTTGGGCTTTTGGGGGTATCGGAGCAGCGAGCGCCGGTTGGTTGGCTACGCCGCGCTCTTCTTCGTGGCGTTGCTCGTCAGCTTCTGGGTTGATCTGCCGCTCTATCTCTATGCCTTGGTGTTGGGGGCGATCATTAGCGTCGTTGGCTTGACGGTGACGGTGCGTTTTGTCCAGGAACACCCCAAATTGACGCCTGGATGACACTACTTGTGGGCAAAAGGGAGCAGTAGCAAAGAATCGTTGTTGGTCAGTTGCGGCGCAGGCCGGACCGCAGAGTAAGGAGAGGATTGCTATGTTTACTCACTATCACAAAATTCTAATTCCCCTTGATGGCTCACCACTGGCGGAACATGTGTTGGACCACATTGGTTGGTTGGCGGCGCCGGCGCAAACCGAACTGTGCCTGGTGAGTGTCATCGAAAGCTGGCGCTATGCCGCGGCCGGGCCGGAATTTCCGTTGACGGATCTGATCACGCCTGTGCGGAACGAGATGCAGGCCTATTTGCAAGCGCAGCAAGCCAAGCTACAAGCGGCCGGCTATGCGGTCGTCACGCACGTCATTGAGGGCGATGCCGCCGGGGTCATCCTCAACCTGGTGCAAACGGCAGGGATCGATCTGGTCGCCATGAGCAGTCATGGCCGTTCGGGCTTTGTGCGTTGGGCCTTGGGCAGCGTGGCCGAGCGGGTCATCCACGGCGCCCGGATCCCGGTCTTTTTGGTGCGTGAAACCACCAAACCGCGACAGGACAAACCACAGACCATCTTGCTACCGCTGGATGGTTCGGCGACCGCCGAACAAGCCCTGCCGGAGGCCCAAGCGCTGGCCTTGGCCAACCAGGCCCAGATCCTGTTGGTGCAGGTGATTCAAAAACTGGATGAAGGCAGTCAACGCCTGCTCTTCAAAGATGAAACCGCCGCCAAAGCGACCTTTGCCGAGTGGCGGCGCCAGGCCGAAGCGTATTTGGCAGGGGTTGCCGCGCGGGTAACCGCCGCCGGTGTCGCCTGCGATTACCGCGTAATGGTCGATGATCCGGATCGCGCGATTTGCGCCATGAGCAACCATGCCGATCTGATCGTCATGGGTACGCATGGTCGCAGCGGTCTCGCCCGCTGGGTCTATGGCAGTGTGGCCAATAAGGTATTGCGCGGCGCCAGTTGCCCCCTGCTGCTGGTCCACACGATGGAGCAAGCTTGATATGTTAACCCACCATCAGCGTTGGACGGCGCCGAAGATCGCCCAACGCCTTCATTTGCTCGAAAGTTATGTCTATCGGCAGCGCTCCGAACTGCCGCCCTTCCAGTGGCTCCCGTTGCCGGATCCCAAAACAGCGCCGCCCCTAGGCGATATGGCGACAGGCGACGAGTGGCAGACCATTCTGCCCTACAGTTATTGGGGTGGACGCGATCACAACTTTATGCTGCGCAGCCGCTTCACCGTTCCCAGTGACTGGCCCCCGGATCAACCCGTCGCCCTCTACCTGCCGTTGGGTGACGCCGGTGATTTTAGCCATCCCGAAGCGCTGGTCTACATCGACGGCGAAGCCTACGCCGCCTGCGACCGTCATCACCAGGAGATCCGGTTGCCGGCGCGCTGGCACGATGGTCAACCTCATCGTCTGGAGTTGCATGGCTGGACCGGGTTGCTCGGCTTTGGCGCCTTGGAACCCGGTCACCAATTGCTGATGCGACCTTGTGCCGTGGTGCAGATCGATCCGGCGGCGCGGCACTTTGCCGTCACGGCCCGTGTCGCACTGGGGATTGCCGAACAGCTTGACCCGAACGAACCGGCCAAGGGGCTGTTGCTCAATGCCCTGGATGATGCCTTCAAGCGGGTTGATCTGCGGGAACCGTTGGGCGCGGCCTTTTATGATTCCATCGGTGCGGCGCAGACACACCTTGACGAGGGGATAGTCAAAGCCGGGATTGCGCTGCCGGTCGCGATCGTGGCGACCGGCCACGCCCACATCGACGTGGCTTGGCTGTGGACCCTCGACCAGACGCGGCGCAAGGCCGGCCGCACTTTCCACACGGTGCTGCGCTTGATGGAGCAGTTCCCGGACTACCATTTCACCCAGAGCCAGCCGCAGCTTTACGATTATGTGCGGCGCGACTATCCGGCGCTCTTTGCCGACATCAAGGAACGCGTGCAAGAGGGGCGCTGGGAACCGATTGGCGGCATGTGGGTGGAAGCCGACTGCAATTTGAGCGGTTCGGAAGCCCTGGCGCGCCAGTTTTTGTTGGGGCGCAGCTTCTTCCGCCAGCACTTTGGCGCGGCGGCTGAGTCGCCGGTGCTCTGGCTGCCCGATGTCTTTGGCTATGCCTGGAATCTGCCGCAGTTGATCAAGCAGGCCGGCCTGGAATACTTCTTCACGATCAAGATTGGCTGGAGTCAATACAACCGGCTGCCCTACGACAGCTTCTGGTGGCAAGGGCTGGATGGCACCAAGGTGTTGACCCACTTTAGCACCACGCCGGAGAGCGGCAGCGCCTACGCCAGCACCTACAATGCCAACGCCTCGCCTGAACAGGTCATCGGCACCTGGACCAACTTCAAACAGAAAGAGCTACAACAGACGCTCTTGATGGCCTTTGGCTATGGTGATGGCGGCGGCGGCCCCACCCGTGAAATGTTGGAGAATATTGCCGCGCTGGGCAATTTCCCGGCGGCGCCCCAGATGCGGCAGGACTCCGTCGCCAATTTCTTCCGCAAGCTGGAAGCCGAGTCCGGCGAGCGCTTGCCGACCTGGAATGGCGAACTCTACCTGGAGTTGCATCGCGGCACCTATACAACCCAAAGTCGCAACAAGCGCGCCAACCGCAAGAGCGAATTTCTGCTGCATGATGCCGAATTTCTCGCCAGCTTTGCCCATCTGTTCCATCCGGACTATCGTTACCCAAGCGAAATGCTGCGCAAAGCGTGGGAAGTGGTCTGTTTGAATCAGTTTCACGACATTATCCCCGGCAGCAGCATTCATCAGGTCTATGTCGATTCACAGCAGCAATATGCCGAGGTGCGGGCGCTGGCCGAGGATGTGCGCGCCGATGCCTTGTACACAATTGCGGCCCAGGTTGGGCCAAGCGGCCACTCCCTGTTGCTGGTCAACCCCACGGCGTTTACCCGGCATGATCTGGCTTTTTGGCCGAATGAATTGCCGCTGAACCAGCAGTTGCGCCACAGCGATGGCGCCCTTGTGCTGACCCAACCCACGCTCGACGGCACCTGGATCGACGCCGGCGCGCTGCCGCCCTATAGTGTGACCGTGTTGCAGATCGGGCCGGCCCAACCGCCGGTCGCGTTTTCGCTGCTCACCGCCACACCTGAACTGTTAGAGAATCCCTATGTGCGGGTTGAGCTAAACCAGGCCGGCAACATTGTGCGCCTCTACGACAAGGTCAACGAACGAGAAGTATTGCCAGCACATACCTTTGCCAATCAACTGCAAGCCTTTGAAGATCGCCCGCTCAACTGGGACGCCTGGGATGTGGATATTTTCTATGATGATAAGATGTGGGTCGCCGATGCGGCCAGTCGCATTGCCGTGGTCGAGCATGGCCCCTTGCGCGCCACCCTGGAAATTCACCGCCGCATTTTGCACAGCGACTTTGTCCAGCGCATTAGCTTGCGCCACAACAGCGCTCAGGTGGACATTGAGACCACCATTGACTGGCGCGAACGGCATGTTTTGCTCAAAGTGGCCTTCCCGGTCAATATCCTGGCGCCGACCGCCACCTATGAAATTCAGTGGGGCAATGTCGAGCGCCCGACCCATCGCAACACCAGTTGGGATTGGGCGCGCTTTGAAACCTGCGCCCACAAATGGGTCGATCTCAGCGAGGGCGACTATGGCGTCAGCTTGCTCAACGATTGCAAATATGGGCATGATATCAAAGACAATGTCATGCGCATTAGCCTGTTGCGCAGCCCCACCATGCCCGACCCCGAAGCAGACCAGGGCAAGCAGCACTTTGCCTATAGCCTCCTGCCGCATCAAGGCCGTTGGGGTGCGGAGACCATCGCCGCCGCCTATGCGTTGAACGACCCGATCCTGGTCTATGAAACTATGGGTCATGGCAACCAGACGCAACCGACCGTTCACTCTCTGCTGGCGGTTGACCAACCGAACATCGTCATTGAGACCGTCAAGGTGGCCGAGGATGGGCGCGATCTGATCGTGCGGCTCTACGAATGTCAACGGCGCCGCGGGCCAATCACCTTGCGCGCCGGCTTTGATCTGGCCGCGGCCTGGCGCACCAATCTGCTGGAGGAAAAAGAAGAGGCGCTGCCCAGCACCAAACGGAGCGTGACCTTGCCGGTCCATCCATATGAAATTGTTACGCTGCGGCTGATGGCCGCCGACCGTACCTAGTGTTTTGTGAAATAGGTTGTGATCGGTAGTAAAGACTTATGAGAGTTACGTAAATGAATCGGTAACTGTAGGTCATCGCCGCCGGCGTGACAAGTTCCAAGGATTACCGAAACAAGTAGCTACCCTTCATAAGCCTTGACTACCGATCAAGAGTTAGCTGACAGAACACTAATACACGAGAGAGGAGCATAATGGCTATTGTCGAAGTCGCCCATGTAGCCAAACGCTTTGGCGCCGTGCAGGCGGTCGCCGATGTCTCGTTTGCCGTCGAACCGGGGGAGATTTTTGGGTTGCTTGGCCCCAATGGCGCCGGTAAGACGACGACGATCCGCATGATGCTGGATATTTTCCAGCCGGACGCCGGGCAAATTGCGGTCTTTGGCGGCGCCCTCGATCTGGCCAAAAAACGGCGCATTGGCTATCTGCCGGAAGAGCGCGGGCTTTACAAGGATCAGAAACTCGAACCGACGCTGATCTATCTGGCCACCCTCAAAGGGCTGGACGAAAAGACGGCGCGCAACCGACTGGGCGGCTGGTTGGAACGTTTTGACTTGGCCGAGCACCGTACCAAAAAGATTCAGGAATTGAGCAAGGGGATGCAGCAAAAGGCCCAGGTGATCGCCACCTTGCTCCACGAGCCGGATCTGATCGTCATCGACGAACCATTCTCCGGTCTCGACCCGGTCAACACACGATTGGTGCAGGAGGTGTTGGACGAGCAGCGGCGGGCGGGTAAGGCGATCATCATGTCCACCCATCAGATGTACCAGGTGGAAGCGCTCTGCAACCGCATTGTGTTGATCGCCGACGGGCGCACGGTATTGTATGGCGCGGTCGATGCGATCAAGCGCAACTTTGCCGGCAACGCCATCACCATCGTCGGCCAGGGCGACTTTGCGCACTTGCCCGGCGTGCAGGAAGCGCGGCGCGCAAATGGCGCCTGGCATTTGACTTTAGCCGTAGGCGCCGACCCGCAGCAAGTCTTCCAAAGCGTAGCGGCTTGCCCCCATACCAAGATCGAACGCTTTGAATTGGCGGAACCGTCGCTGGATGACATCTTCATCCAGGTGGTGCAGGGCAGCGGGGGCGGACAGGAGAGCGCTGTGCCGAATGGGGGCGCCCATGCGTAACTTTTGGTTGGTGGCCCAGCACGAATACCGGAGCGTGGTCGCCCGGCGCGGGTTTCTGCTCGGCACATTGGCGGTGCCGCTGGGGATTACCCTCTTGATTACGCTGGCCGTGTTGGCACAGATGTGGAGCGAAAGCCGTTTACCGCTGGGCTATGTCGATCAGGCCGGCGTGTTGACAGCAGAAGCCGTCACGGCGCCTGATCTTGATCAAGGGATCGAGTTGCGCGCCTACCCCGATGCGGCGACCGCGCAAGCGGCGCTGGAACGGCAGGAAGTCCAGGCGGTCTTTGTCCTCCCCGTTGACTATTTGGCGACGTTGAAAACCGACCTCTACTATCTGACAGATCCGCCTAGTGCGGCAGCTTGGGGGCAATTTAATGACTTTGTGCGCCAAAACCTTAGTCGGAACTTGCCGCCGACAATTCAAACGCGAGTACTGGCCGGCGCCGCGATCACTGTCCAGGATGTGGTGAGCGGGCGCGAGTTCAGCGAAGCGGGGCTGATCAATATCATTCTGCCGGTGGCGGCCAGCTTCTTGTTCTTTTTTGTCACCATGGCGGCGGCCAGCTACCTGTTGCGGATCGTGGCGGACGAAAAGGAGAATCGCACCATGGAGGTCTTGGTCACGTCGGTGACGCCGCAGCAACTGATTGGCGGCAAGAGCCTCGGTCTCTTGGCTGCGACGCTGACCCAGTTGCTGGTCTACGTCATCGCCGTGGTGGTGGGGCTGTTGGCGGCGGCGCCGTATCTGTCGCTCTTACAAGCAGCCGTCGTCCCCTGGGGCTACCTCGGTGTGATGGCCCTCTTTTTCTTGCCGGCTTACACGCTGATGGCCGGTCTGATGATTGCCATCGGCGCCGCCGTGACCGATTTGCAACAGGGGCAGCAGGTGGCCGGTCTGCTCAACCTGCTCTTTGGGCTGCCGCTCTTTGCCCTGGCGCTCCTCTTTGAAAATCCCGGTCACCCGGTCGTCTTGCTCTTGACCTTTTTCCCGCTGACAGCCTTTGTGACCGTTTCCCTGCGCTGGGGATTAAGCGTCGTGCCGTTCTGGCAATTGGGGGTCAGTTGGCTGCTTTTGGTGGGGGCGGCGTTGGCGATGATCTGGGTGGCGGCGCGCATCTTTCGGGCCGGTATGTTGCGCTATGGGCAACCGCTTACGGTCAGGACGGCGCTGGCGACCTTGCTCCACCAAGGAGGGTAGTATCTATTCAGGTTAGGTGCAGAAACCAGGTTTTTCTTTGGCAAGTGACCGTACTCATCGGTGAAAAACCTGGTTTCTGGCTGAATCGTTACGGAGGGTGAACGATGCGCAATAGCTGGTTGGTCGCCAAACATGCCATCAAAACAACTGTGCAGAAACGCTCATTCTGGATCACTACCTTGCTCCTGCCGGTGGTGATGCTCGCTCTGCTCACCTATAACGAGTTAAGCGGTAGCACGGCGGAGAGCGCACGAAGCGCGGCGGAGGCGCCGGCGCCGCTGAATTTGCCGGCCATCGGCTTGGTGGACGCGGCGGGGTTGATCAACAAGTTGCCGCCCGGCTTCCCGGCGGATCTCTTTACCCGTTTCCCTGACCAAACGGCGGCGCGGGTCGCCTTGGCTGCTGGGACAATTGCCCAATATGTCTACATCCCCGCCGACTATCTGGCTCGTGGCGCAGTGACGGTCTATGAGCGCGATTATCAACTTATGCGCAGCGGGGCGGCGATGGGGTTAACCTTCGGCAGCGCCAACGCCTGGGTGTTGAGCGACATCATCAACTTCAACCTCATTGGCGATGCCCAACTGGTCGCCGCCCTGCGCGATCCCACCCCCGGCCAATTCCTCACCGAGCATCGCCTCCAGCCGCCGCCAACCGGGCCGCAGGCACAGACGTTAACGCTACTTATTGCCCAATATCTGCCGACCATCTTTTATATGATTTTGATGATCGGCAGCGGCTACCTCTTGCAAGGCGTCACCGCCGAAAAAGAGAACCGCACTGCCGAGCTTTTATTACTCAGCCTGCACCCGCGTGAGTTGATGGCGGGCAAGTTGGTGGGCTATGGCGTCGTGACCTTGATCCAGGTGCTGGCCTGGCTGGGCAGTCTCTCGGCCTTGGCGTTGCAAGCCGGGACCTGGCCGACGCTCGCCGCGCTCACCTTTCCCCCTAGTTTCTTCATCTGGGCCTTGTTCTACCTTGTGGCCGGCTACTTCCTCTATGGTTCGCTGATGGCTATGGGCGGCGCCTTGGCGCCGACAACGCGGGAAGGCAACAAAATGACCTGGTTGGTCGTGGCCTTTTTGCTGCCCGGTCTGCTCTTTGCCAGTGAATTTGCCGAAGCGCCGCATAGCGCCCTGGCGGTGACATTGAGTCTCTTCCCCCTCACCGCGCCCAACGCCATGGTCGCGCGGCTGGCCGTGACCAGCGTCCCGCTCTGGCAACTGGCGCTGAGTTTGAGCGGGTTGGCCGCCACTACAGCCTTCTTCGTGGTGCTGGCGGGTCGCTTCTTCCGTAGCGACAATCTGCTTTCGACCGCAGCCTTCAGTTGGCGCCGGCTGGCAACGGGGTGGCGAACGTGAAGTCAGGAGGACAATTCTACCGCTGTTAGGCATATTCAAAGAAATCGTTTGGATATTTTACTTTTTGAAAACGCCTTATTGAGTGAAGAGGGAATCGGTACTGAAAGGAGATCGATCATGTCAGACGAAAAAATTCGCACCGAGGAATTCGCCATTGATGGTGATAAGTTGATCACTCAAATCAAAGAGTTGATGCATGAAGGCAACATCCGCCGGATCTTGATCAAAAACGAGGAGGGGCGAACCCTCATTGATATTCCCCTCACGCTGGGGGTGGTGGGCGTGCTATTGGCGCCGCAGTTGGCCGCGATTGGGGCGATTGCCGCGTTCGTGACACATGGCTCGATTGTCGTGGAAAAGGTTGACGGGTGACACGGGAGGCTACAGTGATGCAAGCATTGACCTGGTTGCTGGAACTCGATCCAATCAATCCAGGGGTGCGCTACTTTGCCCTGCGCGATCTGCTGGATCGCCCCCCGGCTGATGCGGAAGTACGGCAGGCGCAGGCCGCAATCATGACGACCGGCCCCGTGCCGCAGATCCTGGCCACCCAGGCGCCGAACGGCTCCTGGGGCGGGCCGCAGGAGGAGAATGGCTATCGTTCCACGCCGTGGCAGATCATGATGTTGGCTGACCTGGGCGCTGACCCCAACGACGAACGGGTCCAACGCGGCTGCGACTATCTGCTGCACACCAACCTTGCCGCCAACGGCGCCTTTGCTGCGCTGATGCCCCGTCCTGTACCGAGCAAGGCCGTCCACTGTCACAACGGCGAACTGCTCTACGCCCTGATCCGCCTCGGTCGCCTGGACGACCCGTGCGTGCAAGGCGCGCTGGCTTGGCAGTGCCGCGCCATCACCGGCGTAGGCGAAGTGCAGTACTACAAATCGGGCACCGCCGGCCCTGGCTTTGCTTGTGGGGTGAACAGCGGTCAACCCTGTGGCTGGGGTGCGACCAAGGCGCTGCGCGGTTTGAGCGCCATCCCCGTCGAGCGGCGCACGGAAGCCATTCAAGCCGCCATCGACGTGGGCGCCGCGTTCTTGTTGAGCCGTGATCCGGCCGTCGCCGACTATCCCTACATCGAACGGGTGAGTTCCTCCTGGCACAAGTTCGGCTTCCCCCTCAGTTATCAGAGCGATATGTTGGAGACGACGGCCGCGCTGGTCGATCTGGGCTATGGCGACGATCCACGGTTGGGGCACGCGCTACAGTTCATTTTAAGCAAACAAGACCAGCAGGGACGCTGGCGCATGGAACGTTCGCTCAACGGCAAGATGCTGGTTGATATTGAAGCAAAGGGCCAAGCGAGCAAATGGGTTACACTGCGGGCGCTGCGGGTGCTCAAGCGGGCGGGCATTGATTGCAGTCATTCGTGATTAGTTTGCATACAGCCGACTGGGAATTTGCAGGTAGCCCAAGGTGAGAAGATACTGATATTGCTGGGGTGTGACGCTATGGCGCAGTAAGGTAGTCGTCCGTCTCGTCAAGCGCTTGCACTTGCGGTGAAGCTTTCTGCCGATTCATAACTATGGCGGCTTCTTGGGTAAATTCCTTTTCCTTCATTCTACACTTATTCCTACGGCTCATCTACGGAAAGTGTGAACACCTGTCAGGTTTTGGAAACCTGACAGGTGTGGCGGGTCGAAACCTCACACTTTCTGTAGATGAGCGATTCCTACTCTGCATGTGCTGCGCCGTTTTGTTTGTTGGTCTGGCGCAGTAGATGAGTTTAGTACGAGGGCTACTGCGCCTGTGCAACGAGGTTATGACGCAAGGCAAGGGCAATTGCTTGGGTGCGCGTCTTGGCATGTAGTTTGGCGAGAATGTTGCTCACATGAAATTTAATGGTAGAGCGGCTTACTGTCAATGATTGAGCGATAGCGCAGTTGTTCATCCCCGCGACCAGTAACTTGAGGACCTCCCGCTCGCGGCTGGTCAGGTCATACCCAACCGGCAGCTTATGCTCAAGCGCGCCATGCAATAGGGTCTGTGTGACCTCAGGCGAGAGGGTCGTATAGCCGCGGTGGGCATGGCGGATCGCCTTGACCAGCTCCTCAGAGGAGGCATTCTTGAGCCAATAACCCGTTGCCCCGGCCGTCAATGCCTCTCGGATCAGCGCATAGTTGGCCGTGTTGGTAAACATGACGACCTGGATGTTGGGGTGCCGCGCATGAATGACGCGGGTAGCCGCAAGGCCATTCATGCGCGGCAACATCATTTCCATGAGCATGACATCGGGGCGGTAGAGGGTGCATAGACGAACCGCCTCTTCGCCGTCCGCAGCTTCCACCATGATTTGGATATCTTCGTAGTCGCACAACAATGTTTTTAACCCACTATGAATGACAGCGTCATGATCGACGAGCATGACGCGAATGCGCTCTCCTTGATTCATATCATTTCTCCGCGTCCATCCGCGCTTGTCGTTAGCAAGGCTTGTTAGGTCAGCAAAATCGAGTTTTGCGTGCCAAAAACATTCGGCTCGTAAGCATCGGCGTTGACCTCATCACACCAATGGTTACCTTCACAAAGATACCGAAAGGCATAGCGTCGCCCTGTTGCCAATGTTACGGTTGCGCTATAGGTGTTGTTGCTGCGCCGTTTCATTGGGTGCGCCGTCGGATCCCATTGGTTGAAATCACCAACGACGGCTTGCGGTAGGTGAGCGTGATCGTTCGGCAGGGTAAACGTCACCTTTATCTGGTCGCCGTTCTTGGTTTTGCTGCGTTGAATCATGATGGTCAACCTCTCAATCCATTGGGTGCGCGGGGGCTTGCGGCACCGGTTGCGCAACCGAGGAAAACAAAGCTTTGTACGCTTCCGGATCGAAAACGGCGTTGCCGGCGCAGGCGGCGCGAATCGTCTCGGCCAGGTCATCAGCCGACCCATTTTTGAGCAAGTAGCCCATGGCCCCGGCATTCATCATGCCCTGCACCAACTCCGGTTCTAGAAAACTGGTCAATGCTAAGACCGCAACCTGCGGCGATTGGGTGCGAATCGCCTTGGTGGCATCGGCCCCATTCATGATCGGCATCAAAACATCCATCAGGATCAGATCAGGCTGGACTTCTTTGCATACCTTGATCGCCGTTGCGCCATCAGCCGCTTCCCCAACCAGTTGCAGATCGTCAGTCACGGAGAGCATAGCTTTGAGTGCACTGCGCACCGCCGCCTGATCATCCACGACGAGGACGCGATAGTAGTTTTTTTTGCTCATCAATCGCTTCGTCCTTTTTTGGTACGCCGGTTGACTTTTTTCGGCAACGAGCATCGTTGGGTCAGCAGCCTGCCAGGCCAAGGCGCTTTCGATGCCGCAGGCGGCTTTGCGCGCAAAGGTCATTGCCAAAACGCAATCCTCCTCAGCAAGATCAAACTCAGCAAGATCAAACCGGTCAACAAAATGCGGTTGGCTCATCTACGGAAAGTGTGAACACCTGTCAGGTTTTGGAAACCTGACAGGTGTGGCGGGTCGAAACCTCACACTTTCTGTAGATGAGCGAATGCGGTTATGACCTATAACAGCGCCATAATCACCCAGTGTCTTTATAGGGTAAGGCTAGAAATAGGCAAAGAATAGCGGGAGAATGGGTAGATTAATGTAGGGAATGTTAGAAGGAATGAGGCGTAATCGGGCGGGATCCGGTATAGAGAGAGCGGATGGTTGTCACCAATTCTGTGCTGGCGCATTCTTTGGTCACATAGCCTTGCGCGCCGGCGTCCAAAGCGCGTTGCCCATAGACCGCTGCCCCATACATCGTTAACATAATTACCTGAGTTGCGGGTGCGTTTTGGCGGATCTGGCGGGTTGCTTCAAGTCCATCCAGTTCCGGCATGACCAGATCGAGAACAGCGATGTCGGGGCCAAGCCGCAGAATCTGCGCCACCGCGTCGCGCCCATTGGCTGCTTCGCCGATAACAGTCAAGTCCGGTTCCATAGTTAGTAGTGTACGTAAGGCCCGGCGGAACACAGTATTGTCATCCGCCAGGAAAATTTTTATGCTCACCGCCGCCTTGTTTTTCTTCCCACCCGATCAGAGCCACCCGCCACAGTCAATCGTACCACAAAAGATGCATTCCGCTGCCAGGTATTCTTACTAAAACGATGTAGGGAAAGTTGGATTCACTGATCTTGTGTACCAAGCTAATCCGTTGCCGCCTTCATCCGCTGTCGTGTACCGCAGCTACTCCAGGGTGATAATGCCATGTTGAATGGCAAACTTCACGAGACTCGGCAGATCGTGGACGCCCAGTTTTTGCATCAGGCGGCTGCGGTAGCTTTCCACGGTCTTGGGCGAGAGGCTGATCAAGTCGGCAATCTCGGCGCTCGATTTGCCTTCGACCACATACTGCAACACCTCGCGTTCGCGCACAGAGAGCGTCTCCAGCGGATCGTCGGCAAGGTCGCCTTTGCGTTGAATCAGATAATCCTCCACCAGTTCATCAGAGACGGCAGCGCTCAGATAACGGCGACCGGCATGAACCGTCCGAATCGCTTCAATTAATTCATCGCCAATCGCTTCTTTCACCACATAGCCGCGGGCGCCGGCCTTGAGGGCGCGAAAGATATACTCGCTGGTTTTGTACATGGAGAGAATGACGACTTGGGTGGCAGGACAGTCGGCCCGGATGCTACGCGTCGCTTCAATGCCATTGAGACCAGCCATAGCAATGTCGATGACGGCCACATCCGGGCGCAGTTTACGCACCTGCTGCACGGCATCATGCCCATTGTCGGCTTCGCCAATCACAGTCATATCGGGCTGTGACTTGAGCAATAACGTTAGCCCCTGACGTAATATGCCATGATCGTCCGCGAGAAAGACCTGAATCTGCACTACGTTCCTTCCTTTCCCAGACCTGTTCAGCCGAATCGTTACGGCGCCCAGAGACTCCATTGTTGCTTGTAGGCAGAGACGCCCAATAAACCCTACCCCGACTATCAAACTTTCCGGCTTTTAAACGATGGCCAAACTTGTTACCGTAGTACACACAGTTGCAAGTTCCCTCCTTGCCAACTGAATTACCAGCGCCCATCAAATTGCACTTAACGATACAATCCGTGCGCAACGGCTATGTGAGCGGTATTGGGCGGCCGTTACTATAGTCGTTGCGCAGCCAATGGCAGCGCAGCAGCAACTTGTACATTTCCGAAATAACACCGGCAGAGAAGTCCTACTTCTGGGATACTAGTACTATACCAACGTGCGCCAGGAAGTAACACTTTTTACTAGGGTCGTGTGCTAGGCGCCGTTCGCTTGTGACCGCTGGTATGGGATTACAACCTGGATGCGCGTGCCGGCGCCAGGAAGCGAGTCAATCGTCAAATAGCCGCCTAAGGCCTCAGCCCGTTCACGCATGGAAAGTAAGCCCCAGCCTGCGCGCTCGCCTGCGCGCTTCAACGCGGTCAAATCGAAGCCACGGCCATTATCGGCAATGGTGAGGGTAACTTGCTGGCCATCGGCCTCGACGTTGATCGCAACGAGGGTGGCCTGCGCATATTTCATAATATTGGTGATGGCTTCTTGCGCAATGCGGAATAAGCTATTTTCGATCGCGGTCGACAGACGTGGCAGATCCGCTTCAGCTTCCATCTGCACTGTAAAGCTGGCCTGCTTGGCCACGCGGTTGGCGTACCATTCCAGCGCTGCCGGCAGGCCAAAGTCATCAAGCTGCGGAGGACGTAACTCCGCCATGACATTGCGCACCTGTCCGGTGATCTGCTTCACCAATGCCTGGGTATCGATAAGCAACGGCAGGGTTAGTCCAGCTTCCGGCAACTGAGTTTCTAGGTGCGTCTGGATGATTTTTAGCTGTAACCCTAACGTGCTAAGGTTCTGCCCCACCTGATCATGCAGTTCGCGCGCCAACGCTTTGCGCTCCTCCTCTTGGACTTCGGCCAGACGCGCGGTCAAGGCGCGCAATTGGGTACGCTGTTGAATGACTTCGGTATGCAAGCGGGCCTGTTCGGCTTCGCTTTGTTTGCGCCCAGTGATATCGCGCTGCACCACCTGAACGCACGGTCGGCCATTCCAGATGCTTGGCGCGGCTGCGACCTCCACATAGACCTGCACCCCATCTAGCCGCCGCACCAAGAGTTCCATCGGCGGGGCAATGTGCTGGTCCTCGATCACCCGTCGGACCCGTTCGCGCACGATGTTGTGGTCTTCGGGTGCGAGGAAGTCGAAAGGTGATCGTCCAATGAGATCCTGCGGATCTTTGGCGCCCAAGGTGCGCGCGGCGGCGCTATTGGCATAGACGTAACGGCCATCCAGATTGACCAGGATCGCATCAGGGCTTACCTCGGCCAGGGTGCGGTAGCGTTCTTCGCTCTGCCGCAACGCCGCTTCGGCCTGCTTGCGTTCGGTAATATCGCGCAAGATGAAGATCGTTTCATCTTCGCCCACCGGCACCACACGCGCCTCACGCGCCCGCACCTGCTCACCGACCTTGAGTTCATATTCAAACATCTGGCGCGCATCTTTGTCCAGCGCTTGCTGGGCGACAGCCAAAAATTGTTGCGCCAATGGCGCTTCCAACACATCACGCACATGCTTACCGACTGCCTGTTCCGCCGCCACGATCGGCACAAAATCGGCTGGGTCTTTGGCATCAAGATAGACGCCGCTCCGGTGGATACGCACCACCGCATCGGGGATGGCTTCCAACAAGGCGCGATTGCGCGCTTCACTCTGCCGCAGCGCCTCTTCGGTTAAGCGCCGGGTGGTAATGTCACGGACAATGGTGATCACTTCATCCTTCGCATAGGGCACGATGCGCGCCTCGCGCACTTGCACCCCGCCAGCGTCCGCCAGTTGATATTCAACCATTTGCAATTCACCGGTGGCCAACGCTTGTTTGAACGCGTCCATATTCGGCTGTGCGACAGCGGGCGGCAAATAGTCCGTCAGCTTTTTGCCGATGGCGACGGCCGGCGGCACGGTCATGGCAAAGTTGCTGGGCGCGCGCATATCTAAACAGGTGCCGTCCCGCTGAAAGCGGCCAATCGCATCCGGAATCGCTTCCACCAGGGCGCGGTTACGTACTTCGCTCTGGCGCAACGCCTCCTCGACCCTTTTGCGTTTTGTGATATTCGTATGGCTGATCACCGCACCGCCGGCGCCATCCATCCAGGGTACGACATGGAAGAGAAACCAACGCTGCTCGGTTGGGGAATGACCGGTATACTCGAAGCTATAGTGATCCAGCAGCCCCGCTATCACATCGCGAATCCGGGCGGCAGCGGTTGCGGCTTCCACCGCGTCTTCCCCCGTGACCTTATCACAGACGGCGAGGTAGTTGGCCCCAACGCCCGTCGCTGCCGCTGAGGGGCTGCCATTCTGCGTAGCAAAGCGTTGCCAGGCCCGGTTGACGGCAATGATCACGCCCTCTTTGTCCAGCACGGCAATGTGGGCGGAAAGGGAATTCAGTACCGCTTGATTGAAATCGATCTGCTCATGCAACTGGCTTCGCTCTTTTGCCAACGCTTCGACTGCCTGCCAATAAGTTTGCGCTTGGCGCTGTAAGCTTGTCCCTAATCGGTAGGTGAGCCAGCCGGTAAAACAGAGCAGAAAGGTGTGAGAAAGGAGGGTCACGCGGGACAACGCCGCCACTGGCCCAGCCAGGAATAACAGAAGGTAGCCCGCGGCGACAACCGGTGGCAGTAGCGGGGCAAGGGGGAAACGCAAGCTGATCGGGTAGACCGCCACCAACACAAAGTTCCACAGCAAAAAGGTGCTGGCAGCGCCGCCTGTACTGTACATCAGCAGCCAGGTGGCAAGGAGAATATAGAGTGCGCGCCCGTAGGAAAGGTACGCAAATTCATACCATCCCGCCAGGCGTAACGCGCCGGGCACAAATAGCCCACCCAGGATTAACCACTGCCAAGGCTGCGTGTTACCAAGCCAAAACAGGAGAATCACCCCGTGGGTAGCCAGAAGCAGGGGGACGAAAGACTCGATAGCAGTGATGGGATGCGCCCATCGCTCTTCACCGTTGCGGCGGGCAAAGAAGTTGCGTAGTCGGCTATGCGAACGCATGGCGTTGTTCTGTCCTTGGTAAAACGGCGGCGTTGACGGGTGATTCCCCGTAACTACTAAGCCCGCTCTGAGCCAGTCCATGACTGGCGATTGGGTCGCCAGTCATGGACTGGCTCAGAGCGGGAAGGCTCGGTAGTTACGATTCCCCGCAGTTAGAGCATTATATCGTCTGCCATCATGAATCTAAAAATTGCTATTTTGTTCAGACAAATTATTCGAGTACAACACTGCTATCCTCTTGACCGGGGTGAAAACACGCCAGGCGACTGGTTGATTAGGTTGATTGCTGTGATAGGCTCAAAGCGAGTGCGTATATGGATATTCCGCTCACGCTTGGCGACGAAAAACTTCTGCTGCGTTGTCGCGTAATGCCTACAAACATCCTCCGGTAAACGAGTTGCATAAAAAACAAAGGGAGTGCAAGATGGCAATCATCACAAGAATCGATGTAAAAATTATCACCGGCGATCGACCGGGCGCTGAGACCGCCGGCTGTGTCTATCTTGGCATTGGTGGGCGGGAGTTTTGTCTCGCCACGGCCGGCAACGACTTTGCGCGTAACAGCAGACAAACCTTTACGTTGGGGGAAGGCGCCAATATCAACCATGCCGATGATAATGACCCGCGCGCACCCTATGCCCTCCACACCGAAGAATTGGCTAATTTTCCCGTTTACATTCGCTTCGCCCCCAACGATCAAAACGATCAATGGAACCTCGAATCTGTCGAAGTCCATGTGAACCCGGCGCGCGGCGCCGGCGAAAGAGATTATGACGCCCTGCACGGCGCTGAACATCTATGGCTGAGTCCATGGTCTGGCCTGTATTGCTATCTCCACGGGGGTGTCTGAAGCTGAATTGCCTATAACTAGTACAGAGCGGCCTAAGTAAGCCAGTCGGTCAGTAGGACAGTAAGTCAGTCACTGTCTCACTGTCTCACTGTCTCACTGTCTCACTGTCTCACTATCTCATTGGCAACTATGGGTTTATTTACGCCGTCATGTACTAGCCATCTGGTCAGAGCCATTTCTGGTCAGATCACCAGTGTCGCGGGGTGATATTTGTGATAAGCTGAGGGGAACAGCCCTTGCGCCGTTGCCCACCTGCTAGCGTACGACAACCAGCGGGCTTGCCGCTTCCCGTCAGCAGGATTGCCTGGTGATACAAACCACAGGACCCTAGCAGGAACCCCTGCTGGGGGTTTTCTTTTAGCGTAGGGCCAATGGTGCAAGCAAGGTGACAACTGCTAGACGTCAGAAAGGGGCATCCGATGACGACGATTCAGGCTTTCATCAAGAAACACTCCTTACCGATCTACTTCGCGCTCACGTTTGCGCTCTCCTGGGGCGGCATCTTGGTGGTGATTGGCGGACCGGGGGCAATCCCCAGTCCCAGCGCGCAAGCTATGCTGCTGCTCCCGGTCGCGATCCTGGTGATGCTCAGCGGCCCCAGTGTCGCCGGCCTCCTGTTGACCGCGCTCGTCACTGGTAGGGTAGGTGTGGCTGAGTTACTCTCCCGGTTGTGCCGCTGGCGGGTAGGCGCCCGCTGGTACGCGGTGGCGCTGCTGACCACCCCGCTCTTGGCGACGGCGATCCTCTTGGCGCTTGCGCGCACGTCTCCGCTATTTCTTCCCGCCATCGTCACGACGGACGATAAGGTTAGCCTGCTGCTGACCGGTATCGCTATCGGGCTGGTGGTGGGCTTCTTGGAGGAGTTAGGCTGGACGGGGTTCGCCATTCCCCGGCTGCGGCGGCGGTACGGCATCCTTACCACCGGGCTGATCGTGGGCCTCTTGTGGACCGCGTGGCACAGCCTGGTGTACATCTGGGGAAGCGGCGATTCTGCGGGTGCGTTCTCGCTGGCGCTCTTTCTGCCTGAATTCCTCTTCCTGGTCGGGGTGCTGCCGGTCTACCGGGTGCTGATGGTATGGGTCTATGACCGCACGGAGAGTCTGCTCGTGGCGATGCTGATGCACGCAATTCACACCGCCTGCACAACCGCCATCCTCGTACCGCTGGCGACAGGGGCGCCCCGCATACTCTATTACCTCATCTTCGCCGCCCTATTGTGGATCGTCGTGGCCGCGGTCGCCGTAGCCAACCGCGGGCAGATCGCGCGCCCACCGCTTTACAAGCAAATGGGTGTTGCAAATCGCTGACTCTCTCGTGTCAGAGAGGAGAACGTTATGACAACCATCAAGACTTTTATCAAGCAGCACGCGCTGCTCACCTACTACGCACTTACGTTCGCCATCTCCTGGGGTGCAGTTCTGGTGATGCTCGGCCTTGCCGGCGGCATACCAAGCACCAAGGAGCAGATAGAGGCTGTGCTGCCGGTAGCGATCATAACAATGCTGCTGGGCCCAAGCCTATCCGGCCTGTTGCTGATCAGCCTTGTGGATGGTAAGGCGGGCTTGCGCGAGCTTCGCTCCCGACTGAGCAGGTGGCGCGTAGGCGCCCGCTGGTATGCGCTAGCACTCCTGCTGGCGCCGCTCATCATCCTGGCGGTGCTCATGGCGCTTACGCTGATCTCTCCGGTCTATCTCCCCGGCATCTTCACCAGAGATGACAAGCTCGCTCGACTGCTCCTGGGCCTCGCCTCGGCGGTAGTGACCGGCATCTGCGAGGAACTGGGTTGGACAGGGTTTGTCACCCCCCGGTTGCGGCAGCGCTACAGTGTTATTGCCACGGGGCTTATCATCGGCGTTCTCTGGGGCGTCTGGCATATCGTGCCGATGGTCATCATGCCCAGCGTCGCGTACTCGGCGCCGTTCTCACCGGCGGTTTACATCGCCGTCAGAACACTCAGCTTCCTTGTTGGCTCCTTGGTTGCCTTTCGGGTGCTGATGGTGTGGGTTTATGACCGTACCCAAAGCCTGCTGCTGCTGATCCTCATGCACACAAGTCTCACGGCGGCCAACATCATCTACGAGCCGGAGGCGCTCGGGGGAATCTCGAACTTTATCTGTGATTTTGTGACGGCAGCCGTGTTCTGGCTCATCGTCGCGGTGGTCTTCTTGGTCAACCGCAGACAGCTCTTGCGACCAGACCAGCCGCCCGTCAACAGCGGAACGCCCCAACTTATGCCGCGTTGACCATCCGCTACGCAGCAGGCGCGGCCTGTGCAGATCTCGTTAGCAAGGAGGACATGATGACGACTATCAAGACTTTCATCAAACGGCACACAGTGCTGACCTTCTTTGTTCTTGCATTCGCCATCTCGTGGATCGGCATCTTACTGCTCATCGGCGGACCGGGCGCAATCCCGGGCGTCGGTGAACAAGTCGAACGGCTGTCCCTGTTCGTGATGCTGGCGTGGCTGGCCGGCCCCAGCATCGCCAGCGTGCTGTTGACCGGCCTGGTCGATGGCCGGGCGGGACTGCGGGAGTTGCTCTCTCGGTTGCTGCGGTGGCGGGTGGGTGTGCGCTGGTACATGGTCGCGCTGCTGACCGCTCCGCTCTTGTATCTGGCCGCGCTCCTGCCGCTCGCGCTCTTCTCTCCGGCGTTCCTCCCCGGCATCTTCACCACCAGCGACCAGGCGTCCCGTCTGGTGATGGGTGTCGCCTACGGGCTGATCGGGGGCGGCTTCTTGGAGGAACTGGGTTGGACGGGGTTCGCCGTGCCTAAACTGCGGCTGCGTTACAGCGCCCTCACCACGGCGCTCATTGTAGGGGTGCTATGGGGCGCGTACCATTTCAGCGTGGTCTTCTGGATGAGCGGCGGCAACATCGGCGGAATTCCCCTGGCCCTCTTTCTGACCGTGCGCGCCGTCGATCTGCTGGTCGGCGGACTGCCGGCCTACCGGCTGCTGCTGGTGTGGCTCTATGAGCGGACGGGTGGCAGCCTGCTGGTGGCGATGCTCATGCACGCCAGTCTCACGGCCAGCATGTTGATCCTCGGTCCACTGGCGCTGGCAGGGGCGCCCTTCTTGATCTATCTGCTCGTTTCGTCCGCCGCGACGTGGATCGTTGTCGCCGCGGTGGCGCTGGCCAACCGTGGGCAGCGCGCACGGCAACCGCTTTATCAGGGCATACATGTAGCCAGTCGCTGACGCGATAGAGTCAGCAAGGAGAAAATGATGACGACCATGAAGATTTTGATCAAGCGGCACGCGGTGCTGACTTACTTCGCCGTGACATTCGCGATCTCAACGGGCGGCGTCCTTGTTGCCGTTGCCCGTGAAGGATTGCCGCTCAATATCATCGCTTCGCCGATCACAGCCTTGGCGCTGTTTGCCGGCCCCAGCGTGGCGGGGTTGCTGTTGACCGGCCTCATCTATGGCAGGACAGGGCTGCGCGACTTTGGCGCGCGGTTGCTCAAGTGGCGGGTGGGCGCGCGTTGGTATGCCGTCGCGCTCCTGACCACACCGCTCCTGGTGACACCAATCCTTCTCGTTCTGTCGCGGTTTTCGCCTGATCTCCTCCCTGCTATCGTCACGACGGATAACAAAGTTGCCCTTGTGCTGATGGGCATCCAAGTGGGGCTGATCGGGGGAATTCTGGAGGAGCTGGGCTGGACGGGATTTGCCGTGCCCGAACTAAGGCAACGCCACAGTGTCCTTACCAGCGCGCTTATCGTGGGCGCCATGTGGGCGGTGTGGCATGTTCCTGTCACCTACTGGTCAACGGTCAATCCGTCCGGTGCGATCGCCTGGTCGCTCTTTCTGCCGCCGTTGGTCTTTTACGGGCTGGTGCTGCCGGCCTTTCGGGTACTCATGGTGTGGGTCTACGACCGGACGGAGAGCCTGCTTGTGGCGATCCTCATGCATGGGAGCCTGGCTGCCTGCACGTTCACGATCTTCTTGCCGCCGGCAACAGGAGTGACCCTCATTGCCTACTACCTCATGCTGGCCGCCGCGCTGTGGCTCGTTGTGGTCGCAGTTGTCGTCGCCAACCGGGAGCAGATCGCACGGCCACCGCTTTATCAGGAGTTGGCCGGATTGCAGGAATTGGAGGAGCGGCATGATGTACCTTCGACTGGTGGGGTTGCTGATCATCAAGCCACGACAAGCCCTGGTCGCGCTGGATGAGCATCCGCACAAAGTGCTGTTCGGTGTTGTGAGCTTGCTGTTGCACAGCTTCACTGCGATGATGAAGCAACTCTACTTTGATGCGACCGGCGTCCCCGTCGTCCCGCCGCCGTTTCTCGCGATTCCCGTGGCGAAAGGATGGCTGGTGAGTGCGATCTTGCAGATTCCGGTCGACTTTGCACAAGCGGTACTCTTTGCGGGCATCATTGCCCTGGTGGCGCCTGTCCTGGGTGGCAGGGGCGATATGCCGCGGCAGTTCGCTGCGTACGCGTTTGGTTTCACCCTTCCCACCACCGTTTTGATCCTGGCGACCTGGGCGATTACGCTGGCCGGAATGCACGGCGCGCCCATTTGGTGGGTGGTCTTCATCGCCATCTGTCTATGGATTCTCGCGCTCATCATTCTCTCTGTCTGTGTCGTCCAGCGGCTGCGCTTGGCGCCAGGGCTTCTCATCGCGCTGACAGGACTCCTGCCTGCCCTGGCGCTCTCGCTAACCTACATCAGGTAGCGGAACAGTACACTCACGACCAGACTTCCCTACACACTTGACTGACCCGTTTCGCCAGGGCGATGATCGTCAAGATGGGAGGATTGCCCAGCGATCGGGGCAGCAAGGTGGCGTCCGCCACATAGAGATTAGCCGGCAACCGCGCCGGATGAAACGACTCGATCTCGGTGCTGGTCAACGGCAACATCCCGCCGGGGTGACCAGCATTGATCGTACCCAGCAAAATGTCTTCATCTTTGCTGCCAAAACGGCGGAAAATTTGCTTACAGAGATCGACGCCTGCGCTCAGTCTTTCCCGATCCGCAGCGGTGAGCTTCTTCGCGACCGTTCGCCGGGAAATCGACCCTACGTTGGCATCCGCCAACTTGATCATCATTCCCAGCATGTCTTTGGCCAGATGGCGCCAGGCTCTGTTAAAGAAGAAGCTCAAATAGTCAAAGTAGGGCGAGAGGATGAAGTGTTCACGCTGGACGACAAAGGGCATCTGGATCTCTTTGCACTGCCAGGCATTGGGCACAACCGCCGCCACGGTGAGCACCGGGTCCACAAACAGGCGTGGTTCGCAAGGTATACCCGAATTCTGCAAAATGACCGGCGTGCCCAGCCCCCCTGCCGCCAGGATTACCAGATCCGCTGGGTAGAAGCGTCGTCGCAACCCTTTTCTGGCGACGACGCCGGTGGCTTTGCCATTTTCAATCATAACCCGCTCGACGTTACATCCGGTTTGGAGCGCGGCCCCATGCTCAATCGCCACCTGCAAGAAGCGGCGACTGTCCCACTTGGCCCCCTGTGGACAACCAAAGACGCACCGCCCACAACTGATACACGCTGTGTAGTCGCCCATCTTGGGCGTGGGCTGCGGGTTGAGCGCCAGTTCCTGGCAGCTTTCAAACAAGTATCGGGTCTGTTTGTGCCACCGTTTTTGATGCACGGTGCTAACGGGGATTTCCTGGTTGATCTCGGCAAACTCCGCATCCAGGTCAATGCCCAGCGCTTGCAAGTCTTGATCCATGCGCAAGCCGTTGCCGGTGCAGATGGTGGTCGTGCCGCCCAAGCCCTGGCCATTGACCAAGATCATGTCGGGCGTTTTGCGAATGCGCATGGCGGGAAAGAGTAGCTGAATCATCCGCTCATCCAAGAGCAACCCGCGCTCTTTCAACCATTCCAACTTTGACAACTCCCAAGCAAACGGTTGAAAGGCGTTGCCGGCTTCCAGCACCGTCACCGCAAAGTCACCCTGTAACGCCTTCGCTACCGTCGCCCCGCCGGCCCCACTGCCGACGACAATGGCCTGTTTCATCTTGCCTCCTCCCGACGAGGGTTATCTGTAGCAGCCAACACTACAACGGATTCGGAAAGGAGCGGATTAGTCACGGGATGTTCATTCTATTGATGAAGGTTAGCGAATTGTTTCGGTAATCCTTGGAACTTGTCACGCCGGCGGCGATGACCTACAGTTACCGCTTTGTTTTCGTAACGTTCATGAATAGAATGTTGTGGGCTGTCCCGAAATATTCCCTACGAGACTGCAAATCCGCTCCTTTCCGAATCTGTTGTAGTGTTCATCCTCCTACCGCATCGATCCCGCCGCCAGCAACGTAAAGTGCGCCAGACAACAAGGCGAGCCCTCGGTGATCCGTGCAGCGAAGCGCAACTGGCCGCCGTCCGACAAGCCGGCAAAGAGACCACGATCCATGGCCGACATGACCTGGCAGATCGGGCCGGTGTAGAAGCGGCTGAAATAGCAGCGGCGAATCACCACCTCTCCCTGAGCATTGCTCTGAAAGTCAATGTCAAGGATGGCATAGAGGAGGCGTCCGATCACCCTCATCGCGGCCTGGTTACGGATGCGCAGCAAGCGGGCATATTTTTGGCCCAACTGAAAGGCGTTTGCATAGAGGCGTTCCTTGACTGCCGCTAGATCACGCCCGTCGCGGATCATGGCTTCGACCTGGCTTTGGGTAAACTGGGCATACAGGCGCAAGCATTCACGGTAGGACCGCCCGTTAAGCGCTGGCGCCGTGCAACCGAAGGCCGCCGCCGTCGCCACAAACAGGTCGTGCAAGGCCCATTTTTTGACAAAGGTGGGCGTATGCCACTGGAGCAGCCGCACTACCATGTTCATGCCACCTCCCTTTCCGCCTGACCACAATGTAGAACATTCGCCGAGATGGCGCCATTACTATACAGCGCGTCCACGAGCGCCTGGAAGCGACGCACCACCGCTAGTCGCTTCAGTTTGAGATTAGGCGTAAGTTCGCCCCCTTCGACCGAGAGATCATTGGTGAGGATCGCCCAGCGCTTCACCTGTTCCGGGTGGGAGAGTTGGCTGTTGATCTGCCCAATGGCGGTATCCAGCGCTGCGGCCATGCGTTGGTCACAAGCATCGGCGTTAATCCACAAGAACGCGCTGCCATAGGGCCGGCCTTCACCGACCAGCAATGCTTCAGCGACGCCGGGGATGGCCTTGAGCAACCCCTCGATCTTGGCGGGGTGGACATATTTGCCATAGGCAGTTTTGATCAGCTCTTTTTTGCGCCCCAGGATCACCAGCCGCCCTTCGGCGTTCACTGCGCCCAGGTCGCCGGTGTGCAGCCAACCGGCCTGGCTGGGTTGTTCTATGGTTTGGTCAAAATAACCGGTCGTCACCTGTGGGCCACGCACCAGCACTTCGCCATCGGCGGCGATCTGAAGCTGAGTCTCCGGCAACGGTTCACCCGCCGTGCCAATGCGGTTGGCGCCCGCCCGATTTATCGTGACGAGCGGCGCTTCGGTCAGACCATAGGCATTATGGATTTCAATGCCCAGGTCGTGAAAGGCGCGCAACAATCCCTCGCTCACTGCGGCGGAACCGACCATCAGTTGGGTGCAGCGGTCAAAGCCGGCCTGCCGCAACAGCCGCCAACGGAGCAACGGACGGAGGAGCCGCTTTACAATGCCTTCCTCTCGGTCGAGATAAAAGCGCCCCAACCAGTTTTTCTGCAAGCCCTCCCACACCTTTTCATAGATGCGTGGTACAGCGAAAAAGAGATGGGGGCGGATGCGCGGCAGGGCCCGGGCCACGGCATAAATATCTTCCAAGAAATAGATGTCCACCGGGGCCGGCAGATAGTAAGGCGAGTAGGTGGCGAGAATCCCTTCGACCACATGGTTCAGCGGCAAGAAGGAGAGATAGGCAATGGCGCGATTGCGCGTCTGCCACGGCATCAGGCCGGCGATGCACTCGCCCATCCAGCGCAGATGCCCATGATTGAAGGTAACGCCCTTGGGTTGACCAGTCGTCCCTGAGGTGTAACGCAAGGTTGCCAGATCGCCAAAACCAACCGGCGCCGTCGTTGGCCCATTGCTGCCCGCACCCAGCGCCAAGAACTCTGGCCAGGCCATCATCGGGCGCACGTCGTTTTTCGCAGATGTTTCACGGCAGAACGAGATCACCGGCGCTTCTGTACGCAGTTCGCACAGGCGGGCCAACAGCTTGGGCGCACCGACAAAAAGCAACCGGGCGCCGCTGGCCGCCATGATCGCATCAATTTCGGACGGCGGGCTGGTGTAGTAGAGCGGCACACTTACGGCCCCCACCAGACCGATGGCCACATCCAACGTCAGGTAGCGGGTGCTGTTCAATCCCACTAGAGCCACCCGGTCGCCCGGTTGAATGCCCAAGGCGCGCAGGGCGCCGGCGGCGGCCAACATATCGCTGCGCACTTCCGTGGCGCTGTGCGGCACGCACTGCCCCTCAACCAGATCGTAATAGGTGATGCGGCGGCTTTTTGTCCCCAGCCGGTGCAGGATCTGCTCGTGAACCGTCCGCTCGGAGCGGTGCATAAAGCCCATATAGACGGCGTACGCAAGCAGATGGGGCAAAATGGTGCGCCACTGGAAGTCATAAGGCCCCAGCAGCCGATCCACGTTGTCGCGCCGGAAGGCGATCTGCTCATTAAAATAGGGGGCGAGGGCGCGCAGATCGTCAAACAGCCCCGGCTTCTTCTGGGCTTTGCTCGGCTTGGCGCCATCGGGACGGTAGCGGCCACGAGTGAGCCATTGCGGCAGCGGGAGGAAGATCGGCTTGGGCAGGTGCAGGTTGAGCTGCAGACGCGCCCACTCTCTGACCTGCTCCACCAGTTCGTCAGCCTTGGGCAACGCCTCATAGGGCGCAACCAGGTGAAAATTTAAGCCAGCCGCTTCCGGTGTGAAGGTGAGGCGGGTAATTGCCGCCGCCACATAGTCCACCGGCACAAGGTTGACCCGCAGTGCCGGATTGGCGGGCAACAGCCGCAGCGCCCCGGTCAGGTAGAGACGCAGGGGAAAGTAAATGGTGTTGAAGGTCTTAATCACACCGGTAGCCGCCGCGCCGACAATCATGCCGGGGCGAAACACGGAGATGGGCAGCTCTGCTTTAGCCGCGGCCACCAACCGTTCACCTTCGTACTTGCTCAGCTCATAGGCGCTGGAAAAGCCAAATTCGTCCGTGAGCGCGTTTTCCGGCACTTCGCCACGCCGGCCCCCGGCAACGTAGGCGCTGGAGACATGGGCAAGACGGGCTAGGCCGTGATCACGGTGAATGGCGCGGGCAAAGGCCAACACATTGGCTGTTCCCTGGACATTGGTCTTGCGCAGTTCGTCAATCGGCGCGTTGAGACCCAAATCCGCCGCGGCGTGGATGATATGCGTGACCTGGCGCGTCAAGTCATCATAGCAAGCCTTGTCCAACCCAAGGTCAGGCGCAGCAACATCGCCGCAAAGAACCTGTACTCTGTCGCCAATGGTGTTGCGCGTCTCCGGCCAATCCCACCAGGCGCGGGCCAAGCGCCGGGTCGCGGCCGCACCATCGGTCGCTCTGACGAGGGCAATAATGGTGCAATCGGTCGTGCGGATAAGCTGCCGGGCGATCTGCGAACCGAGAAAGCCGCCGGCGCCGGTTAAGAGGACAACGTTGTTCATAGCGCCGCCTTCCAGCCATGCGCCTGGACAAAGTCCCGCAACAACTGGCGATTTTGCCGGGCTTTGGCCAGATGGTCCACATAGCCGCGGTGCAGAAGCTCCTTGATTGGGCAAGGATTGGTTAACAACCGTTCTGCCCGCTCCTGGATCGTGGTGAACAACGCCGGTGAATCGGGCGGGATGAAAAACGTGTCGCCTAACCCTAACTCAGCATAGATGCTCTTGAGGCGCAAATCGTGACCCACAGCCATCTGCGGCACTTGGACGGCCAGCGAGAGGACACAAGCATGATAGCGTGACGTGATCAAGAGATCCAAGCTGCGCAGGAGGAGCGTCATTTGCGAAGCGTTGTACGCCCGCGCCGAAAAGATGTGGGCGTGGTCAGCATGAACCATCCGCGCCAACACGGCACGGGCCAGCGGCTCATCCAATTGCTCCATGCAAATCAGCGCCACTGCTTTATGGTATTGGGCGATCATCTGGTCGGCCAGCGCGGCATAGCCAGCGGCCAGCTCCCGACTCGCTTGGCGGCGCTCCGGCGAGCAGGAAAAGTAATAGGGCCAGCGATAGCAATTTTCCGGTCGACCCCATGGGCGAATCACTATCGGCCAGCGATAGAAATCGACCAGTGCAAGGCCGACCGCCCCGTTGGTTACTGCCGGCCAGCACCGCTGCACAAAATCGGTATCGGCCGGCGCCGGGCAAAAGTTGAAGGCATTGTCCGCGGTCGCCATCATGGGCGCAGTTACGCCCCAAGCGCGCAACCGATCCACGGCGGCTTGGGAACGCGCAATAATGTAGTCCGTCTCGCTGGCAATGTGGCGTGTCAGGCGTTGGTTCAAGGTGGACATGGCGCCGGCGTCCACCGCATAGGCGAGACAGGGCTTGTGCTGGGCATGGGCGCAGCGGGTCGCCCAGAGAAAATACCAGAGCAGCACATCGGTCCAGGTGTCCATGTAGGCGCTGCCTTCCACCAGCAGGATCAGATCATGCTCCTGCACCAGCCGCCGCACCGTCAGCGGGAAGATCATCGGCAGGGGGACAATGTGCAGATTGGGACCTTCGCGCAGATAACGGCGCAAATTCTGCACGTTGAGCGACGGCACAGTCAGCGGCGCCGCCGGTCCAAGTACGGCCCGGATGTCCTCAATGTCGGCCAGGAGGAGCGCCTCGGCGCCGGTGTTGTTGGCGCCATTGTAGCCAATGCAGAGTACCTTGGGCGCAACCATACCCCCCTCCTTTCTTGCAAAGCAATTATTGTGATAATTCAACTCCTTCTAATTCGATAGTATGCTGAACCTGCTGGGCAACTTTTTTCGCAATCAGCTTGCACTTTGTGATACAACCGCTTTCCTTATATTGACAAACACCCGCCGCGCACGCGAAATCACATTGGGTGATGGCGCGGCACTGCGTCGAACCAAATTCATTAGTGAACCAGTGCGCCAGCTTGTTACCAATATTCATCGTACGGTTAAATTTGTTAATGTTGTCCGCAAAAGCATTGCCGCGGATACTCATGAGCGCCAACATGCGCGCCACCCGCAGCGGGTTATTTTCAATTTCACCCAGCCGCAACCCGACTGCCATGACGCCGGCGGTCAATGCGCTACAGGTCATGCCCATGAAGATGGTGCCCCCCATAAAGGCGGCGGCGCCATCGAGCAATTCCCGGCTGATTGGTCGCAGGGCATCTACCTGCTGCAACACAGCATGAGCACAGTGAAAACCGTTCCCAGTCATGTACTCATACAGTTGGCGGTACGCCTCCTGTTGCGCGTCAGGAATGGTCTGTAGGCTATCGCTGGCAATCGTCTCGGCATACAGTTCGGGCACGTGGCGAACGACGCCAATGCAACGGCAGGGAAAGCGCGCGTTACCCAGGATCGCACTACAGCAGAGCGTGCCATGACGCGCCCAAAAGCGCTGACGATAATCATGACCTTTGTAGAAGATCAAGGGCAGCCCCTGCTCTGGCGCACCTAGTCCATAACGCAGGCCCAATAGCACCAAAGGGGAGGTGAGGCCGCCGCATTCAAAGCCGGTATTGCCGATCCCCCCTGGCATGCCGGCCGCCAACTTGACCAGCCATTCCTGCTCTGTTGCGGTCAGATCGAGAATTGTCTGTATCACGGTGGGCGCACAATGGCCCATTTTTAGCAGGTTGAGCAGACCCCTGTTGCGATACGCCCACTTGAATTTAGGGTCTAAATCATTCGCACTAAACGGAGATCCGGCAAGCCCTTGTTGACTTGATGCAGCAACCACGGCAACAGCGGCTCCCGTGTTTTGCGTTAATGGTTTGTTCGTTGTCATGGGTTGTTCCTGACGCTCAAGCCGGCGACCGCAACTCTACCCGATACAACCAGTCAATGAGGAATAAGATTCCCACCAGGAAGGCCGGCCCCGCGATCACCCAATAGACCGCAATCGGGAAGCGTCCCCAGGCGGTGGCGAGATACCAAATGCCAAAGCCCAAGAAAAGGGCGGCCCCCACCCATTCCCAACGCCAGGCAAAGATCAGGCCAATCACCAGGACGCCAACAGGGAGCAGATGGATCACCAGGGCGAGCAGCGTCGCCCAGAAGCCGGCCCCCGTGCCAAACACATCCAGGGCGAAGAGGCTCAAAAAGAGCGCAAAGAGGATGCCCAAAACTCTGGGCGTCCAGACAAGGGTTTGTTTTACCGAACGTGTCATTATGACCTCCTTGCTGTGGAACATTGTCGTAATAATCACATTTTTAGCCTACAGCCAAAACGCGCTCAATACCCCAGTCATCCGGTGCGTTTTGAACCTGGTCAAACGGGGAGTTGTTCAAGGATCTTTCTGTTTGTTGTGGCGTGAACAGGCGCTCGCCGATGGTAAGGCTGAATCGGCTATCCATCCGACTAGGTGTAAGGCTGATTACCTGGCCGGTTTATTGATTGTCTATTTGGTTGTATGCTAGAAGGAGGGTCTCCCGCTTCGATAGCCTCAGCAAAGAGCAAGGGATTGACCTTGTGTGTTGAATCCGTTTCAACGAAAGGGTGGTATACCATGTCAAAAAAAGCATTACTCGTTGGGATCAACAATTTTAGCCGACCCAGTTGGCAGTTGCGCGGCTGTATCAATGACACCCTGGCTATGCAAGGAATTCTCAAAAGTTCCTATGGCTTCATGGACCAGGATATCAGAATGCTGCACGATCGGGATGCCACCAGCCAAGGTATTCGTGAAGCGCTACAGTGGCTGCTGAGCGAGTATGACGGCGGCGGCAACGATGTCCGCATCTTCCATTTTTCCAGCCACGGTACACAGGTAGAGGATCAGAATGGAGAAGAATGGGAGTGTAAAGATGAAGTCATTGTTCCCTACGATCACGATTGGGATAAACCATTTCGTGACGATGAGTTGCGGGTGATTTTTGCCGATATTCCCGAACATGTCAATTTCACCTTCATCGCCGATTGCTGTCATAGCGGCAGTATCCAGAAAGTCTTACAGGAAAGTGATATTATTTTCTATCCGCGTTATCTAACACCGCCAACCGAGGTGGCCGACCGCATCACCGCCCTCTGTAATCAGCGCGATGCCCGGTCAGATGACTATGTGGCGGCGCACCTCCCGGAACTGCTGCAAGGCGTGCCGGCTACGCAGTGGGCGACAAAGATGACCGAATTGATCCCACTCCTGCGCGAGCGCTTCCGCACAGAAAAGTATGGCGTCGTGAGTACCGACAGACATGTGCTGTTGGCCGCTTGCGAAGACGTGCAGACCGCCGCCGACGCCTGTATCGAGGGCGAATTCCGTGGCGCCTTTACCTGGGCGTTAAGCCGGGCAATCCAGGAGTCTAATGGCGATCTAACCTATGAAGAACTCATTACGCGGGCCAGTGCAAACCTGCAACACTTTGACCAAAAGCCGCAACTCGAGTGCCCGGCCCCAATGCGGGCGATGAAGCTGTTTAGGCCGCTGACTGAGATGCATATGGAAAGAGTCTTTGCCTAAAGCTCACCGCAGCTTCGTCATCGCCGGGAAGTCACTGGGCGCTTTGTTCTAGGCAAGTGCGTAGCTCGCCTCTAGCTATGGTGCGTTACGCACTTGCGCAGAACGCGACGTTCTATTGGGAGGTGACTTCGGCATCCCAACCGTAGATCAGCGCGCCACTCATCCTAGAGCAGTCCCGGATTTGACGGAGAGAAGGAGCAAGGCTTATGTCAACTGGCAGTGGTCTTTGCCGCACTGAGTTTCAATTCGGCACAACCAAGGTTCAACTCTTACAAGGCGACATCTTGAACCCAGGCGTTGATGTGGCGGCTGTGGTCAGCACCGATGACAACTACTTGACGATGGGCAGTGGGGTGGCGGCGCGCTTGCGCCAAAATGCCAGGTCGGTCAACTATATACGTAAGGCCCAGGCTCATTGTCCGGTCGAAGCTGGTGAAGTCATCGTCACCAAGGCATATGCGTTACAGCGACTTCTCGGGGCGAGCTATGTTTTGCATGGCGCCGTGATCGACTATGACACAGACGCGTTGCCGCTTTCCGATCTGGTGGAGCAGACGACGATGAAGTGCTTGGAACGGGCGGCGGCGTTGGGGGTTAGCACGATTTTGTTCCCAGCCTTCGCAACCGGCGCCGGCAACCTGAGCATGGAGGAGTGCGCGCGCCGCATGTGCAGCGCCATCAAGGTGTATCTGGGCCATGATCGTCCGCTCAAGGACATCTATCTGATGTTGTACCTGCCGGCGTTGACAGATCCATCTGTCACGCCGGCCAAGCGGATGGAGCACAAGGCACTGAACGAACGCTTCATCCGGGAAGCCAATCTGGTGTTGGGTGTTCCCTATGACCCGACGCTGCGCGCTCGTCAGATTCGTGATTTCTATGGTGGCCAGAAGGTGCTGCAATGTCTCGAAGAAATCATTACCGGCAAACGAGACGACGCCAGCGGCAAGCGCCATGCCGTCATCCTTGGTGGCCCGGCAACCGGCAAGCAGTCAACCCTAGATTATCTGCACCAGCGCGCCCAACAGCCCGGCGATCTGCTTGGTGTCGGTCGGCGTCTGGTGCGGTTGACTTTCGGCCGCGTGCATGAGCAGACGCCGACAGCCTTTATCTACCGCAAGTTTCTGTGCGCCCTAGGCAAGACAGAGCGCGGCAGTGATCCCGATACCAAGTGCCTGCTCAGAGAACTCAAACGGGTGTACTCGGACCCACACCTCAATTGTCAGCGCTTTCTGGATTTTCTAGCCGGTCATCGGGATCGCTACCCTGAAATTGTCTATCTGATTGACCGATTGCCGAACTTGTTGGGCATGGAGGGAAAAGCGCCGGTGGCGCAAGAAGAAGACAAGAAACTGGCAGCCACACCGGCAACCAGTGTGACCGAGCGACAACCACGGCCTTGGGCCTTTTGGCAAGATCTGAACGAACTCGGCCAGCAGATCCGCATTGTCTACACGGCGCGCAACGAAGAGTTTGAACGCTTGTGCCAACAGCGGCTTACGCCCTATGCGCCCTGTTTCCAACGGCAGATTGAAGAAGTTTGGTTGGCTTGCATCACCGACGAAGAGCGGGAGCAGTGGGTCGACGAGCTATTCCGCCGCTATCTTGACTGCCAGGAAGGCGCCCCGCCATTTGTGCATGAACGCTACGCAGCCGAGGCCGGCTGTCACCCTTACTTGATCAGCCTGTTTGGACATCTTCTTATCGAGGCTGTAAAAACAGCGGCTTTTAGCAACCCTGACTATGCCATCGCCTATACCGAGGATGCCTTTCGACCCATCTTCCAGACCGTTTGTAACGCAATTGACAAGCCTCGCCGCGAGTTCTTTGAGCAACTCATAGCCCTGGCGACGCCGACGGACCTGGAGAACCTGAAGAAGCTAGCCAAAGCCATTGCCATGGATGAGGAACGCCAGGCGCTGATTCCGGATCTCACCAAAGGGGATGCAAAGGCGTGCGCGCGTTTCGTAGAATTGGGGGCGGAAGGCGATCCGCGCCGGTTGCTTGATGAGAAAACGCTGGGCTTACTCAAAGACCGCGGTTACCTGATCATCGATGGCACACAAGTCGATGTTGCACAAGCCGATGTTGCACAAACAGTCCAGTTTATGGCAAAGCCGTTTGCCGCTTGGGTGATTGACTATTTCGGCCTGCGCCATGCCCGGGAAAAAGCTGGTCAACCAACAGACCTGGAGATCACCTTGTTCAATGTCGCCGAGCCGCCGGCAGCACCCGTGGTGCGGACCATGGTGCGCGGGCGCGGGGCCAGAGTAGCCACAGCGCAGAAGGAACTGAACCCCGATACCAAGCGCGACTTCCTGGAGAACCTGGGCAAGTGTCTCAATCACTTGCTCAACCCGTGCCGGTATCCGGATGCCGGTTGGTGGCAGGATCTGGAGCAGGCGGGCAACTATATCTTGAACCAGTTTACCACCGGCGACATCAAGCGTTGTCTTCAAAATCCGCACCCCGGCGCCACCATCGCATTTGCCGTCGACGAAGCGCTGAAGAACATCCCGTGGGAGTTGATGCTTGAAGCCACCTATGCCGGCGAACCACCCTTCCGCGTCGGGCGCAGCATTATTGGGCAACAGCCCAACATCATTGACGAGGTCATCCGTACAACGGATCAGGTGCGTGCGCTCTTGATCGGTGATCCGACGGACGATCTGCCCAGGGCGCGGGACGAAGTGGCGTGGCTGGCCGCCCGGTTGCGGCAAGATGGACGCTTCTGTGTTGAGCCGGCCGATCTGCTCATGGGTTCCGCGCAGTGCCAGTCCGGGCCGATCCTCAGCGCCTTGGGTAGCCGCCGGTATGGGCTGGTGCATTATTCGGGCCACACCCACTACGACGGCTATCGCAGCGCCTGGCAACTGGCAGCGGGCAAACGGCTCTTCACTCATGAGCTGACCAGTGCGTTGCAAATGGGGCCACCGCTCTTTGTGTTCAGTTCATCGTGTGAAAGCGCGGTTGGGGGCGCAGTAGAGCCGATCAACTATGAAGATCAGACCGCTGACCTGCCCAGCGCCTTTCTCCAGGCCGGCGTCGAAGCCTATATCGGCACCTTGTGGCGCGTTGAGCAGGAGGCGGCGCACCGCTTTGTCCGACGCTTTTATGAAGCTTTCCTGAGCGGGCAGGCCAATCTGGGCGAGTGTCTGCGCCGCGCCAAATGGGCCGGCAAACAGGATGAGCAACACAGCGACCGGATCAATTGGCTGTCATTTGTGCTGTACGGCGATCCACATCTCATGTTAGGAGACTTGTTTCCGGATCTGAGATCCAAACAATGAGGAGAAGTCAAGATGGTTTCCAGCAAAGCTTTGCTCGTCGGCGTCAACAGATTCACAGGAATTGGCATTTATTAGCCCGGATCTCCCTTCGGCGCCAGTACAGCCGTTGCTAGAAGGGTCCGCCACTGAGTACGGCATGGTTGAGCACTTCAGACGTTTCCCGTGGGTCTTGGAATTCTGCCGGTACAGGGATCGCGAAGATTTACTTGTCTTCCTGGAAGCAAAGGTCATCGCACCTGCCGAAGCCAAAGTGAAGGAATTGAGAGACCATTGAACAGGGATTTCTAATTCAATGTTGATATAGAGGAGTTTAGGAGGAGCGTCGTTATGGATAAGCTCACCGATCTGGCAAATAGAATGCGGGCCAAACGCGAGTCTGGCTCTCATCCTTATGTGTTGGTAATCGGCGCCGGGGCTTCGGTCGCTTCAGGCACGAGCCTCAACCGAACCGTTGTGGAGCGGATTATCGGCGTTTATGATCTCAACGCTTTTGACGAATACCTAGCCCAGTCTAGCAACGACGAACGCTTTGCTATTCTGCGTGAGCTGGTTGAGGGGGCTGCGCCATCCGAAGGGTATCGCTGCCTGGCGGAACTGATTCGGGCCGGCTATTTTAGCGTGATCCTTTCAACCAATTTTGATCCGCTCTTGGAGGATGCGATTACCCAACAGCAAATGCGGCGTCGCGATTATATCTTTCTAGTTCACGGCGTGATGGAGCCGGCGTTTATTGCGGATCACCTGGACAACCCTGTCCCGCGGGTCAAACTCTTGAAGCTGCACGGCGATCTCTTCTATTACAAGTTCTATTACACCGGCGAGGAGATTGACAAGTTTCCGCCGCCGATTAGGCGGGTGCTGGAAACCTATCTCAATGACCGTGACATCTTGGTCGTTGGACACGGTATGCGTGACCAAGACATTAATCGTTGTCTAAAGGCCAAAGGCGCTTCGATCTGGTATGTCGGCCCCAATCCGCCGGCGGGGGAAATTGCCCAGTTGATGAAAGCGCGCAAGTCCGCAACCCATTTTTTTGCCGGTGCTGAGGGGAATTTTGATCGCTTCTTTGTACGGCTGCGCGCGGCGTTGTTAGGCGGCACGGCTGAAGTCAGCGTGGACGCAATCAGCCAATCCATCTTTAGTATTAGCCCGGATGGCGCATACATGGTGGGGTCCGGTTTTGTCTTCGGAGACACCGGTCTATTGGTCACCGATTCTTCCATCCTGGCCGGGCTAGGGAAAGGCTGCGCCTTAGGGGTTCAGGCCGTTGTACGTCCCTTTGCCGGCGGCCCCCAACGGCAGGCCGTCTTGGTCGTCGCCCCGGAAACGGTGTTGGATTATGCTGTTTTCCGCATTCAGGGCGCCGTGGAGAGTTCACCGCTCGCCTTGGCCCCTGAGCCACCTGTCGTTGGGGAAGCGATCACAGCCTGTGTCTCGGTGGGCGAGAGCCAAGGGTTCCACGACGGCGCCATCACCGCGGTTGATCAGGCTGTCGCCATCGCGATGGGTGGCGGCCGGCAGGCGACGATCCCCCATCTGCTTGAGACCAACATCAAGATCGGGCCGGGGGCGTGCGGTTCGCCATTGGTCAGGCAAGATGGGCGTGTGGTGGGCGTACTTGTCGCCGGCAATGGTCATAGCTATGCCCTCTCCGCACGACATTTACAGGAGATGCTCAAGCGTGCTGGATTGATAGCAGCGTGATCGCACTAAATGCAGTCACCGCCTAGTCAAAGAAGATTTTCTACCGGACTCACCTTTCTAAAGACTGCCTTCGTCTTGCGTTTGAAATGATTCTCTTGCATTCGATGGAGCGAGAACAATCATGACCGAACCGCCCTATGGCATTATCTGCAATCTATTGAAAAAAGGCGAAGTGATTCCCTTTCTTGGCGCGGGGGCGTCGCTTAGCGGCCGCCAATCCGGCGCTACATGGGAGGAAAAATCAGCGTCGTTTCTGCCCATGGGCAAGGAACTTGCCGCCTTGCTCGCCGAAGAAGCGACCTTCCCTTCCGCCGATCCCCACGATCGGGAAGACTTGGCCAAGGTGGCGTCGTACTATCTTGAACAGGCGGACCGCCCTTCGCTCCTCGCCCGGCTGCATGAAATCTTCAACCGCACCTATCAGGTGGGCGCTGTTCATCGGTTCCTGGCTGATGTGCCGGTACCCTTGCTTATCGTCACGACCAACTACGATGATCTGATCGAACAGGCATTTAAGGAGAAGGGCAAACCCTATCACCTGGTTGTCCATCCGACCGAAAGCAAAGAGTTGGCTGGGTCGGTGTTGTGGTGGAAGCCGGGTGCAAGTGAGCCGGCGCCCTATCCACCGGCCAAGTTGCCGCTTTCGGTGACCGACACCTCCGTCATTTACAAGATGCATGGCAGTGTTGATCGTCAGGCCGGCAGGTGGGATAGCTTCGTGATCACCGAAGAAGATTACGTAGACTTTCTCTCACGCATGACGGGGCAGACAGCGATCCCGGCGCGCTTTATGCTCCATTTTCGGACGCGCCATTTCCTCTTTCTGGGGTATGGCTTGGCCGATTGGAACCTGCGCGTCGTTCTCAGAAACCTCAAGACGGCTGTAATCCGCCCAGAGATCGAAACAGCGGGCAATCAGTCTGAGCGCCCGTTTCCGGAAGAGGCCTTGCGCTCCTGGGCGATTCAATACAAGCCATCGGAGCTGGAGCGGATGTTATGGCAGGCGCGCAAGGTGAATATCTTTAACATGGGCATTGACGACTTTATCGCCAAGCTCTGTGAACGGATGACATAATATGAGTGAGCGCGAATCCTTTTGCCCCTATGTAGGACTACAACCCTACACCGAAGAGGAGCGGGAATATTTCTTTGGCCGCGAGGAAGACCAAGAGACGATCGCGGCCAACCTGGTGACGGCGCCGTTGACCATTCTCTATGGTGCGAGTGGCGTCGGCAAGACCTCTGTTCTCTTGGCCGGCGTCGTACCCTATCTCCGCACATTGCCCAACATCACTGTCGTTGTTTTCCGCACCTGGCAGGATCGCACATTTCTGGCTTCGCTCAAAGCGTGCATTGCCGATACTATCGCCAAACAAACAGGCCAGCCCTTTGCCGGTGATGATGCGCCCTTGGACGAGTTCCTGGCCCATGTGGCTGATGTATCGCACAGTACGCTGGCCCTTATCTTCGACCAATTCGAGGAATATTTTCTCTATCATCCCGAAGCTGACCTGGAGAACCAGTTTGATGCTGAATTCGCGCGTGCGGTCAACCGCGGCGATATTGACGCCAACTTTCTTCTGGCGATCCGTGAAGATAGCCTCGCCTTGCTTGATCGCTTTCAGCGACGCATCCCTAATTTGTACGGCAATTACCTGCGCCTGGAACATCTGGATCGACCGGCTGCCATTCGGGCGATTCGCAAACCGTTAGAGCGCTATAACGAGCGCCGCACTGTTCCAGGCGAACAGGTCGACATTGAGGACGGATTGGTCACCACCTTAATTGAGCAAGTGAAGACTGAACCCCAAAGTATTGGCGAACTACAGAATGAACAGACTCAGACCACGGCCGCCGATCAAATAATCGCGCCAGTCGCCATCGAAACGCCTTTACTCCAGATGATCCTAACCTACTTGTGGGACGCAGAGATGGCCCAACCTAAGCCTACGCCTGAGTCTACCTATAAGCTCCGTTTAAGCACGTTGCAGCAATTAGGGGATGCAAAGCAGATTGTCCAAACTTATCTCGATGACGAGATGAACAAGTTGTCGATCCCTGAACAAAAAATAGCTGCCCATTTATTTCGTTATTTGGTGACGCCGTCCGGGACGAAGATTGCCCTACCCATCGTTGATCTTATTTCACTGGGCGAAAGTCCGCCAGCGGCGGCAATCCAAGTCTTAAAGAAACTGGAAAAGGCGCGCGTCCTCCGACCGTTGGCGCCGCCCCTCAACCAGCCTGATCTGCGCCGCTATGAGATCTTTCATGATGTTCTGGCACGAGCGATCACCAAATGGCGCACCCAGTTGGTCCAAGCACAAGAAACAGCCGCCGCGGAAGAACAGGCGGCAAAGGAGACTAGAGCGAAGGAACAAGAATTAGCTCGCCAGCGCGAACTTGCCCAATCGCGTGAGTTGGCAGCAGTGCAGGCGCTGCGCGCCAGCGAACAGACGCAAGCGGCTGCTACCCTGCGTAAACGGGCCCTGCTTTTGACGGTGGTCAGCATTGTTGCTTTCATTGCGGCGTTGGCAGCAGGTATGTTTGGTGTGCGCGCAACAGAAGAAGCCAATCGCGCCGCAACTAGCGAGGCGCAAGCGATTGGCAATGCCAACTTGGCTAGCACGCGCGCAGCAGTCGCCAGAAGTGCAGCGACCGCCGCGGCAATCGCCCATGCAAATGCGGAAAGCGAAGCAACGAGAGCAGCGATTGAAAAGGCGACAGCCAGTGCCGCACAGGCGACGACCACGGCTATTGCCGGCGAGAAGTTGACTGGGTTAGAAAACCTCAATCCGGGAGTGATTGGCATCTCCGGCGCCAGTTCACAACAGTTTGGCTATGACATGTCTTATGATGGCAAATATTACGGTGCATTTTCATGGCAATTTTTACAGGCTATGCGAGATTCCAAAGCGGATCGCAACGCAAATGGCTTCGTTTCGCTCAGAGAAGCAGTTCTGGCAACATGGGATGCGCTTCTTGGCATGCAAACCCCGGATATTGTAGGGAACAAACGTGAAATGGATCTAGCCCTGTTCTCATTACAACCGATCCCCGATCGGGCCTCGGTCTCAGAAGTTCTCTTAGAATCACAGCCAGCACCGGAAGTTCTCCATGTTTTGCTCATTGGGGTGAGCAAGTTTGAGGATAGTGATTTTGAGATTAGAGGGCCGCTGAATGATGTTCGTCTCTTTGAACAGTTGCTCAATGACCAAGATTATGTTCTCGCCAAAACAGTGCAAATCCAAGTTTTACTTGACACGGATGCCACTATGGCCAATATACGAGAAGCACTAACTCAAATGGCATCGGCGGCAACGCCATCGACAACGATTCTCTGCTACTTCTCCGGCATTTCCAAAGTCACTAATATCGAACGCGGCGGATCGACGGTTTTGACGAGGACGATGGCGCCCTTTGATTATAATACAACAGGGGGGATCAGTGTTCTAGAAATGGGTGATTTCCTTGCTGGTAGTCAGGCCCAGCATAAGGTGCTGATTATAGACGGTTAGGGTACACACCCCAAAAAAGGAGACCTAGATGCTGTTAACAGCGCACTCACCACTCTTCATTGCCGCTTTCTTTCTGCTTGCCAATGGTGCGCTCCTGCTCGTAATCCTGGCGCTGAACCGGCGCAAAGAAATCATTCCCGCGGCGCCGGCCATCCCCCTAGGCGAATCGTGCGTCGATCCCGTTGCCATTCTGAGTTGGGAGTTTGAGTATGCGCGCATTACCGCCAGCGAAGCGATGGCCGAACGGCATACCATCGTCAACTTCTATTTGCTCATCGCCAGTGTGGTAACGTCAGGGGTCGTGACCTTGCTGGCCCAGGGAACGGGTCTACCGACGGCAATTGGGACCGCGCTCTTCTGGGTGTTGGTCGGGATCGGCTGGATCGATTTCCTGGCAATTATCCGTCTGCGCCAGGCATGGCACGGCAGCGTACAGGCGATGAACCGTATCAAGAGTTTCTGTATCGAACATGCGCACGCCATAGAGCCGGCGACGTTACGCACGGCCTTCTTGTGGCAACCCCAGACGCTGCCCACCCCTGGCAAGCCATGGACGATCTACTTCTATGCGGCGATGCTGATCGCTCTTCTGAACAGTGCGGCGTATGTGGCGGGTGGCGCGTTGCTCAGTCTGCAGAACACATTGACTCACCCCTGGCAGATGCTGGGTCCACTAGCACTGCTTGGCGTGGCCTTCTTTGCATTCCATGTCTGGCTCTACTTCGCGTTCTTGCAGGATAAGCCGAAGCATGACGAAGCTGACCGGGCTGAGAAACAGCAAACAGAGGAATCATCTTCACGCTGTTGGCTTTCAAGGAAGACTCCCCATCTGTCCAGTCCAAACCTACCTGAATGGCGAGTGCCTGGAAAGCCGGTGTGTGCTATCGTAAAGCATAGGGATCACTTATTCCCCGGCTTGCCGTCAGGGCTGATCGATGGGGGGCGCCAACAAAGTCTATAAGATTATGGGTACGCGCTGAATAACCCTGGCGGAAATACTGCTAGGGTTTTCTTTTTTACACGGATGCACATCGTAAGTGTTATCGCAAAGGAGAATCATATGTCAGACAGTGTCTACAAAGTAATCGAATTGGTCGGAACGAGTACGGAGTCTTGGGAACAGGCGGCCAAACATGCTGTTGAGACCGCCGCCAAGACCCTGGAAGATCTGCGTGTGGCCGAGGTCGTCATGCTGGACATGCACCTGGACAAGGGCAAAGTCATTGCCTATCGGGCGAAAGTGAAAGTCTCATTTAAGTATCACGAGAAGGATTGAAAGTGAGTTCCTATGCAACGCCACAAAGCGCAAGTCCAAGAGCTGATGACGGCCAATCCGTTCGTCGTCGAGCCGGAGACATCGTTATATGATGCCTATACCTTGCTGTTTGAAAAAGAGATTCGGCGGCTGCCGGTCGTACGCGGGAAAACACTGGTGGGGATTGTCACCTTGAGCGACATCCAGCGCGTCCTGCCAAGCGCTTTTACCGAAACCGACACCGATGCCCAATTACAGGTCATGACCTTGACTGTCAGCGATGTGATGACGCCCGACCCGCTCACGGTTACGCCGGAAGATACGATCCAAGAGGTGGCGGAAGCGATGCTTGAAAACCAAGTCAGCGCGCTGCCGGTTGTACAAAATGAGCGTGTGATCGGCATCATTACCGAATCTGATATTTTCAAGTTCATTGTCTCCTCCTGGTCGGGCTAAAGGTCTGAATTGTACGCTTTGGTGCGGAATTTACCCGCGCTTATGCAAGTGCGGCAAGCCGCAGCAAAGCTTTGGCAAAGGAGAAACAACGATGAAACGCTTGCTCAATCTAATGCTGATTGTTGTCCTGATCATGCCCGTGATCGGCTGTATACCGGTGCGCGAAGCAGCCCAACGCGCCCCTCCGGTGGAATGGCCGACCCAAGCGTGGCCCACAAGTACCCCAGAGGAACAGGGCATTGATGCCGCCAAACTGGCGGACGGGCTGCAAGCCATCCGCCGGCAGGGGTTGAACCTGCACAGCGTCTTGATTGTACGCAACGGCAAGTTGGTGCTGGATGCCACCTTCTACCCCTACGACGGCAAGGCGGTCCACGATGTCGCCTCGGTGACCAAGAGCATCATGACCACCTTGATCGCCATGGCCGCCGACCAGGGTAAACTCAACCTGGATGACCCCCTGCTCTCCTTCTTCCCCGACCGCACCATCGCCAACCGCGACGCTCGCAAGGAGGCCATCACGGTGCGCCATCTGACTAGTATGTCCTCGGGGCTAGATTGCACGGCTGCCAACGATGAACAGACCTTGCGCGAGATGGAACAGAGCAAGGATTTCGTCCAATTCACCCTCGACCGTAAGATGATCAGCGTGCCGGGCCAGCACTTTGTCTATTGTAGTCCAGGCATGCACCTGCTCTCGGCAATTCTGCAACAAGCGACGGGGATGACAGCACTGGAATTTGCCCAGCAAAACCTTTTCGAGCCGTTGGGCATTCAAGCGGTGATCTGGCCGACTGACCCGCAAGGCTACAACCACGGCTGGGGCGATCTTCACCTGCAGCCGCGCGATATGGCCAAGATCGGCTTCCTCTGGCTCAACCACGGTGAGTGGGCCGGGAAACAGCTTGTCCCGCGCCAGTGGGTCGCTGCTTCAGTCAAGACCCAGCTCAAGACCGGTGGCAATGACGATTACGGCTACGGCTGGTGGATTACCGGCGCTGAGGGCGAATATGCGGCCATCGGGCGCGGCGGCCAGCGCATCCAGGTCTGGCCGGCGATCAACGCGATTCTGGTGATGACCGGTGGCGGTGTAGACATTGATGATATTGAACCGCTGCTCTCGCCAGCGTTTGCGGACCTGAGCAAGCCGTTGCCGGCCAACCCCGCTGGCGTCACGCAACTCCAAGCCGCACTCGCTGCTGTCGCCCAACCGCCGACACCCCAACCGGTGGCCCCCTTGCCGGCGCTAGCGCCGGCAATTTCGGGCAAGATATTCATTATGGCGCCGAATCCGCTGGGGATCGATAAGATGGGCGTAACCTTCAACGACTCTGCGGAAGCGACGTTGCAGATCGCTTTCGGTGACAGTGCAATCGGCTCCTGGCCCGTGGGGCTGGATGGGGTCTATCGCTTCTTCCCTGGCGACTATGATCTCCCGCAAGGGCTACGGGGACAATGGGTGGATGACGCAACTTTTGTGGCTGAGTATGACAACATTGCGAACAATGATCATCTTTTCTTGCGTCTCCACTTTGCCGGCGACCACCTGACGGTCGAAAGTCAGGAAACCGCCCACGAACTCGGCGTCCGTTTTGAAGGGGAGCTGCAAAATCCGTAAGCGCCGGCTTTGCCGCAGAAAGGGCCAAACCGATGATGAGCCGTCTACGCAGCCTGCTGTTCCGTGATGACAAAGTTTGTCCTTGGTGGTTTATCGGTTCGTTTGATAACCCGCTGCGTCACTATGTTCACAAGCCGGAGCAGATTCTCGGTGATCTGGTGGCGCCGGGCCAAACGGTGATCGATCTGGGGTGTGGCATGGGCTATTTCACGATCCCCTTGGCGCACCTGGTGGGGGAAAGCGGCCAGGTAATCGCCGTCGATCTGCAACGGCAGATGTTATGTGGCGTCCAGCGGCGCGCCGTACAGGCCGGCTTACAGGGGCGCATTCAGCTCCATCAATGCCAAACCGACACCTTGGATCTCTACGAAGCGGTCGATTTTGCCCTGGCCTTTTGGATGGCGCATGAAGTGCGCGACAAGGAGCGCTTTTTCCACGAAGTGGTCAGCTTGCTGAAACCTACGGCGCGCTTCCTACTGGTGGAACCTAAATGGCATGTCAGCCGAGTCGCCTTTCGCCATACGGTGGCGCTGGCCTGCACGGCGGGGTTAGAACAAGTTGTCACGCCCCGCATTGGTTTGAGTCAAGCCGTTCTCTTTGTCCCACGAAAGGAACCGACCCGATGAAGACAACCATTGATCCCGCTGTGTCATCGACTGATCAGCCGTCGACGGCAAAACAGGGCGCCCGCCGTTGGTTGCGGCGCGAAATCCTCGGTTGCATCATGGTGGCTGCTTTGCTCTTTATTCCGGCCGGTCGGCTAGATTGGCCCATGGGTTGGGCATTGGTGGCGCTCTATGTCGTCTGGGTGGCAGTCACTGCACTGCTGCTCATGCCCGGCAGCCCTGCATTGCTCGCCGAACGGGTGACGCATCGCTTCAGTACGAAACCGTGGGACAACGTCATCCTTGGCCTCTACGGTGTGATGACGCTGATCAAGCTAATCGTGGCCGGATTGGATTTTCGTTATGGCTGGACATCGTCCCTGCCGCCGGTTATGCCAATCATTGCGCTGGTGATTGCCGCCCTAGGCTATGCGTTGGTGACTTGGGCGATGGTGGCCAATGCTTTTTTTGCGCTGGCGAACCGCATCCAGCGTGAGCGGGGTCACACGGTCGCCACCGGTGGCCCCTATCGCTATGTCCGCCACCCTGGTTATGTCGGGGCGATGCTCTTTGAGTTGGCGACGCCGATCCTGCTCGGTTCGTTTTGGGCGCTGCTGCCTGGCGGGGTGTCGGCGCTCCTCATGCTGGTGCGAACCGCGCTGGAAGATCGCACCTTGCAGACAGAACTCGCCGGCTATGTGGACTATACCCGGTGCGTGCGTTATCGGCTGCTGCCGGGTGTTTGGTAATCACAAACCAGCTTTCTGGGAGAAAGCTGGTTTGTAACTTGCGAAAGGATGCACCTATGGCTTCGTCATTCATCAGCCGTAACGGCGAGACGCAAGCCCCTGTTGCCAACCAAGAAACCCCGCCCCACACCGGCTTAACCGCAGCCGAAGTACTTCAACGCCGTCAGAAATATGGTCAAAATCTCCTGCCGACCGCCAAAAGTCCAGCCGCCTGGCTGATCTTTTTAGCCCAGTTCAAGAGTCCGCTCGTCTACATTATTCTGATCGCCGCCGCCATTTCGCTGGCCGTGGGCGAAGTGGGCGATTTTGCGATCATCATGGCGGTCGTCGTGATCGACGCTATCCTGGGCTTTGTCGAGGAGTACCAGGCGCAGCGCACCTTTACGGCGCTGCGTGGTCTCCTCAAACCGACAACTACCGTGCTGCGCGATGGCGCACGTCAGGAGATCGATGTCCGCGACCTAGTGCCGGGCGACCTGGTGTTGTTGAGCGCGGGCGAACGCATTCCCGGTGACGGTGAACTGCTGGAAGGCGCCAAAATTACCGTGGACGAGGCCATCCTGACCGGTGAAAGTGAGCCGGTCAAAAAGAGCAGCGCCACCAATGAGAATGCCCTGTTTGCCGGCACAACGCTGGTGACGGGGCGGGGTCTCCTGCGGGTGACGCAGACCGGCACGCAGACCGAGTTGGGCAAGATCGCCGTCAGCTTGCAAGAAGAGCCGGAAGAGACGCCATTGCAGGTGCGCCTGCGCGCCTTTAGCCGCACCCTTACCCGTCTAGTCGTCATCGTCGCCGCCGCCATTTTACTCACCGGTCTGCTCACCGGTCGTCCATTCCTGGAGATGTTGCGCTTTTCGATTGTGTTGGCCATTGCCGCCGTGCCGGAGGGGCTGCTGATTGCTGTCACCGTGATCTTGGTGCTGGGGATGCGCAAGATTCTCAAGCGCAACGGCCTGGTCAAAAAGCTGCTGGCCGTTGAAACGCTCGGTTCCGTAACCGTGATCTGCACCGACAAAACCGGCACCTTGACCGAAGGGCGGATGCGTGTGACCAAGAGCGATTTGGTGGATCGGGTGCGCGCTTTTGAGGCAATGGTGCTGTGCAACGACCTGGAAGGGCCGGTCGATGTAGCGCTCTGGGAATATGCCCAGGCGCAGCTTTCCGATGAAAGTGTGCAAGCCTTGAGCGAGAGCGCGGAACGGCTGGCTGTTGAACTCTTTAGCAGCGAAACCAAGTATATGATCACCAGCAACCGCGTCAACGGTCAACGTTTTGACTATCTCAAAGGCGCGCCCGAAATCGTCCTGACCATGTGCCAGCTCACACCTGCTGAACAGAGCAAAATTCTGACCCAGGTGGAGCAGTGGGCCGGCGAGGGGTTGCGTCTGCTCGGTTTGGCCTATCGCCCGATGGGCAAGCTCGACGAGCGGGGCGGCTACCGCTGGATCGGCCTGGTGGCGATGGCAGACCCGATTCGCGAAGGGGTGCGCGAGGCCGTGCAAGTGGCGCAGCAAGCGGGCATCCAGGTCAAGATGATCACCGGCGACTATCGGCGCACCGCGGAACGCATCGCCCACAATATTGGCCTGTTCAAAGGGGATGACCAGATCCTGGAAGGCCAGGAACTGACCACACTCACCGATCACCAACTGCAGGAACGGGTGGACAAGGTCGCGGTCTTTTCACGGATTCGTCCGCAAGATAAACTGCGCATCATCCACGCGCTGGAAGCCAAAGGCGCGATCACGGCCATGATCGGCGATGGCGTGAATGATGCCCCGGCGTTGCAGCACGCCCACATCGGCGTTGTCGTCGGCAGCGCCACTGATGTCGCCAAAGAGACAGCGGATCTGATCCTGCTCGATAACAACTTCCGCACAGTGGTGGCAGCGGTGGAAGAGGGGCGGGTGATCTTTGAAAATATCCGCAAGGTGGTGGCCTACACCCTCTCCAACTCCTTTGCCGAGGTGCTGGCGATCTTTGGCGCCATGTTGCTGGGGTGGCCGGCGCCGCTTCTGGTCGCCCAGATTTTGTGGATTCACCTGATCTGCGACGGCCCCGCCGATATTATGCTGGGCTTTGAACCCAAGGAGCCGGGGATCATGGTCGAGCCGCCCAAGTCGCTCAAGGAACCGATCCTGACCCGCTTGGGGCTGGCGCTCATCGCCACCATCAGCTTTAGCAGCGCCGTGGCCGCCCTCTTGCTCTTTGGGCGCTACTTTGTCACCGCCGGCGATCCGGTTGCCGGGCGCAGCTTTGCCTTTGCCAGCTTTGCCGTGAACTCGATGATCTACATCTTTGCCTATCGCAGCCTGCGGCGCCCCCTTTGGCGCACAGGTTCACCCCTACAGAACAAGCCGTTGGTGTTCTCGGTGTTGGGGGGCTTGTTGTTGGCGGTTGGCGTCTTCTTTGTGCCGGCGCTGCGCACCCTGCTGGACATCATCCCTTTGACTATCGGCCAATGGAGTGTCGTCTTTGGGATTGCCGTGGCGCAACTCATCGTGGTTGAGATCGGCAAGTGGATTAGCAAGACAAGGGGGGAACAGCGGTTATGAGTCAACGACGGTCAAACATTACCATCGAAGAACTGAAACAGACGCCGGTGGCCGAGCAGGGGGTCGAACTGGTGGAACGCAAGGGGGTCGGTCATCCCGACTCGATCTGCGATGCGATTATGGAGGAGGTGTCGGTGGCGCTCTGTCGTGAATATATGGCGACCTTTGGCCGCATTCTCCACCACAATATCGACAAAGGGTTGTTGGTGGCCGGCGTCACCGCACCATGGCTGGGGGGTGGGCGCGTCCTACAACCGATGCGGCTGGTCTTTGGCGACCGGGCGACGGCAGAATACAAGGGCAAGCGCATTGATGTGGGCGCGATTGCCGAAGCCAGCGCCAGGGAATGGCTGCGCCGGCATCTGCGTTTTGTCGATCCGGCGCACCATGTCATCTTTCAAAACGAACTCAAGATCGGCTCACCCGAGTTGACCGACCTCTTCGAGCGGGCTGAGATTGGCGCCAATGACACCTCCGCCGCGGTGGGTTATGCTCCGTTGAGTGAAACAGAGCAGTTGGTGCTGGCGGCTGAACGCTATCTAAACGCGGCGGCGTTCAAAGCGCAATTCCCGGAGGCAGGCGAAGATGTCAAGGTAATGGGCTATCGCCATCAGCGCACGCTAACGTTGACCGTCGCCATCGCCTTTGTTGACCGTTTCGTGCCGGATGTCAACACCTACTTTGCCCGCAAAGCGGCCATCTGTGACGCGCTGACGGCCTATCTGCGCAGTCAGTTACGTACCATTGATCAACTGCATCTTGACCTGAACACACTCGACGCCAGGGAGCGGGGCGAAGCGGGGATTTATCTGACTGTGCTAGGCACCTCAGCCGAGGGTGGCGACTGTGGTCAGGTCGGTCGCGGCAATAAGGTCAACGGGGTCATCGCCCTCAACCGGCCGATGGGCACCGAAGCTGCCGCCGGCAAGAATCCGATTAGCCATGTGGGCAAGATTTACACCCTGCTTTCGCACCAAATGGCGGATGAAATTTATCGCAATGTGGCCGGTCTGCGTGAGGTCTATGTTTGGCTCTGTAGCCAGATCGGCCAGCCTATCGACCAACCGTTGGTCGCCTCGGCGCAGGTGATCTTACAGCCGGGCGTCTCTTTGGCCGAGGTTGCGCCGGCCGTCAACCAGATCATGGAAGAGCGGCTATCAAAGATCCACGCATTTACCCTGCGCCTGGCGCGTGGCGAGTTAGCCGTCTGGTGAGATACCCCCGCTGTCGTAAAGGAGACAACCCATGACAATCATTACACAACCCCTCCGTGACGAACACCAAGAACTGTTGCCCAATATCGAGAAATTGCGCCAAGTCGCCGATGCGGTTGGCAATGTGACTGTAGACGTGTTGCAACAGGGAGTGGATGAGGTGATCGACTTTCTGACGCACCATCTGATCCCCCATGCACAAGCGGAAGATCGGGCGCTCTATCCGGTGGTGGCCGAGGTGATGGGCGCGTTGCAAGCTACCCGCACGATGAGCCGCGACCATGTGGAAGTTGACCGGCTTACCACTGAATTGGTCAACCTGCGGGCGAACCTATTGGACAGAACCTACGATCAAGTGCAGGCGACGGCCTTGCGCCGTGTCTTGTATGGGCTGTACGCCTTGGTCAAAGTGCATTTTGCCAAAGAGGAGGAAATCTACCTGCCGCTGCTCGATGCCCGGCTGAGTACCAAGGAAGCCCAGAAGATGTTCAAGGCAATGGAAGCAGCCGCGCATGAGGCAAAGGCTCATGCCACGCACTGAATGAAGCGACCAGCCAAGAATACCTTTCCGTTTACATAAGATGAAGCCATGAAAACGGGCAAACAACCCTTCTTCTTTACGATCATCACGATCATTGCGATGGCCCTCCTGCGCTGGGTGTTGCAGACGTTTGAGTGGCAGAGTCCGCTCTTTGCGTTCCTCGTCAATTGGCTTGTCATGGCTTGGATTGCCACGAGCAGTGAGGTGATCCAGGTCGCCTTTGCGCCCGGCTACTACGCCATCAAGCCGTTTGAACAGAGCGGGCGGCTTTACGAACGGCTAGGGATTCGCTTTTTCAAACGCCTGGTGCGGCGCGGGCCGCTGGCGATCTTCAGTTTGAACCTGCGCTTCCCGCCGGAGAAAACTGTCCCCGCCCTGCGCGTGTTGGAAGGCAAAATGCGCAACGCCGAAACGCTGCATCTCCTCATTTTCTTGATTATGTTCCTGTTCATCGGCTACGCCTTGTGGCAGGGCTGGCTTGATGCCGTGGGCTGGCTGCTGTTGTTCAATCTTCTGCTCAATGTCTACCCGGTGATGCTGCAACGGTATAACCGCATCCGGCTGCAAGAACTGATCCAGCAACAGGAGGAGAGCCTGACCGTCAACCATGCGCGGTGACCAGATGACTATTGATGACTATTTTGGAACAGATAAAGTGGGGAACGCCATGATAACAGCTTACCTTGGCGATTTATGGCGGGTTGCGCGGGCTGACCAGTCGGCCCTGCACCGGCGCCAGCAAAAGCGGCTCGTTGACTTGATTACCTTTGCCCGCAACCATTCCCCCTATTACCGGCGTCTCCTCCCTCATCAACTATGTTCGGTGGACAATCCATTCACTCTGCTCCAGACCCTGCCGATACAGACTAAACCGACCTTGATGGCTAATTTTGACGAGTGGGTGACGGATCACGCCGTCACGCAGGCTGGGGTTGAAGCGTTTCTATCCGGCAACCCGCCCGCTGGCCGTACCTTTTTGGATCGCTACGAAGTCTACACCACCTCCGGCACGACGGGTACGCCCGGCCTTTTTCTGCAAGATCGACGAGCGGTGGCGATCTATGACAGTCTCCTACTGGCCCGTGGGATGCCACAATGGTTTGCGCCTGAACTTTTAGGCCACCTCTTGCGGCGTGGCTTCCGGGTTGCCCTGGTGGTGGCGACGGGAGGCAGTTTTGCTGCGCTGGCGACCTATGAATCCTGGCGGCGGCGCATTCCGTGGTTGGCCGGCCGCTTGCAGACCTTTTCCGTGTTGGCGCCGCTCCCGGAACTGGTGCGTAATCTCAACGCGTTTCAGCCGACCATTCTCGCCGGGTACGCCAGCGCCTTGTTGCTGCTTGCCGATGAACAAGCTGCTGGTCGCTTGCAGATCCAACCCCGCGCGTTGATGGCAAGCGGTGAGCCGTTAGACCCCATTGCCCGCACCGCGATCGAAGCAGTGTTCCAGCGGCGCGTACATAACATCTATGGGTCCTCTGAATTTATCTTTATGGCCTTTGCCTGTGACCAGGGCTGGTTCCATGTCAATGCCGACTGGCTTCTCCTCGAACCGGTGACGCGCACCTATCAGCCGGTGGCGCCGGGCGAAGCTGCGGATACTCTCTTGCTGACCAATTTAGCCAACCGAATCCAGCCGTTGATCCGCTATGATCTGGGGGACAGTATTACTGTGCGCCCGGACTCTTGCCCCTGTGGGCAGCGCTTGCCGGCCATCCAGGTCGAAGGGCGGCGCAACGATATTCTTGTTCTGCAAACCGCGACGGGTGAGAGTGTGCGCTTGTTACCGATGGCCATTGGCGTCATCGTTGAAGAGACGCCGGGTGTTCACCGCTTCCAGATCGTGCAGACGACGCCGACCAGCTTACGGGTACGGCTGGCGGTAAAAGCGGGCGCAGCGGAAGGACAAGTTTGGGACGCCGTCGCCGGTCGCTTACGCGCTTATCTGGCCAATCAGGGATTAGCCGCCGTCACAGTGGCACGGGCCGCTGAGCCGCCGCAAGTGCAGTCCGTCGGTGGTAAATTCCGCCAGGTTTGGTCGGCTTTGTCAGAAAAAGAAAACTATGCCAACGGCTAGGCGCGCAACGCACCAGATGACCGGTTCACTAATAAACTTTTGGGTGTAGGCTGAAGCATGACGCTGGCAGAATGACCGCAATCAGAATGAGGATACGATTATGAAACAATCAACACTTCCGCTGGGCCGTGTTTTGGGCATCCCCATCGGCTTGGACTATTCCTGGTTCTTGATCTTTGCCCTGCTCACCTGGAGCATGGCGGTCAGCTACTACCCGAACGACTTTAAAACATGGCCTACCTACCTCTACTGGGTGATGGGCGCGGTGACGGCCATACTGCTCTTTGCCAGCGTCTTGCTGCACGAACTAGGTCATTCGGTCGTCGCTATCGGCTACAAAATTCCGGTGCGCCGGATCACGCTCTTTATCTTTGGCGGCGTAGCTGAAATTGCCGGTGAACCGCCCAGCGCGCGGGCTGAGTTTTGGATTGCCCTGGCCGGCCCGGTCGTCAGTCTGTTGTTAGCGCTGCTCTTCCGGTTGCTCCAGCCGGTGGTGACGACGCTTTCACCCCTCTTGGCGCTGGCCGAGTATCTGGCCTATATCAACTTCTCGCTGGCGCTCTTTAACTTAATTCCCGGTTTTCCTTTGGATGGCGGGCGTGTCTTGCGCGCCATTGTCTGGGGTGTTACCGGCAGCCTACACCGGGCAACGCTGATTGCCGGCGCCATCGGGCGCGGGATCGCTTATCTCTTTATCTTTGCCGGGGTCTGGCAGATGTTGACGGGCAACTTTGCCAATGGATTGTGGATCGCCTTTATCGGTTGGTTCTTGGAAAGCGCCGCGACGGCGGAAATGCAGCGCTTGACGTTACACGAACAATTGGCCGGCCACACCGTGGCCCAAGCCATGACCCGCGACTGCAATGTGATACCGCCGACAACCGATCTGCAACAACTGGTCGAGGAAGAGGTGCTTGGGCACGGCAAACGTTGTTTTGTGGTTAGTCAAGACGATGCGCCAGTGGGCTTGTTGACCTTGCACCAGATTAGAGAAGTGGCCGCGGCCGACCGCGCAACGACCCGTGTCATGCAGATCATGTTGCCGCTAGCGCAGGTAAAGACGGTCGCGCCCGACACTGATCTCTGGGCGGCGTTGAAGGAGATGGAACAGGATGGCGTCAACCAATTGCCGGTCATCGCCAATGGTCGTTTGGTCGGCATGTTGAGCCGCGACGGGATCATCAGCTTTTTGCGGACATTGCAGTTGTTTCACACGCCGCGCGCCGCGCCCAGGTAGCGGAGTGCAGCGGTTGCCATAGGCAGATGATTCGTATCATCAGATTGTAGGAGACTATCTGCTAACGAGGGAGAGAACAATGAAGACAAAATTATTGCCATTCATCCTTTGCGTTGTACTTGTCTTGAGTAACGCTTGCAACGGCATTATGCAGACGGGACCACTACAGAGCGAAAGCCGCACCGTCGAATTGGGCGGCGCCGAACAGGTGGATGTCGCGCTCACCATCAGCGCCGGCACACTGCATGTGACAGGCGGCGCCGCCGACCTGATGGCGGCGGATTTTACCTATAATGTCGATGCCTGGCAGCCGGAGGTCGACTATGCGGTGAACAACGGCCGGGGTGTGTTGAAGGTCCGCCAGCCGCACAACGTCGCCTTTAATTTTCCGGGCGTCAAAAATGCCCGCAATGAATGGCGGGTTCAACTCAACGACACCATCCCGATTGACTTGGCGATTACCTTGGGCGCCGGTGAGGGCGATCTCAAGCTGGCTACGCTCAACCTGGACAACCTGGATATCGAGACCGGTGCCAGCAGCGTGACCCTCGACCTGCACAACGGGCATGTGCGCCACCTGGACATTCTCAGCGGTGTCGGCGCCGTGACCCTCGACCTGCGTGGCGCCTGGCAGGACGATGTCGTGGCCAATATCACAGGTGGCGTAGGCCAGGTGACGGTTTTGCTGCCGAGCCAGGTTAATGTTCATGCCGAAGTACATGGTGGGCTGGGCGAGTTGGTGACAACCGGCTTGCAGAAAGATGGTGATACGCTGGTTCACAAAGCGCCCGCATCAGATGTGACCTTGACCCTCGATATTGAGGGTGGCGTCGGGCAGGTGGAGCTAGCGGTACAGGAATGAAAGAGGAGACCGTGCGATGAAAGCGCCAGGCAGTTTGATCAATCGCCGTGGTATGCGCGCTGTGCTTTTCAGCGCAGATCTCTTTGTCGCCTTGACCGCCATCGGTGGCGGCATTGCGTTGGTCGCTGGCCTTGAGGCCAATCGGTTTCCCCTCGCTTGGCTACAGGGGACACCCTTCACTAATTACGTAATCCCTGGCCTGATCCTGACGGTAGTGGTCGGTGGCAGCGCAGCGATTGCAGCGGTCCTCATGCTACGTAGCTCGGCCAGCGGTGCGCGCGCCTCACGGCTGGCCGGTCTGATCATGATGGGGTGGATCGCTGGTGAGGTGTTGATCCTTAACCAGCCCGTCGCGCCCCAGGGGATTGAGATCTTCTACTTTATGGTCGGGCTGGCAATGGCGCTGCTTGGCTGGTTGGGGGCAAAGCATCAGTGGTGATCAGGCGGTAAGTACTGAGGGAAAGGCAATAACCATGAAAAATGCGACAAAAATCGTGGCCACGACTTTTGGTATCATCGCGGCGCTGGGTGGGGTGGAACATGGCATCGGGGAAATGCTGCAGGGGAACATTGCACCGGCAAGTATGATGATCGAGTCCTGGCCGGAATCGGTGGTCATGCGTACCTTGGGTGGCGAACCGGCGATGACCCTTGTGCCCAATCTGCTTGTCTCTGGGATACTTACTATCCTCGTTGCGCTTGCCATCCTTGTGTGGTCGGTAGCCTTTTTGCCCCGAAAGTATGGCGGCCTGATCTTGATGCTGCTCTCAGCGATCTTACTTTTGGTGGGTGGCGGCTTTGGCCCACCCCTCTTTGGCCTCATTGCCGGGCTGGTGGCGACCAGGATCAACGCACCGTTTACCTGGTGGCGCGCCCATCTCTCGACAAAGACACGCTATGTCTTGTCCAGGGTCTGGCCGTGGTCGTATGTCCTGGCGCTGGTCGCCTGGCTGGCCGTCCTCCCCGGCGTCCCCATCATCGGCTATTTCTTCCCGCTGGTCGAGGCGGGCGTGATCTACACCCTGATCTTACTGGCCTTTGCTGCATTATTCATGACAATTGTGCTTGGCTTTGGGCATGACAGCTATCGGCAAACGACCTGATCACTAGGTGACGCGGAGGAGAAGATGAGCAAAACAAAACCACCAGCAGCAGCGCCCTTATTGCTCCGCGACGCAACCGTATCTTGCGGCTCTACTTCTCTGCTGCGTTTGGCGACGCTATGGATGAGCATGTCAAGGTTGAGTTTCAAAAGTTGGGCGCTATGCTACAGTCTGGGTGATCCGGGAAATGTAGCGAGGCAGGGGTATGTTGCATGCCGTCGGCACTGGTCTACCAAACATATACTGCCGATTTGACCAGGTTGTCAACGCACCAGTTGACTAGCGTACAGGGTGGCTTTTTATGGTACGTTGGAGCAAGGAGAAGAGTGACCTATTCAGGCTGAGGCCACCCTTCCTGGAAGAGGCGGAAACCGATTGTTCATACCAAACAGCAGTTGCCTCTTCCAGGAAGGATGGCCGGCCCTTTTAGCTGAATCGTTACGGAGAAGCAAGCATTTGTCATAAGCAGAAAGTGAAGGTAGAGACATATGTCAATCCCTTTTCAAAAGATCTTAGTGCCGCTCGATGGCTCTGAATTGGCCAACGCAGCCTTGCCCTATGCCCAGTTGCTGGCCACCCAGACCGGCAATCCGTCCGATGTGGAATTGGTGTTGTTACGGGTTGTGCCGGAGATCACCTTCCGGCGCTATGTCGGTGAACACACCGTTTATGATCGCGCCAAGCTGGAAGCGGAGCAAGTCGCCAAAGTCGATGAGGCGGCGTTATGGCTGGAAGCAGTGGTCGCCGATCTGCAGCGCCACCACATCCAGGCCCAGTCATTGGTCGATGTGGGTGACGCGGCGGAAAAGATTGTCAATTTTGCCAAGGCGAATCCGATCAGCCTGATTGTCATGAGTACGCATGGTCACACCGGTCTGCGCAAGTTGGTCGCCGGCAGCGTCGCGAGCGAAGTTTCAACGAACGCGCCTTGTCCGGTGCTGCTGGTGCGCGCCACGCATAATGCGAACGCGTGAAAGGTCAACCGTGCTGATCGTCATTGCGAAAACGGCGGCGGAACTAACGGAAAAAGTCTATGTGCCGTGGATCGAACGGTAAACGCGACGCGCCCACAAAGCTGCCGCCAACTTGCTTTGTCACCCCAGCTTATAGCCGATTTTGCGCAGCAAGCCCTGTCGCCAGGCAACGCCTTGCTCATCTTCGACCCCCTTGGGCTTGAAGCCGTCGATCACACCGAGGATGCCGCGCCCCTGTTCGCTTTCGGCAATGATGACCTGGGTCGGGTTGGCTGTGGCACAGAAGATGTGACAGACTTCCGGCACATTTTTGACGGCGGTGAGGACGTTGATCGGGTAGAAACCTTCGCCCAAGACAACCAGAAAGGTGTGCCCCGCGCCAATGGCCAGCGCATTCTTCGTCGCCAGTTCGACCAGCGCCGGGTCGGTGCCGCTGGTGCGGATCAGGCAGGCGCCGGACGCCTCGCAAAAAGCCAACCCGAATTTGATGCCCGGCACGGCGTTGACCAGCGCCTCGTGTAGATCCTCAACCGTTTTGATAAAGTGCGTCTGGCCGAGGATGAAGTTGAGCGCTTCCGGTTTCTCAATCGGGACCGTTTTTAATTCCATAGTGTGTCTCCTCCATCTTCCATTAGGTAGTCCAGGTAAACAGTGAAAGTCGGAATGTACCGTTGCGTCACATCCAATAGCCGTTCATCACCCACCGCCCAGAAAATCGTAGCTGATTTTCTTTTGCACTGCCGCAATCTGGGCAAACGCCTGTTTTAATAACTCCTGCTGTATGTAGCCCAACTTGCCGGGGTGGATGATATTTTGGGGCGGCCGCCCGGCCTGGATCGCGGCAATCTGTGTTTGCAGGCGCAACTGCATTAAGAAGTCATAGGCCGCCACAATCTCATCACGACTGGAGGGCAGAATGAAATTCCTTTCGCTCAGCACGTCCATGCGTTCGAGCGTGTGGGTCTGGTTAATCTGATAACGGAGGGCATAGAGGCGGGCAAACCCGACCATCGGCATCATGGCGTCTTTCAGGTTGATTTCACCGGCATGCTCAGTGGCGCCTCCACTCAGGTAGATATTGCCCAGCAAGCGGAACGGGGGCTTGAAGGTCAATGTATTTTGGGCGAAGTGATGAAAGAAAGCCGCATCGCCGGCCAGGGTGGTGTGAATGGCGCGGCGCAGTTCATGGGTTAGGTTCGTGTCGCCGTAGACCGTGCGGAAATCGAAGAAAATGCTCAACTCCATGATTTCCTGGGGTGTAGATTTGCGAACCCACGTCTCGAAGCCGGCAACCCAATCGGGCAGGGCGCGACACCAACGCGGATTGCTGGCCATCACGCCCCCGCGGCAGAGCGGGTAGCCGGCGCGCTGCAAACCATCACACACCTGCTTGCCCAGACGTAGGAAATAGTCGCTCACGCGCGGCAGATCGGCATCGGCGGCGGGTACGAAAATGATGCCGTTGTCCTGGTCAGTGACCAGGGTCTGTTCCTGGCGACCCTGGCTGCCCATGGCGATAAAGGCAAAAGCCGCGGGCGGCGGGCCAAGCTCTGCAATGGCCAGTTGCACCAACCGCTCAGTGACGGCGTCGCAAATCGAGGCCAGCATGTTGGTCACATGGCGGGGACGGGCGCTGCTGTCCAGCAGGGCCTTGACCAGCGGCGGTGTCCGTTCTGCGCAGCGAGCAACCTCGTCGGCGGTGGCGGCGCGGGCGATCTCCCGCGCCAGCACAATCGGGCCATAGCGCTGGAACTGAACCAGCGCCTTGCTTTCAATCACGCTGACCACCTGGCCATCGCGGTCCTCGACGGCCAGGTGGCGCACGCCTCTTTCTTCCATGCGCAGCAACGCCTCGTAGATGAGCGCACTTTCGGCAATTTTGGCCAGCGGGGCGCTCATAATGGTGTGAATGGGCGCACTGAGCGGAATATTTTCCGCCAAGGCCCGGGCGCGCAGGTCGTGGTCAGTGACGATACCGATGATGGTTGTCATCTCGCTGGCGACCAGCGCCGACGTGACGTTACGGGCTGTCATCTGACGAGAGACGCGCTCGATACTGGTTCGCATATCACAAATGAGTACGTCCCGCCCCAGGCTGGCGATGGGTTCATGTAGGAAGAGAAGCGAACTCTGGTATTTCTCGATCAGCGCTTCGCGCCCGGCCTCCTGTTTGCGGGTCGCGGTCACATCTTCCAGAAGACCGTCGATATAGGCTGTATGGTTCTGGTCATCGCGTACCAGGCGTGCGGAAAGGGACAAAAAGCGCGCAGCGGCGGCGCTGGTTTCAACGTGAATGAGGTGCTTGTCAATTGCGCCGCCGCTGTGCAGGGTCTGGAAGAGCGTCTCAAATTCGGCAGGGTCGGAAAAGAGGTCGGCCAGGGCAGGCTGGGGGTCGGTGAAGAAGGCATGCGCGGCCGGGTTCATTTCGAGCAAGGCGGCGCGCCGTGCGGCCCTGGCGCGGAAAATCCCCACTGGGAGCGCTTGGGCTGCCCGTGAAACGGCGGCGTCAGCTAACAGCGCCGACTGGCGGGCGAGGTCGCGGACGATCAGGATATAGCCGCGCTGACCGGCAAAAACAATGGGGTTCACGGCCAGCACGCATTCCATAAAACGGCCGTCAGCGTGTTGCAGCACGCCCTCAAAGGCCTCCCCATCGGTTGTTTGTTCGCTCCCCAACTGTTCGAGGCGCGCGCAGAGCGGTTGATTGTCGGCTGCGGGCAGCAGGTCGGCCAGTTCGAGGAATTCCAACTGGCGCCCGGTGTACCCGCTCATACTGAGAAACGTGGGGTTGGCGTAGCGGCAGCGATCATCCAGCATCAACAAGGTGCCTTCGGTGGTGGCGTCGATCAGCGTATGGTAACGCTCGGTCGATTCGTGCAGATTATCCAGCACTTCCTGGCGTTCGCGCTCGATGTGCAAGCTCTGTTGCAGAACGAAGAGGAGCAGCACAATCACAACGCCGGAAATGACCAGCGCGGCGTTGATGAGACGCTGCTCAATGTGCGCAATTTCCGCATTCACATCATCGATGTAGAGGCCGGTGCCAATCACCCACCCCCACGGTGCGAACCCTTTGACGTAGGATTCCTTGGGCGCCAGCCGGAGGGGGTCATCTTTCCACTGCCAGACGTAATCGATGTAGCCTTCGCCTTGTCGGCGCACCAGATCAGCGAACTCGACAAAAATGGCCACGCCGCGCGGGTCGGTAAAATTGTGCAATTCCTGCCCGTTCAGCTCAACCCGATAAGGGTGCATGATCATGCGCGGCTGCATGTCTTGGAGCCAGAAATAGTCCTTGCCCTCCGGGCCATAGCGCAAGGCGGCAATGCGCCCAATTGCCAGCGCCTGGGCCTGGGCGCGGTCGAGCAGGCCGCTTTGCACATCGCGCTCATACGAAGCCAGGATACTCCAGGCGGAGTTGGTCAACTCCCGAATCAGTTCGCGCTTGCGGTCAAGCAGACTCTGCGCAAAGGAAGGCAGGATCATGCCCCAGATGGCAGCCAGGAAGAGGACAATGACGATCAACGTGGGCAGCAAAATACGCAAACTGTACGGACGCCGTTGGAAGTGATGCGGTTTTCCTGCCGGATTGGCTTGGGCCGGTTGGGCCTTGGCGCGCGGCTTTTCGGACGCGGCACTTTCCGCCGCAAACAGCGGACCGGCAAAGAGCGCCGCCCGGAAGGGGATCCACTCTTGCCGCGCCATTTCGATGGCGTAGGTATGGCTGCCCACGCCATTACCGGCATGAAAGTCGGTGCCGGCCGAGACAAGCAGCCCATGGCTTTGGGCCAGTTGGCGTAAAGCCGCGCGCTGGGTCTCGGAAAAGGCGGCATAGACCGCTTCGATACCATCAAGCCCCATGGCTTTCAACTCCGTCACACAGTCACCCAACTGTGCCAGATCCGATTCATAGAGCAAAGGATGCGCCCAAAAGGCGCGCCCACCGGCGCGGTGGATCAGGGCAATCGCCGCGTCGATTGCCAGCCGTCCATCAGGGGCGGCGCTGACGGCTGGCGCGCCCTCTGTGCCGCCAGGGCGGTTGGCGCCGATTTTGCGCAGCGAACCGGCGATACTGTGAACTTCCAGGTCGCGCACCTGGCGCAAAGAGAAAAGGGTGGCGGCTAGATCGGGATCTTGCGGGTCGAAACCGTACCCAAGCAAGTGGGCTTCACGCCCACGAAACTGGGTGGTGATCTCCACGCCGGGCAGCCAGGCCACGCCGCGCTTTTGGAGCGCTTCTTGAAAACGGGGCAAGCCTTCCAGGCTGTCGTGATCGGTCAACGCGGCGTAACGCACCCCGGCCGCGGCCAGATTCGCGGCCAGGACTTCAGGCGTCTGTTCGCCATCGCTAAACATCGAATGGCAATGAAAATTGACCAGGAGCGTTTCGTTCATAGCAGATGACATGTCTACGACACCGCGCCTTAGGGGCGCCCGGATGAAACTGTTAGGACGCGGATTCACGCGGATGAACAGTGATTCTGTTTTATCCGCGTTTATCCGCGTGCTACTTACACACCAGTCGTCATGAATAGGCTACACCCATCAGCATGAAAATCAGCTTTCGATCAAAGATTGCGCCGATTTCACAGATTTTTCTTGTTCTTTCATCTGCGTAATCGGCGAAATCCCTATTATTTACACATCAGGAAAGGCGAAATGTCCGTAGCGCTCGATCTTGCCTTTCTCTCTGTGGCTCATGACATTCTAGCGTTTCCGCGCGTGGGGGTCAACAACGAGACCACCACCAGCGTGACAAAACTCAAGGGGATGGAGACAAGCCCAGGGTTGTTGAGCGGGATAGGCGCGTCCAGCGGGTTCAGCCCATAGAGGGTATACAGCTCCGGCGAGAAGGCGATCAACCCGAGGGAGGCAACGATGCCGACGACGATGGAGGCGGCAATGCCCTTGGCGGTGGTGCGCGGCCAGAACAACAAGAGGAGAATGGCCGGCAGGTTGGCCGATGCGGCCACCGCAAAGGCCAGCCCCACCAGGAAGGAGACATTCATCCCTTTGAAGAGAATGCCGAGCAAAATGGCAATGGCGCCGATGACAAAGGCCGAAATCTTGCCGGCGCGTACTTTCTGGCGGTCATCCATCTTGATCTGCAGGTAGCGGTCAAACAGGTCGTGGGCCACGGCGCCGGAGGCCGCCACGATCAAGCCGCTGACTGTCCCCAACACGGTGGCAAAGGCAATCGCGGAAATGATGGCAAAGAGCAGTTCGCCAAAGGAGCGCGCTAGCAGGGGGGCGGCCATGTTGCTGTCCGCCGGATTGATGACGCCGCTGACCATAGCGCCCAGGCCCATGAACAAGGTTAAGATGTAGAAAAAGCCAATCCCGGCAATCGCCACGATGGTGGATTTCCGTGCATTGGCCGGGCTGGACACCGTGTAGTAGCGGATCAGAATATGCGGCAGGGCGGCCGTGCCCAGGAAGAGCGCCAACATCAGTGAGAGAAAATCGAGCCGTTCCAGCAGGGTGCCTTCCACTTTAAATTTCAGGCCAGGACGCATGACGCGGTCGCCGGTCACATCACTGGGGTAATAAACGGTGACTTTTTCCTCTGCGCCAGTCACAAAACTGGCTGCTTTCCAGCTTCTCACCGTGGTCTCTTGATCGGTCATGGCCGACAAAAACGCCAAAACCGACAGGCTGCCCGTTGCAGTCTCTTGCCGACCCTGAATCTGCGCCAGGTTGCCCACCTGACGCAGTTGGTTTTCCGCAGAGGCAGGCGCGCCGTTGATCCATTTGCCGTCGGCTTTGATCTCCACCGACTGAGTTTCTTGCAACGTCAGCGCGCCCTCTGTTTCAGTGGCGTGCCACCAGCTCTCCTTGCCCTCGTGGCTCAGTTTGACAAAAACCAGCCCCCCCTTGACGGAAACCTGCTCCAACACCGTCCAGCCCGCCGCCGTGACCTGGATCTCCTCGCCGACTTCGACCGCGTCAAGTTGTGCATATTCATAGAATGCCACCTTGCCGCCCTGATCAGGCTGGGTGGATAACCCGCGCATGACGACCGCGCCCACGAGGATGCTGGAAAAGATAATCAGCAGGGCGCCTTTCAAGAACTGCACATAGGTGGTGGAAGCCATACCGGCGGTAGCGACAATTGCGATCACAATGGCGCCGACCATGATGACGCCCCAGGCGTGAGGGATGCCCAGCAATGGCTCGACCAGCACGCCTGCGCCCACCATCTGCGGGATAAGGTAACAGATGGAGACGACCAGGGTGCTGATGGCGGCAGTCAATTTGATACCGCGCGAGTCATAGTTGGCATCCACGGCGTCGGTGAAGGTGTACTTGCCCAGCCGTTTGAGCGGTTCGGCGACCACAAAGAGGGCCACGATCCACCCGGCTAGGTAGCCGATGGAATAGAGGAAACCATCATAGCCGACGGTGGCGATCAGGCCGCAGATGCCGAGGAAAGAGGCCGCCGAGAGATAATCGCCGGCAAAAGCGACGCCGTTCACCCCCCAATGAATCTGGCCGCCGGCCGCATAATACCCACTGGATGTTTTGGCTCTGGCCCCCAAATAGAACGAAAGGCCGATGACAAAGATCACGAAGATGAGGAAGACGAGGATTGCCATGAGATTAGGCCTTTCCTTCTTTATTGAGATTGACCTTGGCGCTGTTCTGGTTTTCGGCGCGGGCAAGGTCCGCTTCTTTTTGGCGGCACATTCTATCATAGATCAAGGCTTCGATGAGCGCCACGATGATGAGCGCAAAGCCATAGACCGTTGCCAGGTTGAGTCCCAGAAACACAACCACCCCCATCGCCAGGGGGTTGAGCAGGTTGATTGCCACAAAACCGGCATAGAAGAGGGAATAAAAGAGAAACATCCAGAGACCCAGGCGCATCTTGTAGGGCGCGGCAGGGTCTTTGCGGGTAGATGTGGCTGGCTCATGTAACATTTGGCCTCCTGATGAAAGATATGGAATGAAGGTGGGTGACGCCTACCTGCCAGCATAGCACAACCCATCGCCCCAGAACCTCACCAATTAGGCAGGCTCAAACCTGGATAGATGGGTAGTTTGGCCGCACCCCCTTCAGTCATTCGATAAGCTCGCCAGCGTGGGGATGGTGGAGCATGTGGGTCGCGCCAACCTGCCGACCTATTTCGCCCGCGCCTACCACAGCCTGCGCCCGCATGGTTTGTTCCTCAACCACGGGATCACGGCCCAGTCCAATGTCGCTACCGGTGACTACTCCCCACGGCTAATGAAGGTTAGCGAATTGTTTCGGTAATCCTTGGAACTTGTCACGCCGGCGGCGATGACCTCCAGTTACCGCTTTATTTTCGTAACGTTCATAAGCCGGGGGCTTCTAGGGATAGGTTCCCCATGCGTTGTAGTCCCAACGCAAGTATGTTGATAGCGGCATTCTGATCCCGGTCAAGGGACAAACCGCAATGAGGACAGTTGTGAATACGAAGCGTCAGCTCCTTATCGACAATCGAAGCACAGCGCGAGCATTGCTTGCTGGTGTTACGGCGCTTACGTCTTTCCGGCGTACCCTTTTCGTGTTTGCTCATGCGCCGTTGGGCTTTCGCAAGTTCCTTTTCTTCTTGGCGAAAGAAACGCGGATTGTCAACCTGATCGCCGTTACTGGTGGTGAAGAAGTGCGACAAGCCAACGTCTACGCCCACCCGCTTAAGTTCATCAGACAAGTGCTGGGGTTGACAGTCACAGGAGAAGGTGACAAACCATTTGCCCGTGCTAGAGCGGCGCAAGCAGACAGTTTTTGGCGTTCCACACAGATCACGATGCAGTTTGACCTTGACGTTGCCAAGCTTGGAAAGGATCAGGGTGCGACCTGCCAGCCGGACACCGTTGCCGTATTGTGGATAGCAAAAGCTATCATAGCGCCCATAGCCCTTAACGCGTGGGTATCCTGGTTCCTCACCGGCTTTAACACGACGAAAGAACCCTTTGAACGTGAGGTCAACGCGCACGCAAACATTTTGCAACGCTTGGGAATGGACCAGTTTCAAAAAGGCAGGGGTCTTACGGGCGGAAAGCGGATAATCGGCCCGGCCACCCCCAGGCTGGCAACCTCTATCGGGCCAGGTTGCTGCTGTAAAAATTCCCCGATCAGCGCCTCTAAACTGGCATAGTGGGCGCTGCTCAAGGTGGCTTTGGCGACAGGCGTCGCGAATGACTGTTCATCGGTGTAGATCGCCGGCTAGTAACATTGGTCTACTCCTTGTTCTTAAGGCTCAATCACCCAGTTGGTAGAAAAGGTCTCGCTCCGTCTCCCTTGTTATACGCGCCGCAAACGCATCGCTTCTTCAATCCGGCTGCGCGCCAGTTTGATCGCCGCCTGGCGGGGCAGCAAATTTTCACGCTTGGCCAGTTCCAACGTTTCCTGCGTGTTCTGGCGGATCTTCTCGGCAATCGTCGCCAGCGCCTGCTGTTGGTTGCCGCCGTGATATTCGACGTCCGCACAGATCACGCCGCCGGCATTGGCAATGAAGTCAGGAATACTCAAGATGCCATGCTCATGTAGCCAACGCTCGGCGCCTTCGGTGGCTGGAATGTTGGCGCCTTGCAAGATCAACTTGGCCTTCACCTGGCGCACATTCGCCTCTGTCAGCACATCCGGGCGCGCCGCTGGGATCCAAATGTCACAGGCAACCCCGACCAGCGCGTCACGTTCTAGGGGCGTGCCTTCAGCAAAGTCCCCGACCGGCCAGCCACCCTGCTTGTGGCGAATGAGGGCGTTCACATCCAGTTCCTCCGGGTGATAGATGGCGCTCCGGCTGTCAGAGGCCGCCACCAGGCGCGCACCCCGTTCACAAAGGAAGCGGGCGGCATGTTGACCTACGGCGCCAAAGCCTTGGATCGCTACCCGCGCCTCGCGCAGGTCCAGACCAATCGCTGGCGCAGCCACTTCGGCGGCCACGGCCAACCCAAGCCCCGTCGCGCCAATTTCATCCAGGGGAATGCCGCCGATCACACGCGGCAGCCCCACGGCCCGCCCGATTTCATCTTTGACCCAGGCCATACAAACTTCGTTGGTGCCCATATCCGGCCCTGGAATATAGTCGGTCAGGTTGCCGATCAGCCGGGCAAAGGTGCGCACCAAGCGCTCCTTCTGCGCCGGTTCACAAGTCGGATCGGCGATGATGCCGGCCTTCCCGCCGCCATGGGCCAACCCGGCGGCGGCATTCTTAAAACTCATCGCCCGCGCCAGCCGGAAGACCTCTTCGACCGTGACATCCGGCGCCATGCGCACCCCGCCAATTGCCGGTCCACAAGCGGTATTGTCGACCACCACAATGGCTGCCAGACCAATTGCTTGCTCTTGTAGCAAGAGAATCTTGGCCGGACCCAATTCATCGCCGATATTGCGAATAATCATGTTCATAACGCTTCTCCTTGCAACGACACAGATGCGCACCCCTGGTCACTGGTCGCGCGACCAGCTTGTGACCCCTGTCACGCACCTGCGTTGTTACCGCTTCACTTGCCGCCGGCGCACCCCTTGCCCCTTGTCTACCCGGCCTCCGGGTTTTGGCGCACAAGTAAGACGGGACAGGGACTATGTTGCATCACCTTGTCGGCAACACTGCCCGAAGTCCAGGGCGAAGGACCGCCTTTGCCATGTGAAGAGATGACGATCAGATCCACCTTTTCATTGGCCGCGACAGCCAGAATATCCTCCGGCGGTGGTCCGTCACGCACGATGGTGCGCACTTGAATCCCCTGTTGGGTCAGTTCCACTTCCCGTGCATCCAGGTACTTCTGCGCCTCGCGAAAGCTGTATTGCAGTGCTTCACGCGCCCAGTGATTCTCCGGCCATTTTGCCTCTGGGGTTGGTAAGGCAAGCTCTAATGCACGCAACAGAAGCAACTCACTTTCAAACTTCTGGGCCAAGAGCAGCGCCAGCGGCAACGCTTTCTCCGCCAAGGCTGACCCATCCAATGGCACTAAAATGCGGTGTAGTTCGGTCATAGACCCCATCCTTTCCGAAGTCCATAGTCGTTTAGTCGCGTAGTCCAGAGGCACATAGACTGACTCTGGACTACGCGACTAAACGACTACGGACTACTGAATCTCACTTCATACGCGCCAGCATATAACTCACCAGCGCATTGAGCGTCGCCACCTGGCCGTAATCCGCTTCCGGCACCTCGACCCCGATCGCTTCATTCAAGCTGATCAAAAAGTTGAGAAAATCAAACGAATCAATATCCAATTCACTTTGAATCGGTCGGTTGGGGTGTAAGCGGCTGAAATCCGCCTCCGGCGCAATCTGCCCCAGCAACTGGAAGATGAGCGCTTTGAGTTCTTCGGCGGTCATTGGTTTTGTTGCAAGCATAGCGTGACTCCAATCTATTGCGTGTTGCGTGTTGCGTGTACATCAGGCTGCGTTCTCTGCTTATCCGGCGGGCTTGCTGAACAGTTCACGCAACACGCAACACGTTGTTACGTCCATAATTGCTCCGGTTCCTGCAACAGCTTATTGAGCGTATCCAGGAACTGCGCGCCCGTCCGGCCATCGGTGGCGCGGTGGTCGCCGGCAATGGTGGCGGTGAGGACCGGCCGGATGCCGATCATGCCGTTTTCGACCCACGGTTGGTCGGTCACCTTGCCAAAGCCGACCAGGGCCACCTGCGGCGGATAGATGACGCCAAAGACCGTCTCGACCCCCAGGTCGCCCAGGTTGGTCAAGGTGATGGTGGCGTCGGTCAACTCCGAACTGCGCAAACGACCGGCGCGGGTGCGCATGATCAGGTCGCGGATCGCCTCCATCATTTCGTCCATGTTCTTGAGATCAGCGTTGTGAATGGCCGGCGTCACGAGGCCCCCCTGGCGCAAGGCGATGGCAAAACCAATGTTGATCGCCTCCTGGGGTTGCAGGTGGTCATCGACCCAGTAGCCGTTGAGTTCGGGCGTTTGGGTCAAGGCTTTGGCCACGGCTTTGAGCAAGATCACCACCGGCAAGACCCGTTCCTTGATCGACCGTTTCTGATTCTCGGCCTCCAACCAGGCCAGCGCCTTCTGCATGTCAATGTGCGTTTGCAGGTAGTAGTGGGGAATGTCACGGTTGGACCGGGCCATCGCCAGCGCAATGGCATGGCGCATCCCGGTGGCAAAATCGACCGGTTTGCCGGTTGTCGGCAGTTTTTCTTCGACCTTGGGCGCCTTGATCTGGGGCGCTGCGGCCAGTGGCGCTGCGATTGGCGGCGCTTCCAGCTCCGGTGCTTCAACGGGCGGTGCAGCTAGCGGTGGCGCCTCTATCGATGGCGGTGCGACCCTGGCGGGCGGTGTTTCCGGCATCGGTGTCGGCATTGCTTTGGGCGCTGGCGCAGCCTTCATGCTCGTCGCCGCCGTCTCAATGTCGGCACGGGTAATGGCGCCGTTGGCGCCCGTACCCGTCACCTGCGCCAGATCGACCCCTAACTCAGCCGCTACTTTACGCGCCAGGGGCGAAATGCGGGCGCGATGACCATTGGTGGCGATGGGCACGGCGACAGTGGGAAGCGGTGCTGGCACAGTGGATGGCACAGTCGGCTGCACTGCCGCAACCAGCGGCAGTGGCGCGATCACGGCGCCAAGCACAGGCACGGCCTCACCGACGCCACGGATCAGGGCAAGGGTGGCGCCCACCGGCATTTCGGTCCCTTCGGTGACCAGCAGTTGGTCCATGATGCCATCCTCAAAAATCTCAATCTCGATCTCGCCCTTCTCGGTGCCGACAATGGCGACGATGTCACCCCGCTTGACGGTCGCGCCGGGTTTCACCAGCCATTCGAGCAATTTGCCTGTTTCCATGTCCGCGCCCAGGCTCGGCATTTTGAATTCAACCATGATCCACCATCCTTCCGAGCAGCTTTTTGACGGCGGCGACAATGGTCTCGACCTGCGGCAGCGCGGCCTCTTCCAGATGTTTGGCATAGGGCAGCGGCGCCTCGGCGCTACAGAGCCGTTCCACCGGCGCATCCAGTTCATAGAAGGCTTGTTCCATAATGCGCGCACTGATCTCAGCGGCGATGCTGCCGGTGCGCCATGCTTCATCAACCACCAGCACGCGATGGGTCTTGGCCACCGCGGCCATGATCGTGGCGTCATCCAACGGGCGCAGGCTGCGCAGATCGATCACTTCACAGTCGATGCCCTCTTTGGCCAGCAGTTCAGCAGCGTCGAGCGACTTGAAGAGGCTGGCGCCGTAGGTGATGATCGACAGATCCTGCCCCGCCCGCCGCACACGCGCTTTGTCAATATCGACTGGCCCGGCGTTGACGGCCAGTTGGCCCTTCATGTTATAGAGCATGGGGTTTTCAAAGATCAAGACCGGGTCGGGATCGGCCAGCGCCGTCTCCAACATGCCGCGCGCATCTTCAATGGTGGCCGGGACGATCACTTTGAGGCCGGGGATGTGGGCGTACCACCCTTCCAGGCTATGCGAATGTTGGGCCGCCAGTTGGCGCCCGCCACCGGTCGCCATACGGATCACCACCGGCGTATTGAACTGCCCGCCCGACATGTGCAGGATGGTGGCGGCGTTGTTGAGGATCTGGTCGGCGGCCAGCAGGCTAAAGTTGACGGTCATCACTTCGACAATCGGCAACATGCCATTCATGGCCGCGCCCAAGCCGGCGCCGGTAAAGGCCGATTCGGAGAGGGGGGTGTCGATAATGCGCTCCGGGCCAAATTCCGCCAACATGCCTTTGCTCACGGCGAAACCGCCGCCATAGCGCCCGACATCCTCGCCCATGAGAAAGACCCGTTCATCACGACGGATGGCGGCGGACATGGCTTCGCGCACGGCTTCACGATAGGTGATTTCCCGGTATTCGGTCAGCGCGTCAGCCGGCGCCGGGGGCGGTAATGGATAGAGACCGGCAGCCCGCTCCGGTTCCGAATAGACCCAGCGCGTCAAATCTGCCACCGGCTCCCAACTCCCTGCCTCGGCAAAGGCGACGGCATCGGCAATTTCGACGGCGACTGCCTGCTCCATTGCCTGCAATTCTTCATCATTGAGCAGGTTTTCGCTCTTGAGCAGTTGCGTAAAGGTAGTAATCGGGTCACGCAGCCGCCACTCTTCCACTTCCCGCTTGTCACGGTAGAGTTCGGCGTCAAACATCGAGTGGGCGCGGAAGCGATAGGTATCACACTGGATAAATTGGGGGCCTTCGCCGGCGCGCACCCGTGTGGCGGCGGCTTTGGCTGCCGCTTCCACCGCCAACACATCCATACCATCAACGGTTTCGGTCGGGATGCGGTGGACCGCGGCTTTCTTGGCAATATCGGTCTCAGCCATGGCGCGCTCAATGGCCATGCCCATGGCATAGCGGTTGTTCTCACAGATAAAGAGCAGCGGCAGATGCCAGAGCGCGGCCAGGTTCATCACTTCGTAAAATTCGCCTTCGGCGGCGGCGCCGTCGCCAAAGAAACAACAGGTGACCCGATTGAGACCCCGCTGCTTATCGGCCAGGGCAACGCCCAGCGCCAGCGGCAGCCCGCCGCCGACAATGGCGCTGCCGCCGTAGAAACGGGTCTGGGCGTCAAAGAGATGCATGGAGCCGCCCCGGCCATGGGCGCAGCCTTCAAATTTGCCATACATTTCGGCCATAATGGCGCCCATGGCGACGCCACGCGCCAACGCCTGACCATGTTCACGATAGGTGGCGACGACGGCATCTTCCGCCGTGAGCGCCTGCATCACGCCCACCGCTACTGCTTCCTCGCCATTGTAGAGATGGAGGAAGCCGCGAATCTTTAAGGCGCTGTACAACTCCGCCGCCTTGTCCTCCAGTTGGCGGATGCGGATCATTTCGTGAAGCAGATGCTGCATCTGTGCCCGCTCACCGATGGGGTGAGCCACGCGCCGCTTGGCGACCGGCTTGGCAACAGTTTTCGTTTTCATGCGTCTTTCCCTCCTTTCGACAGGGTAGCAGCGAGACACAATGGAACGCGGATTGAGCGGATTAGGCGGATTCACCGGATCTTTATTGGATTTTGTCAAAAAAAATCAGCCATGATCCGCTAGATCCGCTCAATCCGCGTTCCATTACCGTCCAATCATGCCGGAACCAGATCCGGCTTCAACAGGGAAGCTGGGATGTCCTCTTCCAGCGTCGAGGTGTCGCCGAGCGGTAAGCCCATTTCGCGTGCTTTGAGCAGGCGGCGCATAATCTTGCCGCTGCGCGTGCGGGGCAGGAGTTCCACAAATTCGATCTCTTTGGGCGCCACCGCCGACCCCAGTTTCTGCCGGCCAAAGCCGAGCAGTTCCAGGCGTAGCTTGTCACTGGCCGCAACGCCCGGTTTGAGCGCCACAAAGGCTTTGACCAACTCGCCGATGGTCGGTTCCGGTTTGCCGATCACACCGGCTTCGGCGACGGCCGGATGCTCCAGCAGTGCGCTCTCCACTTCAAAGGGGCCGACCATATGACCGGCAGTTTTGATAATGTCATCAGCGCGACCGATGAACCAGAAGTAGCCATCCTTGTCGCGGCGCGCCAGATCGCCGGTCAAATACCAGCCGTCGACAAAGCACTTGCGGTAGCGTTCCTCGTCGTGAAGATAGCCACGGAACATGGAGGGCCAACCAGGCTTGAGCGCCAGATCGCCATCCACATCCGGTTCAGTGATCACAGCGACGCGCGGCTTGTCATCTTCGTCTTTAAAGCGGCGCACAATGGCGGCCTCAATGCCGGGGAGGGGACGCCCCATCGAGCCGGGGCGAATCTCCATCGCCGCATAGTTGGCGATCATGATGCCGCCGGTCTCGGTCTGCCACCAGTTGTCATGAATCGGCAGCCCCAACTTCGCCACACCCCAGGCCACCGCTTCCGGGTTGAGCGGTTCGCCGACGCTGTGGATCAGGCGCAGGTTGCTCAGGTCATACTCCTCACGGGGCAGCAGATCTAGACGCATGAGGCGGCGGATCGCCGTAGGCGCCGTATACCAGACCGTCACCTTCTGCTCTTCGAGGATCTGATACCAGCGCTCGGCGTTAAAGTCGGCTTCATCGACAATGTTGACGACGCCATGCAGTAACGGCGCAATAATGCCATAGGATGTACCCGTCACCCAGCCGGGGTCGGCGGTACACCAGAAGACATCGCCGGGGTGCAGGTCCAGGACATATTTGCCGGTGATGTAATGGGTGTAAACGGCATTGTGGACATGAATGGCGCCTTTGGGCATCCCGGTGGTGCCGCTGGTAAAGTGCAGCACCGCCATATCTTCGGGGGCGGTGGGCGGAATGGTGAAGGCGGTCGCCGCTGCCGCCATCAGGGTGGGCAAGGACAGAAGGCGCGCATCGGTCAACGCCGTCACCTCCTCGGCGGTCGCATCAGCCAATAGAACATGTTCCAGCAGCGGCAGCCGCGGCAACAACGGCGCAATTTTCTGGGTAAAAAGCCGCGCGGTCGTCACCAGCACTTTGGCGTCGCCGCGCTGCAAGCGTTGGAAGATCGGCTCCGGGCCAAAGGCGGAGAAGAGAGGACAGAAGACGCTGGTGTTCTTCAGCGTACCGAGCGCAGCAATGTAAAGCTCGGGAATGCGCCCGGCCAGGACAAAGACCCGGTCGCCTTTGCCGACCTGCAACTGCTGCAACACATTGGCAAAGCGGTTGCTCTGTGCTTGCAGGTCAGCATAGGTAAAATCGCGCACGGTGCCTTCGGCGCCCAGCCAACGCAACGCCAGTTGATTCGCTTCTGGTCCTTGAGCATGGCGATCAACGGCTTCATAGGCAATATTCAAGCCATTGTCGCCGGGTAATCCGGCAAAGGCCGTTTGCACCGCCTGCCAGGAAAATGATTGGTAAGTTGGGATATAGTCGGTGAGATTGGGCATCACCCGCCATGATGCTGGTGACTTCGGGATCGGTGGCCATGCCATAACATTCACCTCCTTGTGAACGATACGTACACGACAACGATTCGTGATGGATTGGAGAACGAACGCGCTAGTTTCCCCTACACACCTTAGTATAAGGGTTGCTCATACTTTGCACACTGCCTATATGGATAGATTGCGTCCTGTCCAGCAGTACAGGAGGAGAAACATTGCCCTTGGTGGGGCTGGCTCGTCGTTTGGCGGTCGTGGCGTCAAAGCAACCGCCTATTGTATCTAGTACACGACGGCGTAAATAAACCCATAGTTGCCAGTGAGACAGTGAGACAGTGACTGACTTACTGTCCTACTGACCGACTGACCTCCTGGCTTACTTAGGCCGCTCTGTACTAGTATTACCGCGTAACCTGAGCTGATTTCACTTCATCGCTTGTTTCTATGGGCGCAGCAATAACATACATAGTTGGATCCCCATAAAGCACATACGATGCCCAGGTGATCGAACCGGAGCCGGCGTGCGCCCGTTTCGCTGCGTAGAGACATTCGCCGATAGAATGCTCACCGCTGAGCAATTTGTTATAGTAAACAATGGCCAGGGCCGCCGCATCCTGGTCGTCGATGCTCCACAACGGACTAATGTAGCCCGCTGCACCGGCGCGGATGAAGGCGGCGGCCAAGCCCGTAAACCGTGATGCAACGCTCTTGATCCGACCGGCCAAACAGGCGTTGGCGTAGATCAACGGACGATGTTCGTTTGGAAACTCAACCTTGAAGCGAACGTCAGCGGCGGTCAGGGCGCCATCGCTCAAAACTAACCCGCTGCGCCCCGGAAGCACGTTATCAAAGAAGGCGTGGCCGCTAAAGTGAACAATGTCGTGTCCTTTGCGTAGTTCTTGTAGAAAACTCTCCAACGTAGGTCTGTGCGCCGGACGCTGGTCCCCCAGGTTGAGTTGCCGGATGTTGTCGTCCTTGAGCCTAGGCTGGGCCTGCCTGTCCGGCGCCTGCACATCCGGCGCGGCGGCCCTGGTCCGCAAGAAGAAATCGGCGATTTTGTTGGCTTCTTGTTCGCTGAACAAGAGATCACGTGTTGGGTTTGCACAAAGCAGCACACTTAGCTTATCCGTCTTGATCGGCGCTGGCGGCGTAAAAACTGCCATATTACTGGTGAGATTGGTTTCATATGGATTGACCCCAGACATATGCCCGATGGCATAGCGCAAGCTCCAGAAATGACTGAGTTCCGGGTCAAGTTGAACTTCATTGGATTCGCCATCGACTGCCGGGTCCAGATCTTCCGTCTCGCGGATCAACTCAATCGGCAGGCTTGGATCATGGATAAACACAGCGAGGAAACGTGGGCGCAACTGGCGCAAGGTCTTCCGCATGGCCAATGGCGCCAAGCTTTCGTACAACACTTCGCCCGTCTTATGGACGTGGTAGTAGAGGTCGTACTGCTCCTTGGGGATCTGCTTGTGGATCGCCTCGATCTCCCCTTTTTGTTCCTGCCAGCGCGCCGCCGCCTGCTCCACGTCTAGCCCGACAGTTGTCTCTTCACCCCGGTCAGGTAAGCGCGTCGCCATTGGGTCAGCAGGGTCACTCTGATATAACTTCTGGCGTGCTTGGTGCAGGGCGCTTTTCAGATCATTGAGTTTATTGAGTCGATTATCGATTTTGTCGATCAATGATCCAATATAGTGATTCGTTTCTGCCGGCAGCGGTTGTAGAATGAGCAAGGAAGCGCGGCGCCGTGCGGCAAACGCTGCTGCGTCAAAAAGTTGATGGGGCACCCGATCGGCGACGGCATAGTCGGCGATGACGGCTATGTTCTTGCTCACAAGTGGTTCAGCGGAGAACTCCAACTGAAACGCGCGCACAAATTCGCGCTGTTCCAAATCCGACATCCGCCAATATAGGTCATGTAGATCCGCCAGGGCTGAAAAATTTTGCGCCTGCGGTTCTTTGGCCTGTGCTTGCAGTTTTTCGGCTTGCTCCTGGAGTTCGCCGGCCAAGGCCAACACGCGATTGCAATAATCCGTAAGCCTCTTCATCTCCTTGCGTTTCAGAAAACCAAAGAATTTGTCGCGTCCGCTCGTCAGCGTGGTTTGCACCAGATAGTCGAGATAGCGATAGGTTAACAAACAGATGGAGGCTCGCTCAGAAACAGCAAAGTGATCGGCGCCGGCAATCGTGCGCACAAGCGGCGGCTGTGTAATATGTTTGGCGTTATGGCTTTGCTGATCATCCATGAGCCGTTGTTTCATCGCGTCAATCTTCGCTTCCAGTTCTTTACCTAGCACGGCTGCCGCCCCCACCAACCAGATCTCATCGGCGACATCAGAAGTGAAGATGGCTTCGACCAACTCGTCAAGAAACGTACGATAATCCTCAAGGGTCGGATTTAGGTAGAACAGCAGGCCGCCCACCTGTGCTACCAGCGGGATAGCGGCAGCGACCTGATACGGATTTTCCGGCACAACCACAGCCACACGTGGAAAGGGGAAAGGATCTTGGTTGTCGGGTACTTGCTGCAACAAGTCCAGCCAAAAACGCGGACGCGTCCATGTATAGATTTGCTGCCCCCGCATGTCGCTTACCGGTAGATGCTGCGGGATCTGCGCCATGATCAGCGACGTTCGATCCCCGGATCTTTCTTCGAGGATGGCATTCAAGTTGTCTTGATCTAATCGAGGGAGCGTCTGTTCAGCCCCTTCGCCTAAGACGACAATGCGCTTTAGCTGGGGCAACCGGTGTAAGAAATCATAGATCTCGTCACTTAACGTCGCCTGTGGCGTATACCACAGCACCGCGGCGAACGTCCGCCGGGTAAATGAGTAATTGAACCTGCTGAGTAAATCATTTCGATTTGCAGCAGCGTCAGGTAACTGCGGGCGCGTACTGCGCGCTATTGCCCAAGCCGCTAGTTGCCAATTGGTCACGGGCGCCAGATAGACCTCGCCATTGTGTAATGTTTCGGGTGGGACAAACGGACGCGGTTTCATGCCAACCATGGCGTTACGATACCTCGCGTTTTAGCTTTAAGAGAACTTTGGCTGTTTCCGGGTAATTTTCGACCAGGTGTGTGAGTGGATAGTAGCGCAGGGTTGGATTCCCCCAGACAACATAACTGAGGACTGCGTAATCGCGCGCAATAGCGGCTTTATCTTCACTGCCCCGTTGCATATCACGGATGCACTCAATTTTGGCCAACAGGGTGGCCTCGCCGATCGAGCACCCCTGGGCCAAGTAGGTGTACCAGTGACTGGCATAGCGTACAGCCGTCGTATCGCCAATTGCCCAGCGCGGCGCAATTACACCGGCGGCGCCGACATGGGTCAACGATGAAGCGATCCCCATCACCAACCGACTGTTCACTTGCGTCATGCTCGCTTTGGGTTCCTGTTCTTGCGCGCTGGGCTGCGCTGTTTCGGCCGTCGCGACGATACGCGCTTGACCAGCCCCATAACAACCATTTAAAAAGACCACCGGATGCGCCCCCAGTTTTGTGTGATACTTCAGCTCCAGGGCGTTCAACCGTTGGCGCGTTTGCTCCAGCTCATGCCAAAAAAATATTCCGTTGAGTTGGGGACGTTTGACATCCTCAAAGCCATGCCCGGCAAAATGGAAGAGGGAACAGTCCTTGGCTAACTCAGTAAGGACATGCCGCTTGTTAATCTCTCCCGGCTCCGTCAAAAACTTTAGCTTGAAGTCGGCGCTAGCCGCCAGCACTTGCCGGATTGCCTTCCCCTCGTCCACTAGCCCCGGCAACGGCAGATCCGGCAGGTTTGCCAGGCAGATCAAAGCATTCCAGGGACAATGGCGTTGCAATTCATCACCATAGAGGATGCTCGATGCCGTCGCCAGGCTTGTCTCATAGGCGTCGGCGCCGGACACATGACCCATGACATAGTTCAGAAAAATCGGTCCAGTTTGGTCAGAGATCACTTCATACGGGACACGCACATCACTGCTATACAGCCCAATGCCCATTGGATTCAACAACCGTAACGTCTGCTGTAGCTCTTGCGGAAAGACAAGCGTGGAGATATTCTGTCCATACTGGTTCGCTTCGGCTAGACCAAGTTCCAAGCTCAAGGCGTGTTTGTCATACTGTTGCAGCAGAAGATTGCGTTGGGCAGATTGAGCTTCTGGGGCAATGAATTTTAGAAACTGTTGTTCCAGATCTTTGACCCGCTGATCTACATACGCTTCATTTTTATCCGAAATCGCCGGGTACAGCAAGAGAGGCGCGTTGTGGTAGGCCGCGAAACAAGCTGCAATATAAAAATCATGGTGCGATTGATTGGGTTCTTCGAAATCACTGATGACGACCAGATCATTCCACACAGGCGCCAATCGATTGATCAAGACAGCAGCTTGCGGATCTTCTGTTTGCTCCGCCGCCGCGACAAAGTATTCCTGTAACGTCCGAATGAACTCATCCTGGGTGACAAATAAGTCCTGGTACGCCGCGGCGCCCGCCGCCGCCCAATGGGAGGTCGCGCTATTTTCCAACAATAGGCGTAGAAGGCCGACAAGGCTTTGCGCCCAGCCATACGCCTGGATGTGGGCCAGATAGTTGCGCACAAGATCAATAAAAGCGCTCTGTGCATCATCGCTGCGCCGTTCTAGCGCGCTGTGCAGTTCGCGCACCAACCAGTCAAGCAGAAGATGGGCACGGTGCAGTCGCGCCAGCGTAGCTGCGGCGGCTACCGGCTCATCGAGGGGCAGCGGCGTCAGCGGATCCATCCCATCGTCCCCGGTTTGCGTCAACTGCTTCCGTATGGTGTCCGTGTCTATATCGGCAAAAGCGCCGATCATAAAGACGCGTGCGACCGTAGGTTGCGCCAGATAAGCCAGTATCGCGTCCCTGCTCTCCAGACTCCACAAAAAGATCGGGGCGGCTAAGTGACGCGCAAAGGGAACGGCCGCCGCCGCCAAATAGCGCGCCTGTGGTTGGGCAGCATCGACAAGGAAAACCAGGTTGCGCGCGGCTGGCTGCGGGACCAATGGGGAAGGAGGACAATTCCTTTCCACAAAGTGCAACGCAGCCAATGGCAAGCAGTTGGCAGCGGGGACGACACTGGTCGAAATGATCTCCTCTAACCGTCGAATGCGCTCGGCGGTCTCATCGGCCATGAGCATACGCGCTTGGATATTGCCGCGTAATACATTGACACGGTCGCGATAATATTCATCCTCGGTAAAAATCTGTAACCGCATGAAATCGCCGGCGCCCTTATTGAGCAGGGCGGTCAGCAGGTTTTCCAGATCATGGACCTGGACATTGCCGAAGACGATGATCCGCTGCAAACTGGGCATCTCGTGGAGGAAACGCAATACGGCATCGGGCAGTGGGCGCTCGCGATCAAACCAAAGAAACGGCGCAAGCCGCTGGAAGGTGGGCCGCGGCGCGGCACTGGGGCTGTAAACTTCGAGGGGATCGACCCAACACATGGCGGCAGCCAGGGCGGCCTGCCACGGCGCGTTATCTACCTCCGGGCGCGCGACGAGAAAGACGGTGTCGCTAAGTGCATGGCTGAGCAGAACCATAAAGCGCAGGCAGACATTGATTTCCAAGCACTCCTTCGCTGCCAGATTGCGCGTAAAGGTGATATTGACACGCCACTGCTTCTCCGCATCTTCCGTCAATTCAACCCATTGCGGTTTCACATCCAGGAAGTCAAAGAGAACAAGGCGATTGTTGGCACAGAGCGGCTGGGCTGCATCAAAGGAGAAGAGCAAACGGCCCCGCCGACAATCACTGGTGCTCAATTTGCCTGTTTGTTGCCGTTGAAATGCGCCATTCGCTGGCTCCAGGATAAAGGGCGCGCTTGGCGGCAGGGTCAAAGACCACGTAAAGCGGGGGCGCACCTCTTGTGCGCCCTGCTCTTCATGCGCTAGTCGAAAGCGGAGGTTTATGTCAACTTGCGCGTGATCGTTGCGCGTTAATTGAAGGGTGCGACTGACCGCCACACCCTTCACCGGCGCCCAGGTCATGCGATCCGATTCGGCTAATACGCGTCCCTCGCTCACGACGCTACGCACAAGTGAAACAGGTCGCTCGCCCGGACTAGGCGCCAACATGGCTTCACCGTCGCCTAGGGCCAACGACAGGCCTTCGGTGGCGATCTCAACCGCCCGCCGTGTACTTTGCGCCAGCGGTAGGCGCGGAATGAGCAGGCGGCGCAAGACATTGTCGTGGCAGACCCATGCCTCTTCGTTTTGTGAAGTTGTGTTGTGCGCCCCATCTGACGCACTATTTGCTTTCGATGATATAGCGGGTTTGGTAGGAATCATCTGTCACCACAACAATGGTTCGTGCAAATGGTTGCTGCGCATCAGCCGGTCGATGGTAAGTCACCGTGAACTCCTGCGGGATGCTCTTTTCTTCCTCGGTGGAAACCGTACCGCGCAGGCGGCGCAGGGCGCGCAGTTTGCTTTCGGAAGGCCCTACTTCTATCTGCGGCGCAATCCCTAGCATTTCCGGAAATTGCTTGGCAATGATTTCTTCACGGATCCGCTGCTCCAGCTCTTGGTTTTCCATTGACACTGCTCCTTTATCATTGAAACCGTAACGTTGGATCACCGAACAACACCAGGCTCAGCATATTCTTGATATCATAGGTCGTGTTGTACTTGAAATACCGTTTCGCTTCACCCAGGGCAGCCCCAAACTGCCGCTTATTGGCGATCTGAAAAATGAAGTAGCTGAACAGTGCGTCGATGCCGCTTTGGGTGTGCGGTAGCCCGTCCGGTAAGCGTACCGTATAGCTCTCGGTTGTACAACCGAAAAAAGCGGCGGCGCCCTGCGTTAGCGCACATAATGCCAGGCTGTTTTCCGGCGTGCGGCCATGGATCGCCGCCGCGTGACAAGCTTCCGAGAGGACAAGGCAGTCGCTGAGATCGGCCTGCGCCAACAACGCCTGATCGATAACTTCAGCGGTGGCAAGTTCCTGATTTTGTAACTTAGCCATCTGTATGGCGCCCCACCAACGCGGCTCCAGCGGATGACCATGGAGATTGAAGAAGAGGATTCCCCCTGTTGGCAATAAGTCCGCCGTAACTAGCTCCGGGTTGGGGGATAGGGCGGCAGGCCGTAAACCCCAGGGGGGACATAGGCGTAGCGCCTTCGTACTCCGATCGATATGGCCGAACGTTTGACGCGAAGCCCGCTCCCATGTCTGGGTTGAAAAGCCCGCATACTTGCTTGGCCATGGCAGACCGCCGGCGCTGTGCCAGGCCGCCGCGCGTTGGCATTGGGCGCACAACAGGTCAACCTTGCCGCCATCCGGGAAACGCCCAACACCGAAAACCGGGAAATGGTCCGCCTCGTTCTCGTCAAAGTCGGCATAAAAAGAGTCCGACAGAATCTCCTGACTATGGCGTTCTCCAGGTGTCTCATCGGGCAGACGATAGAAGGGGATAATGTCGTCGCCACCCAGGATGAGCAGATGTTCCATTGCCAGCTTGGCATAGTGATCGTGAATGGCGCGCTTGATCGCCTTGGGGGTCGATTTCCCATCCATATACGCTACCACAGCGTCCAACCCGGCTGTCTGCAAGGCATCCAGGTAAGCATTGATGCCGGCGTTGATCTTAGCCCAGCCTTCCTTCCCATATTTTTCGCTCAGGCGACTGCGATCAGTTACGATCAGCAGATCCATCATGAGTCTCCTTTTCCGCCAAAGGGACGGTCATCTCGGCAGGTGACTATCACTCACAAATACTGATGGGAAAATAACAGGGATTTCACCGATTATGCCGATTCACAAATAGAAAAATCGGTGAAATCGGTGAAATCTTTGATCAAAAGCTGATTTTCATGCTGATGGCTGTAACCCCCTCATGTTGACTGATGAGTTACCTGATTTTATAGGGCTTTTAGATCAACCTGGCGAGCGGCGATTTCAAATCACCAGTGACCACCAATGCAAAATCTTGCGGGCCGCGCAGCAGGTTTTGGGCCAGGATCTGAATCGTATAATTGCCTGCGGGCGGCTTCTCGATCCGCACGATTTCTACGTTGTTATCGGGGTCAGGAATGCCCAATCCCAACGGTGCATCGGCATTACCAATGCATTTTTCCCCTGTCGGCAGCCGCACGATCAGGTTCAGGTTGTTCTGCAAGGCTCGTCCAGGCAGGTCTGTCCAGACCATACAGATGCGCAACAGTTCATCGCCGCCAACCGTGACAAGATATTGAAAATCCTGACCAGTGCGCATAAACTGGCGCTCGGCGTTTTTCCACGTATCGACAAATTCCAGTTTCAACCCAGGTCGGGCTGGATTCGGCAGCGTCGTGGGCATGTAGACGCCGCCAAACCCTTGGTGGTAATTAGGCAAGGACTTGTGATCGGCCACGGCGTCGGCGCCGGTGAGGTGGCGTGTGCCATTGATCAGGGTGGCTTTGACGAGCGCGGCTGCCGGCTCATGTTGGCGCTCCTTGAGATAATACTCGCGTACGAGGGCGGCACAGCCGGAGACCAACGGCGTGGCCATGCTCGTGCCGCCCATATAGGCGTAGGCGGGGGACTTCGCATAGGCGCCCCAGAAAGGCGGGCCACTATCGGCGGCCTGAGCCGACCTGGTGGAAAGGATGTCCGTCCCTGGCGCGACTAAATCCGGTTTAATTCGCCGGTCATCACAGGGGCCGCGACTGCTAAAGCCGGCCAATTTTTCCGGGTTGCCGGAAACGCGTTCCTTGGCAATTGGCGGATCAGGGAAGAGTTTAGCATTATATTCCCGATAGGTCATGGTTGTCAGACCACCGCGCCGTCGGCTGCTCCGGCTGGCGCCGACCGTGAGTGCATTTTTGGCAGAAGCAGGTGAGTTAATCGATAGCCAATCGACATACCCCGTTCGACTGTGCCGACGCATAGCGGCCTGACCTTCGTTGCCGGCGGCAATGACGATCAACATATCGCGATGATCGTGAACAAATTCATCAACCTCGTTTGCACTGGCGGTATACGTAGAGGCCGTAGCTGATCCCCAACTGTTGTTATGAATACGCGCCCCGGCCTGATAGGCGGGATCAAAAAGATCATAGAGATCGATCGGTAATCCGCTCAGCCTGCCGAATACGTCCAGCAGCGATTGGAAGAAGAGTTTTGCCTTGGGCGCTGTCCCACAGATCTTCCCGTTGGAAGCTGCCCCATTTCCTACGGCGGAACCTGCCACATGGGTGCCATGACCGTGTGGATCACTGGCATCATCGGGCCGCCCCAAGGCCACTATGCCGGCAATTCGTCCCTGAAAGTCGCGGTGCGTGGCATCAAACCCTGTGTCTGCCACTGCCACAATCTGTCCTTCGCCGCTCTGGGGCAGCGCAGAAGTCATCCCATGGGCGCTGCGTTGCGCGATTCCTAACAACTTACGTGCGATTTCGTTGAGCAACTTGGGCGGAATATACTCCTCAATGGCGGCGACTTCCGGCAATGCCGCAATTTCGGGCAGCAGCAGCGAATCGGCCGGCAGCGCAATGCGAATCTTCCGTCTGCTGGAACCGGCAATGTTTACCCCTTGTTCCTCAAGCCAGCGTCTTGTCTTCGCCAGATCATCAGGTTGATGCAGCCGTATGTCCAGGCGGAGCGCCGCCTGATCCTGATCAGGGGCATGAACATCGCGTCCGGCGCTTTGGCGATGCAACGCTGGAAGGCCGAGCGCCGCCTGATCTTGATCAGGGGCACGGACGCTCTTTGTAACCAGCGTGGGGACCGCATCCTGGGGTGTATAAGGCTTGACCGCGACGACAAAATCTAAGGCGTTAATCGCCGCGACCTGCTCCACTGTAAGGCGGGCGGTGTAATGATTGTGTGGCACATATTCCAGCAACGTTACACCGAGGTCCGCCAGTTTGGTGCGCCACAATTCGAGCAAAGGGCCATGCAACTGAATCAGAAAAAAATTGGGCCGGCTCCAATCAATTTCCCCGCTCTTGACAATGAGTTCCGGTCGCCCAACGGCGCGGGCTGCCCCCGGCAAGGGCGTCCAATCGCCACCTGGGGTTTCCACCTGTGACTGCTCTTCGATGACCTGATAGAGTAAGCCCTGTTGCGTTAAGACCGCAAGCTGGCCCTCGTCGATATCGCCGAGAAGATAGCTCTCCGCGCTCCCTACCTCGGCAACAAGCTCACGAGCGGTTGTTCGTTCTTCTTCATTCATAAAATAAACCATGACGCGCACAGTAGACATATATAGCTCCGTCCCATGATTGGTAAAGCTGCAAAGTCGATGCCTTGTTGCTGTTTCTCAAACGCCCAGCAACTATGAAGAATAACCAAGGAAAACGTTAAAGCGTAAGATGAACCTGAAGGCGGTGAGCACCACATTTTTGTGTGAATGTAAAGATTATATATGAAAACATAAACAATAGCAACCGTGCAGATTTACTCCGGCAGATTTACTCCGGGTGTATTTCCATTTTGGGGCAACTGCTCCCTTTACTTGCCGCATAGTCGGCAATGGCAAAGAAATCGCGCCGCATGAGTGGTTCGCCACCGCTCAAAATCACCTGTGACACGCCACTAGCGACTAGCTCAATGAAATCATTCCAGCTGGCCGCCGGTGTGCAATCGAGCGGACCGACGCATCTTGCCGAAACTCGCCATTTGACCAGCCGACAAACTCCCCAAATGTCCGGGTACGGTCGATCAACTTTCCGCTATAATGATGAGAACAGGAGCAGTTTGCCTTACACGTTATCCTCACATTGCATCACCTTTGCGGCAGCGCCCTGACCTTACCATCCCTGTCATGAGCAAAAGTCCATGACAGGGATGGAGTAAGTAACCCCAAAACAAGTTGTCGATTTGCCGGCTATACAAATCTCGTCATCTGGCTAGTCTACAATCCCGCCGGATGGCTGGTGCGCCTGTGCCAATCTTCGGTTATGCTTCTTGTGGGATGAAAGTTTGGTGTCAAGGAGACAACATCATGTTTACCCATCTTCTCGTTCCCCTTGATGGTTCGTCGCTGGCCGCGTCGGTCTTGCCCCACGTGGTCGCTTTTGCCCGCGCCTTCAACGCCCAGGTGACAGTGTTACGGGTGTTGGCGCGCCCGCCGGCCGGCTGCCCGGTCGATGTGTTTGATTGGCAGTTGTTGAAGGCGGAAGCGGAAGCCTACCTGGATAATATGGCACAAGATCTGCAAAGGGCCGGGGTGGCAACCGAAAGTATCCTGGTTGAAGGCCAGCCCGCCAATTGTATCATCGACTATGCCCACCGCCACCCCATTGACCTGGTGATCTTGAGCAGTCATGGCGAAGGCGGGTTGACCGGCTGGAATATCGGCAGTGTGGCCCAGAAGATCCTCCTTCGCTCGCATGTTGCCAACTTGCTTGTGCGCGCCTACCAACCCATCCGAAGCGACAATAGTGAGTTGCACTATCAGCGTCTGCTGGTCCCCTTAGACGGGTCGCTGCGCGCCGAATGTGCGTTACCCGCGGCCACGACGTTGGCCCAGTTCTATCAGGCCGAGCTTTGGTTGGCGCATGTGATCCGCCGGCCGGATCTGCCCCATTCTCTGCCGCTGACTGTGGCCGAGGAGCGCTTGATCGAGCAACTGTTGACCCGGAACCAATTAGCGGTGGCGCAACAGTTGGCGCAACTCCGCGCCCAATGGCCGGCTGTAACGACAACCCGTCTGCTGACCGGGGAAGGAGTTGCCGCTACGTTGGATGCGTTGACGGCGACAGAACAGATCGACCTGGTGATCCTGAGCGCCCACGGCTATTCCGGGGGCAGCCAGTGGCCCTATGGCAGTGTTACGACCAATTTGATTGTCTATGGTCGAGCGCCCCTCTTGCTCATCCAGGATCTGCCGGCGGGCTGCCCGGCTATGGCTGGAGAAATCGCGGCCCAGGCCGTTGGCGGCCCGGTCTATAGGGCCAGCGAACGACTGCTGGCGCATTGAGCGTATAACGTGGGTTGTATGTTGCCGCGCCTAGCGGCAAGGAAGGTGTACCCATGATCCACAATCGATGGTTTCAAACCGGCCAGTGGGTGATACAGTGGGTGATACAGTGCTAGAGCAAACCAACACCATGGGGGGCGCCTGGGGTCTCTATCGCGAATTTGCCACCCATTTCGACTACACTGTCACGACGCCTCAAGCCGCCTTGGTGGGCGCGACGGAAATCTCACCGCGCGCCGGGGAATTTGTCGATCATGTGCGCGTGCCGGTTTCGCTCTACCCGGCCGGCAGCAGCGCCTGCCCATAATTTTGGCAAAGAGCGAAACCCGGTTTCTGGCAGAAACCGGGTTTCTAAAATCCATCCAATCAGCAGGAGGAGATTATGAAGCGGAATCAACGGCGTCAGCGACGACAGTAGGAATTAAGAAGGGAGCGACTGTGAGCAAGGCAAGCGTGCTATCCAATTCACAAACATTGACGAACGCCAACGTTACTTCTGTCCAGCGGGTCGTGATTCTCGGCGCCGCCGGTCGGGATTTTCACAACTTCAACATCTATTTTCGCGATAACCCTCAGTATGTGGTTGTCGCGTTTACGGCGACCCAGATTCCCAATATTGCCGGTCGGCTCTATCCGCCGGCTCTGGCCGGCCCCCGTTATCCGCAAGGCATTCCGATTGTGCGTGAAAGCGACCTGGCCCACCTGATTGCAACGGAGCAAGTGGATCTCGCCCATTTTGCTTACAGCGATGTGAGTTATGAACATGTGATGCAGGTGGGGGCCAGGGCGATGGCTGCCGGCGCCGGCTATCTGTGGCTCAGCCCGCGCCAGACGATGCTCAAAGCCCGTGTGCCGGTGATCGCCGTCTGCGCCTCGCGCACCGGGGCGGGGAAGAGTCAGACCAGCCGCCGCGTTGCCCAAATTTTACAGGCCAGGCAGCAACGGGTGGTCATTGTGCGCCATCCCATGCCCTATGGCGATTTGGCGGCCCAAGCGGTGCAACGCTTTGCCACCCTTGAGGATCTCGACCGCTATCAAGTGACCATTGAAGAGCGGGAGGATTATGAACCGCATGTCCAGGCCGGTTTTGTCGTCTACGCCGGGGTAGATTACGAACGCATCCTGCGCCAGGCCGAAGAGGAAGCCGACATCATCATCTGGGATGGCGGCAACAATGATTGGCCCTTCTTCGCCCCCGATTTGTGGTTAACCGTCGTCGATCCGCACCGGGCCGACCATGCCCTCCGCTACTATCCGGGCGAAATCAATGTGCGGATGGCCGATGTGATTGTTATCAACAAAATTGACACTGCGTCCTTTGAGCAGGTCGAGGCGACGCGGCGCATTGCCTATGCCTTGAAGCCAACGGCGCGCATGGTGGATGCCGCCAGCCCCGTCACCGTTGAGGATGGGGAAGCCATCCGGGGCAAACGGGTCTTGGTGGTGGAGGATGGCCCCACGATCACCCACGGTGAAATGGCCTATGGCGCCGGCTGGGTAGCGGCCACGCGCCACGGCGCGGCGGAGATTGTCGATCCACGGCCCTACGCCACCGGCGCTCTGGCGACCACCTTTGCTAACTATCCGCGGATCGGCCCCGTGCTGCCGGCGATGGGCTATGGCCCGGCGCAAATTGCCGATCTGGCCGCCACCATTGCGGCGGTCCCGGCTGATCTCGTGTTGGTCGCCACCCCTATCGATCTCCGCCGGGTACTCACGTTGAGCAAGCCGGCGCAGCGTGTCCGCTACGAGCTACAAGAAATCGGTGAACCAACGCTGACGACCATCCTCCAGCAGTTTTTGGCGGAGCGTGGCCAGTAACGGTATCAGCTTGCCAAGACAAACCCGGTTTCTGACAGAAACCGGGTTTGTGTTCGCGATACAAGACGCTTGTCTCCGGTTGCTCAACCGCCCCGCAGCCCATCGACTACATGGCGCGTGGCGACAAGATTACAAGTGGGGGCAATGATGGGCGTCACACAGCCTGTCCCTAGGATGAAGCGGCGCCCTTGCGTGGCGGCAAAGGCGCGCAGCGCTTCGGCGCGCACACTTTCCGGGGTGCCGCGCACCATGGTCGCCCATTGGCGTAAACCGCCACAGAGCGCCATCTTTGTGCGTGACAGCGCCTCGGTGAGGGTAGGCGGCGTTTCCGTGTCGTGCCAGTTGATCACTTGCGCCGGGTAATCGGCCACCACATCGAACATCACATGGGCGCCATGGAGATGAACCAGATTGAACCACATGCCTTCGGTGGCGGCCAAAATTTGGAGGTCGAGGGGCCGACAGATGGTGCGATACTCCGCTTCGGTGAGTAGATCATAGCTGGCATGTTGCAAGGCCAGAAAGATGCCGGCGCACTTCGTCTGCTTGAGTGCCTCAATAAAGCGCAGGATCGACTCGGTGATCACCTGTAGCCCGGCCTTGGTGGCGGCGGGGTATTGGCGCAGATCTGCCAGCAAGCGGTCGCCGGCCAGATTTTTGGCTTGCGCCAGCGGATGAAAAATGGTCGTGATATAAGGCGTCGTTTCCCCCACCGCTTCCCCGATCATCCGGTTGGTCTCCAGCACTTCCCCCAGGAGACCACGATTGGGGTCGAGTGGTTGTAGCCGCTCCCAATCGGCGGGCGATTGGATCACGCGATTTTTCCAAAGATAGGTGCCTTCTTCATTGCCCTGCCAGGTGGCTTCGACGCCATAGCCTTCAACACAATAGTTGCTGTTTGGCGTCACTTTGATAAAGTCAAAGTCGTAGCTTTCCTGAAAGGTCAAGGTGGCGCGCGCCAATTCCGGCCCGTGCAGATCATCAATGGGCCAATGCCGCCACAGCGCCACCGGTGGGCGGTCGACCACGGCGCCGGCAAAGGTTGCTTCCAGTCGTTCGCGTTTGTTCATGGTCTGTTCTCCTGCCTGACATCATTTACCGTAGGGCAATCCATACTTTCTCCAAGAGAGCCACCGCCCGCGCCTCCTGCTCCCGCGCGGTGCGAATGGTGACGGCCAGTTGCCGGCGTTGGGCCGGATCGCTTAATCCTTGGATGGCGCCGGCATTGGGTTCGACCGGCCACGGCCAGAGCTGATAAACCAACGCCGCCACGTTGTCATACAGGGTGGCGGCTTCGGCTAATAACGCGGCCTCACAGGGGGCGGCGCTCTTCATTCGGCGCAAGAAACGGGCGGCCTCCCGTCGATCTTCCACCATCATGCACTGATCCCCGTAGATCATGGTGCGGAACGCCAGCGCGTCGGCCTTGTCAGCGGGATAATCGGCGTCGCATACCAGCGCATCCGCCCAGGCCTCATAGGCCGCCAGACCGCTGACATGATTCGGCAGCGCGGAGCGCCGGCTGGTGCAAGCCAGGTCAATGGCCCATTCTAACGCCGTCAGGAGAATCTCGCGTGGGGGTGGCGGCGGCGTTTTCTCACCGAGGACGAGCAAGCCGTAGCCGCTGCTCTTGTCCATGGTTGTAAACCAATCGCGCAACTCATAATAGCCGTCGCGTGTCGGCTGGAAGTAGCTCCATCCATAGAGCACCGCGCCATCTTCGGCATAGCCGGTCACAAGCCCGGCTTCGGGTGGGCCACAGATGCCAAAGGAGATGGGGGGAACCCCGTGCGCAAGGCTAGTCTTGATGGCGGCAAGCATGGTTGCTTTTTCCGCCGGCAGGCGGCGCCATCTGTAGCCCAGCGCGGTAAAGGCCAGCCGGAACGGCATCTCGCCAAAGCGCGCGAGATCAATATTGCCGCCATCGTCGGGATTCCATAACCGCCGAAACGCAGCGCCGGTGATCCCCATCAAATAGTCATACGCTTGGTGATCGCCACAATAATCGAGGAGTGCATAGAGCGCACCGGGAAAAGGGCTGAGATGGACATCGAAGCCGATGCGCGGTACGTTCTCTAAACGCAATTGCGGGGCATCGATTGTAAGGCCAGCTTGATTCTTCATGGTTTTCCTCCTAAGCTATACGGCGCGGCAGCCCATCAAATAACCTATTTACACCTGAAAAAGTGTTACTTGATGGCGCCGTTGCGTATACAATGCAATCACGCTCATCAGGAATGATCGTTCGCTCCACGCCAAGATCCACGTTGTCCGGCTTTTAGCCTAACGCAATTTATCATGTCTGTCACTCGTCAACTAGATAGGCTTGGGCCTGGATGGATGGGTAGTTTGGCGATGGGATCTCAATCTGCCGGCCGTTCCGCTGCCTGTAAGAAACGGGAGAAACCCAAAAGTAGCGATAGATTGTTGTCGTTTTTGTTCAAGACAAGACCCGTTCTCTACGGTATGATTCCACCACGTCACCGCGTGACTTGCGGGGAAGGCCGGGTTAAGGCGGCCTTGGTGGCGGCGTTGGCGGGAAAGAAGGATTCAATCGCCAATTCGGCCAGCGTAATGTCAATCGGCGTGCCAAAGACCGTGGTCGTGCTGAGAAAGGCGAGAGTGCCCTGTTCCGTTTTGAGCCGAAAAGGGACGGCGATACCGGCATAATCATGCTCGGTGGCGGTGGTGTTGACCTTGTCGGCGCGGGCGAGTGGATACGCTTTCAGTTCGCGCAGGAGGTTGACCAGCACCGGATCAGCGGTTGCTTCGATCTGGCGCCGCAGACGGGCGAGCAGGTGCAAGCGCCATTCGGCCAAGTTCGCAATGCGGGAAGCCAGGCCATCGGGGTGCAGGCTGAGGCGCAGCACATTGACCGGCGGCTGGAGCAGCGCCGGGGCGACGCCGGCCAGCAAGGGCGGCACCGCCCGGTTGGCCGCAACCAGGGTCCAGTGGCGGTCAAGCGCCAGTGCCGGGTAGGGTTCATGGCCGGCCAACACCAGATCAATCACTTTGCGCGCTTGTGCCAAAGCCGGATTTTCTAATGATCGCTCGGGAAAGACCGGCGCATAACCGGCGGCCGTCAATAGGACATTGCGTTCCCGCATGGGGACATTGAGATGTTCCGTCAGATCGAGGAGCATCTCGCGACTGGGCAAGGAACGCCCCGTCTCCACAAAGCTCAGATGTTTGGTCGAGATATTGGCTTCGCCGGCCAAGGCCAACTGGCTCAGCCGCCGACGTTGGCGCCATTCGCGCAGTAGATGACCGACCGGTTGTGGTTGCATGGTGTTCATCAGGTGCCATCCGATGATCAAAACAAAATGGGCGCCCATTACCTCCGAGGTAATTGATCGCCGCCCCCAACGCCTGTATCCTCTCCTTCGTCACTGCATCAGCCACCGGGACGCCAGTCGCCGTCGGCTGATGGGAAGTGTTGATGATTGTAGGGTAATCGTGAAATATGTACAAGAAGGAGAATTACCATCATGACAACGTTTGCTCGTCCCTCTTCATTTTTACGCCAGGCGCTACTGGCCGATGCGGTCATCAGCGGCGCGATGGGGTTGCTACTGCTGCTGGGCGCCGGTTTTCTGGCCGGGTTGCTCGATCTGCCGGTGGAGTTGCTGCGTACGGCGGGGTTGGTGTTGCTGCCTTTTGTCGTCTTTGTCGCCTATGTGGCGACGCGTGAAACCCCGGCCCGCAGCGCCGTGTGGGCTGTCATCGTGATCAATGCGCTTTGGGTAGTCGCCAGCATTGGACTGCTGTTGAGTGGCTGGGTCGCCCCCAACGGGCTGGGCATTGCTTTTGTCATCGTCCAGGCGTTGGCTGTCGGTCTCTTTGCTGAGCTACAGTACATCGGTCTCCGACGGGCGGCGCCGGCGCTGGCTTAACCGGGCGACCCGCCGGCGCTGGCTCTATCTATAGCTCATCTATACCCGGCAGTTGTACCTTGATCGGCTGGTTGGCATGGCTGTTGAACTATACTGATAGACTTGCGCCTGCCGGGCAGTTCAGCACCATCCCCCAGCCGATACGGCATCTGCGGAAAGTTCATGACTACGATTCGTTTACCCCCTTATGCAGGAGATTGCTATGCCACGACACACAATCAATGGGGTTGCCCTCAACTATCGCACCATTGGCGACCCGAAAAACCCAACGATTGCGCTCTCGCATACCGTCTTGTGGGGAGCGGAAGTTTTTGAACCGCTCATTGCCGCGTTAGCGCCAGAGTTTCATCTGCTTGATCTCGATCTCCATGGCCACGGCGGGAGCGGCTATCGCACCCCCTTGACGGCTGAGGCGATGGCCGCTGACTATGCCGGGTTGCTGGCCCACCTTGGTCTGTCGAAAGTGACCTGGATTGGCTACTCCTTGGGCAGCATGATCGGGCTGCGCCTGGCGTTGCGACAGCCGGCGCTGCTGGACAAGCTTGTCCTGATCGCGACCAACGCTCGTGCTGACACATCCCCGCTGGCCACCCAAACCCGCCAACTCTGGGATCTCTTTCGCGCCGGCCAGCGCGAGACGATTGTCGATCCGGCCTTACAACTCTTCTTTGCCCGCGCCACCTTTGCCCAGCAGCCCCAATTGGTGGCTGCCTATCGCCGCAAGGCCATCGGCTTGCAGGAAGTTGAGGGGATGTATCAAGCGGCAATGGCCGCCGGCGAACGCAGCGATGTCATGGCACAACTGGACGCGATCCGCACCCCTACTTTAATCCTGGCCGGTCGCGAGGATCGCATGGCAACCGCCGCCGAAGCCGAAGAGATGGCCGCCCGTATTCCCAACGCCCAGGTGGTGATTGTCGAAGAGGCCAGTCACCTGCTGTTGGTGGAAAAGCCGCAGGCAGTGGCGCCAATCATTCGTCGCTTTCTGAGCGAGGGGTGATGGGTGACTCGTCAATATCACCGCGAATCATTTGGATTTGCGAATGTTGCCCCTGAAGCGATTCGCTCATCCTTTGCTTCGCGGTGATAGAGGCGCCTACTCCTGTGTGAGTACGGCTGTGTCCCGTAGGGACAGTTGAGTTTAGGGAGGGAGTGTATGAAAGCGACGACGATATGGTTGGTGAGCCTTACCCTGATGCTGATGGCCTGTCGGCCCATCCAACCGGAAAGTGCAAAAGAAACGACGTCCGGCAGCGCTACGCCAACGGCGACAAACCAGATCGGCGCCAGTCCGGCAGCGGGTTTAGTACAGGCCAATGGCATCACCATTGCCTACGAGAGCTTCGGTTCACCGGCCGATGAAACCATCCTCCTGATTGGCGGCACGGGGCAACAACTGGTGGACTGGCCGCTGGAACTGGTCAATGGGTTAGTCGAGCGTGGCTATCGCGTCGTGCGCTTTGACAACCGTGACATCGGCCTCTCGACAAAGTTCACCGAGGCGGGCTTGCCTGATGCCGAAGCCATCGGCAACGCGCTTGAAGCCGGTGAGCCGCCGCCGCTTCCCTATACCCTGCAAGATATGGCCGCCGATGCGGTCGGTCTGCTCGATGCCTTAGCGATTCAGCAAGCACATCTTGTCGGCATTTCCATGGGCGGGGCTATTGCCCAACTGGTCGCGATCGACTACCCCGATCGTGTGCTGTCGCTCACCACCATTGCGGCGGACTCCGGCAACCCCGATCTGCCGGCGCTGGCTGATCCCGACGCTTTTGCCAATGTGCCGCCGCAACCCCTGACGGTGGATCGCGACGCCTTCCTTGCCTGGCAGGTCAAAGTCTGGCAGGCGCTGGCGGGTGGAACGTACCCAACCGCTGAGGCCACCCTGCGTCAGTGGGCCGCACGGGACTTTGCCCGCGGCTTTGACCCGGCCGGACTCATCCGCCAGCAGACTGTGTCACTGGTCGGTCATCTGGACAGCGCCCATTACCGGTTGAACAATTTAGCCAATATCAAAGCGCCCACCATCGTGATTCAAGGGACCGCCGATCCGATTGTGCCGGTGGCTTCTGCCGAAGATATTGCCGCCCGTGTGCCAGAGGCGGAACTACGGCTGATCCCTGGTCTGGGTCATTTCATACCGGCGGCGCTTGTGCCGGACTTTATTGAGTCGATTACGGCCACTGCCGAACGCGCCGGTACTCTTGGCAAGGACGGATGAAGAGTAGAACGATGATCGAATTCTTACAACTGCTGGCAGTGTTCCTGGTTGCCGTCGCCTTTGCCCTGGCGTTGGCTCATGCGCTCGAATTGCCGGGGAAAATGCGTCTTAGCCGGGAGGTCTACTATGCCGTACAGCCGATCTACTATCCGGGCTTCACCATCGGCGGCATCAGCGAGCCGGTTGGCCTGCTGCTCACTTTGCTCCTGCTCTGGCTGACGCCGTGGGGCAGCCCGGATTTCTGGCTAACCCTCCTGGCGCTGGCGGGGCTGGTTGGGATGCAGGCGGTCTACTGGTTCGTAACGCACCCGGTCAACAAGTTCTGGCTCCAAGATGAAGCGTTGCGGGGCGTCAGCGCCGGCTTCTTTGCCTTGGGCAGAGCGGAAAAACGCGCCCTACCCTGGACCGCATTGCGGAACCGCTGGGAGTATTCCCATGTGGCGCGGGCCGCTTTCGCCTTTGTGAGCCTGCTTGCGTTTATTTTGTTGATAAGGAGGTAAGTGATGCGTCCATTGATCTACTTCGTCGCCGTCACGACCGACGGCTTTATCGCCCACCCGGATGGCGCGTTCGATGGCTTTGTCATGGAAGGTGAGCACATGGCGGCGATCAACCAGCGCTTTCCCGAAACGATTCCGACCCATTGGCAGCAGGCGCTGAGTATCCAATCCCAAAACAAAGTGTTTGACACCGTGTTGATGGGGCGCAACACCTATGAAGTGGGGGTGAAGGAGGGGATTACCAACCCCTATGGCACCCTGGAGCAGTACGTCTTCTCCCGCTCGCTGACCGCCAGCCCCGACCCCAATGTGACACTGGTGCGGAACGATGTGGCCGGGACCGTGCGGCGCTTAAAGCAGAAGCCGGGCAAAGCGATCTGGCTCTGCGGCGGCGCTGACCTGGCGGGACAACTGCTGGCCGAGCGGTTGATTGATGAACTTGTGTTAAAGGTGCATCCGGTGCTGTTCGGGGTGGGCATCCCACTCTTTGGGGATTTTGGCGGGCAGGCAAAACTGGCGTTGACCCAGAGCCACCGCTACAACAGCGATGTGATGCTCAATGAGTACCGGGTCATGGTGTAAACGGAGAAAGGGTTATGCAATACAAATCACAACGTATCAACCACTGGCGACAGGCCGCTAGCGGCCTGCTCTTGATGGCCACCGTATTCTTGGCTGCGTGTCAACCGATCCAAGCAGAAGGGAGTCCTGCCATGCCCAATTCAACCCAACCAGTCAAAACCGGCTATGCCGCTGTGAACGGCCTCCAGATGTATTACGAAATTCATGGTACGGCGGCAGCGGGCCAGCCACCGCTGGTGTTGCTGCATGGCGCCTTCTCCGCCATCGGCACCTCTTTTGGCGCAATCTTGCCCTACCTGGCCGAGAGCCGCCAGGTGGTCGCCTTTGAATTGCAAGCCCACGGGCGCACCGCCGATATTGATCGTCCCATGAGTATGGAAGCGATGGCCGATGATGTGGCCGCGGCTGTGCAGCAGTTGGGCTTCGACCAGGTTGA
>QWII01000088.1 GCA_021405325.1 Caldilinea sp. CFX5 | reverse complement strand
CGTGCTGCGTGCTGCGTTCCCTGAGCCTGTCGAAGGGAACGCAGCACGCAGCACGAATCACGGGCGGAATTATTTGTCCATTCCCACTAGAAAGGAGTTTTCTTTATGCGTCGAATTTTGATTCCACTCAATATCTCGGAGATTAGCCCGGAGATTTTGCCGGTGGTGCGTAACCTTTTTGACATAGAAGAGGTAGAGTTGAATCTCTTGGGCGTTACACAGCGACCGGGCAGTTATGTGGCAGCGGATGCTTGTATCCCTGATGCACCGCATACGGCCTACACGATTCCCTGTACGGATGATGAGTGGAAAGCCTATCGCCAGAAATTTGAAGTGGAGTTGAAACATCTGGCCGAAACGTTGCGCCAAGAGGGCTATCGGGTACATACGCTGGTGCGTGTCGGCGACCCGGTGGAACAGGTTGTGGCGGCGGTGGAGAAGGGGAACTATGATCTGTTGGCGATGGCGACCCGTGGGCGCACCGGCTTGACCCGCCTGGTGCTGGGCAGTGTGGCCGAGAGTGTGCTACGCCAGGTGACGATCCCAATGTTACTGATCCGCCCGGCGCCGGAAACAATGGCCAAGGCGAAAAAAGTGACAATGCTTGGCGCGCCACCAATGCGCTCTTCCCTTGAGCAGGCTGTGAACTAATTCCCGGTTCAAGCCGCCGTCTCTCCAACCCCTGATAACCAAAAGGCGCTTTCTCTTTCCCGCCGGCTGTTGGATCAAAGCGGATCAGCGCTTGTTGCACCGATGAACTTGGTTATATCTGAACCTGTGACCCAATGCCGAGGGTGACGGCTTTGGCGTAGATCCGTGCCGCCGTGACGGCATCCTGCATCGCCAGCCCCACTGATTTGAAGACAGTAATTTCGTCATTGCTGGTGCGGCCGGTCACGTCGCCGTTGACCACTTCGCCGAGCGCACCGGCAATCTGCTCTTGGGTAAACGCGCCCTCTGCAATCGGAATGAGAATATCGCCCGCTTCCGCCCCGGCAGCCGGACGATGATCGACAAAAACACGACTCCGTTGGATCAGCGCCGTGTCCAGTTCGCGCATGGTGCGTGTGTAGGCGCCCACGGCATTAATGTGCGTTCCCGGTCGCACCCATGCGCCGGGGAAGAGGGGCGTGGCGCTGTTGGTGGCGGTGCAGATGATGTCAGCTTGCGCGATCGCGTGTTGCGTGTTGCGCTTGCCCTGAGCAATGTCGAAGGGTGTTGCGTGAACTTCGATGCCGAGTTCGCTCGCCATTCTTTGACAAAAATCGGCGTCTTTGTCACCGGTGCGGGTAATGATATAGGCGCGATGGATGGGGCGAACGGCGCAAACTGCGGCCAGTTGACCAGGCCCAAGCGCGCCGGCGCCAAAGAGAACGACCGTTTCGGCATCGGGACGCGCCAGATATTTGCTGGCGACGCCGCTGGCTGCGCCGGTGCGCATGGCGGTGAGATGTTCGGCGTCCATCATGGCTACAACCTGGCCCGTTTTAGCGTCATGCACCAGCAACAAGCCCTGAATGGTCGGCAAGCCATAGTGCGCCGGATTATCGCCATAGACAGTGACTATTTTGATCGTTAACGCGCCAATTTCACCGCCGACAAAGGCCGGCATGGACAAGTGTAACCCGTTGTGCGGTGCAATTTGGGTCGCCGCCCGCTGGGGCATCACCACATTGCCCTGCGCCAACTGGCGAAAGCCTTCTTCCACGGCGGCCAGGGTATCGGTCATGGTGAGCAGTTGTTCAACGTCGTGGCGGGAAAGCACTAACATGCGTACCTCTTTCTTTAATCCTTTTTGCTTCGTACTGATAAGCATAAGGCTCAGATCAACAAATGCAAAAAACGCGTTTGCGAATTTGCACAATTTTCTAGCATCAATTATAATCTGAAGCATCCGGTGAATGATATTTGCAGTGCGGCTAATAACCGCGTCGGGGGAACTGCAAGTGTTGTTTACCGGATTTTTATTGCCTCAATCCATAATCTGCTCGTAGCCGGTCCGTGACCGGCGACCCAATCGCCGGTCACGGACCGGCTACGAGCAGATTGGTTTTTCACCAAAAATCCGCAGGAACCAACAACCAAAGGAACGCGGCTGCAATATTCCTTTCATGCCCATTGCACCAAAGGGCTGTTGGAAGCGCAGGTCACGCAAGGCCGGTTGATCCTCCACCAAGGGGCCGAAGAAGGCGTAATCGGCGCCGCGCCTATGGTTTTTTCCTATGCGTCCTGAAACCCTGGGGGGACGGGTTGAACGGCAGTAAGGACAACTTGATGCGATAGGCCGTCGTCGACCAGGGGAATTGCATTGCCTGCGATAGGTTCACCATCCAGGGTCAGGCGGTGCACGCCACAGTCGATACCTGCCGGGTTTTCCACTTGGATTTCGTAGACGGCCTGTCCATAGCGATAGCGGATGGTGTAACCGGGCCAGGCTTGCGGAATACAGGGGTTGATGACCAGCATCGCGCCCACCCGTTGCAAACCGAGGATGGCTTCGATCCCCAGCCGATACATCCAGCCGCTGGAACCGGTGTACCAGGTCCAGCCGCCGCGGCCTTCGTGGGGGGCGACGCCGTAGACATCCGCCGAGATGACATACGGCTCCACTTTGTAGTGCGCCGCCTTGTCGGGGGTATCGCTGCGGTAGATCGGGTTGATCAGCCGGAAGAGTTCTTCGGCGGTGTCGCCGTCGCCCAGCTCGGCAAAGGCCCAGATTGTCCAGAGCGCGGCGTGAGTGTATTGGCCGCCATTTTCACGAATGCCGGGCAAGTAGCCTTTGATATAGCCAGGGTCACGTTGGGTTTTGTCAAAGGGGGGTGTAAAGAGCAAGAGCAAGCGCTCCTCCCGGCGCACCAGTCGTTCCAAGACCGCCTGCATGGCCCGGCGCGCCCGCTCCGCATCCGCCGCCCCGCTGAGGACCGCCCACGATTGGGCAATGGCGTCGATCTGGCACTCCTGGTTTTGCGCCGAACCGAGCGGCGTCCCGTCATCATAGTAGGCGCGGCGATACCAGGCGCCATCCCAGCCATGTTCTTCCAATGCCTTGCGGATCGTTTCGGCTTGGGTGCGATAGCGTTCGGCCTGTTGCGGTTCGTTGATCGTGTCGCACAAGGCCGCAAACATGGTCAAGGTGCGATGGAGGAACCAACCCAGCCAGATGCTCTCCCCCTTGCCGTGAATGCCGACGCGATTCATGCCGTCGTTCCAGTCGCCGGCGCCCATGAGCGGCAGGCCATGTTGACCGGCAGTCACGGCCTTGGTCAGGGCGCGACGACAATGTTCATGGAGCGTGCTCATGGTCGTGGTTGCTTCATACTGGGCGTAACGTTCTTCTTCCTCGCCCAGCGGTTCGCCGCGCAGGAAGGGCGCTTGTTCCGTCAAGACAGCCGTATCACCGGTGGCGGCCACATACGCCGCTGTAACATAGGGCAGCCAGGCCAGATCATCGCTGATCCTTGTGCGCACCCCACGGCCCGACGGCGGATGCCACCAGTGAAGAACATCGCCGGCTTCAAACTGGTGGCGCGCGCTGCGCAGGAGATGCTCACGCACGAGATCAGGTCGGGCATGGAGCAATGCCAGCATATCCTGCAACTGGTCGCGGAAGCCATAGGCGCCGCTCGACTGGTAGAGCGCCGAACGGCCCCAGATGCGGCTGGCCAGCGCCTGGTAGAGCAGCCAGCGGTTGAGCAACAAGTTCATGGCCGGATCGGGCGTCGTCACGGTCACGGCGCCCAGGATGGCGTCCCACTGTTCGTGGACTGCCTGCCAACTTGCTGCCACCTGCTCCGGGTCGCGGAAGCGGCGCACTAAGGCCAGACTCTCCTCGCGGTTGGCGCCCTGGCCGATGAGGAACCAGACCTCTTCCGCGCCGCCCACCGGCAAATCGACATGCAGTTGTAATGCGGCGCAAGGATCAAGCCCTGCTTCGACCCGGCTCGCTAGACCGATGCGGTGGAGCGCAGCCGGTCGGTGCAAGCGCCCTAGCCTTCCGAGAAACTCGGTGCGATCCGCCGTCAAGCCGTGCAGTTCCTTGCCGGCGGCGACAAAGGCGACCCGTTCACCAAACTCGCTGTTGTAGGCATTGTAGGCCAGTAGCGCCTGCACACTTTCTTCATATTCCGGGACGACATATTGCTGACTCTGCTCCCGGTTGACCCCCAGCACCCACTCGGCGTAATAGGTGACGGTGAGGCGGCGCGGGCGGTCGCCGGCATTGGCCAGCCGCACCTGGACAAGCTTCACCGGCGCATCAGTGGCGGCAAAGAGCGTGACCTGTTGGCGCAGGTGGTAGCTGTTGTGTTCATAAATGGTGTACCCGGCGCCATGGCGCACCAAATAGGGCGCGGGGGTGGGCGCCGGCTGCGGCATAGGCGACCAGATGATCGCCGTCTCTTCGTCGCGCAGGTAGAGCGCTTCCGCCGGCAGGTCAGCGACCGGGTCATTGCGCCAAGGCGTCAACCGGTTTTCACCGCTATTGAGCGCCCAACTATAGCCGCCGCCGTTCTCACTGGCTAGAAAGCCGAAATCGGGATTGGCAATCACATTGATCCAGGGCGCCGGCGTTGTTTCACGGGTCGTCCCATTGGGGCGCAGGTAGATCTGATATTCACGGCCATCGGCGCTAAAGCCGCCCAAGCCATTGTCAAACTGAAGGTCGCCGGGGCGCGGCAGCGGCGGCTCGGTGGCGGGGGGATGCTCATAGGCGGCCACCGGCTCAAAGAGCGGCAACGGCGTCGGTCGGCGATCCAGGTCAGCCAGGTGCGCCGCCAACGACCCGCGGCGCCCATCCAGCAGGACACGCGCTGTGGTCTGCAAGAGTGTGCGTTCGGCTTCGCCCATCTGGTCGGCGCGCAGGATAAAGATGCCGCCCCGTTGATTGACCCAACTGTCGCTGTCCAGTCGGCGGAGCAGACGGTAGATATAGTTCTGCAACGGCTGACCATAGTTGGTCTCCTGCTGGTTGAGGATCACCAGGTCGATGCGCAGCCCGCGCCGGCGCCAGTAACTATGGGCCAGCACTAGATCATACAAGAGTTCGCCATGCACTTCGTCATTCATGCGCATGAGCAAAATTGGATAGTCGCCGGAGATGCCAAAGCCCCAGAGGCTGGACTGCCCCCGCCGGTTGGCGGCCAGGATCGCCGCTTCGGCGCGCAAGGCCGGGTGCGGATAACAGAGCAGCGAGAGCAGTTGTTGACTCTGGCGCCAGAGATCACCCTGAAAGCCCAGTTGACGTAACTCGCGCTCCGCCTGCCCGTGGGCGCGCACAAAGGCGCGATCGATGAGGCTCCACCCCCGGTAGCGGCGCGCCAGCGTCAGGAGTTCTTCACGGGTGGGGGCAGTGAGGGTCAACCAGGCTAGTTGCGCCGTGGCATAAGGCGCCAGTTCCAACGTCTGCCCCAAGACCATCACCGGGTCGAGGGTCGCTCCCGTCACGCCACCAAATTCCGCAGACCACCAGTGGGGATCGCACAAGGCTGCCGGCTGCTGTACACTTTGTCCGCGCCCCAGGAAGCGTGCGCGGTCACTTTCATAGCGGATGGGCGATCCGTCTTGCGCTTCAGGGCCTGGCGCCAGCATATGAGCTAGAAAAAGCGGTTCTTCGGTAGCGGAACGGGGGCGCCGCCGGAAGAGCAACAGCCCCAGATCGGCCAGATATTCACTTTCCACAAAGAGCTTGGCAAAGGCCGGGTGACGCCCATCGGCGCCGCTGGCGGCCAGCACCACCTCGCCAAAGCTCGCCAGCCCCAGCCGCCGCGGTTGATCGCTTTCATTGGTCACACTCAGACGACGTATTTCGACATCGTTGTCAGGCGCCACGGTCACTTCCAGGCGCAGCGCAATCTGATGATCGCGGCGGCGGAATTCGGCCAGATGGGGGTGGAAAACCACCTCTTCATAGTCGCCGCGCACGCCGGTGGGCTGTCGGCTGGCCGACCAGAGGGCGCCGCTGGCCAAATCTTGCAAGTAGAGCCAGCAGCCCCACTCATCCAGGGTGGTATCGGCGCGCCAGCGGGTGTAGCGCAGGTCGCCATTGCTGCTGTAGCCGCCGCCGGCATTGGTCAACAAGAGGCCATAGCGCCCGTTGGAGAGAAAATGCACCAGCGGCATCGGCGAGTCAATCGGCGTCGGCCAAGGGTGGGACGCCGTCATTGCGCGCACTGGATGGGCGGCATTTTGTTCATCTTCATGCGGGTATTGCAAGGGAGCGCCGGGGGACAGTTGCTCTTGCAGCAGCAACTCAACGCTCTGAATCATCGGCTCGGCGTGGAAACGTTCGACCATATGTTTGCCCTGCAAGTAGTCGGCCAGCGCCAGCATGATCATCCCCTGGTGGTGGGCCATATAGGAGCGGACAATGGCATATTCCTGCCCCAGCGTCAGATGACTGGGGGTGAAGTCGACGGCCTCATAAAAGCCATAGCGACCGAGCGCTTTGAGATCGGTCAGCCGTTGCATGTTTTCCAGGACAGCTTGGGGCGCCACCGGTAGCGCCATGAGCGACGCATAGGGGGCAATGACCAGATCATCCGATAGACCGCGCTTAAAGCCCAAGCCGGGGACGCCAAAGGCGCGGTATTGATAGTTCATGGCCGCGTCAAAGGTGTAGAAACCTGATTCGGAGATACCCCACGGCGCATCCTGGCTCTGGGCATAGGCAATCTGCTGCTCTACCGCCGCCCGGCAACTCTGGTGCAGCAGCGTATCGGGGTAGCTGCGTACAAGCAGCGGCGGCATGAGATATTCAAACATGGTGCCGCTCCAGGAGAGCAGCGCCTGTTCGCCGGTGCTGGTTTTGGTGAGCGGACGGGCCAGATGGAGCCAATGTTCCTGCGGCACATCATGTTTGGCAATCGCCAGCAGACTGGCAATGCGCGCTTCGGAGGCAATCAGGTCATAGTAGCTGTTATCCAGCCGTCCGGTGTCGAGGTTGTAGCCAATGTGAAAGACTTTGCGCTGGGGATGGTAGAGAAAGCTGAAATCCATCTCCGCCACCAGCTTGTCCGCCGCCGCCGCCAGGGTGGTGGCGTTGGTCAAGAGGGCGGTGGCGGTCGTTTTGGCCGTGGTGAGCCGATGCGCCAACTCTTCGCACCAGGTGCGCGCTGCCGTGACCAGCGGTTCTTCTGCGGCAACCGCCGCTGGGTCGAGGGCTGTGCATAAGGCCGCCAAAGCTTGTTGACCGGCGTCACAAAGCGCCGCCACCTCCCCCAAGTTGGGTTGGGCCGGCAGCGTGGTGCGCAGGGTTGCCCACGCCGCGGCAACCGCTGGTGAGGGATTATCCGCCGTAAAGAGCGCCGGTGGGTGCGCCAACAGGGCCGGCCAGGGCAGGAGCGTGGTCACTTCCCGTTCCATCGTGCGCAAGTGGTAGTGGATGCGTTCACTGGCAATACGATAGCCCTGCAATTGTTCCAGGCTGAGATGCGCCGCGTTGGTCTCAAGCGCCGCGGCCAGGTGGCGATCCAATTGAGGCAGATCGACCTGGATCAAATTGTCTAACAAAGGCAACCACTGCGTCGGTTGGTTACGCACCGCAGCGACACGCTCATGCAGCGCTTGGAGAAAATGGGGTAACAGGCCGGGTTCGACCGCTGCAGTTGGTTGTTCAGTGGAAGCTGTCACCGTGGCGGTGAGCAGGGCAATCGTATCGAGCAACCCTTCCCACCATTGCCCACGCCAGACCGGTTGTTGCGCCAGTTCGCGACAGCCATGTTTCAACGCCAGGAGACAGGCCGCCAGGTTGCCGCTGTCCACGGTCGAAACATAGCTGGGCGGCAATGGTTGCAGGCTGCTCGTGTCGATCCAGTTCAGAAAATGACCACGGTAGCGCTGAAGGCGGGCCAAGGTGTCAAAGGTGAAACGCAACCGCACGGTCAAATCGGTGGCGCTAATGTAGCCCAGATCATGCGCCGCCACCATGGTCAGCAGGTACAACCCCACGTTGGTCGGCGAGGTGCGATGGGCGACCACGCCGCGCGGCTCCTCCTGAAAATGATCGGGCGGCAGCCAGTTATCATTGGGGCCGACAAATTGTTCGTAGAAGAGCCAGGTGCGGCGCGCCAATAAGCGCAACGCGCGCCGTTCAGCGTTGGTCGGCGGCGGCGCGACTGTAGCCACCGGCCGGCTGATCCAGTAGGCAATCTCCGCCGCCAACAGCCAGACGACAAAAAAGGGTGCGCTGACAACGATAGCGCGCGGGTTGACAGTGCTCACCAGCAGGGCAATGAGCGCCACGAGCAGCATAGCCGGCAACATGCGTAGCAGCGTTGTTTCCAGCGTCACCTCGCGGCCAAAGAGACGCACGGCGCGCGCGGCGGTTGTCCATTCGAGCATTTTGCGCCGCCGGATGGTCAGTCGCACCAGCGTGCGGCCAATGGCGTCGAGGGTCAACACGGCTTCGTGAGGCAGGAAGGCGAGGAAGAGCAGCCAGCGCAGGGCATTGTTCCGCAGCGGCTGGATAAAGCGCGGCCAGGGGCGGCCACTGGTTGTCCGCAGCGCCTGTACAAAACCTGTGATTGCGCTGGCGATCAGTGAGAAAGCAGGCGTCAACAGCCCCAACAGCGTCCAAACCAGCGGTGAGCCGGGCAGCACCGTCCACCCGGCCAGGAAGAGCAGGAGCAAGGCCGGCGCCAGCAGGCTGCGCCGCAAGTTATCGGCAATCTTCCAGCGGTCGATCAGCGCCAGATCATTACGTTCCCAACGGACGCCGCTTGCCGTAGTGCGCGGGGTGCGGGGCAGGAGCCAGGGCAGCAACTGCCAGTCGCCGCGCACCCAGCGGTGAGAACGGGCCATATTGACCAGATAGTGGGGCGGGTAATCTTCATAGAGCAGAATATCGGTCGCCAGGCCGACGCGGCCATGAATGCCTTCAAAGAGGTCATGGCTCAGGAGCGTGTTTTCCGGCACACGCTGGGCCACTGAGCGTTCAAAGGCGTCGATGTCGTAGATGCCTTTGCCCACATAGATGCCGACGCCAAAGAGATCCTGATAGACATCGGAGACCGCCAGTGTATAGAGATCAAAACCGGCATCGCCGGCAAAGATGCGGGTGAAAAGCGAACGGTTGGCGCTGGCCGGCTTGATCATTGCCCGCGGTTGGAGAACGGTATAGCCGGCGCTGACTTTGCCCGTTGTCGGGTCAAATTCGGCGCGATTTAACGGGTGGGCCAGCGCGCCGATCAGCCGGTGCGCGCCTTCGCTGGGCAAGACGGTGTCGGCGTCCAGCGTGATCACATAGCGCATCGCCGGCAGCAACGCCAGGTTGCCCGTTTGCACGGTGTAGGAAGTGTCAGTCGCGCCGCGCAACAGGGCGTTGAACTCATACAACTTGCCCCGTTTGCGCTCCCAGCCCATCCAGTGGGCTTCGCTTGGATTCCAGCGCCGTTCGCGGTGAAAGAAGTAAAAGGGCTGGTGCGGATGGCGCTCATTGAGGGCTGTGACCAGCGTATGGGCGTGTTCCAGAAGGGCGGCGTCCTCCGGCATGGTCTGGGCCGGCGCGTCACTAAAGTCACTGAGCAGGGCAAAGGCCAGATAGGGATCGGGGTTGCGCAGATAATGTTGCTCCAACTCGTTAAAGAGCGTGGTGACATCACTTTTGCCGGCAATCAGCGCCGGAATGACCACAATGGTGCGGCACTGTTCCGGGATGCCGTCGCTAAAGTCCAGCTTGGGCAGCACCTGCGGCGGCAGGGTGTGCGTCACCAACCAGTTGACAAAGTTGACGGCCAACGTCAGCGCCGGCACAAGCGTCAACAGCAAGATGCCGGTCAGCCCCCAAGCGGATGCCCCCACCCGCACCCCATAGCCGACGGCCAGCGCCAGGAGGAGCAAGGCGATGAAGGTAATGCTGCCCAAATAGATGGGCGTCGGCTGGCGTCGCAACCATTGCTGAACCCCAGTCCAGCCGGTGGGCCGGTAGCGGATGCGGGCGGCAACCTGCTCGCGCCCGGCATCCAGCAGGTAGTAGCCGATATGACAAGCACGCGGCAGGGTCAGGTCGAGGTCGCCTTGCGCTTCGCCGATGAGTTCCCCAATGGCGCCATTGGCATGCGTTGTCGTCGTGTAAGCCGCCTGGGCCAGTTCGACTACCGTGTCGGTCACTTCCACTTCACTGACGTCGGCGCCGGCGGCCAGTTGTTCGATCTGGGTGCGATAGTGGTTGCGCGTGCTGAAATCCATCTGCGCATAGATGGCCGCCGGGTCGCCGCAGAGCAATTGATGGACGACGCTCACCCGTTCAAAAAAGCTCGGCCAATCTTGCGTATCGAGTTGGCGCAGATTGGGAATGGCGGTCGCCACCAGTTCGCCCTGTTCCAGTGCTGTTGTCCGTTCAAGGCTGTCGTAGTTATTGGCTTCGGTCAAACCGGCAATACGCTGGGCGGCCAGCGCCAGGTCTTCCAACAGCACAAAGCGCAACATGATCGGCAGCGCCCACACTTCGCCCATGGTCAACGGGGTTTGTTGTTGATAGGCCGACACAAAGCGGACAAAACGCTCCAGATCAAATTGGTACTCTTCAAAGGCCAGAAAGGCGCGAGCAATGGCATAGACGCGCGGATAACCGGCCAGCGCGGCGGGTGCGCCCAGCTTTGGCAGTTGCTGGTAGTACCCCATCGGCAGATCCTCTTGCACCTGCCGCAACGCCTGTTCGACGGCGTAAAAGTTATCCAACAGCCATTCGGCGGCATAAGAGGCGGCCAGCGCTTCATCGGCCGCCGTCGTCAAATGGGTGTGGACATTGCGCAGATAGCGCGCCAGCAGGGGGATGCGCTGGGGTAGCGGTGGCTGGTTGGCCGGTAAGCCGCGTCGATTTGGACGGCTTACCGGCAGAATGGCGTGACTGAGCGCAAGGGCGTCGGCGGTTTGTTGTAACCGGCTGGGGGGAGGCGTTCCTTGGCTTTCCTGAACTGACACCGCGTGTTGAACAACTGAATCAGATAACGGCAACGACATAATCCTTACCCTGTACTGGCTGGTCGGCGCCGGCGTAGTTGCCGACGGCGCCGTTGGGGCGGCTGGGGGCGCGGCGATTCGCTTCGGCGGCCAATTCCGCCGCCGTCGGCTCGATGGCGTCGGCGGGCATATCTTGCAGAACAAGCAACGAAGTGGCGCCATGATCGATAAAACTGGTGGCCAAGCTACCGTAGGGCCACTGGCGCTGGGCTGATTGCCCGTGTGCGCTCATCACCAGCAGATCCGCGTCCTGCTGCGTGACAAATTTGTGCAGGGTGGCGGCGGTGTTCTCGCCGGTGAGGACATGGAGCTGGGGTTCCGGGCGCAGCCGTTGTTGCAACTGCTCCAGATATTTCTGGGCGTGACTTTGATTGCGTTCAATGATCTGCTCGACAAGGGCGTTCTCCTCGGGTGTGAGGGGCATCCGTTGCAACAGCGAGGGCGGCGTGACGACGTGGGCAAGGTGCAACGTTGCATTGTGCCACTCGGCCAATGCTGCGGCAACCGGTAAGACATGTTCGGCGCGCGCCGAGCCGTCAAGCGGGACAACGATGCGCCGGTAGGCGAAATCGGCGTCATGCACCGGCTGGCCGGCCATCTGATAGGCGCGCACCAGGAGGATCGAACTGCCGATGCGGCCAATCACCTTGTGGGCGACACTGCTTACATTCCAGCCGCTAATGCCGCCCTGGCCGTGACTGCTCAAGACGACGAGGTCACAATCACTTTGACGGGCATATTCGATAATGCGGTCAGCGGTGCGTCCCTCCAATAGCACCGCTTCCGGCGGCTGGCTGATCAACGGGGTCAGGCGCTCACAGACGCCATCGAGGTAGGCTTGCGCCTCGCTTTTTTGCAACTGCCAACTGACAGGGTCAACACCCAGGCGGGCGGTTGACGCTTCTACCATAACGCGCAGCAAGGTGACTTTGGCGTCGGTGGCGCGCGCCATGGCGACGACATGGGGGATCACACTAGCAGCAACGGTTGAACCATCGAGTGGGACAATGAGATTGGTAAACATAAGCTACTCCTCCATACTCAACAATGAAAGTCGCGATGTTGGAAGCACACCCGAAAACATTGTACTATAAATTTGATAATTTTGTGCTGACTGCAGGCAAGTCAACCGGAAGTCATGGGGGATTCGGAGGGTAGTCTACCGGGTAATTCAGCGGGGGGCGCTTGATGACGGGGGCGACGCTTGCCTAGCACCCGTTGATAAAATGCCGCTAAACTGACGCCAATGATGCCGCCGGCCACCACATCGCTCGGGTAGTGGGCGCCCAGATAGATGCGACAAAAGGCCACCACACAGGCCCAGGCATAGAAAAGAAAACGCCAGCGGGGGTAGTGTTGACTAAGCAGCCAGGCGCCGGCAAAGGCGGCGGCAGCATGACCGGAGGGAAAAGAGTGGCGTTGCGGCGGCGCCCCCACCAACACGGCCTGCGCCACTTGCGAATAGGGGCGTTGCCGGCGAAAGAGCGACTTCAGGGGGAATTCGACCGTTGCGCTGGCTAACCAGAGAACGGGCGCCACGCGCCGCATAATGCGCGTGTTGTTGCTGTGTCCCTTTGTCTCGTCACGGTAGCTGGCCAGCAGCAGGCCAAAGAGCCAGCCATCGCCCCGATTCATGATTTCGGCCACCAGTTGCATAAAGGTGTCAACATAGGGCGGGTGGGGCAGGCTGTTGATGCGGCCAAAGAGCCAGGTGTCAAAGCGTTGCAGCGGCGACAACTGCGCCTGCCAGCGTAGCCACCGGGACCGCCTGTTAGTTGGAAGAGCGCCTTGGGTCATGATTGTTTCTGTTTCGCTGCCAGCAGATGGGTTTCGATCCAGCCGGCGCCGCGCAACACCAGCAGTGCCAGCACGGTCGTACAAACGGCCAAAACCAGTTGACCGACGGCCACACTGGCGCCAATCCCGGCGACAAAGAGCAAGGAGGCGGCTGTCGTCAATCCTTCGGTCACGCCGCTGTCGCTGCGTCGAAAAATGGTGCCGGCGCCTAAAAAACTAATCCCGGCAATAATGGCCTCCAAAACACGAATGGGATCGGTCTGAATATGCGTATTGTCAATCAGCGCCGCCTCGACGATGATGTTGCTCAACCCAACCAAAAGAGCAGCGGCGCCGCCCACCAGCATGTGGGTGCGAAAACCGGCCGGTTTATCGGCCAATTCCCGCTCAAGTCCTACCAAAGCGCAAAGCAGCATGGCCAGGGCGACATAACCGATAATCTGCAATTGCGCAATCAAGGCAACCCTCCCCCCATGAAAATAATAATGTCTGTCAAGTATGTCATGATTTCTTTCCTTTCAGGATGTTATCATGACGGCTCCGATCCCTCCTCTACCCTGATACAGCGCGGTGGTACAAGGTTGGTCATAATTGTATAGGAGTTAGTTATAAGAGCAGTTGGTAACAAGGGTAAGCGATGAGGCCAGGTAGCTCTACCAAGAGAGGGGATGCCCCTTTCCCAATGCTGGGTAGGGAAAGGGGCTTGGGGAAAGGAAGTGGATTTAGAAACTGGTCAGGAGTTCCTGAACCAGTAATAGCGGCTCGTGATTACATAGTTGGTAGGTGCGGTTTGCAACCGCACTTGTCCTTTGAGAGCCGTGCGGTTGCAAACCGCACCTACGGTTACCGGATTATTTTCATAACGTTCATCAAACCGCACCTGCCAACTACCTACCAGGACGCAGGCGGATCACTGGCAGGGAAGGATTGCCAAGATTGTTCGTCTACGGTGTCTTCGACGGTATCTTGGCGGGCGGCTTCCTGGCGCTTTTCGCGGCCTTGTCGGCTTTTGAGTGGTGTCCGGCCCACCGCTTGCCCATTGTTGCGGAACTGGGGAGTGCGCAACTGAGCGATAATGAGGACAAAGCCGATCAGACCAAAGGCCAGGGCGATCCAGGAAACCTGTTGGCCAATCCGTTGAACCAGCGAATTTTGTTGCTTGCCTCTGCCTAGTTTGTGGCCGACCACCGCGCGCACCGGCTTGCTATACGCTTGCCAGTAACGAGCCAGTTCGTTCCAGGCCCGTTGACTGGTGTAGCCATATTGCTGTTGCATCTGACCGACAATGCGATCAAATTCACCTTCAATGCGTTGCCGGTCGTTGTGGGTAAATTTGCCCCATTCGCGCTTGAATTCACCCCGCAGTTGCCGTAACTTGCCTTGCCATGCCATCTGGTTCATTGCTGTTTTCCTTGATCCGGTTGATTATGCTTATGGAACAATATACGCTGCTCCTTCGGCTTGTCCCATTGATAGGGACATAAGGCCGGGATATATTATAGTTATAGCGTGCTTCAAGCTTCGTGCTACATAATGGGTCACAGTTCACGCATCACAAATTACGCAGCCGCCAAATCAGGCGTGATCACCTTCAAGGCGTGCGGCAACACCCTGCACCGAATCGGCCCCTGCCCTCTGATTTCGCCGTCGGCTTGAATGGTGCGTGGGGGAGTGGTGACGACATTGATCACGCGCGCCTGCCAGACTTGCAACGACTGGCTCCAATCCGGGTTGCTTGGTTGGGGTGCGGCGTTCAAGAGCGGCGTTTCGCGAAGGCCAAGGACATTGCCCATAACTTCAAAGAGTGCGGTCAGGTTGGCCTGTTGCAAGACAATCACATCCAGCAGCCCGTCATCAATGGCGACGGTGGGCAGAAGTTTGACGCCGGACAGCCCCAAATTGCCGGAGTTGGCGATAATACAGGTGACGCCCTCGGTCACCACCTCCTGCCCATCCAATGTGAGTTGAAATTGGGAGACTTCCGGTTGGCGGAGATTTTGTAGCGCCGACCAGAGGTAGGCAAAGATGCCATAGCGCGTTTTCGCCTCGCGACTGGCGTTTTCCACCATCTCCGCTTCCAGCCCCACACTAAGTCGCAACAAGAAAAGATGCTGTTCCAGCTCGCCACAGTCGATGGTAGTCACTTTGCTGTTGTTGCCGGCGGCCAACATACAGGCCGCCCCCAAGTCGGTAGGGATGCCTAATTCAATGGCGGTGACGTTGCCGGTGCCGCCTGGTAAGATGGCCAGCGGCACCTCGCTGCCGAGAAGGCCGCTGGCCACTTCGGCAACAGTGCCGTCGCCGCCATAGGCCGCCACTACATCCACGCCCTGCTGCACAGCCCGTTGCGCCTCTTCACACGCATCGCCCGCTTTTTTCGTAACAGCGACATCCCAATCCACCTTGAGCGGACGGAAAACCTCACTCAAGGTCGCCAGCACAGGTGTATTCTGGCCGGCAGCGGGGTTGACAATGATTTGAATTCGTTTGGTTGGCGACATAGGCTGATTAACCTTGGCTGATTGACCTTGGCTGATTGACCTTCCCAACTTCACCATAGCCCAGATTCGCATAGTTAAGGTGTGGCGCTTATGAATCAGTTGTCAGTGCCATAATTTTAGCAGTCAACTGCGTTTGTGCATATAGACCTAGATACAGAACGAAGATATAGGCGGATGTATGCCAGTAACAGAATGTATAACTGTCGATGTACCTTCATCCTGTACTAAGCACTAGATCATCCCTTTTTCTTTCTTGATACGCTGAAAAGGAAGAACAATGGTAATTACTAGCCCTCAGTGAAGAAACCAGGTTTTTGCTTGACCAATCAGCCTGGTGTATAGGTGAAAAACCTGGTTTCTGGCTTAGGCGTTACGAACAAAATACTCAAGCACAGGCAAACAAGGAGGTTTCCATGGATCGGTCAACAACTACAGTCACAACACCGGCGCCAGGTGTCGCAACATATGACAGACAGCATAGTGACGGACAGCATATGGCCAACGCGCCGACCGCCCGCCGGCCGGTGGCGACTTACACGAACTACCGCGAAGCGCAACGTGCTGTCGATTATCTTTCCGATCAGCGCTTTCCTGTCGAGCGGGTGGCGATTGTGGCCGAAGGGTTGCGGTTTGAAGAGCAAGTGACCGGCCGTTTAGGCTGGGGTCGCGCCTTACTCAACGGCGCCCTGGGCGGAGCGGCCACGGGGATCTTTATTGGCTTTATCTTTGGTCTCTTTAGCCTGATCACGCCCCTGGTCTCAGCGTTGACATTGGCCTTTTATGGCTTGATCTTCGGCGCCATCGTGGGCGCGCTCTTTGGCTTGCTCTTCTACGCCTTCTCCGGCGGCCAACGAGATTTCACCTCAGTCGGCAGCATTCGTGCGCAGCGCTATGATATTGTGGTCGATAGCGAAGTGGCCACCGAAGCCGAACGCTTACTGGCAACGATGGGTCCGGTAAGATAATTCCTAACGACCAAGCCGCTTCCGCTCGTAGCCGGTCCGTGACCGGCTTTTGGGGACGCCGGTCACGGACCGGCTACGAGCAGGCTTAGTCGTTACGATAATTCCGTCTTTGCGATTTCCACTACCCATACACTTATCGCTTTTCATCATTTTGGCCGGCCAACCTTTGGCTTATCAAAAGAGCAGTTACGCCCCGTGCTGGTTCAGTTGCAACTTTGAACCAATCCGGGGCGTAACTGCTCTCAACTTCGACGATGTTTACTACGTTCAGGTGCGTTCTGTCGTGAACGAGCAAAAAGCAACCTGGCGATGCAGGTAGTGGTTGACCCATGACTGGCGTTGGTGAGACCGCCGGGAGGTGGGCAAACAGCATTATCTGAAGGTATCGCCCGTTGCCCACCTCCCGGCGGTCTCACCAGTCACCGTCTACCCACTACCGCGATGCAAAGGGCGCCAAGAAGGCCGGCTTAAACCCTTGGCGAATTTTGTTTCTCCGCGGCTGCTTCATCAGAAGCCGGTAACGATTCAGCCCGCTCTTAACCGCACCCCCGTGGGGGTGCTCGATGACCGGCGCCAGTCACGGACTGGCTGAGAGTGGTCAGGCTGAATCGTTACCAGTTTCTGATAAATCTGCGTAGGCATAACAGCGGTCTAGCGTCTGTATTCTGTTAATTATCAAGGGAACGATAGCGAGCCTGAAGGCAGACCCCTGCCCTCGTTGTAAGCGAGTGTGACAATGACACACGCAGTGTAAAGACGTCTAGAAAAATAAACCCTCATCAGAATGTTCACCAGATTGATAGCATCGGCTAAGTATGATATGATCGAACTGCGCTATGCTCCGAAAAGGAGAGCCGTGGTTCAAGTTGATGCGTTGGTGGGTGTTTAAGGGATTTTTGTGCTTTTTAACGCTCCATCCTCATTTCAAGAACAGAACAATACAGGGCCGATGGTACATGAACGGTTAAATGAAGCGGTTCATCTGTTGTTGGTGGAAGACGATGAAGTCGATGCCGAAGCGATTGTGCGCGCCTTTCGCCGGCAGAATTTGAAGAATCCGATTACGATCGTCGCTGACGGTTTTGATGCGCTTTGTGTCCTACGGGGCGAGTGCGGCAAAACACGATTGCGCGCGCCCTATCTCATCTTGCTTGATCTCAATATGCCGCGAATGAATGGCGTTGAGTTTCTCCACATCCTACGTCAGGATCCCCACTTGATGTCTAGCGTCGTCTTTGTGCTGACCACCTCCGACAGCGACCAGGATAAGCTGGCAGCCTACAATGCGCAGATCGCCGGCTATTTTCTAAAGCAACGCGCCGGTGAAAATTTCATCGATCTTGTCGAGTTGTTGAGCATGTACTGGCGGATGATTGAATTTCCGCCAGAGGAGCAACCATGAACGCAACTGTGATCGATTTGTTGCTAGTGGAAGACGACGAGATCGACCGCGAAGCCATTCGCCGTCATCTAGGGCAAGAATACCAAGTACATGAGGCTGCCACCGGGCAGGAAGCGCTCCACCTGTGCAACGAATTGCGCCCCGATTGTGTACTGCTCGACTATCGCCTGCCCGATGGCGATGGTTTGGCGCTCTTGCCCTTCTTTACCGAACGCTTTATTCCGGTCATTGTCACGACCGCGCTGGAAAGCCCGGAAGTGATTGTCGAAGCGATGCGGGAAGGCGCCCAGGATTATCTGGTGAAAAACCATATCACCCGCACCTCGCTCACCCATGCCATTCGCCAGGCCATTGATAAAGTAGCCTTACTGCGCGCCGTCGCCAACAAAAACTTGCAATTACGCGAGCTGGCTTCTGCGCTCACCCTGGCTGAACAACGGGAACGGCAACGCATTTCGCAAATTTTGCATGATCATATTCAGCAGATGCTACACGGTATTCAGTTGCGCACCCATCTGCTTATTCTCGATGCCCCGCCCAGCGCCCACCCGGTTCTGCAAGAGCATTTAGAGGTGATCCAAGAACTGGCGGAAGCGGCCATTCAAGCGACGCGCACTTTGACAGTCGAACTCAGCCCGCCGGTGTTGCAACGGGAGGGGTTGGTGGCCGCCTTGCGTTGGTTAGCTGATCACATGGCCGAGATGCACGGGCTGGATGTACGTCTGGATCTCCAGGAAGATTGCCAGCCGCCTAACAGTGAACTGGCTGTGTTACTCTTCCAAGTCACGCGTGAGTTGCTCTTTAATGTGGTCAAACATGCACAAAGCAAGCGCGCCTATTTGAGTTTAGCGGAAAAAGATGAGACAATTACGGTCTGTGTCACCGATGAGGGGATCGGCTTTCCGTTAACCAACCAGGTACAAACCGTGCGCAAGCCCGGCAGTTTTGGCCTGTCCAGTATCCAAGATCGCTTGAACCTCTTTGGCGGCCAGTTGATTATTGAATCACAAAGCGGCCAGGGCGCTACTGTTACGCTGACTGTGCCAAAGGCGCTAGTGAATAAATAGGTAGGAAAGTAAATCTACCGATTTTTCTATAGTTGAGGCGGTATGGTTCAAGTTTTTATTGTTGAGGATCACCCGATCATTCGACAGAGCTACGCGCTTATCTTGCAGCGCGAAACGGATATCACCATCTGTGGCGAAGCCGATTCCGGCGAAGCGGCGCTTCTCCAAATTCCGCATGTCGCCCCGGATATTGTGCTGGTTGATTTTTCTCTGCCGGGAATGAATGGACTGGAGTTTGTGCAGCATCTCCGTAAAGAGCATCCTACGCTGGCGACGATTGTAATCTCCGGGCATAAAGAGGAGACCTTTATCGAAGAAATCTTGGCCGCCGGCGCTACCGACTACATTGTCAAAGAACAGGCGCCCCAATCCCTGCTCGCGACGATTCGTCGGATCATGCCTACATAAACTTTTTGATCAGCGTATATCTCCACATGTACCCTCAACTTATATCCAGATGAATAGAATAGCGAGTGGTAGAAAATAGAATAGAAACAACAAACAGTTACACTATAATCAGTTACTCTATCATTCGGCTACTCGTGCTTCGTAAGCGTCTCGAAACAACTTCCGCTCCCGGCGAGTCCGTGAGTCGTCGGGAGCGGAAACGGGCTGCCCAGTTACCTTTTTAGCGGTAAATTATGATACAATCACAGGCGCAAGTGCATTTCTCAGAGAACGTATATCAGGAGAAACTATATCAAACGCCGATGATTCGTATTATTGTTGTTGACAAAATTCACCTGGCCGGTGAAGCGCTGGCCTTGGTGTTGAATAAAGAGCCGGATATGACGGTGGTGGCGTTGGTGCATAACGCCCAGGAAGCGCAACAAGAACTGGCGACGGCCGCGAGCGATCTCCTGTTGGTCAATGCCCATCTTTATGAAGAGAGCGCCCTACAACTGATTGAAGAAGTCAAAACCGCTTACCCCAATCTGCGGGTGATTGTACTGGGGCTGGCCGACAGCGAAGCGGTGATTATGCGGTACATTGAGGCCGGCGCTTCCGGCTATACCCTCTTGCAGGATTCGCTCGACGAGCTACGCCTGCGCATTCGCGCCACCTTTAATCAGGAGGCGTTTGTCGCACCGGAGGTGGTGGCGGCGCTGATGGATCGCATTGCCAATCTATCGGAAATTCTCGAAGATGTGGGCGTCGTGCCGGCACAGTACGATGAGTTGACCGAACGCGAACGCGAAATCTTGAACTTGATTGCCCAAGGCTTGACCAACCAGGAGATTGCCGCGCAGTTGGTCATCGAAGTCGGCACCGTCAAAAATCATATTCACAGTATTTTTGACAAGTTGAATGTTAGCAGCCGGAAAGATGCTGCCCTCTATCTCTCCTTGCTCAGACAGCATGAAGAGAACGAATTTCTTTCCTTGAGCCTGCTACCGATCAAAACGCAAGTTGAGTCTTAACGTTTTATGAGCAACCTGTTACGCATCCTACTGGTGGAGGGTGATGAAGAAGAGTTTCTCCTAACGAGAGAATTGCTGCGCAGTTGGTGCCTTTCTCCGCTCGATCTCCAGTGGGTGACAACTGCTGAGGCGGCGCTCGCCGTCATGAAGCGCAATCAGCATGACATCTACCTGCTGAATGAGCAGATCGGCGCGGAAGATGGCCTGGAACTGCTGCGCACCAGCTTGGCGCAAGGGTGCCAAGGCCCGGTGATTCTGCTGACCAGCCAGGATAACCGCACCATTGACCTCGAAGCGATGCAGGCCGGCGCTGTCGATTATCTGATCAAAGGCGAACTGACCGCCGCCCTCCTTGAACGCACCATCCGTTATGCCCTACAACAAAAACAGATCCGTGCCGAAGCCACCGAAACCCGTCAACGCTTAACCGATAGCCGCGAAGCCGAACGCTTGCGGCTGGCTCAACGCTTACACGAAGGACCGCTTCAGGATCTCATCGGTCTCCGCTTTCACCTGGGCGTCCTCCTTGGCGGTTTAACCGATGAAGCGGCAAAAAAACAATTAACCTTTGTCCAGGGTGGCCTGCAAACGGTGATTGAATCGGTGCGCGCCTTCTGTGTTGATCTGCGCCCGCCGGCCTTAGGCCCCTTTGGTCTGGAAAAGGCCATTCGCGCCCATGCCCGCCGCTTTCAAACCCAGTTCCCGCATCTCAATTTGATGCTGGATCTGGACGCCGACGAACAGCTCCTCGCGGAACGAATGCGCCTCGCCTTCTACCGCATCTTCCAGCAGGCGCTCGATAATGTCGCCCGCCACGCCCAAGCCACCAACGTGCGCGTCAGTTTGCGCCTGACCACAGAGCAGGTACAATTAAAGGTCATTGATGACGGCCTCGGCTTTACACCGCCGCACCACTGGATCGACTTTGCGCGCGAAGGCCGCATCGGCTTATTGGATGCGATTGAGCGCGCCGAAGCCATCGGCGGCCGACTCGAAGTTACGTCAGCCCCCGGCGCGGGGACGTTGATCCTGGTTACGGCCAATCGCCCGCCGCCGGAGTAGGAGACAGGAGACAGGAGAATTGACGATTTTCGTATCTCCTTGTCTCGTGTCTCCTGTCTCGTGTCTAAGGCTCAAACGAAAGATGGAAGATGAAAAAAGTTCGTGTCTTGATGATTGACGATCATCCCATTGTCCGCTCCGGGATTCGCATGTTGCTGGAACAGTCCGGGGATATTGATGTGGTGGGCGAGGCGGAGCGCGGAGATGATGCGGTGGGGTTGATCAAGCGGCTCAAGCCCGATGTGTTGCTCCTGGACATGGAGATGCCGGGCAAGAGCGGCGTCGAAGTGGCGCAAGAGGTGGAGGCGGCGGGGTTGCCGGTGCGTGTGCTGGCCCTGAGCGCCCACGACGATGAAGTGTATATTATGAACCTCCTGGCCAATGGTGCTGCCGGCTACCTGACCAAGGAAGAGGCGCTCGATACGATTATCGATGCCATCCACGGCGTGGCTAATGGCGAAGAGGGCTGGTTGAGCCGCCGCGTGGCCGCGCGCATGGCAACGCTCACGCGCAAAAAGCAACGCGATCTGATTGACCTGACCGAACGGGAAGAGGAAGTTCTCAACCTGGTCGCCGATGGCTGGACCAACAACCGCATCGCCACCGAATTAAGCCTCAGCGAGCGCACAGTGCGCTTTCACCTCACCAATATCTACGACAAATTAGGCGTCAGCTCACGCGCTGAAGCGATTAGCTGGGCGATTAAGCGCGGCAAGAAGTAGCTTGTCGCCGTTGCTCCCGGCGGGTCATGGACCCGCCGGGAGCAACGGCGCGCAGTTGTGCCTTTTTTCACACCCTGTCGGTTGCGACAGGTGCCATCTTACCTTGTGCGGCAACAAAGACTGGCGCAAGGGTCGTGTTACGGTATGGGCGAATCGAGTATCCTACCATCACCAACGTGATTCCACCAACGTGATTCGCACCCCCTACCATGCTAAACCGACCTTACTAACCAGGAGAAGAGAGATTTATGAACCGCACAAGAATTTTCATCATTCATGAAAATCAGGCCCTCGCCAGTCAAGCCGCCAGCGTTTTGAACAAAGAAGCCGATATGCGGGTGATCAATCTCATGAATTCGATCAATGAAGGGCTGGCGCGTGTTAGCCCGGATAATTGTGATGTCATTCTTGTTTCCGTCACGCTGCCGGAGCAGGGGGCGCTCAAGTTGATCAAGCGTCTACGTCAGCAAGCTGTGCCGGCCAAAGTGATCGTCACCGGTCTCCCCAATGATCCACAGCAGATTTTGAACTATATTGCCGCCGGCGCTGCCGGCTATGCGCTGGCGCAGGATGGTGTGCAACAGTGGCCCAAGCACATCGAAGCCGTCTGCAAGGGCAAGCCGTTGGTCTCACCGACCATCACCGCCGCCATGATGTTGCATCTCAACAAATTGAGCCGCCTGACTGCTCGTTTTGAACCCAAATCAACGCTCTACGCCAATCTGACTGAGCGCGAGTGCGAAATCTTGAAATTCCTGGCCGAAGGCTATTCTAACCAGATGATCGCCGACAATCTGATCATCGGCGTCGGCACGGTGAAGAACCATGTCCACAATGTGCTGAAGAAGCTCAACCTGCGCAGCCGCAAGGACGCCGCCACCTACCTGAACTTCATCCAGGGCCGCAGCCAGGCTGGTCAACCGCAATACATGTAAGCTGAGCAAACTCATGATCACAGAAACAAAGATTCCAGCCCCCGGGGATCTTTTTCTGGTCGGCATTGCTACCCTCACTTCTCACCCCATCGCGCTTTACTCTATGATTCCCTCACGCACCGCTGAAACTGCCTACCGCAGGCTACTACGATAACTAGTCGAAAATAACCAGCCACCCCTTACATTTCAACAGTCGAAGCACGGAATGATGGGCAAATTCAGTGCCGGTTCGCGCATTTGGCACAATGGTTTATCGTAACCCCGCTTCACGCGCCCGCACAATCGCTGCCGCTCGATCCGCCACTTGCAGCTTGTTGAGGATGTTAGAAACGTGATTGCGCGCCGTCTTCAGGCTGATCGCCAGCCGGTCGGCGATCTCCTGATTGGTGAGGTGGTGGGTGAGGAGTTCGAGGATTTCGACTTCGCGCTCGGTCAGTTCGGGTAGACTATCGGCGGGGCTGCTCGGTTTGCTGGCAGCAAAAAAGTTCATCATGCGCCGCGCCAGCCCGGAACCAAAGATCGCCCCGCCCGCCGCCACCCCGCGCACGGCATGAAGCACCTCCGCCTTGAGCGCCCCCTTGAGCAGATAGCCCCGCGCGCCGGCGCGCATAGCGCTAAAGACCGAGTCGTCGTCCTCAAACATGGTCAGCAACTCAAGAAGCGGTGCAAAAGGCAATCGCCGCTAATCTTCCTGGACAAACCCTCGCCGATGACGAGATTGTGCGGTTAGTCAAAAAGGCTCGGCGCGCAACCCAAAATCTGTAGGGTCTACCCTTGTACTAGCCGTTTCTCACACAAGCGGCAAGTAGGCCATCACCTGTTCGTTGACTGCAATGGTCACTTCAGGAATCGTGGCCGCGTCGGCTTCGGTGCTGGCCGCGGGTGGCTGGATTGGCTGACAAGCGGTCAGCGCTACCAGCGCGATCACCAGCAGGAGCGCCGTGAGCGCTGACCACCAATGCGTTGGATAATGCGTTGCTTGTGACTGTTCTTTCATTCGATAGTCTCCTTTTGACTCAAGTTGGGGGTCTTGACTTGCAATCGAACAGGATTGCTATCGTAGTGTAGCGCGACAGGCGTCCCACCATCATGGGGCGGCGTCCCAACCAGGGCGGGAAGAATGACCTATCTGTAATGGGAATTTTTCTATTGACAATCTGCTAGACTTTTTGGCGCTTTTCTGCGATAATGGGAGATATTATCCACCCAATCTGAGAGCGGAGGCAGGCATGAGCCAGGGGCGTGACGATTTTGATTCACCGTGGAAGGAGATTCTCGAACCCTACTACCCGGAATGTATAGCGTTCTTTTTTCCGTGGATCAACGATGACATCGATTGGAGCAAAGGCTTTACCTTTTTGGATAAAGAGTTGCAGGAACTCGCGCCCGATAGCATGGAAGGGCGGCGCTATGTGGACAAGTTGGTGCAGGTCTATCGCAAGAATGGTGATCGACGCTGGGTCTACTCACACCTGGAAGTACAGGGCCAGCCGGATGGGCTGTTTCCTCGGCGCATGTACATCTACCGCTACCGCTGTACCGACAAGTACGGAGTGGACGTTTCCAGCGTTGCAATCCTGTGTGATACCGATCCACACTGGCGACCCGACCATTATCACGAGGAACTGTGGCAGAGCGAAGTCACCTTCAAGTTTCCGATTGTCAAGTTACTCGACTATGCTGACCGCTGGGCAGAGTTGGACGCGAGCGACAACCCCTTTGCGACGGTGGTGATGGCGCACTTGAAGACGTTGGAAACCAAAGACGATGAACAGGCGCGTAAACAGTGGAAGTTCTGGTTGATCCGCCGTTTGTATGAACGGGGCTACCTGCCGCAGGACATTATCAATCTCTATCGCTTTATCGATTGGATGATGCAACTACCCAAAGACCTGGGGCGGGAGTTGAAACAAGAAGTGATTCTGTACGAGGAGGCAAAACAGATGCATTACCTTACCAGTCTCGAACAATTGGCCATTGAGGAAGGATTTGATAAGGGGCACAAAGCGGGGCTCAAAGCAGGGCATGAAGAGGGGCGCGAAGAAGGACGCGAAGAAGGACGCGAAGAAGGACGCAAGGAAGGGCTGGAAGTTGCGCAACGGCAACTCCTCAAATTGCTGCGTCATCGCTTTGGCGAAGTAACGCCGTCATTGATGACAGCCTTGCAGCGTTTTCCCTTAGCACAAGTGGAATTGTTGACCGACCAGGCTTTATTGACCGGGTCGCTGGCCGAATTTGCCGCCCAAGTCGAAGCGCGCCTGGCAACGTTGACAACACAAGCCGCCACGCCGCCAGACCAACGCCCCGGCTGAATCAGCGTTGTCCCGTGGGGAGGCGAATCACTGTCGTTATGAGGCGGCGTTCCAAGCGAAGATCGCGCCGGCTTTGGGGCCATCAGCCGACGCCTGCCCCACGCGCTTTGTTGATCGCCTCGGTGCGGTCACTGACGTGGAGTTTGCTAAAGATGTCGCTGACCCGGTTACGCACCGTTTTGGCGCTAAGGGACAACCGTTCGGCAATCGCCGGGTTGGTCAACCCTTGTACGAGGAGGGTCAGGATCTCGCGCTCACGCTCGGTCAATTCGGGGAACGGACGGGCGGACGACGGTCTGCTGAAATGGTGCAGAATACGCTGGGCGATAGCTGGGCTGAAGATGGCCTCACCGCTGGCCGCAGCACGCATGGCGCGGATTGTCTCCTCCCCGCCCGCGCCTTTCAACAGATAGCCACACGCGCCGGCCTGCAAGGCATTAAAAACGGTGGCGTCATCAAGCATCGAGATCACCAGCACACGCGCCTGTGGTTGCTGCGCCAGCAGTTGGCGGGTCACATCCAGCCCATTCATATCTGGCAGCTTAATGTCCATCAGCACCAGATCCAGCGACTGGTTGGCGGCAATGGCTAATGCCTCAGCCCCGTTGGTCGCTTCCCCGACAATCGCCATATCCGGTTCCGCCCCAATCAAGGCGCGCAGACCAAAGCGAAAGACAGGATGATCGTCAACAATCAAGATTTTGATGCTCATAAATCCGCCCTTGTTGTATCGGTCCCGGTTGCGTCTCTCCCAGTTGAATCTAGCTCTGTATCAACCAGCGGCAGCACAGCACGAATACATGTACCACCGTTGACGCCATTCTCAATGAAGAGTTGACCGCCCAGTTCTTCGCACCGTTCACGCATCGACTGCAAGCCAACCCCCGAAAGGCGACCCGACGCCAGACCGATGCCATTATCCAGCACAGTGAGGAGCAGGTGGGGCGGCTGCTTCCCATTCTCCTGTCCATGCTCCCTGGCATCATGCTGATCGAGTCGCACTTCGCACAGCGTGGCCTGGGCATGACGCACCACATTGTTTACCGCTTCCTGCACAATGCGATAGACCGCCACATCCAACGCCGCCGGCAACGGCGTGGGGAGCGGCGGCAGATGCAAGACGAATTGGAGCGCGCCCTGCTGCTGACGCACGCGATCGGTAAATTCTTGCAGCGCGCCATTCAACCCAAGATCATCCAACACCGGCGGGCGCAGGCCATAGATCAGATTGCGAATATCGCTCACCGCCTGTTGCACTTGCTCGCGCACGGCGTGGAGCAGGGTGACAGCCTGGTCAGGGTCTTGGCGCAGCAGCCTGGCGATCACATCCAGCGTCAAGCTTTGGCCGGCGAGTTGGGGGCCGAGACCATCATGGAGATCGCGCCGGAGTCGCCGCCGCTCTTCCTCACGGGCGAACACCAGCCGTTGGCGCGCCCGCTGTACATCAGCGGTGAGTTGCGCCGCATAGAGGGCAATACCCGTTTGCCGCGCCAGGTCGCTCAACAGCCGCTGATCGGCGGCGGTAAAGTGCGCTTCGCCGGGCCGGGGCGCGACCAGTAAAACACCCACCGCCTGCTGTTGGTAATGGAGCGGCAGACGTAAGAGCTGACCACGGGGCGGCGCAACCGTCGGGTGAGGGTAGAGCGCTTGCAGTTGGGTTTCATCGGCGGTCAGGATCGCCACATACGGTAACTTCAAACTTTGGCCGATGGTCGCCACAATGGCCGTGAAGACAGCGTTGGGGGCCAGCGCACTTTCGAGTTGGCGACTCAACGTGGCAATCACCTGATACGGCTCATTGCGCTGCCCAAAGAGGAGCCGGTCCACGGCCCGCTGCAACCACAGCCGCAACGGTTGAAAGATCACCGCAACCACCCCGGTGGCGATCAACGAGGCGAGCAGGTTATCTTCACTGCGCAAGAGCCGCCCCAAATAAACCACCAACCCAATGTAGAGCGCGACGACGCAGAGGGTGAGCGCACCATAGACCAGCGCCCGGCTGATGATCAGGTCAATATCAAAGAGCCGATAGCGCAAAATCGCCACCGCCAGCGCCACGGGAAAGGCCAGTTGCAGCAGAGGCGACAGCAGCGGAATCAGTTGCTGAAGCGCCGGCGGATAAAGGCCAAAACCATTGGTCGCCTCCAGCAGAATCGAGAAAGCCAGGGTCGCGAAGCCCAACCCGGCCCAGCGCAACTGGGCGCGGCTCACCGGGTCATGCACCGCCCACAAGGTGTGGCCGACACTGAGCAGGCTCAGGAAGCCACAGGCGGCGCTCCAGCCCCAGCCCAGAACTGGTTGGGGACCGGCGCTCAACAAGAGCAGGGGGAGGATGCCATAGACGGCGGCGATGACCAGCAGCGGCCAGCGCACGAGAAACAGCTTGGGCAGGGGAAAGGTCAACGCCAACAGGAGTGCTGTCGGCGCAATCAGCACCCCAAAGATCCAGTTGCTAAAGAACTGCGCCACGAGCAAGAGCGGCGGGTGGACGATCTCCGGCAAGCCCCAATAGACAATCTCGCTGACGTAAATCGCCAGGAAGAAAGTGTTGAGCAAGAATAAGACGCGCGCCGCCGCATCAAGCGGACGTTTGAGAAAGACAAACAGACCAACGGCGGCGCTGAGGAGGGTGACATAGGTCGAAACATCGCCCAACACCATGCCCACAATCTGTCCAACCTGCCAGTGGTAGAGCGGCACGGCCAGCGTAACGGCCGCATCACCGCGCTGCACAAGATATTGCACGGTGGTGCCGGCTTGCCACTGCCCCAGGAAGGGCGACTCGCCTTGCAACGCGCCCGCCATCAACTCAGCATAGGGGTGGCCCGCAACCGCCAGCACAAAATCCCCCGGCTGGATGGGCGATGGTTGCCCGATGCGGTTGGTCTCGTAGGTGATGGTGTCTTCCAACGCTGTGCCAACCGCCCCGCTGATCCAGCGCCAACCGTCCGTTGGCAGTGTGAGGCGATAGAGGCTCTGGGCGATGCTCCCAGCCAGGATCGTCACGCCGATCAACAAAATGGCCCAGGCGGCGCCAGACCAACGGCGCGGGCTGACCGGCGGCGGGGTTGCGGCGCTGGTCTGGCGGCTTGTCTCCACATCGCTGGTTGTCATATCCTGGGCCTCGGCTGACCTGTTCTACCGGTGACAGTCACCCGGCAAGTGACTGTCTCACAACAAACCAGGTTTCTGGCAGAAACCTGGTTTGTGATTGCGGTCTGCTGATTATACACTGCGTTGGAGTAGCGTTCCAACCGGTGCCGACATCGGTGCCGACTCTCCAGCGCCCTGCCTGCGGATAGCTAGCCCCAGCGCCAGCCGTAGCAAGCCCCAGCCGCCAATCGCATAGAGGTTCGGTTCATCGGCGATCACAATGAAGGGGAACATGCCCAGCCAGGGATAGAGACCCGTTAGCAAGGGCATCCAGCGTGTCCACCCTTGCCACGCTTTGGCCCGCAGCACGGCAATGCCGGTCAATAGAATGCCCAGCGCCGAGACGATGGCGGCCAGCGGCAACAGATCAGAGGTTGCTCTTTGCAACAGCGAATGGCTCTCAGCAGCAATAAAGAGCAGATGGCCGATCACGCCGAGGCCAAAGGCAATTGCGCCAAAGCGACCACGCCCCAAGCCGCCACCCCAACGGATGCCAAAGAACCCATAGAGCAGCAACAGTTGAGCGATGATCCACGTTACCTGGATTGGCGTAAAGGCCGCCGCTGTACCGGGCGGATCACCGCCGAACGTGATGGCGCTGCCAACAGCCAGCGCAAACCACAACCCGCCCCCTATGGCATAAGCGCGCCCTGCCATCTGCACCCGTTGTCTATCGTTCATAAGTTGACCTCCTCTGTCTTTGATTGCTTGCATCGGATTGACTATCGATAGCTCAATCGTACCAGAAGCGGCGTCCTGGTGGTAGAGGCGGGGTGTCACCAGTTTTTAGGGACAAAATGTCCCTGGTCGCGTTGCCAGCGCCCCATCTGCTTGCATAAGCCAGCTTTGTCACCAATGGGGGTTGCTACTGCTTGCGTTGTCATAGGGCGGCGTTCCAAGCCGGCTGTCGTTGTTCACCCTTCGTCGCCCCTCACTTCACGCCACCCTGCGGCAGCGCCGGCAATGATTGCAGGTAGAGCCAGCGCGCCATGAATTCGTCACCGGTCATCTAGATCTCATGATGGAAGGTGTCGCGACTAACGTTGATCAGCGGATCTTCTTCGGCCAGTTCGGTCAGGGCGTGATACAATTCATGGTTCTGTTCCGGCGGTTGCGCTTCGATGCGCGCTTCCATCTGCTGCGCCACAAAATGGAGATCCTTGATCGACACGGCCAATTTTGGTGATAACCTTGGTTTCAAAGAGGATGCGCTCGGTCAGTGTGGTCTTGCCGGCATCGACACCCTCCCCTGCTAAGGGAGGGAACGGTCGAGCGCACCACGGTTCCCTCCCTTAGCAGGGGAGCGCGCCTGGTAGGCCACCGCTTCTAGGCGCGGGAGGGGTGGCTTGGTAGTTACATACAAAGATTAAAACAAGATCGGTTTTTGAGGTGCATGGACTGTAACTCTTCTTTCAGCCGATCATGTAATAACAACGCTGTGGGCGGATCTAGTGATTACGGCATTGGGCGTGCGTTGTGAATGAGCCACCACAGATAATCGGTGTTGACGCCATTGGGCAATTCCCAGCATTCTTCGCGGTGTAAGTAATCCAGGTAGGTCATCATGCGCGCCAACTGGATGCGGCTGGTCTGGTCATAACTGAGTAATTCGCTCAGATCGGAATTGAAGCGCTGAAAAAGCGCCAAAATGCCGGCGCCATCGCTGCTGTCATTATTGCTCAAGGCCAGCAAGGCAAAGAGTTCAGTTTGATTCAACTCCAACTGCGCAAACATCTGGTGGGCGTTTTGCAGTTTGGCTTGCATCAGTCCAATACTGACGGGATCACTAAAGAGGTTGATCCGGTCACCGGCATAGGCGACCAGACGCCGCGCTTCCTCCGGTTGGATCTGACCGATGCCGACGCTGGGCGCTTCAAAGAAATCATTCCATTGGCGTCTGGCCCACTCCCATTGCCTCAATTGCCAATCAAAGCGCGCACCCAGCCAGGCTTGCAGACGTTCAAACCCATCCCAGCCAAAGGGGCGTTGCGGGCTGTTCCCCTGATTGGCAATGGCAGCGGCAATTAAAATCGCCGGCGCTTCCTGCGTTGCCAACGATTGGATATAAGTGCGATAGTGGGTGACTTCGTGCAAGCCTTGCCGATACCAACCCAGGCGCCCCACCAGATTGTTCGGCCAGGGTGCCCACCAGAGCGCGCTTTCCAGATCCTCCGCCGAGGAACTGTAATAATAGACATAGAGAAAAGCCACCTTGGTTTCAAACGGGCGCTGAAAGATCCCGGCTGCCTGCAAGGACAGAACCAGCATGGTGGCGATAAAAAAGAGCGACCATGCTTTGGATAAAGACGTTACATCAGCCCAAACAAACGAAAATTTGCGTTGGAGCAGGAGTGATGACCCTTCACGACTATTCAGGCTGAACATAGTTTCCTCAACTTACTTTCTTGCATAACTCTGGGTCCAACCGGATTTGGGTTATAGACGTTCAGAAAAAGAGCCGTGTCTGTCGGGGCAAGCCCTTGCGGTTCCCCCGACACACCGGCAAACCGTGGGGGAACCGCAAGGGCTTGCCCCGACTGCCGAAACATTCTCTAACCATCTATAGTCGGTTGATTAGTTTTCGCCAAACCAATCAACCAAACAGTAACTTGAATTCCCGAAGAACCTGTTTCTGAAACCAAAACCTGAGCAGTATACCACAACTGATTTTTCAATCCCTTCTACGCAAAAGAAAAATTGCCAATGGGCGACAAAGCGGCGCTCCACCGATGGCTTGACGCGTCTACCACCAATGGCTCAGCCCAGCGCCAGGGGAACTGCAACAAATTCCGCAGTCTAGTATGATCTAATCATATTCAGGTGAATAAATTACGTCAAAGGAGCGAGAGAGTTAAATTGTTCATCGCATTGACACCTGACATACCCCATGCAATAATAGCTGCACATTGACCATGCTTTTTCATAACGTATCCTTTACGTTGTTCAATCGTAGCCATTTTGTTATCCATACGATGATCCGTAGTCCGCCGTCGCTTGGTCGCGTAGTTTATTAGTCGCTTGTCACCCGGCTATGTGTTGCAGTCTACTGATGATCAATCCTTTATCCATACTGTTGTCGTAATAGGAGCCAACCATCGTGAACCGTGTCCTTCCTGAGCCAGCTATCCGCCAAGCGCCACCGCCCACTGGCGATGACGTGCCGTTCTTGGCCCGCTTTCTACGTGAAGCCCTGCCCGCGCCGTGGGAGATCTACGAACACCCGTTCCTGAATGGCGACTATCCGACCCTAGCTGTGCTTCACCCCAATGCCGGCCTCACCCTCTTTGATGTTCACCCGTGGGATTTGCGTCACTACCGCCGTGAACAACTGGGCCGCTATCAACGCTATACGCAACGGAGCGACCAAAAGACGCGCGCAGTTTTAAATCCCGTGCGCCGAGCCGAACATTATGTTGAAAATCTACTCAATCTCTATGCACCGTTTATCGGCGAAAGCGTCAAGCGCGATCGGCGCACCTTGTCGGCCTTTCGTGTGGCAGTCTATTTCCCGCTGGTCAACACCAATGCCGCCCGCTCCTTTTGCCCACTGGCGCCGGGCCGGGGTCTGGTCTTCGGTCGCGATGCGTTGGAGAGTGGCGATCTCTCGCTCTGTCTGCCCATGCCGCTTCGCCCCAATCCCGCACCGCTGCCAGTTGACTGGTTGGCCGCGCTACGCTTTTGGCTGGCGCCGCCCAACCACCTGGCAGTGGCAGAATCAGCACTGGTGTTGACGGAAGAACAGCGGCGTCATGTCCTACCGGCGCCGGAGCAGCATCAACGATTGCATGGCGTTGCCGGCAGCGGTAAAACGTTGGTCATTGCCCAACGGGCTGCTAACCTGGCCGCTGCCGGGAAACGGGTGTTGGTTGTCACCTTTAATATCACCTTGTGGCAATATATTCGTCGTCTGGTCAATCAAACCGCTGTCAACTTCCCCTGGCGCAACATTGAATTTCACCACTTCCACGGCTTCTGCAAAAACTTCTTGATGGAGAATAGCATCGAATGGCCGCTGATCGGCAGCCGGCGCCCCCAACAACTGCTTGATGAGATGACCCCCGAATTGGTGACGGAATTGATCCAGGCCGGTCACAACGAGAAAGAACGGCGCTATGATGCCATTCTGATCGACGAAGGGCAAGACTTCCCGCGCACCTACTATGACACGCTTTGTCATTTCCTGACCGCCAACGATGAGTTGCTCTTTGTTGCTGACCGCCGGCAGAATGTCTATCTGCGCGATGATAGCTGGTTGGAAAAGATGAGCAACACCAAGTTTCGTGGCCGCTGGCGCGAACTGAAACAGAGCTACCGGCTACCGGCAGTGATTGCCAAAGAAGCCAATCGCTTTGCCGAACAATTTCTGCCGCCGACGGCAACGCCTGTAGCCATCGAAGCAACATCGGTCAGTGCAACCACCGTGCCGGGGACACAGCCCCTTCCCCTACTCTGGCACAATGTGGCGTCACCGGCGCATGCTTACGCGCTGGCGGCGACCACTGTACATAAGTTAATCAAGGAGCATGGCGTAAAACCGGCGGATATTGTGATTCTGACGCCCAATCAACGCGATGGCTGGGCGTTGGTGCGCCAATTTGCCAAGCAAAATCTGGCGGTCAATCACGTCCTGGCCGAGGATGACGGCGGCGTGGGGCGCAAACGAGAGCGCTATCGCAAACGCACCTTTGCCGACGGCGATCTCCGTCTAAAGGTCAGCACCATCCACAGCTTCAAAGGTTGGGAACTCAATCACGTCATTCTGCTAACACCGGAAGATGACAGCTTTTGGGAGGCGCAAAGTCCCTATCTCCTCTATGTCGCCATGACGCGCACGCGCCAGAGTTTGGTAGTGCTCAATCGGCACCCGGCCTATCAGGCGTATGGGGAGGGGTGGGGTGTTTATGCAACGGCGGAGAAGGTGGAGACGCCAGATGTTGAAAGAGCGTCTGTTGTTGGGAGTTGACAGGTATTACGAATAGCGGATCAACCTCCCTGATTGATCAGTTTAACCAGCGTCTCGAAGCGCTTCGTCAAGAAGAGCGCTTAGCATAAGAAATGGTTGACTGGCGTAAGACAAGAGCAAAGGGCGCCTAACATTGACCTGTAGACCTTTGGTCAGAGCCATAGGAAGGCTCTATTGTCAGGCGCCCTTTGAAATTACTCGGTGTTAGACTACGGGCACGAACTTGTTGGCAAGCATTGCGCCGGTTGTGTCCCGCCGGCCCGCCAACCACACCACTCATGGGCGCCCTCATTGTTGGCCCAACAGCCGGCAAACTGGTTGCTGTTAAAGTCGAGCAGATCCCAGCGGAAAGCGCCACGATTGCCGTTGACGCTGTAGACACCGCTGAGACTATGATGGGGATCCGGCCCGGCTTGGCCCAGTTCCCCTTCCAGTGTTCCTGTGCTGGTTCCATTAAAGAACGTACCCGTCACCCGTGGCCCGATCTGCTGTAGACGCGCGGTCGGCGGGCTGGCCGGGGTGTAATCACTGATCGTAAACCAGTCGCCGCTAAAGCCGCAGCCATCAGGCAGCGCCCCCAGTCCCACCCGCACGCCGCACCACTGCCGCCATTGCCCATCGGCCCGATAGAGCCAGGCGCCATCCAAGTAGTTGCCATCCTCACTGAGGGTAAAGGTCACTTGATCGGCCGGATTGTCGCCAAAGTAGCCCGTCAGCGTGCGTCCGCTGACGGTGCCGTTGAGCGCCAAGGCTTCATTGCGGCCGTAGCGTTGATAGCTGCCGCTGACTGTGTCGCCGTTTTGTTGCAAGGTCATATCAGCGAAGTTGGTATACCAATTGCCGGTGAAGCCTGTCGTCCCGCCGCCGCTGCCCCCCAACCCCGGCGTCGCAATTTCAATCGTGCGGAAAACGCTGCCGGAGGGGTTGTCCTCTTCATCCCCCGCCAGGAAGATTCCGATTTCGACGTCATAAGTGCCGGCGACAATCGGCAGCCCCGTACTCGGCCAAGTGACACCGGGGCGCAGGGCCAGGACATTGCAATTGGGCACGCCGCCGCCAAAGGAACAGTAGGCGTAGTCATTCTCGCGTTGCTCATGGACAACTGCAAAATTTTCATCGCCGAAGGTGAAGAGCACATGATCAATCCGTTGATTGTTGGGCGTGCGGTAGACCTCAAGCCGCAGATCGATCTGACTCGTAAAGATGCTCTTGTCCTCATTCTCATCGTACCGGCTGTCACGTGCGCTGGTAAAAATGGCGCCGGCAAAACCGCCGCCAGGGAAGCCGCCCGGCAGCACAGCTAGCGGTGGCGGCGTGAGCGTTGGGGTTGGGTGGGGCGTCGGCGTGGGCGGAATCACCCCCAACGGCAGCAAGGAAATCGGGCTGCTACACTGGATGTACTGGGCGCCGGCGGCGACCCAACCAACCTGACCGCCGGGTATGACCTCCACTTGCACCCAACTGTTGTTGCCGTTGCGCGCCACCATGCGCAGCGTTGCACCGGCGGACAGGGCGCCGATGGGCGGTTCATAGATCGTGCCGGGGCCGCTGCGCAGGTTTAAGCCCTCCATCCGCACCGTGCAGAGCGCCGGCGCTGTGGTTGGGGTCGGGGTGGCGCTAGGGGTCGCGGTGGCGGTTGGGACCGGCAGCGCGGTTGGGGTTGGCGTTACACTTGCAATGGCCGCCACTGGTGTAATCGGTGGCGCCGCCATAATACCGTTGCCGGTCAAGGTAAGGGTATAGCCGCCCCGGTCGCTGCGGTTGGCGCCGGTTGTCAGCAGGAGGTAGGTATGCGTCTCGGTCAGGGTAACACCTGTCAGTTGGGCTTGGTTCTCCGTACCGGCCTCCGCTATAAGCAGCGGTTCATCGGCGCCATCGATCGACAGCTCCAGATAGGGTGTAAAGGCGCTACTGCTCATGGTGGCGGTAATCTGATCACCGGCGCACCCACGAAAGGCCCAGAGCGCCCCGGCACGATTGCGGACCGTGCCGGTGACGGTCGCGCCATAGGCCAACCAGCCATCAACGGTTTCCGTTACAGGTGTCACCACCGTGGTCAAGGTGAGTGAATAGATCCCGCGATCACTGCGCCGCTCGCCGCCGACCCAGAGCGTATAGACCCCGGAAGCGGCCAACTCAATCCCGGCAAGCGTAGCACCATCCGCCGCCGGCTCGCTTGCGGCAAGCGGGTCCTCACCCGCGGCGCCAAACAGTTCCAGATAAGGGTTGAAGGCTATACTCGCCATCGTCACCGTCACTACATCGCCGGCGCAAGCGGTAAAGAGCCAGCGATCGCCAAGGCGGCTGGTAATGGTGCCGGTCATCGTTGTGCCGGCGGCGAGGGTTTGGATCGCCTGGGCATTGGCGCCGGTTGCCCCCCAGGCCAACGGCAGGAAGGCCACGGCAACAAAGCCGAGGGCCACGGCAATCGGTTTCCAGAGCGGACGAATCAGCTTCATTTGGTCGCCTCCAGTGTGGTGGATAACACCTGTTGCGCCTCTTCCTGAAAGGGAATACAACTACAGGTAAGCACCCGTTTTTGAAAAACCGGGTTGCCGGCCACCTGTTCCTTCAAGTCGATGCACTGTTGATAATGCGCAATGGCTGTTTCTAACCAACGAACGGCGCTGGTGCGCCGTACTTTTTGTTGATCCGGCGCCGTCTCATTCTGTGCCTGTTGTAGCGCGAGATGCGCACGTAGCCGGTCTACTGTACCCAGGCCAACCTGCGTCCAAGCATAATACACAGGCTGTTCCTCCGGTGGGAAGCCGGTTAGCGCGGCCTGAAGGATCTCATCAGCTTGGGTCAGGTCCGCTTCGGCAGACGTCAAGTTGCCCTGGTTGAAATGCCAGAGGCCCAGTTGGCGGTAAGCGAACCCTAGATTTAACCGGGCGCGGTCGGCGAGCGGCGGCCAGAACGAGGTTGGCGCCAGCGTCACGGCCCGCTCCAGAAGCGCAATCGCCTGTTGTGTCCCGGCCATGGCGGACTCTTGGGTCGGATCCGAAGCTTCCACATTTTTGCGTGAGACACAACTTGCCTGCTCCGGCGGCGGTTCATAAGAGCGGTATTGAAAGAGTTGCGCCCGATCAAAATAGACCCCACCCAGGGCGATAAGCGCCGGCACATAATCTGCCTTCAGCCGCAGCGCCTCATCCAGGGCGCCGATGGCCGTCGGATAGTCGCGGGCAACGGCGGCGGCGCTGCCCAGAAAGTAATAGAGGATCTCCTTGCCGTCGGTGGCCGGCCAATCATCTTGCAGATCCTCGGCCGTTGCCTGTAAGATCGCCACGGCGCGTTCAGGCTGATTCGCCAGCAGTTCGGCCAAGCCTTGGGTAATGCGGAACAGCGCACGCATCCGGGGCGCGAGGCGCCCAACCAATGTGCGCTTGGCAACTTCGGGATTGGCGGCATAGGAAGTCTCGCCGGTCAAGGGCGCGCCTAATTCGTAACTACCCCAGAGCGCATCCGGTTCGCCGGCCTGTACTTGCGTCTCGTAATAAAACTCCAACACCAGGCTCTCCGGATCAGTCTCCTCCGTGACGTAGCCATAGATGATCATATCCGCTTTGATGCGACGCGCCAGTGCCTTGGCGGCGGCGGCTCTGGCGGCGGGTGTGGCGCCCTTGATGTAGCCAAGCGGCACATTTTTGTGGTCGGCGCGCCCCAGGCTGTCATGCCAGATGAGGACGTTGAGATCAAAACCGCCCTCTTGTTTGACCGTGCGATACGCCTCCTGCAACTGGTGAAAGACCGAGGCGCTCAGGGTCTCGCCAAATTCAGAGTGATGCATCCGGCCTTGCGCATCCAACAGCCCAAAATCGGCGACGGCGACATCAAAATCACCGGTCATGGGCCACGGATTCCACAGATGATCGACCTGTGGGTAGACGAGATAGCCAACCCCGATCAGCGCGGCGATCATGATGACGAGAAGATAGGGAGTTATGTTACGCCCGGCAACATTGACCTGAAAGATATTCTTGCCGATGATAACATTGGTTGCGCCCTTTTCGACCTGGCCAATGATAATGTCGCGCGCCCACAGATCGCGCACACGCTGCCACTGGCGTTGGAGCCAAGGTAGTTCGTTTTTAGGGTCTGGCGGCCGGGAATTTTCTGTCATATTACATCGTCTACACCGATGAACCAAAGCGCTTCTTCCACCATTGTAAGGCCACCTCACCCGCCTTGCCCAGCACCTTGGCCACGGCGGGCAGACCAAAGAGTTCCGTCACCGCCTGGGCCAGTTGGGGCACATTGTCGAGCAGCCAGTCGCCGATGCGAGTGATGGTGCTAGCGCTCGGCGTCTCGTCTGCTGCTGTCTTGGTCAGCTCTTCTTGGAGGGTTTCTAAATTTGATTCTGCCCGACCGGCTGTGCGCGGATCCAAAGCGGTATTGTTGAGCAGCGTAGCGAGTCGTTCAAAGTGCTGTTCAATCGTCCGGCGATCATCGGGCGTCGGCGCACCCAGTTCGTTGATGGTCTGCTGAATGTGCTTGCCGATGGCCACATTCTTGGCCCCGGCGCCGACAGTGGCAACGATGACATCGCCGCCGGCTTTGTGGCCTTGTACTTTATCGCCCAGCACTTTATCGCCCAACACCTTGTCCCCCTTGACTTCATCGCCGTGGACCACTTTGTCGCGCCCAATAAAGTCACCGCCGGTGCGCACATTGCCAGCGATATAAGCCCCGCCATCGGTGTCGATTTGGCGTGGCGTTTGTTCTTGTTTACTCATCGAAGCCTCCCCTGCAGGTTGCCATAAATTGCCGTCCGGCGTCCGCATAAAGAGCACCGGCGCCCCCCATTCCATCACGCTCTGTTGCCCAAACAAGGCGACGCGCGCTTCGGTCAGCGCCGCATCGACCGGGTAGTGATCGGCCAGTGCGCCGTAAAACTCATGGGCCAGCGTAATCGCTGCTGCATCACTCACTGGAAATTGCATGGCGATGACTGCCGGCAGCCCCTGTTGCACAAGGTGTTGCGCAACGCCATTAAAGGCCTGTCCCTCAACCAGCCGCGCCCCTTCACAGGCGTTGAGAAAGGCGAGCCGCAGGGTGGGATGATTGTGGAGGAGCACGCCCAGGCGCGTTGTGTCCACCTGTTCCCCGCCGCCCTGGTCATTTTCTAAGAGCAGGCCATTGCTCCGGGTGGCGGCGTCGAACCAGCCATGACCGATAAAGTGAAAGAGGTGATAGCGATCACGGCGCAGCGTGCGTTGCAACTCGCGTAAGGTTGCCTGTTCCAACCAGGTAATTTCAAGGTTACCCCGTCGCACTAAGTCCGCCAACGCCGTCGCCAGCCGCGCCTGTTCAGCCGCCACATTTAAGCGTGGTCCCCCATCCTTGGCGTCGGCCATCATCACCAGCAGGCGCAGTGGCAGCGGGGTCTGCAACGGTTCTTCCCCTTGGGGCAAAGCCAGGTAACGCACAATGGGCGTCTCACGCGAGAGGATGAGAAACCGGTTGGTTGTTGCATCAAAGAGATATTCCCAGGGCAGCGTGGCTAACGCCGGCGCATCATCCAAGCGGAGGCGAATCCGTAACCCGGCCTCTTGTTGGCGCACCAGATCCAGACTCCGCCGCAAAGAGACGCCCAGGTCGCCGGCAAAGAGGGCGCTAAAGAGCTGGCCACCAAAGCGTTTAGGGTCGAGCGGCGTCTGGGTCTCTTCATTGTCTGCCGGCACAAGCTCAAGGTTACGAACGGCGCCGCCAACCCAGTGCAACGGGTTGGCAGTGATCTGTGGGTCAAAGGGCAAGGTAAGCAAAGCGGTGGCCTGCCCCACGGGTGATGTCAGAACCCGCGCCCGATACCCACCGGTGGCCGGCTCGATCAGTATATCAAAATTTTCGTAGCGATTGATTGGCATAGGGCTATGGCTCCTGAAATGAAAGTAAGCCACATGCGGTTGCTCTATCATAATCGTTTTTGAACACGATTGCAATAGGGAATTTAGTGGCAAGCGCGCCTTTCTATCAGCTGAACCGCGCATCGGCGCTTGACTTCGCGGGATAGATTACAGAAGATTGGCCCACGGTAATATATCATACAGATGGACAGTTGACAAGGGGGATGAGTTCGGCGCCCCAGACCGAAACGCCCGCTTGACAAACCTTCGCCCGAAGGCCAACTGTCCTCCTTTTTGTATTCACGAGCAGCACAGAAAGTAACCTATTATTCCTCTATAAAGTGTACCTTTCTGGCGCTCGTTGGTATATCTTTCCTGCACAGGGTTGTGCAGTTTCCAAATTCACAAGATCACATAGAAGCAAGGAGCGTTAGGCTATGCGGCGTTATTGGTCTCTGCTAGTCATTTTGGTTGTCAGTTGTTTGGTGTTAGCAGCCTGCCCGGCGCCCCAGGGGGGGGCGGCAGCGGCCCCGACGGCGGCGGATGGGGCGGCGACAACAGAAGTAAAAGATTTTGTCACCTGGTATCAATATGACCAGAACAATGAAGACCCGAAGAGTGACGAACGGGTGGGCAACGAGTATTTGCGCAAGACGATTCCGCAGTTCAACGAAGCCTTTGCCGGTAAGTGGAATTGGGTCAATCAGCCCAAAGCCTTTGACAAGATGGTGACGGAGCTGATCACGGCGGTGCAAGCCGACGGCGAAGTGCCGGACCTCATGCATGTGGGCAGCGGCGACATTGTCACCTATTACCAGAATGGCACCTTGCAAGATCTGACCGAGTGGGCGCAGGCGCAATCCTGGTTCGCCGACCTCGACCCGAATGCCGTGGATGCCTGTAAGGGGCCGGACGGCAAATTGTATTGTATTCCCGTGGCGCAGTTGACGCAGGTGGTCTTTGTCTGGAAAGATCGCTTCCCGAATGGCTACCCCAAGACGCCGGAAGAATTTATGTCCCAGGCCGAGGCGCTCAAGGGTCAGGGTCTCTATGCCATCACCTTCTTCGGCTCGACCGATTTTGATGGGGAAGCGCTCGGCCGCTTTATGTGGACGGCGATCAGCTCCTTTGGCGGCAAATTTGACGATGGCCAGGGCAAGATGACCCTAAACACGCCGGAAAATGTGGCGGCAGTCGCCTTTATGCGCGACATTGTGGCCAAGGGCTACGCGCCGGAGATCGCCTTTGCCGGCCAATTCCAGGAAGAGGAAGCCTTTAAGGATGCCTCGGCCGGCTCCTTCCCCACCGGGATCTTCGGCTATCGCTATGTCAACCCGCTGACTGCGCCCAATGGCACCAAGTACGAAAAGAAGAACGAAGAGGATATGCTGGACGCCATCGCCGCCGGTGATGTCTATCTGGCCCCCTTCCTGGCCGCCGAAGGTCACAAGCCGGGCTGTAGCATTGATGCCTCCGCCTTTGGCATTCCCACCGGCGCTAAGAATGTGGAAGCGGCGCATGATTACATTAACTGGATCATGAGTCCGGAGCAAAACCCGGCATGGGTTCTGGGACCAGGTGGTGGTTTCCCTGTCCTCAAGAGCACCCAGTCTGATGCGACCTTCCAGACCCCCTTCTATGAACAAGCGGCAGAGGTCAACGCCCAGAGCGCCTGCCACCCGTGGTACGGTTCGCTCGATCGACGCGCTGAAGCGCGTCAGTTGATCACCAACGCGATCTACAAGCTGATCAAAGAAGACCCCACCGCCGACATTGCCGCTACGTTGCAGGCGGTCGAAGACGAATATAATGCGGGTGGCTGATTGAATTAAGTCTCCTAGTACGTGTTTTGTGGGGCGTGCTGCGCCCCACAAAACACGTATTTTGTTGCAAACCATCTCTTTACAAAAGGTATTTTTCATGGAATCTGCAGTGCCACTGCCCTCGGCGCGTCAGGGGAAAGCCCGGCGACGCGGCCGGCTTTTCCGGCATTGGTTGCCCTTCTGGTTACTCTTGCCCACCATTTTGACCTTATTGGTGATTCAAGTCTATCCCGGTCTCTACACCATCTGGTTAAGTTTTCATGAACGGCAGCCGAGCGGCTGGGAATATGTGGCAACCAAGAATTACGCCCGCCTCTGGAATATGAGCCTCTTTAGGGAGAGCATCGGCCATACGATTGTCTTTCTGGTCGGCTATGTGGTGTTGACGCTGGCGGCGGGGCTAGGCATTGCGCTGTTGCTCAACCGCAAATTGCGTCTCTCCGGTCTCTACATTACCCTGCTCTACATTCCCTGGGTGATCGCCGATATTATCGCCGGCATTGTTTGGCGCCTACTAGTCGTGCCTGATTATGGACTGCTCTCCGGCATTACGCAAAACCCGACCCTCTTTCCACCGAATGGGCTATCGATTCTGACCGCTGTGCCGCCCCAGTCGTGGTTTGGCGATTTCCCCTTTCCGCCGGCGCCGGCGATGATCTACTTGATTTTAGCCTCCTGCTGGCGCGCCTTGCCCTTTATTACGATTCTGCTGCTGGCCGCCATGCAGACGATCCCACACGAGATTGTCGAGAGCAGCCGCATTGACGGCGCCAACCGCCGGCAGGTGTTGCGCTTTATCATCCTGCCGCTGATTCTGCCGACCTTGATCGTGGCGCTCTTTAACCTGACCCTGAGCGGGATGAACGGCGTGGGCATGGTCTTTACCCTCACCGGCGGCGGCCCCGGCACTTCGACCGAGGTGTTGAGCTATCTGCTCTACTCGATTGGCTGGGGCGAACGGCAATTTGGACGGGCAGCGGCAGTGGCGATGTTGATCGCGCTGGTGAACTGGTTGTTGATCGTGGGGACATTGCGCTTCTCGCGCGTCGAGGAAAGGGTGGCCTAAGATGGCGCCGAGAAATACACACGCCCGTCACCACTGGGAGCGCTGGGCCATTCACGGCGCACTGACGCTCATCTGTCTGGTGGTTCTGCTGCCGATCTTCACGACGGTATTAGTCTCTTTCAAAGAAGAGCAGGATGTCTTGCGCAAGCCGCCCGTCCTCTTGCCTTGTGACACGCCGACAAGCCGCTTTGCCGTCACGGCCTGCCGCTGGGCGGTGGAGGGGTACGAACGGGTGCTGGCCCCCAAGCCCAGCCCAAACTGGCCCTTTTATGTGCAGTTGACCGGCAACCTGTTGCGCATCTATATTCCCAACACACTGCTCTATGCCACCCTCTCCTCGCTGCTGGTGGTCATCTTTTCAGGGATGGCGGGCTATGCCGTGTCGCGCTATCGCTTCCCTGGTCGCGACTTGTTGATGGTGAGTATTCTCGCCATTACCGGCATTCCGTTGCTGACCAACCTGCTGGCGCTCTATGAGATGGGGGTCGATCTGCGCAAGGCAGGGCTACCCTTCTACAATGACCGGATCTTTATTGTGCTGGTCTACATCGGCTTCTACCTGCCGCTGAGTGTTTGGATCGCCAAAGGTTTTTTCGACGCCATCCCGCGTGACCTGGAGGAAGCCGCCTTTATCGACGGCTGTACGGCGTTGCAAGCGCTCCGGCTAATCCTGATGCCGCTGGCGCTGCCGGGGTTGCTGTCGATCTTTCTGCTCACCTTTGTCAGCGTCTGGAATGAGTTCCTGGCCGGCTACCTGCTGCTCGCCAAGAATGACCTGAAACCGGCGATCTTTGGGCTGTATGATTTTCTAAGCCAAAATATTATCAACTTCCAAGTAGTGGCCGCAGCCTGTATTGTGATCGCTCTACCGGTGGTGGTGCTCTTTTTGTTTACCCGCCGGATCTTCTTTCAGGCGATGATTGAGGGGGCGGTGAAGGGGTAGGGACGGCAACTTTCCTTACAACCTCTTTTACTCCTTTATGCTGGCTTTTTCTGCTGACTTTACTATAATGACCTAGCTAATTTTCTTTAATGTTTTCCATATCTTCA
>QWII01000087.1 GCA_021405325.1 Caldilinea sp. CFX5 | reverse complement strand
AAGTCGGACAAAAGTCCTTCTGACTCTTACATCCCAGAAAGGTCAGCCAACACGCAGCACACCGCTTTCCTGCGCCCAAGGTCGAACTGAAGGCTTTTGTCCGATGAAAGTTCCTTTTTTGCTAGTTGCGTAACATGCAATCCCATGTTATACTGAGGTTGGAATTTACCTTAGGGGTAAATTTTTGAAACTCCCCATTCCCATTGTTTCATGAAGGAGTAAAAAGAAAAATGGCTAGTGTAACCTACGACCACGTGTACAAGCGCTTTGGCGATGTCGTCGCCGTCAATGATCTGTCGATCAATGTCGAGGACAAGGAATTTCTCGTCTTCGTCGGTCCGTCGGGTTGTGGCAAGACCACCAGTCTTCGTCTTTTGGCGGGGCTGGAGGAGATCAGCGACGGCAACATCTTGATCGGCGATCGCGTCGTCAACGATGTGCCGCCGAAAGATCGCGATATCGCGATGGTGTTCCAGAGCTACGCGCTCTACCCGCACATGAGCGTCTATGACAACATGGCTTTCGGCCTCAAGTTGCGCAAGACGCCCAAGGCCGACATTGACCGCCGCGTCAAGGAAGCCGCCGACATTCTGGACATCGGCCACCTGCTCGACCGCAAGCCGAAGCAGCTCTCCGGTGGTCAACGCCAACGTGTTGCTGTGGGTCGCGCCATCGTCCGCGAACCCGCCGTCTTCCTCTTTGACGAACCGCTCTCCAACCTGGACGCCAAGCTGCGTGTCCAGACCCGTGCCCAATTGACCCGTCTCCACCAACGTCTGGCCACCACCTTCATCTACGTGACCCACGATCAGGTGGAAGCGATGACCATGGCGAGCCGCATTGCCGTTATGCGCGATGGCGTGTTGCAGCAGATCGATTCACCGCAGCACCTCTACAACCACCCGCACAATGTCTTCGTGGCCGGCTTCATCGGCAGCCCCAGCATGAACTTCTTTGATGCCACCGTCGTCGAAAACGATGGCAAACTGGAAGTGAACACCGGCGGCTTCCGCCTGCCTGTGCCGGAGCCGAAGGCTTCCGAATGGCGCCAATTCAAGGGTCGCGAAGTGATCTTCGGCATCCGCCCGGAAGATATGCACGCCAAGCCCTTCGTCGCCCCCGGCATTCTCGAATCCGACATGAAGGCCAAGGTCGATGTGGTGGAGTTGATGGGTAACGAAATCTACCTCTACATGATGACCAAAGATGAGAAATCCTTCATCGCCCGCGTCGACCCGCGCGTCGAATCCCGCCGTGGCGACGAGGTCGAATTGGCGGTCAACATGGCCAATGCCCACATCTTCGATCCCAAGAGCGAGATCAGCCTGGCCGGCTAAGTTGCATAGTCCGCAGTCTTATAGTCGCGTAGTTCATAGTCGGCAGATGCAAGCCGGTCGGTGATATAGCGGCTAATGCTGACGAGCAGTTGATTACAGTTGGATAAAAAAACAGCCGAGACCGGTGCAAGCTGGCTCGGCTGTTTTTATTGGTGTACAATCAGCGGTAGGTGCGGTTTGCAACCGCACGAGTTTTGTTACCCGGAAATGTGCGGTATAGAAACGCATCGGCATCAAACGAAGAAAGGGTGGGGAGTGGTGCAAAACACTACAACGGATTCAGAAAGTAACGGATTGCCTGCTTGCTCACCGGAAACGAATGGCATGATAAGTGCCAAAAATATTCTATTTGCAGCAATACGGCGTCATGAAAAAATCCGTTACTTTCTGAATCCGTTGTAGTGTTGTTCGCTGCCTTACACTCTTCGTTTGATGCCAATACCGCACCTACCCTTTTGCAGGAGGCGACCATGAACCCAGTTGATATAATTGTGAAAAAGCGGGATGGCGGTGAGTTGACCGCAGACGAAATCCAATCCTTTATCAATGGCTTTGTGACCGGCGCCATTCCTGACTATCAGGCCGCAGCGTGGGCCATGGCCGTTTATTTTCAAGGGATGACCCCTATTGAGACCACGGCGTTGACCCAGGCAATGGCGGCCAGCGGCGACCAACTTGATCTCCATGACGCGGTAGCGCCCGGCACACTAATTGTTGACAAACACTCCAGCGGCGGCGTCGGTGACAAGACCACCTTGGCCGTGGGGCCGATTGTGGCGGCATGTGGCCTGCCGGTCGGCAAGATGAGCGGCCGCGGTCTCAGCTTTACCGGCGGTACGATTGACAAGCTGGAAAGCATTGCCGGCTGGAACCCGGACCTGAGCGAAGCCCAGTTCCGCCGCCAACTACGGGCGATTGGCCTGGTGGTCGCCGGTCAAACCAGCAACTTGGCCCCCGCCGACAAGATTCTCTATGCCCTGCGCGATGTCACCGGCACAGTGCCTAGTCTACCGCTCATCGCCAGCAGCATTATGAGCAAAAAGCTGGCGGCCGGCGCCGATGCGATTGTGTTGGATGTGAAATGTGGTCATGGGGCGTTTATGGAGACCTTAGAACATGCGCGCGCTCTCTCCCGCCTGATGGTCGATATTGGCTACCACGCCGGTCGCCAGGTGACGGCGTTGATCACGCAAATGGAACAACCGTTGGGCCACGCGGTTGGTCATGCGCTGGAGGTGAAAGAGGCAATTGAAACGCTACAAGGCAACGGCCCCGCCGATTTCCAAGAATTGGTGGAGACCGTCGCCGCCGAAATGTTACTGTTGGGAAAAGCAGCAGCGTCAACCACCGAAGCGCGCCAACAAATCCGTACCGTCATCGACAGTGGCGCGGCGCTGGCAAAGTTTCGCGCCTTTGTCGCTGCCCAGGGAGGTGATGTGGCAATGGTCGATGATCCCACTCGCTTGCCGACGGCGCCGGTCTGTCACCCGTATGTGGCGCCCCAAAGTGGCTATCTAGCGAGCATTAACGCCCGTGAGGTGGGGTTGACATGTGTGGCGCTCGGTGGCGGTCGCCAGAAGAAGGGTGAACCGATTGACCACCGCGTGGGCATCCTGGTCAAAGCCAAAGTGGGTGATCACGTCACCGCCGGTGACGAATTAGGGTTGATCCTGGCTGCTGATGAAGCTGCGGCGACAATGGCGGCGGCACGCCTGCAAGGAGCCTACACCTTTACCACGACCCAACCGGCGCCATTACCCATTATTTATGATCGTATCAGCCGTTGATTTCAGGCGAAGACAGACCTGTCAGGTTTTGGAAACCTGACAGGTCTGTCCCCGAGTTGAAATAGACCCTATTCCTCAGCAGAGAATTATGCTTGCGTCGCCAAAAAGTGTTTCAATTCCCAATCCAGGCTGTCGGCGTACTCCTGTTGACCGGGGGCAAAGAAGTCGGCAAAGGTCTTCTGGTCATTTTTGAGCGAGCGGATAAAACTTTCGACCAACTGGCGCCGTTTGGCCTGCCACTGTTTGACCAACTGTCCGTAACGGTACATTTCGACATATTGCGCCGCCGAGGCGTCCCAACTGGCGTTGATGCTCATGGCGGTGCGCAGCAAGTAACCATGATGACCCGGATTGTGGCGGTAATCGTCAATGGCCTGTTTGATCTGCCACCAGAAGGCATTGGCTTCACCGGCGCGGTCGCTAATGTCGAGCCATTCGTAGAGATAGGCGCAGTGACGCACTTTGGTCAAACCACCGGTCGCCCGCCCGATGACAATATTGCCCACCAGCGACGCTTCGTAATCCACCAGCCCACATGGCTCAAAGCGCGACGGGATCAAGGTAAAGTCGCCGCCGGCAAAGATCAACTTGGAAAGGGGCAGATTGAAGCCATTGTTAAAGTAAACCCGCCCCGGATAGCGCTGCGCCAGGGAGAAAAAGTGCGCCTCACTGGCCTTGCCACCGGCATCACCCTCCGGCGCTGAAGCCAGAATGATAAATTTGGTGTTGCCGTCGTAGAACAAGGTGCGTTCGACAATGTCGGCCACCAACCCCAAATTTTTCTGCTCCACCAGTCGCCCCACGGCCGTAATCAAGATCGGATTCCACTCCGGTTCAGTCCCGAAGGCTTCTAGATGCAGCAACCGTTTCAATTCAGCTTTCACCCCCAGGTTGTTGACATCAAAATTATGATCTTGCGCCAACATTTCGCGCTGGGTGATTGGGTGGTTGAAGAGGGGGCGTTGTGGACCGCGTTTTGCTTGCTGCGCTTGCAGGACGCTGGCCTTCAATTCGGGCAGATGCTCAGCGCGATTGCTGTCGCTCATACCGTTGGTGATGCCGGCAATCGGTAGCTTTTCAAAGAGATCGAGGTGGCGGTTGGGGACAAAGACTTCGCCGGGCGGGGCGCCTTTCTGTGCATAAGCTTTGGCCCAGATGGCGGCATGGCTTTCCTTGAGTTCGGCGGCATAGCCCCAGGTGCCGGCCAGATCGCCGCTGACGGTGGTGATTTTGCCGCCGCTCTCATGCACCTTGAGCATACAGGCTTTCATCAAGTTGAGGTGGTCAAAGAAGTCAAAATAGTTGTGGAACAACTGATGACCGGGCAGGTTGATGTAATCCAGCGAACTGTAACCGCCATCACGCAAGGGGGTCATGCCCTGGTAGGTGGCGTTGTGAATGGTGAAATGGGGCGTGACCTTCTGTAAATAGTCATCGCCCAGGTAGAAGGGCACCAGCCCGACATGGTAATCATGTAGGTGAACGGTATCAAAGTTCCCCTGTTTGATATAACCAGCCATCGCCTGACCGACGGCGGCAAAGAGGGTTAAGCCCAATTGCGGATCAGTGGGGTAGATGGCGTTAGCGTTGGTCCAACTGAGTTGCCACTCATCCCAGAAGTAGACCACCTTCTGTCCGTCGGGGAAGATATGTTGATAGACCTCAAAGTCAAAGGTGTGACCGGCAAGCGTGACCGGTAAGCGGAGATCGAGCTTGGTCAGTTGGCGTTTGTCATAGTGAGCGAAGCAGGGGCTGAGGGTTTCCACTTCCAGTGTAATCCCCTGTTTTGCTGCCGCTTTCACCAATTCCGGCGGCAACTCCTCCACGATCACACCCAAGCCACCGACTTTCACCCCCAGGCCGCTGCCGACCCGCCCAATCTCCCAAGCCGGCATGGCGACGCGTAATGTTTTCCGTGCTTTTGGCATGGCCGCAACTACTCCCTTTGTTGATGATGTTGATGGTTGTCGATCTTGCTCAAACGGCAAAGACACGAAAGCCTTGATTACCGAAACAGTAGATCACGAACTTTTCAATCCGTGCTTCCGGGTATTCCTGACGCAGCCCTTGAACATACCCAGTAATTTGTTCGGTGTCTTCCACTCTGCATTGAAAGTCAGCAATGGTTGTGTCGAGTTTTTTGAATTCGGCATTTGAATAGTACTTATTGCCATAGGTACGATTTCACTGCTCCATCACTCACCGACGCGCCTTTGTAGTATAGCACAAGAGTGTGTACGCGGCAGAAAAGAATGACTGTTATGGGTGTGGTTGCACCCCCACATAGTGGGAACGGGGACGAATCAGTTGGTTCAACCCATACTGCTCAATGATATGCCCAATCCAGCCAGCCGTGCGCCCCAGCGCAAAGAGCGTAAACGGGGCGTAGACCGGCAGCGCCAGCGCACGGGTCAGCACCGCCAGGCCAAAGTCCAAATTAGGCGCCAACTGGATCGCCTGACCGGCGGTTTCCACCACGGCATCAGCAACGGCCAGGATCGGCGCCGTAGGGCGGGCGTCGTGCGCCAGTTCCAGCAATAAACGGCTGCGCGGGTCGCCAGCGGGATAGAGTTGATGCCCAAAGCCGGGCAATGGCTCACCCCGGCGGAGACAATCGCGCACGGCGCGTTGGGGATCGGTTGCGGCCTGATCAAGAAAGGCGCTCACCCGCTCACCGATCCCGCCATGTTTGTGGCCTTGCAAGGCGGCAAGGGCCGCCACCACGGCGGCATAGGGCGTCGACCCCGCCGACGCGACGCAGCGGGCCGTGAAGGAAGAGATGTTTAACTCGTGGTCAGCGCAGAGAATGAGCGCACTATCCAACAAGGTGACAACATCCGGTTCCGCCGGTCGCCATGCCTGTTGCAACCGTTCGGCAATGCGCTGCTGGACGCCCGGCCCAGTGACAACTTGTGTCAGCAAGGAGAGAATGCGGCGTCCCGTGCGCATGACCGATGGCGCCGCCGAATGGTAGGCAGTTAAGTCGGTCGACGCGGCCTGGAGCAGGGCCATCTGAAATAACTCAGCGGGCGTGCTCTGGCCCGCCGTGAGCAACCCCGACTGGCTGGTCTTGACTGGCTCAAGCAGGAACGGTTGGTCAGGTAGTTCGCCCGTCCAAAGCAGCAGCGCGACTTCCTCAAAGCGCTGACGGCGCGCCAACTCCACGACCGCATAGCCCCGGTAATAGCATTGCCCATCGGCAATCAAGGTAATGGCCGATTCCAGCACAGGGTCGCCAAAGTGCAGCGCGGTAGCAGCCGCCTGGGCCGGATTGCGGCGCTGCTCTTGACGTTGTTTGAGTGTCGCCACATCTTCGGCCCGGTAGCGCCTGGTGCGCGTTTTGCCGCTGGTTTCCTCAGAACGCAAAAAGCCGCGGCTGACATAGGAATAGAGCGTCGCCTTGCTGATCCCCAAGGCGGCGGCCGCTTCATCGGCAGTGAGGTAACATTTGGTAGACATAGATATATTGATTCATAAATCAAGATTGACAATGTTGATTTTTATAGTATGATACCATTGATTAAAAATAAATGCCAGCAAGGCAGTGGGTCAGTAAATCAGTAAGACAGTAAGTCAGTGGGTCAGTATAGTCAACCGGCTGACCCACTGTCCTACTGTCTTATTAGCTATAGAAGGATCGAGACAATGACAACAATAGCCGTTCCTATCCAGACAGGGGCAACCCAAAACGACTTTAAGCCAGGGTTAGAAGGGGTAATCGCCGCCGAAACGCGTCTGAGCCATGTGGATGGACAGAAGGGTGAACTGATTATTGGCGGCTTTCCGTTAGAAGCGTTTGCCGGTGAGGCGACCTTTGAGGAGACCGTCTATTTGCTCTGGCATGGCGACTTGCCGGATGCACAGGCATTAGCTGCCTTCCGACAACAACTGGCCGGGTTACGCACACTACCTGAGGCTGTGGTGGCTCTGTTATCAGCAGCAGCGCAACAACGACTGCCAACAATGACTGCCCTGCGCATGGCCGCCGGCGCCCTCGATCTGGATAGCCACGAAGATGAGGCCGGCTTTGACCAAGCCGCCCGCTTGTTGGCCCGCCTGCCCACCATTGTCGCTACCTACTGGCGCTTGCGCAATGGGCAACAACCCGTGGCGCCGGATCCAACGCTCAATCATGCCGCCAACTATCTTTACATGCTCACGGGGGAACGACCCAGCGAGGCTCAGGTGCGCGGCATGGAAACTTATCTCAACACCGTGGTCGATCACGGCCTCAATGCATCCACCTTTGCGGCGCGCGTCATCATCGCCACCGGCACCGATTTAACGTCAGCGTTGGTCGGCGCGTTGGGCGCACTCAAAGGGCCGTTGCATGGCGGTGCGCCGGGGCCGGCGTTGGATATGGTCTTTGCCATCGGGAAAGCCGAGCGGGCGGAAAGTACTATGCGGGCGATGTTGGAACGGGGCGAACGGTTGATGGGCTTTGGTCATCGCATCTACAAAGTGCGTGACCCCCGCGCCGAGATGTTGAGCAAGGCTGCCGAAAAGATGTTCCGCGCCGGCGGCGGCGATCTGGCGCTCTACACCCTGGCCAAGTCCGTTGAAGAGACCGCTGTGCGCCTCTTAGCCGAATACAAACCGGGGCGCAATCTCCAGACCAATGTCGAATTTTACACCGCCCTCTTGCTCCACGGCTTGGGATTAGAGACCGATCTCTTCACCCCCACCTTCGCCATCAGTCGCGCCGGCGGCTGGCTGGCCCACTGCTTTGAACAACAAGCCACCGGTCGCCTGATCCGCCCGCAGTCGCGCTATGTGGGGCCGATCCGGCAGCGGTGACAAGATAGGAAGACAGGAAGAGGGGGAGACACGAGACATCGTCGTCAATTTCTTCTTGTCTTCCTGTCTTCCTGTCTTCCTGTCTTCCTGTCTTCTAGTCTCCCTGTCTTCGACCGTGACGGTTCACCGTGTTGAGGGAAATTTCGATTTTTCCAGTTTGTGCTATAATAATTGCCAATCGCTGGTCGTGCATCGTGTTGTGACAGCGCGAGGCAATATGACAATTCTCTCCGGCTATCAAATCACGGAAACCATCGCCGCAAGCGCCACGATCATTGTCTATCGCGGGCGACGCCTGCGGGATCAGCAAACAGTGATCTTGAAGATGGTACGCGCCGACTATCCGGCCCTGGCGGATGTGGCCCGGCTGAAGCGTGAGTATGAGATCAGCAAGGGGCTATCGATCTCCGGTGTAACGCAGGTTTGTGGCCTGGAGCAGTGGGGACACAGTCCGGTACTCGTCTTGCTTGACGGTGGCGGCGTCCCCCTGGATACCCTGCTGGCGACCGCTCCGCTCGATTTGTTGACCTTTCTCAAGATTGCCATTCAGCTTGCCGAGACGGTCGGCCAGATTCACCAGCGGAACATCATCCACAAAGATCTCAAACCCGCCAATCTTTACTATAATCCCACCACCCAGCAGGTTCAGATCGCCGATTTTAGCATTGCCACGCGCCTCTCTCAACAGAACCAAAGTGTCAGCAACCCAGCCACGCTGGAGGGGACGCTGGCCTATCTATCACCGGAGCAAACCGGGCGCATGAACCGAGTGATCGATTATCGCAGCGATTTCTATGCGTTGGGCGTGACCTTTTATGAACTGCTCACGGGTCGCTTGCCTTTTGCAGAAACCGACCCCATGGATCTGGTCCACGCCCACCTGGCCAAACAACCGCGCCCGCCCAGCGAACTCGATCCGACCTTGCCGCCCGTTCTTTCGGCGATTGTGATGAAGCTGCTGGCCAAGACAGCCGAAGAGCGCTATCAGAGCGCCGATGGCCTCAAGGCGGATCTGGTCGAATGTCTCGCCCAGTGGCAAGCCACCGGCGCCATCACCACTTTTGTCCTCGGCCAACAGGATCGCGCCGATCGCTTTCAAATTCCGCAAAAGTTATACGGGCGGGCAGAAGAGATCCAACAGTTGCTGGCGGCCTTTGCGCGTGTCAGCGCAGCACAGACACCAGCCAATGGGTCCGCTGGTGAGGCCAATGCTAAGGGTTGTGCCGAGTTGCTGCTGGTCGCCGGCTATTCCGGCAGCGGCAAGTCGGCGTTGGTCCACGAGATTCACAAACCCATTGCCCGGCAGAAAGGCTATTTTATCGCCGGGAAATTTGATCAATATCAGCGCAACATCCCCTATCGGGCGCTAATCCTGGCCTTTCAAGAGTTGGTGCGGCAGCTTCTGACCGAAAGTGCGACACGCATCAGCCTGTGGCGGGCGCGCATGAACGCGGCATTAGGCGGCGCCGGCCAGGTGATCATCGATGTCATCCCCGAAGTGGAACGCATCCTCGGCCCACAGCCGGCCATCGCGGTCTTGCCGCCGACCGAAGCCCAAAACCGCTTTAACCGGCTCTTTACGCGTTTTCTCCAAGTCTTTACCCGCCCGGAACAGCCCCTGGTGATCTTTTTGGATGACTTGCAGTGGGCAGACGCGGCGACCTTGCGCCTGTTACAAACGCTGTTGAGCGATGGCGATCTCCATCATCTGCTGTTGATCGGCGCCTATCGCGATAATGAAGTGAGCGCCACCCATCCGCTCAAGTTAGCGCTGGCTGAAATCGCCAAACACAGGCCGGTCAGCCATATTGCATTAGGCCCGCTCGATCTGTGCCATCTCAACCAATTGGTCAGCGAGACGCTGAAATGCGACGACGCCACGGCGCTGCCCTTGGCGCACCTCCTTTTAGAAAAAACGGCGGGCAACCCTTTCTTTGTGCGCCAATTTCTCCTCTCGCTCTATCAAGAGGCGTTGTTGACCTTTGATCCCAATCAGGGGCAGTGGCGCTTTGTGTTGAGCCAGATTGAACAGAAGGGGATGACCGATAATGTCGTCACCCTCATGGCCGGTAAAATTCAGAAACTGGCGCAACCGACCCAACATGTCCTCCAGTTAGCCGCTTGTGTCGGCAATCGTTTTGATGTAGCGACGTTGGCGATTGTCAATGAAAGCAGCTTTGCCCAGGCTGCCGCCGCGCTTTGGCCAGCCGTGGTGGAAGGGTTACTGCTGCCGGTTGGCAACGACTATGCCTTGGCCCAGGCGAGCGAGGTAGAAAGCCAGGGGGCAATCCAGGCCGAAAGCAACCCAGAAAGCAGTATAGAGCTGCTGGCCGCGACCGAAGCGGCGCACACCCTCAGCTACCGCTTTTTGCATGATCGCGTGCAGCAAGCCGCCTATGCGCTCATTCCTGACCAGCAGCGCAAAGCCGTGCATCTGAAGGTGGGCCAACTGCTGCTGGCCAAGAGTGACGAAGCAACGCGGGAGGAAAAATTATTTGAGATTGTCAACCAGTTCAATCTAGGGCAGGCGTTGCTGGGTGAGCCGTCAGCCCGCCGGGAACTGGCCCATCTGAATTTGCTGGCCGGGCGCAAGGCCAAAGCCGCGGCCGCCTACAAGGCCGCGCTCGGCTATTTTCAGATTGGCTGCACCTTGCTGCCCAAAACGATCTGGCGCGCTGACTATGAATTTGCCTTTGCCTTGACCCTGGAGCGGGCTGAGGGAGAATTCCTCTGCGGTCAATTTGCCGAAGCCGAGCAAACCTTCCAGTTGCTGCTCGCCCAGGCGCAATCACGCCTCGACCAGGCCAGGGTCTACAGCTTGCAAGTTCACCAGTACGAAGCGCTGACCCACTATGCCGATGCTATTCGGGTCGGCCATGCCGCGCTGGCCCTCTTCGACGTGACCTTTCCCCAACTGGCCGCGGAGAAGGAGGCCGCGCTCGCCGCCGAACTGGCCGCGATTGACGCCCTGGTCGGCGACCGCCCCATTGACGCCTTGCTCGATCTGCCAATCCAACACGATGCGGAGGGGCAAATGGTGATGAAGCTACTCAGTGATCTGCACACCGCCTGCTATTTGGTGGGCGACAAAACGCTGACGCTGCTCAACACGGCCAAGATGGTGCGGCTCTCGCTCCAGCACGGCCACACGCCGGAGTCGGCGCATGGCTATGTCCTTCATGCCATGAATATCGGCCCAATTGGCGGCCACTATCAGGCGGCCTATGACTTTGGCCTGCTTGCCCTGCGGCTGAACGAACGGCTGCCCAATCCGGGCCTGCGCGCCAAAATTTTGATGAACTTCTCGTGGGCAATCAGCCCCTGGCGGCGGCCCTGGGCCGAAAGTTTTGCCTATACCCAAGAAGCGTTTCAGTTGGGCAATGAAAACGGCTTCTTTTCCGACGCCGGCTTTGCCCTCTTTAATGATACCTATCAAGCGCTGCTGGCCGGACGCGATCTTGCCAGCGTCCACCAGGTGTGTACAGTCGCCGTTGCTTACCTCAAGGGCAAGATGGATGGCTTTATTGACGGGCCGCAGACAATTCTACAGTGGGTGCAGGCGCTCCGCGGTGAGACAGTGGCGCCGACTTCGCTCACCAATGCCGACTACGATGAGGTCGCCTACCGCCAGCGCCACCAGCAGCACCCACTCTTCCTGATGTTTCACTATATCGCCAAACTGGCGCTCTGTTACACCTTCAACGACTATAAGGCCGCTTCGGCGACGGCCGAAGCGGCTGAACAGGTCATCCGCGAGTACACCGGCACGATCTGGGATGCGTTGCGCGTCTTCTATCACGCACTCACGCTCGCGGCGCTCTATCCTACTTTTTCGCGCCGGCAACAACAAAAAGCCCGGCAACTGATCACTGCGCTCTGCGCCAGAATGAAGCCTTGGGCGGACAACTGTCCGGAGAACTTCCGCCATCATTACCTGCTGATGACGGCGGAAAGGGCGCGCCTGGTCGGTCAAACTGATGCGGCGATGCGCGCTTACGAGGAGGCCATTCAGGTCGCGCACACGCAAGGACTGACGCCGAATGAGGCATTGGCGAATGAGTTATACGCCCGCTTCTGGCTGGCGCGTCAGCAGGAGAAGATCGCCCGGCTCTATCTGCTGGAAGCCGTTGCAGGCTATGAACAATGGGGAGCGCTGGCCAAGGTCAAGGATTTGCGGCAGCAATATCCTCACCTACTGGCGCCGACGGCGAGGCCAGCGCCGGCGCCAGGCAAGGCGCGGAGCATAACGGCAGAAACGACGGCGACGGCGCTCGATTGGGCGGCGGCCATGAAAGCGGCGCAAGCCATTTCACGCGAGATCGACCTGGCGACGCTGCTGGAAAGTTTGCTGCGCGTGGTCATGGCCACCGCCGGCGCGCAAAAAGGCTGCCTGATCCTAGAAAAAGCCGGTGAATGGTGCATTGAAGCCGCCGGCTCGGTTGATCAGGCGGCCATCCCGGTTCTGCAGGCGATCCCGGTCGAGTCGTCCCAGGATCTGGCGGCGGCGATTGTCAACTATGTCAAACACACGGGCGAGAATCTGGTCATTGCCGACGCCACGGAGGATCAGCGCTGGAGCAACGATCCCTATATCCTGCAACAAAAGCCCAAGTCCATCCTCTGTACCCCGATCCTCAATCGCGCAGCGGCGGTTGGTCTGCTCTACTTGGAGAACAATCGCGTCAGCCATGCCTTCACCCCGGATCGCATTGAGCTGATTCAACTCCTATCCGCCCAAGCCGCAATCTCGCTGGCCAATGCGCGGCTCTATGAGGAGATGAAGCTGGAGGTGCGCGAGCGCCGGCGCGTGGAAGCGTCGTTGCGGCAAAGTGAAGGGCAACTCCGCCAACTGAATGAACAGTTGGAAGATTATAGCCGCAATCTGGCGGAAAAGGTGCGTGTGCGCACCCACGAAATCGAGCAACGGCAACGGGTGGCCGAGAGCTTGCGCGATATGTTAACCATTCTCAATTCCAACCGCCCGCTCGACGAAATTCTCGCCCAAATTGTCATGGAAGCCTGCCGTCTCCTGCATAGTGACAGCAGTATGATCTACCAGCTTGAAGACGTAGCACGGGGTTTGTTTCGTATCCAGCGTGCGCATGGCGTATTGGCCGAACATCTGGCAGCCAACGACTTCCCGAACGAATTGATCGGGCAGATTCTTCAGGGCCAATGGGTCGCCATTGCTGATCTGGCCGCCCCAGGCTGGCTGCCGTCGCAACCGCCAACCGCCAGCCATATCGTTCAGCATTGCCGGGCCTTGTTAGCCTTGCCGCTCGCCATCGGTGCTGAATCCTACGGTTGCCTTCTGCTTTGCTATGCGATGCCCCATCCCTTTACCGAGGAAGAGATCGCCCTGGCCATCGCGTTTCGTGACCAGGCGATGTTAGCCATTGAGAATGCCCGGCTGCGCGCACGCGTGGAGCAGGCGGCGGTGGCGGTCGAACGGGGACGGCTGGCGCGCGAGTTGCATGATTCGGTAACGCAATCGCTCTATAGTTTAACCTTGCTGACCGCCGGCTGGAACCGCCTGGCCCAAGCAGGGCAACAACTGAGCGTGACGGAGATGCTGACCGAAGCGGGCGCGATTGCCCAGCAAGCGCTCAAAGAGATGCGTCTGCTGGTGCATGAGTTACGCCCGCCTGATCTGGAAAAGGTGGGACTGCTGGGCGCGCTACACCAGCGGCTCTCGGCGGTGGAGAAGCGGGCGGGGGTGGAGGTGCGGTTTCGCACCGATGAAGAGGTGGCCTTGCCGCTCTTTGTCCAAGAAGGGCTGTATCGCATTGCGCAGGAGGCGCTGAACAATGCGATCAAACATGCAAGCGCCACCTGTGTCACCGTATCGCTGCATAGCAATGCTGCCGGCTTTGAACTGGTAATCGCCGACAATGGCTGCGGTTTCGACCCCAGCCAGGGCAAGGAACAGGGGGGATTGGGGCTGATCAGTATGCACGAACGGGCGGAAAAATTTGGCGGTCAGTTGACCATTGCGTCGGCGCCCGGCAAAGGCGCACAGGTCCGCATAACCGTTCCCTTCACCTCAACCGCCAAGCAGCCATAATTGCTAACAACGGCCCAAGCACATTCAGCAATTGGTGGGCGCGATCAGCGCTCAACCGCCCTGCTTGGCAAAGAGATAGCCAAGAAAGTCTTGTTCCACCGCTGGGCCGCCAAAGCGGCGAATGTGTAGCAACATCTGGGCGCGATGGTCGGCGCTGTGGAACGCCACTTGGGTAAGCGCCTGATGAACCTTGATTGGGCCTTGCCCATTTTCCCAGAAGGGCGGACGGACTTCGCGTTGCAATTCTTCCGGTGTCAACCCCGCCACATAAGCCTGCACCATTGGCTCTGTGATCGCCCATTGCGCCTGTAACGCCGCCCTGTCGGGAAAGGCATCCCAATCCAAGAATTGGACTTCACCGGTCGCCAGAAAGCGCACCCACCAATCCTCGACAGCGATGATATGCAGGCAGTGAATCAACAGCGACCAATCCGATTCATCGACCGCTTGCACGACCTGTTCGTCGGATAAGGTCATCAAGCAATCCCACACGCGATGATTATTCCAGTAGTTGAAATCGTAGAGTTCTTGGAAGTAGGCCGGCGTCATAACGGAGCGCTCCTTTGCGGTTACGTAGAGCAAATGACCGACAACAACGAACAAGTGTTCCATTGCAGTATAACTGGATTTGCACGCTACGTCAACCAGGAAGCGCGGTTGGTAGAGGGTGTTATTGGCGGGAAAATATCACCGCGAATCAAAGGTTTAGCGAATCAGCCTGGCGAAGATTCGCTAATCCTTTGATTCGCGGTGATATCCGATCAAGCCGACGCGTTTGCCTTTGCCACCGCTTCTGCCAGCGCACCGACATAAGCGAAGGCTTCTTCCGGCAGCGCATTGTATTGTCCGGTCAAAAGGGCCTGACAACCGGCAATGGTCTCTGCGACCGGCGTCAATTTGCCAACGAGACCACTCCACGGTTCAGCGCCGTGGAAGGGCTGGGTGAGAAAGCGATCCAAGCGCCGGGCGCTGTTGATGTCGGTGTGCAGGTTGGGATCGTCTTCAATGTACCAGAGGGCGTCGCTGCCCATCTTGTATTGCTCCATCGGCGCCCGGAGTTCGCCATAGCGTTGCAGCAAGCGTTTCACGGCTGCCGCCGTTGCGCTATGTTCCGGCGAGAGCAGACCCCGCTGCAACAAGGTGGAGGCGGAGCGCACTGGATCAATGGCGGGATAGAGACGGTGGACGGCCCGTGTATAATCAAAGGCCAATACGCTGTCCAACCCACTATAGACCGCCGGCAAAACGCCCGGCGTGTGATTGCCATAAATCAACGTGGTGATGGCAGCCGTTGGGGTGACACTGGTGTTGGTGCGTAGCGCAGCCATCACTCCTTCGCTTTCTGCCAACCGACTTTCGACCAGCAAGAGAACATTGTGCCCTGCCCGCTGGAACTGTTCGGCAATCGCCAACCCAGTCGCCACGGTCTGGCGATGGGCAGCTGGCGTATCATCGCTCTTACCGGCGACATAGACGATCTGCTCATCGACCCCGGCTTCGCGCCAGACCAGCTTTTGTTCGGCCGCGCGCCGGCGGTCATTTTCCAGGAAGAGCCAGACCGTGTAACCGTTGTGCAGTGCTTTCATACTGTAGATGATCTGGCTGATCACCACCTGTTGCCCAACACCCGACAGCGGCGTGAAGATGCCATTCTGCCCGCCACGCACCAACGGCGCCAGCAGGTCGATAATCTTAATGCCGGTCGGCAGCAGCGGCGCCGCGTCCGGCCCGGCCAACGGTTCCGCCGGTACGCCAGCCGCTTTGGCTCCTTGCGGCACAGCATCAGCGCTCGTCACGATGGTTCCCAGCAGTTGGGTCACATCCAAGGCGGCGGGCGGCGCAACCGGCGCGGAGGGGCCGGACGCGACTAAGGTTGCCGGTCGTTGGGCGCCGTAGGTTGTCAATAGCTCCACCATTGCGCTGTTGTTGCGGATGACGGCCCAATTCATGGGGGTGCGTCCTGCCTGATCGGGCAGGTCAACCGTAGCGCCATTTTGCAACAGGATTTCGGCGATGCGCAGATGATCGCGCAGAACCGCGTGATGTAACGGTGTTTGACCAATGGGCGAAAGAGCGTTGCTATTGGCGCCATGATCCAAGAGCAGTTGGACATTGGCCGCTTGCCCCATGATCGCCGCCAGATGGAGCGGGGTCATGCCATTGCGATCCGGCGCTTCGCGATCCACTGGTTGGGCCAGCAGATAGGCCAGCATTTCCGTCGTCCCGGTGGCCGCGGTCAGATGGAGCGCGGTCGAGCCGGGTGGCCGGTAGTAGTGACCGAGCGCCATCGGCCATTCGGTTTGCGCGGTCAGTAGGGCGGGGTTTTGTTTCACCAGGGTTTTGATGGCGCCCAGATCCTGGTCACGCAACGCCAGAAAGAACTGAATTTTCTGCGCAAAATCGGCAGCTTGCGAGGGTTTGGCTTGTTGTAACTTTTCCTGTACCATGTGAAGCATCCTTCCTTTCAATTTGCGGCGCGCATCAAAGAGCCGTTTTTTGACCGTGGAGAGCGGCGCTTCCAGAAAGTCGGCAATTTCCTGGTAGGAATAGCCTTCGATGTAGAAGAGCGTCACCGCCAGCCGTTGCGCTTCGGGCAAGGTGGCGAGCGCCTGGGCGATCTCAGCCTGCTGTTGTTGGGTCAGCACTTGCTCGGCAGGGTCGGGTTGGTTGCCGGCCATGTCGGCCATGCTTTCCAAGGGCAAGAGCGTCACCGGCTGGCGGCGCAACTCGCGATAGGCGCGCCCGACGACAATGCGCTGGAACCAGCCGGGAAAGGCCGCCGGTTCACGCAGCTTGGTGAGATTACGATAAGCTTCCCAGAAAGCTTCCTGCGCCGCATCTTGCGCAGACTGCACATCGCCCAGCAATGCAAAGGCGCCGGCAAAAGCCATATCTTGGAAGCGGGTGACGATCTCGCCAAAGGCAGTGCGGTCGCCGTCTTGGGCCGCCTCGACTAATACTCGTAGTTCTGTCATCGTCGCCACTTGTCGATCCGTTCTGCTTTTGATGCTTGCTATTCCGATCACAACTGTTGGTGAAGGCCCCCATCAATAAGTGCCATAGGCTACCGAAAAAGTTACCAACCAATGCATCCTGGTATAAAAAAGCCCAGAATCAAGACGATTCCGGGCCAAGTGCAACAGAGGGTAGTTATCGTTGCGCGATTAGAGGGTTTCGACAGCAATCACACGCAAAGGAAAAGCATCCAACCCTTTCACCGGCGCCGGCAGGGCATAGACTTTGACCCGCGCTTGGGTCAGTTGGTCCAGGTTGGTCAGGTTTTCAATCAGGGGGATGTTGGCGCGGAAGAGCAACAAGTGATTGACATTGGCGTGGGTCGTATCGTGCATCAACTCAACGCCCATGGAATCGACGCCCATGAGTTTGATGCCCTGATCGACCAGCCATTGCAGGGCGGGCGTCGCGAAATATTGGGTTGGTCGCGCCATGCGACCAAAGACGATGTCGCGGCGGCGGATGCCACCGGCTTTTTCAGCGGCGCTTTGTACCTCGGCCAGGGTGACGCCCCCGTCTGCTGTTGCGTCAATCAGGTTCAAAATTACCGCATCGCCGGTCAGTTGCTCAAGCGTGATACGGGCTAGATCAGCGCCTTCTTTCAAGCAGTGAAAGGGCGTTTCGATATGGGTGCCGACATGGTTCATCAACTCGACATCCGACATGACATACCACTCGCCCGCCGGTCGCACCTTGCCGGGGATTTCCTGGAGGGCATCGTGGATGTGGACGACAAATTTGCGTTGGGCCGTGGCGTCAGTCGGTTCGATAATGCGGGTAAGATCGACAATGCGTTCGGGCATACTGTCATTCCTTTGGGTTAGCTGGATGAATTTGATGGTTGTGAGGCAGTATAGCCGATAGACGCGACAGTAGGAAAATACGTCGTAGGCGGCTGACAGGCAACCAACCCTTGCGGTCGCCCAAAACCCACCCGTAGGGGCGACCGCAAGGGTGCGCCCCTACGGGTGTTACTTCGGGTTGCCTAATGCGGCCAGCAGTTGATCAGCTTGCTCTACCGAGATTTTGCCTTCGCTGACCATGCGGAGGATCATACGCCGCTCTTCGTCGTTGACGGGCGCCGCTCCTCTGGGAGGACGGGGCGGCTGCGGGGGGCGGGGCGGCTGGGGCGGTTGCGGGCCACGCCAGGGCGACCCCTGCGGTCCAGCATTGATCCGGCTTTCCGCTTCGCGCACGCGCTGCTCGGTGTGACGCATGGTTTCGGCGATCTTTTCTTCGGCCTTGCGCAAGGCGCTTTGCACCCGTTCCTGCACGCGCACGGCGATGTCATCACTATTGCCGACACGGGAGAGCTTCTCATCCAGGTGGCGCGAGAGGTGTTCCATTTGCCGCTCTACCTGACCGGCTACTTGCTGGGCAATCTGGGCTGCGCGTTCAGCAAAATCAACACCGAAGTCAGCGCCAAATTCCGCGTTCCAGCCATTCTCCCCCTCAGCCCCTTGCCCCAAGAGCGTAATGTCACCACCGGCGTTCAAGGTCAGGAGGGTTTCGCCGTTGCCCATGCTAAAGACCAGTTCATGTTCCGCTCGCCGCACCGGCGCCGGTAAACGCTTCACGACAATTTCGCCGCCAGTCGTAGCCTGAATGGTAGCATTGGCATTATCGGGGAGACGGCAGAGAATATCACCACCGGCTTCGACCTGACAGTTCTGCTGCGCCTTGGGGTTTACCCGCAGATTGGCATCACCGCCGGCCTCGGCCACCAGTTGGCCGCCGATTTGTGATGCGTGCAGATCGCCGCCGGCGGTCAGGTGGCAATTGCCCTGCACATTGCTCACCTTGGCGTCGCCGCCGATGGTGGTGATGCGCAACTCGCCGGCAATTTGTTGGGCGGTACAATCGCCGCCGACCTGATCGATCACGAGTGCGCCGGTGTCATGGAGGCGCAGATCGCCGCCAACGGTATGAAGCTGGCCGCCACCATCAATGGCGTGCAGAATGGCATCACCGCCGACACTAAAGAGTTCAATGGTTGCCCCGCGCGGCGCATGGGCGCGACAGTCGTCATCACACTGGATAAAAATGGTGTCACCATCGACGCGGATTTCCACTTCTTCGCCGTGGGTGACGCGGAATTCGGTGCGCTCCCAGCCGGTCAGCGTAAAATCGCCGCCGATGTTTTCAATGACAATGCGCGGAAAGGGGCTGGTTTCGATCAAATTTTGTGGGCGCATCAGTCGTCTCCTCCTTGTTGTAACAGTTGCATCGCTTCTTCAAAGCTAATTTGGCCTTTGTCCAAATCGTCCAGCACTTTCTTGCGCGCAGCCGGCGGCACGGCTTCACTCTCTTCGCGCCGAGGTTCATGGCCCAGGGCGCGGATCACTTCATGAAGCCGGGTGCGAATGGTAGGGTAGGAAAGCTTTAACTCTTCCTCCATGCGGTTGATCTTGCCCTCGCAGCGCACAAAGAGTTCGACAAAACGCAACTGCTCCGGTGAGAGTTGGGCAAAGGGCAGCGTAATGGCAAATTCGCCTTCAATGGTCAGCCCGCTCTCCGGGCAGTAGAGCTTGGTGACAATCACCGGCCCGCCGCTGAGCGGGCACTGGGTGGGTAACGGTAACATTTTTTTGCTCCTACATCACTTCTGGTGATACGGTTGGCCTTGACAGCAGGCGAATCGTACCGTCTACACGTTGGCAGCTTCAAGAAAAGCGGCCGGCCATGGTGGGGCGCTGTGCATGGCTTTGCGCCGGCGTAGCCTGTTGCTTGAGCCATACACCGGCGGCAATCAGCAGGTTGGCGGTCACCAACACCGTTTTGCGGAAGAGGGCGAATCGTTCCGTGGTGTCGGCAAGCTCGCGCAGGAGCCGCTGCCGCTTTGCTTCGTTTGCCAGTGCAGCCTGGCGTTCGCGGGCACGCTCAACGCAATTGGTAATCGTCCAGTGATCCATGTTGCTTCCTCCTTGTTCTACCAACGTGTTCTTCTATGAACGTGGTCAATAGCTATACTGTATCATAAAAATTAAAAATGTCAATACCCAAATTTCAATAATTTCAATATTGATATTAAATAAATCAATTATGATTTTGGATTTATAAATTTTCTCAACTTTTATTCGGATAATCCATGTTCCTTTCTAATTCATTACCGGAAATAATACGCCCGTCAGCATTGCGCTCTGCGCAATGCTGACGGGCGTAGGTACGATCCGGTTGTAATGGGTAGACGGCTGATTAATGGTATTGCAATAGGGGGGCAATCGCTTGACGCAGACGAGCAGAGACTTCCGCCGGCACCGGCGGGTTGAAGGGGCCGCTGCCATCGCCGGGGACAATGTCGGTAAAGCCGCTCAATTTCATCGCCTCGACAACGGCGGAGTAGTTGTAGACACGGCCATTCATAAAGCGAATCTCTTCCAGTTCATTGACCGCCGCTTCCAGTGCACGCGCCGCCCCAAAGTCGCCACGCCGTTGGGCATTGCTAATGCCGTCGCAGATCCCCGTACAGAGAACTGCTGTGCCGGAGGTGTGACCCTTGCTGCCCAATTCGGCGGCCTTGGTGCTGCGGTCGCCGATGCCCCAGATAACCATCGCGTTGTTGCCCACGCCGTCGATCATGGGACGCACATCTTCTTCACCAGTGCCGATTTTGACGCCGATAAAGTGGGGGGAATCATTGAGCAGCCGGATCACCGCCGCCCGGTCGCGCGCCAACCGGTGGTAGTAGAGGAAACGGGCGCCACAAGCGTTACCGTAGCGCTCGCCAAAGGCCATCAACGATTCGTAGAGACCTTCGGTGCTATAGGTGCCGCCGAGCGGCATGATCAGATAAATATCGGGCGGGCGCTGTAACTTGGACTGTTCTTCCACCAATTTGCCGGCGGTCCGATACGGATTGGGAACAATGGCGGACATGAGCACGCCCTCCTTGCCCATCGCCTGTCCGGTGACATCAAAAATGCGTGTCTGTTCCTCCGGCTCAATATGGTGAATGAGGCTGGTGCCGGCCACCGAAATGACCCGCCGTCGCCCATGGTCAAGGCGATTGTTGCGCATGAGGTACGCAATGTTGCGGGCATGGCCGTCATAATCAATTTGCCCGTCTTGGAAGGGGATGATTGGGATGGTGATCGCCGAGTCCAGGCTATCCAGCAGTTCGGGTGTAGAGAGAGACATGGTGTAACTCCTTGTATGCTATGAAGACAAAAGAGAGGAAGACAGGAAGGGGTGAACGGCGGTGGCACGATTCACCTTGTCACCCTGTCACCTTGTCAGAGATTGTTTACGGCGGGAGGACGCGCCAGAGTTCGACGAGGGGGGCGCCGTCGCGTTGGGCAAAAGTCGTTTCCAGGCGGGCTTGGCGACCGGCGCGGTTGACTTCGGCAAAAAATGCTTCTCGCCGACCTTGAAAGCTGGTGGCGGCGGGGGTATGGAGCAGATAGACATTGTCGGGGTTGCCCAGAAAGGTGCGCAGCCGTTCGCCAAAGGCCGGGTCGGGCGCAACGGGGGAGCCATAGCCGAAGATTTCGATGGGCGTCACTGTGCCTTCACTCAAGTAACGCACCGGTGCATCAAAGCCCCAATCTAGTGCAATGGGCGCGCCCAAGCCATGATAGCGCAAGTGGTAGGCCAGATGATAACTCACATCCGAATGGTCGCCCAAGCCGCCGCTACGGGTCAAGGCCAGATGGTAACGCACCGTGGCGCTGAGATCAGCGCCAAGCCAAAGCGCAATGATGAGCGCCAGCAACCAGCGCAATGGGCGTGATGTCAGTTGTTCTTTCCGCAATGGCTCACCGGGTAGATCAGGCCGCGATTGGGCCATCTTCCGGGAAGATCCGTCCTGTCGACCAGATCGTCCGCTACCACCTTTCCGGCAGATTGTACCGATAGCCCCACTTTTTACCGGAACGCCGAACACCGTCAACCCTAAGGCCACGATGCCGATAAACAGGGGATGCAGCAGGGCATAGTGGGTGATAAACAAGTCGCTAATCGTAAACAGACTACAGGCAAAGGCTGCCAGGCCCAGCAGTAGCGGCCCCAAGAGCAAGCGGCGGCCATGCCACAGCCCCCAGCCGACGCTGACCACCGCCAGCCACGGCGCCACCGCGTTGCCGTAAAGACCGCCCAAGTACCAGAAATGGCGCCCTTCCAACGTCTGCACCACCTGACGACTGCGCACAGTCAGATTGGCAATGAGATCCCGGTTCGCCACGCCATAATAGCTGGTGTCCAGATGCTCCGCGAAGGCGCGCCAGACGCCGCCGCTCTGCCAATTGAAAAAGAGAAGCGGGGTTAGCGGCAGTAAAAAAGCAAACACAACCCCGACCAAGAGTACGCCTGATAACGGGGCGACCGCCCGCCGCTGCCAACGTTGCCATAACCACCAGCCGGCGGCGAACAGGGCAAAGGGGCCGATGACCCAGAGCGCCAATAGCTTGGCATAGAGCGCACAACCACCGGCAAAGGCGCTCCAGAGCAAATTGCGGCCGCCACCGGTGTGTAACCAGCGCACCCCTTGCCAGAGACACCAGAAGGTCAAAGGCTGAGTCAAATTGGTGACAAAGATGCCTTGTCGGCTCCAGAAGACAAAGCTAGGGGAAGCAACCAGCAGCCCTATCGCCAACAGACCGGCCGGGGAAAGCGGGAGACGCGTTGCGGGTGGGGTGTTCGTGCGCCATGCCCACCAGGCGGTCACTGCCCGTTCGAGCAGCAGCAGACTTGCCAGACCGGTAAGCAGCGGAACGATCCGCAAATTGGGGATGCCGACACCGGTGAGCCACAACGGTGGCAGGACCAAATAAACATTAAGAGCGCCAATATAATCTTGCACCATCACGGGCAAGGTCAGACCGGCGACCGGAAAGGTAACTTGACGGAAGGCCGTGACCGGTGCACCCGTGAGCAATTCCATCGCATTCACACCGGCCTCGCGCGCTTCATCATAGTGCAAGCCGGGCAAACCAAGCTGATAGCCGGCCAGCAACAAGTAGAGCAGCAAAAGGACGAACAGCCAAAGCCAAGAGCAGCGGTAACAGCGCCACGCAGCGAGCATTGTCAAGAACAGTTACTCCCCATGCCAGCTTGCTTCGGGGTCAAAGCCATGTTCTAAGCGCCATTCCAGCGAAGGGCCGGCCCAGCGGTAGCGGCGCAGATTGATCCGGTGTTGCGTATCAAAGAGAATCCCTTCCTCGATCAACCGCAACCGTTGCACCTCGGTGCTCTGACTATCGGCGCGCGGGCTAATTTTGCCCTGACTATTCACCACGCGCTGCCAGGGTGTATGGCTGGCCCCACCGAGGGAGGACATGGCATAACCAACCATCCGGGCGGTACAGTTACCAACAAGGGCGGCGATTTGCCCATAGGTTGCGACACGCCCCGGCGGGATCTGTTGAACCAGCAAACAAATGCGCTGATAAATGGGTTGTTGCCCTAATTCTGCGTCGATGTACATAGGTTTATTATACGATAAGGCAGAAAAAACAAGAAGGTTTCTTCGTCGCAATGCAGAACGTTGGCGCAATTGTTAAGCACAGGCAAAACTGACAGCTATTTGTAAGCTTAATTTATCTTGCTTTTTCACCGAACATTGTTAAATTGATTCATTACATGGCCAGTGGATGAACGTTGCATTCAACCAATAAATAAAAACGTTGTAACGACTAACCCCTCCCTAACCCTCCCCTGCTAAGGGAGGGAATTGTCGAGCGTTCAACAGTTCCCTCCCTTAGCAGGGGAGGGTTAGGGAGGGGTGGCTTGGTAGTTACAAAACGTTCAGCAAAGTGAATATTCAACCGACAAAAAGCGCTATACTGGCTAATCCAAAATGTTGAGGAGATTCGGTAAAATGACCATGAATCACCAAGCAAAGGCAGGAGTGAATCAGCGTCAACGTCCGCAAGGAATATACGATCAAGCTATGCAATTTTCGTTTTCTATAAAAATATTTTTGCTGTTAATATTGATTATCTTTGCTTTTATTGTTTAAATTTCTTGCAAAAGAGAGAACAGAGTAGAATTATTACAAAAGATTACATTACTAAGACTTTATGACAAGCTTTTGTAAGCTTACGGCATAAAACTTAGGTTGTAGTAGCAAAGGATATTGATTCTAAGCAACAAAAAAACATTACAATAAGCTGATCATTGTCATGTGCCCGACTTGAAATTATTGTTGTTCAATCCTAGTAAAATACCAAAGGCTCATCTACGGAAAGTGTGAACACCTGTCAGGTTTCCAAAACCTGACAGGTGTGGCGGGTCGAAACCTCACACTTTCTGTAGATGAGCGAAGACCAAAATTGCGAATTTTGTATTTTCTTGAAGGATTTGTCAAAAGATAACGATTAATGTCATAGGGCAAATGAAGGATATGATAGCAACGACCCCCTTGCCTTTGTTGATACCCCGTTGGACTTATGTAACTCGTTAAAAGCGTGTAAGTTCTATCAGTAGTGGCTTGTCATCTATTCCCATAATGTTATTCACATAATGTTATTCACATGATGTATCAATTAGTTATCATTGCAAGGAGAAAACCCGCATGTCGAATATCCTAGTCGTTGGCGCAGGTGTCGTTGGTCAAGCGACAGGCAAAGGTTTTGCGAGAAAAGGGCACACCGTCTCATTCGTCGATGTTGATAACGCCAAAGTAAAAGAGCTCAATGCACAAGGCTTCCGCGCATCTACCATCGATGGGGTGAATTGGAACACAGTTGACATTGTTATGCTGACTGTTTCTACGCCCACCAAAAACAAGCATATTATCCTGGATCATATCAAACATGCGGCTCACCAGGTCGGCAGCGGTTTGGCTACGACCAATAAATATATTTGCGTTGTGGTGCGTAGCACCGTTCCACCGATGACAACGGAAATGACCCTCAAACCGATCCTAGAAAAGGTTTCAGGCAAATTAGCCGGTGTTGATTTTGGCCTGGCGATGAATCCTGAATTTTTACGCCAACGCACATCCGAAGCCGATTTTGATCGCCCATGGATCACTGTCCTGGGTGTCACCGACCAATCAACCACCCAAATCCTCAACAATCTCTATATCCCCTTTGGCGGGCTTGTTGTTCACTGCACCCCGACCGAGGCCGAAACTATCAAGTATGTGAATAACATCTACAATGCCGTGAAAATCAGTTACTTTAATGAGGTTCACAATATCTGCGAGCATTTGGGGGTGGACAGCAATCTGGTTGGCGCCGTGGTCGCCCGCAGCGCCGAGAGCATGTGGAATCCGCTTTACGGCACACGCGGCGGCGCCCCCTACGGCGGCGCTTGTCTGCCCAAGGATACGGAAGCCTTTATGAGCTTTTGTGAAGACTTGGGCTTAGAGCATAAGATGTTGGCCGCCACCATCGCGGTCAACGAAGCATTGTTAACCACCCGCCCCGCCGCCATTGCCCCTGATGAGATTGACAAAGTTCTCAAGAGTGTCCAAAAACCAATCTACCACAGCAACGGCAAGTTGCCCCTACCGGAACGCAATGGGCATGTCACAACCGGCGCCTACATCGCGGCGGATTAAGTTATTCATTCGTTGGTCGTTAGCTGGTACATCACGTTGGTTGAGCCTGTCGAAACCAACGTGATGTACCAGCTAACGACCAACCAACCTATTTAACCTCGAAAATTACCTCAACCTCAACGGCAAAATCAGAGGGGATCTGCATGCCGACCGCACTGCGGGCGTGGCGACCTGCTTCGCCAAAGACGGCAATCAAGAGATCGCTAGCGCCATGAATCACCGCCGGCGTGTTGCTAAAATCGGGTGCGACATTGACCATCCCCAGCACCTTGACCACGCGCACCACATTATCGAGGCTGCCGGTCAGGCTCTTGACCGCTTGCAGACAGCAGAGCGCCGAGAGCTTGGCCCCTTCATAGCCCTGCTCAACCGTAACCTCACGGCCAACTTTGCCGATAATCTCTTTGCCGCCAAAGCGGGAGACCTGCCCGGAGGTATAGACCAAATTGCCGGTGCGCACGGCGTGCATCAACCGTCCTGCGTTCAAATCCACCGTTTCCAGCGTATAGCCCAGTTCCTTCAACTTTGCTTCGTAGGACATGCCCTTTTCTCCTTACTGTTGACGTCCTGATTTTCAATCGAAGAGTGATAGGCTTCTATTATAGCCTGCCGAGCAGCGATGGGCAAACAGTCCGCCTATGGTAAGTGTACCGGCAACGCTATCGGTGTCGTCGGCAGGTTCCCTTGCAAGAGAGGATGTAACCATTGGGCCAGGTGGGGTGGCATAAACAGTTTATGGTTTACGTTGTAGTCGATAAGCGACGACGCCTACTCCTTGATGGGTCGTGACGATGGTATACTCTTCGTGCAACAGGTGTAACAACGTGCGATCTTCATCTTCGTACACACGCGCAAAAATGAGCCAGAAGCGTTCGGGTTGCCGGCCAAATGCCTCCCAGAGGGCAGCAAGACGGTCTGCCGGCGGATGCCCCTGTAGCGCTTTGCTATAGAAGACATTCGTTTCTGTACAAACCGGCTGAACGATCGTGCGACAAGCGGCATTCTGTTCCGACAATAAGGTATGCCTTTCCAAACCGGCCAGGCGCAAGTAGTAGCTAAAGGTGAAGATGGCGCCTTGGTAGACATAGGTTGGCTCGGTCGGTACGCGCTGCTGGAGCCAGGTCTGAACGATCTGTTGCATATTTTCACGCGCTTCAGGTGGCCTTTCCTGTCCCACGAGCGTGGCATAAAAAGGGGAAGAGGGCGCGGCGGCTAAAGCTACCCCCACATAGAACGCCAAAACAGCCGTAACCAAAACCTTTTGACGGCGCCAAAGGTGCGTCACCAGGGCGCCGCCCGTAAGGGCAAAGAGGGGCGCCAAAATCGAACTATAGCGTCCACCCCAGACACCATAGGCATAGGCGCCGCTCTTGACGGCAACATAATAGGCCAAGAAGAGCAACCAAAACCAGAAGACAACCCGCTTGATTGGCCAAGGCGCTGGCGTCAAAAACAGATAGATGCCGGTCAACCCAAAGAGGAGCAGCCAAAATCGCCCGAACCACAATGTCGCATCCGGTGGGATGCCTTGCGGGCCGGTGTTAATCCACAAGGTAAGCAGCACATCGCGTAGATTGTCAAAGCTATCCTGCACCAATGAAAAGTGCATCAGGGACAGGGCTGGGCGTCCCGGCATATTCACAAATTGATCCCGCAGAAAAAAAAGGACGAGCGGTGCGATCAGAAGCAGCCCAAGCGCAGAGACCAGCGCTTGTTGATAAAGGGCGCGGTAGCGTTGGTTATACAAATTTTCAATAACTGTTGCCCCGGAGAGGGTAGCAACGACGAGCAGTGCGCCATAGTGGCTATAGATACTGAGAACTCCCCAGAGCATACAGAAAAACCAGATGCGCCAATCATCCCGTTGAAAGGTGCGACTGAGGCAAAGCATCAACCAGGCCAGGGTACAGAAAAGCAACGCATACTCGGCGATTTCTTGCGCGTAATGGATTGCAATGGGCATGGTGCTAATAAGCGCGCCCGTTGCCAAAAGACCGGTGCGATCCAGTGTTCGTCTGGCCCAAACCAACAAAGCAGCCACGCCAAGCACGCTGAGGGCGACCGATAAAAAGCGCAACCAGACGGGAGTGATCCCAAAGGCAAGCCACGGATGGAGGAGGTAACTATAGAGGGGCGGTTGCATGGTAAATTTGACCGCGCGCGGTATCTCCGGTAAGGGGAGCGCCGCTGACCAAAATTCAAAGGCTTCGTCAACCCATAACGCGCGCGCGTCAATGGTCCACATGCGCACGGCAAACGTAGCAAGTAAAAGCGTTATGATCAGGGAACGGCTACGATTCCTACTCAATGATCCACACGAACATAAGGAAAATAGGGTTTTTGGTATGAAAGTTGCCCATTACGTCAGGGCCGTGTCTATGCATTTTCTCGCTCAGCCTCAATCGCGCCAAATTGTAGTGAATTCTACATGTTTTGTCAAAAATCCTCTTCTCTGTCTGCCGCCTATGTTAGAGTCAGCACACTGCGCGCAACCTCGCCTCTGCTCAGCGCCACAAAGGCGTCATTGACTTGCTCAAGCGGGTAGGTACGTGTCACCAACTCGTCTAGCTTCAATTTGCCGGTCTTGTAGAGATTAAGTAACCGGGGAAAGTCCACCCGCGGCCGACAAGAGCCATACATCGACCCAATCACCATCTTCTCCGGCATCAACATGCGCGCATCAAAATCGACGGCGGTGTTAAAGGGGGCGTGGCCGACAAAGACCGTCACACCGCGCTTGCGGGTGCAGAGGATCGCCTGGCGGAAGGGTTCGCCGATCAGGCCGATGGCTTCAAAGGCGTAATGCGCGCCGGGGCCGCCCGTGATCGTCTGAATGGCGGCGACAGCATCTTCCTTGGCCGAATTGACGGTGTGGGTGGCGCCAAATTGCTTCGCCAATGCCAACTTGTTGTCGAGAATATCGACGGCAATGATCGGTTCCGCCCCGGCAATGGCGGCGCCTTGGATCACATTCAACCCGACGCCGCCACAGCCAAAGACCGCCACCGACTTACCCGGTCGCACATTGGCCGTGTTGAGCGCCGCGCCCACCCCGGTCATCACGCCGCAGCCGACCAGGGCGGCCTGTTGCAGCGGAATCTCTTTGTCAATGGGGATCACCACATCTTGCGGCACAATCGTCTCGGTGCTAAAGGTGCCGAGGCCAAGCATTTTGTTCATCGTGCGGTCGCCGGCGGGGAAGCGGGGTAGGGCGCGCAGATCGGGCGTTTCATCACAGAGATTGGGGTAGCCGCTCTGGCACATCTCACAAAGACCACAGTTGCGCTTCCACGAAAGCACCACATGGTCGCCCTTGCGCACATGGCCTACCTTGTCCCCCACCGCTTCGACGACGCCGGCGCCCTCATGGCCCAAGATGGTCGGCACAGGAATATGGGGCCAGTCACCTTTGATGACATGCCAGTCTGAATGGCAGACGCCACTCGCCACCAGTCGCACCCGCACCTGATCGGGCAGAATATCGGGCAAGGTAAAGTCTTCAATTTGCAACGGTGTTTTGATGTCGTAGAGAACAGCAGCTTTCATGGTTTTCTCCTCAGGTTACAGGCGGTAGAAGGCAATGGCGTTGTCGTGGAAGAGGCGGCGCATCTCACTATCGGAAGATCCGCTCACCGCCCAGGCCAGCGTCTCGACCCAGCGTGGGTATTCAGTGGCTTGATACGCGACCGGCCAGTCCCCGCCATAGACGACCCGATCAAAGCTAAAGCAATTGATGACATGATCGATGTAGGGCTTGAGGTCATCGCGCGTCCACTGTTGGTGATCGGCCTCCGTCACCAGCCCGGAGACCTTGCACCAGACATTCGGGAAGGAGGCCAGGGTTTTCATCTCTGCCCGCCACGGGTCTAAAAGATGATTCTTAATATCCGGTTTGCCGATATGATCCAGAATGAATGGCACGTTGGGACATTGCGCCACCAGCTTGATGGTATTCACCAGTTGAATGTGGGAAATACAAATATCAAAGCTCAGGCCATAGTTCGCCAGCAGTTGCACCCCCTTGACAAAATCGGGTTGCAGACAAAATTCAATATCCGGCTCAAACTGGATAATGCGCCGAACGCCTTTGACCAGCGGGTTGGCCGCCAGCAGTTGCTCAACATCGGCCTTGGCGGCCTCCCCTTTTTCCAGCGGCGCCCACGGCACCATGCCCTGAATCCGTGGATCTTGCGCCGCCAGGCTGGTGATCCAGGCCGCTTCTGCTTGAAACTGGGAGAAATCCACCTCGCACTGGAGAAAAACCATCTTCTCCACCTGCACCGGCCCACAATGTCGATTGTAGTCCGCCAACAAATACGGTTTATTGAGCAAGGGAATATTGTCCAACCAGGGGTAGCGCAAGAAACCGGGGTCCCACAGATGCAGATGGGTATCAATAATCGGAAAAGGAAGCATAAAAATCTCCTTGTATTGGTCGTGTGGTCGCGAAGTCGCGTGGTCGATTCGTCGTATGGTCGATTTGTCCCGGGGGACGGAGGTAAAGACTATGCGACCACGCCACTTCGCGACTATTCAAACTTGCCTTCGACCGCCTTGCTGGCATAGCGAGCGCGATTGATCAGTTGGATGGTCATGCCGCCATCGGTCATGATGTTGGCGCCGGTGATATAGCTGGATTCGGCGGAGGCTAGGAAGAGAACCACATTGGCGACTTCACGCGGGCTTTGCACGCGCCCTAGCGGGATGTTGTCAAACCAATGTTGGAGCGCCTCTTCGCGATTTGCGGCGGCGTTTTGCAGATCTTGCCAGATCTGGGTGTCGGTCAGGCCGGGGCTGACGGCGTTGACGCGGATGCCATAGGGGGCAAACTCAATCGCCAAAGAGCAAGTCATCATGTGGACGCCGCCTTTGGCCGCCGCATAGGGCGCCGCTTCGGGCAGCGTGGCGATGGTGTGGACGCTGGCAATGTTGATGATATTGCCCTGCCGCCGGGGAACCATGACCTCCAACGCATAACGGCTGCACAGAAACGCGCCCTTGAGATCCACATCGACCACCCGATCCCAGTCGGCTTCGTCCATCTGCAATGTCGGCTTGACAAAGTTGACGCCGGCATTGTTGACCAGCGTATCCACCTGGCCGTAGGCATCCACTGTACGCTGGATCAACGCCCGGCAATCCGCCGCGCTGGCAACATTGGTCTGAACAAACAACCCCTTGCCGTATTGCGCCTGCAACGCCTGGGCCACGGCTTCGCCCCGTTGCGGGTTCACCTCAGCAATCACCACCTCGGCGCCGGCTTCGGCAAAGCGCGCCGCAATCCCCTTGCCAATGCCACTGCCCGCGCCCGTGACAATGGCGACATGTCCCTTCCAGCTCATAGGATTTCCCTCGTTTTTTGTTTTTGTGCGAATGGATCGATTGCCGCTGATTATAGCACCGGTGGCAAGAGGGTGCAATGTGAGTTTTTGGGTTACGCGTTCCGCAATACCGTCCCGTAGGGACGCCTGACCTTTGGGGAGCTAGGCGTCTGATGAAATTCGACGCTCACATGTTTTGGCGGGAATTGAAAAACCTTACTACAACCACCCGCTCCATCGGGACGGTTGAGCGGGTATTCCTCAGGCGTCCCGATGGGACGGGGTACGGGTGGGAGATATTGGCTCATGGCCCTAAATTCAATCGTCCCTTTGGGACGGGCGTGTAGATGGGGTGAATTGGCTACGCGTTCCTAAACTCAATCGTCCCTCTGGGACGAAATTTTATTGGGCAGATTGCATGGCGGTCAGCAGCTTGGTTTCTAACTGGCGTGTATCGACGCTCAGATCCCGCAAGATTGTCATTGCCATGCCATGCCCTTCACGAAGCAGCCCCAGCAACAGATGTTCGCTGCCGATGAAGGGTTGACCGCCTTGGGCTTGTGCTTCGGCGGCGTAGTCTAGCACTTGCACCGTGCGGGGGGCCAGCGCAGGTTCGGTGGTCGGGGCCACTTCGCCGCGCCCGACCCGTTCCACGGCCTGGCTGATCTGCTGCGGTGTGGCGCCGACGGCGTGCAAGAGGCGTCCGGCCAGACCGCTTTCATCATGCACCAGCCCCACCAGCAGATGTTCGGTGCCGATGTAGTTGTGGTTGCGCTCCTTGGCGGCGCTAAAGGCGAGTTGGAGGACAGTGCGAGCGTGCTGGGTATAGACCCGGTCAGCGCTACTGGTGAGTTTATCTCGCCAGATGGCCGCACGTTCTTGCACGCCACGGAATTGGCGAGTTTCTGTCTGGAACCACTGTTCGACATCCACCGGTTGCGGCAGCAATAGCCCAAAGTTTGCCATCACTGGCGCGGCCACATAGATCGGGCAGCGGACATGTAAGGCGCCAATAAGCGCATCACTGGGCCGCGCTGGCGCTTCAACAAGCTGTTCGCCATTGCGCAGCTTGACAACCGCATAGAAAATCGAGTTCTGAATCGATTCAATCCGCACCTCTTCGAGTTTCGCACCAAGTGCGTCTAAGATACTACTCACATGGTGATAATTCATTGATTGTGACAGATCCTCGCTCTCCAGCAATTTTTGCAGGTGCAATCCTTCATAGGGACCGACAAACATTTGGAGGACGCGGGCGCCGACGGTGTCGAGCAAGTAGAGGGCATAACCCTCGCTCTCGCGTTGGAGAATACGGAGATCGGTAATCCGAATCATACGGTTGTTCCTTTCCTGAATGATTGCTGCCGGCTGGGGCGTCCGATCAAGGGGGCTATAGAGCGGCGCCAATTGGCTGCGCAGTTGTTTGCGCGCTTGATGGAGCCGCCCTTTGACCGCATTGACCGAGACGCCCAGATGAGCAGCAATTTCTTCAATCGACCACTGTTCAAAGTAAAAGAGCCACGTTGCGTCCTGATTCTTGGCCGAGAGGGTGGTCAACGCCGCCTGCACTTGGTGATCGCGTTCGGCATCCTCCCAAGCCGCCGCCGGATCGTTTGCGACCAGCAGCCATTCGGCCGGATATTGACTGCCGCCATAGATCGCTTCCCACGAATAGGCGGTCAGCTTCCGGCTGCGCAGATGGCTGCGACAGACATTGCGCACAATGCCATAGAGCCAACTGGCAAAACTGGCCGGCTCGCGCAGCTTGTCCAGCGACAGGTAGGCTTGCAGCAATGCTTCCTGGGCCAGTTCCCAGGCGATCTCCTGGTTGCCCACCATGCGCATGGCTACCCGCCGCGCCATTGGCAGGTGACGATCTACCAGTTGCCCAAAGGCGGCTTTGTCACCAGACCGCGCGGCGACCACGAGTTCACCGTCTGTCAGTTGCTCCACACGTATTTCCCTCTCCGAACTCAGCCATTTTACAAAACGCAACAAGCGCTAGCGATGCTCTATACATAGTAGTCGCAGAAAAGGGGCAAAAGGTTAGATGAAACACAGAACAATTTTGCACCGGTCATCCGAAAAAGGCGTTTGCATCTGAACCAATTTTACGGTTTAATCTTGGTAAATCGGATTTGAGATTCGAGGGTTCAAACCCTCGTCTACCCTCAGTCGTCACTCCGTGACTGGCAATGCTATGCCCCGCTGCCAGTCACGGAGTGACGACTGAGGGTAGACCGGTCTTTCAAGCCGGTCTGAATGCATATCATCTAACCCAAAGGACAATCCTATGACAACCGCCAGCCATCTGGTCTATCTGAATGGTGAATTTGTACCGGCTGAGGAAGCCAAAATTTCGATCTTTGACGCCGCCGTCATGTTGGGCGACATGGTGACGGAATCGACGCGTACCTTTGCCCATCGCCCTTTCAAGTTGGAACAACACATTGATCGGCTCTACAAATCACTCAAGGTCACGCGCATCAATCCGGGCATGACGCCAGGGGAGATGCACGAACTTTCCATGCGCGTTCTGGAAACCAACCTGCCCAAGGTGGCGCCGGGGATGGATGTTTGGTTGGTGCATAACATTTCGCGTGGTCGCTTTGTTGCCGGCGCCGATCCGACCAAGCAGCGTTCGCAGGCGACCATCATTATTCACACCGCACCCTTAATTTTAACCGACTGGGTGCGTTTTTACACCGAGGGCTGTCACGCCGTAACCCCCTTTAGTCGCGCCGTGCCGCCGGAGGCGCTCGATGCCCGCATCAAAAACCGTAGCCGTATGGCCTATACCCTGGCCGAGATGGAGGTCAAGCTGGTCGATCCGCAGGCGCAGAGCATCTTGCTTGATATTCATGGCAATGTGGCGGAAAATAAGGGCGGCAACTTCTTTATCTACAGCGAAGGCGTCCTCAAAACGCCCCAGGCCCGCAGTGCGCTGGCCGGCATCAGTCGCGCCACGGTTCTTGAACTGGCCGCCCAACTGAACATCCCCGTCCAAGTGACCGATTTCCAACCCTATGACATCTACACCGCCGACGAAGCTTTCTTCACCAGCACGCCCTATTGCATCATGCCGGCAACCAAGTTCAATGGCCTGCCGGTGGGTGACGGTCAGGTTGGGCCGGTGGCAAAACGACTGTTGCAGGCATGGAGCGACCTGGTCGGGGTGGATATTGTCGCCCAAGCGCAGAGTCAACTGTAAGCTAACCGAAGATTTTACGAATTCCGTGTTCCTTCTATCCGTGTTTAGTCCTTTGGCAGCCTAAAGGACTAAACACGGATAGAAGGAACACGGAGGTGATTTATCGATACCTGAGCTTTGCCAAAGCATGATGCACAGCTTTGTTGGATAGTTACAGCCATTTGCAAAGGAATATACCCTTGACCAAAGTACAACATATCAATACGACCGATCTACGCGCTGCCATTGAACTGGGTTGCCAAACGATGCAAAATGTCTTCAACGCCGATGACAACGACATCCCCTTCTTCGGCTCCCGTGTGCGACCGGAGGCGCGCTTGAGTTTTAGCTGGGCGCATTCGGAGTCGCATGTACCGGGGCGCCACTTAAATGCGCTGCTCAATGCCGAAGATGCGCTGGGGCTGACGATTGACGAGGATGCTGTGGAAAAACATGCCCAGGCAGCGCGCTTGTCCTATAGCGGCGCATTGCCCTTGCCTTTGAACCGGCAAGAAGTGGGTGGACCGCTGGTGAATTTTCTATCGCATAATGTGCGGGAAGGCTTCCATGCCCTTTATGCCTTGACCCGATTTCGCCAGAGCGGCTGGGCGCGTGCGCTGGCAGAGGCGAGCATTGTCACGATCAACGACTATTGGGAGCCAATCGCCGGCTGGGATCGCGCCCGTTTAGAAGGTGAACATGGGCTGAAGCTGATCGATTCCACCTTTATTGTCGGCTTGGCCCGCACGTTAGGGCCATTGGTGAAATATTATCGCGCCACGGGTTATGCACCGGCGTTAACGCTTGCTCTACGCCTGAAAGACAAGCTGGTCAACGAGTTCTTTCTGACCGACGGCGCTTACCATCGGGAAACCTTTGGCACCCATACCCATTCCACCACTTGTGTCATGTCTTCGCTGGCGCAGTTGGCCGAATTGACCCAAGATGCCGGCTTGATGGAACGCGTGCGCGCCTTCTATGACAATGGCTTATGGCAGATTCGTGATGAATTGGGCTGGGTGGTGGAAGTCAGCAGTGACGACGCCGATCCTGACAAGGGTGAATGCAACAACACCGGCGATATTGTCGAGACAGCACTCATTCTGGGGCGTTGGGACTATCCACAATATTACCATGACGCCGAGCGGATTGTCCGCTGTCATTTACTGCCGGCGCAGTTGCGGGATGTCTCCTTTATTGTCGATCCGCCCAACCCCACTGGCGAGGATGGCAAACGAGCTGTGGCCGCGCGACACCTGGGCGCGTTCGGCTTCCCGGCGCCCTATGGTCATGAACCGGTTGACGCTAATCATGTCAGCTTTAATATGGATATTGTGGGTGGGGCGGTAGCGTCGCTTTGTGAAGTCTATCGGGCAGTTACCCGCTTCGACACAGCAGGGCATTGGGTGAATCTCCTCTTCGACCATGAAACCGACGCTATTCAAGTCGAGTCGCCCTATACCCATGAAGCACTGCGGGTGCGGGTGAAGAAAGGGGCGCCACTCTTTGTGCGCATCCCGCCGTGGGTCAACCTGCAGGAGATCCAGGTGACTGGTGTGGGGGTCACACCACAAATCACCAACAGCTATCTCTTTATTGCCGAGCCGCCGGTCAATCGGTGGATCACGATTGAGTTTCCTCTGGCAACGCAAGAACTGACATTGCATCATCGTACCCGCGATATTCGTGTGCGGTTACGCGGTGATGGTGTGGCGGCAATGGAAAACTTTGGCGCTGATTTGACCTTCTTCGAGCCACTTGACTGACAATGGGTCTATCAATGGGCGCTTGCTTTTGTTCCGTAGGGACGGCTCAATTTAGGCGCAGATAATCTTTTCTCTTCCTTTTTCTCTCTAAACTCAAGCTTCCCTACGGGACAGGAAAAAACTATCTACCACCCCGGCTGGCGACCGGCACGTAATCATGGATGGCTTCATACCCAGGCGGCGGGACGAGGATCGGCGCCGTTGGCGTTGTCAGGTTGCCTGTTTCGCGCCGGAAGTCAAAGAAGCGCCAGGCAGCGCGGCTGACGCCCTTCATGCGGCTGTTGCTGGTGGCCCAATCCATCCAACCCGAACGGAAGACAAAGAAACTGACCACATAGGGGCCGGTCGGCCCCCAGATCAGGGCGACATCGCTGTGCGATTCGTAGGCAAAGCCATGTTTGTGGACAATCCAGGCATCCTTCGGGTTGGGGATGCCCGCCCAGAGCATCTCTTGAAATTCGTCATGGCTCATATAAAAGAGGATGGTTTTGCACTCGTCGGGCGTGATTGTGTCGCCATATTTTTCAATGAGCAGACCCTGGCCCAAGGTGCATTGATAGATGGCGGCGAGCAGGCGGCCCATCTCTGCCGGTGTTGATTGCAGGTTGCTATCCGGGTTGGTGTCCCAGTCGTCCCGTTGGTTGCCGGGGGTAGGAATCTGCGGGAATTGCACTTCAACATCGTAGCCAGATTGCATGTAGGTGCTGACAAAGCCCAAGCTGTGCATAAACTCGGTGAAGCGGCGCGTGCCAGCGCCCATATCGCCATCGCCAAGCCAACGGAGCAATTGGTTGGCAGCGTGATTATTGCTTTCCCCCAACGCATAATCCACCCAGATGCCCACATCGCGACTGACTGGATCATCGGCTTTGATCCCGCCGTCCAGTTTTTGCATAATGGCAGCGGCAATGCCGATTTTGAGGGTGGACATGCCGGAGAAGGAGACATCGGCGTCCACTTTGGCTTCTTCACCCGTGGTCAAATCTTGGATGTAGAGGGCGGCAAAGCCAGGGAAATCGGCCGTGTACAGATTGAGCGCCTGTTCCAACGCAGTAATGGTTGGCGCTGGTGGCGCGGTTTCGATGAGTACCAAATGGGCGCTACGCTCTTCCTTGGCAGTGAGGGCGGCGACTGCCTGTGGAATACTGGCTTCAATATCCAACGTATAGCCTGGTTCACCATGCTGCCAGCGCCAATCCTGTTCAAAGACGCCGACATAGTCCACCGGTAGCGTGGTTTCGCCCATGCCATTAGCCCATTCCTGTTTTGGGGCCAGGGCGCGGGGCGGCGTGGGGGAGCGGTTGTGTTCGGTTGCCACTTGGGTCAGCCAGGCGCGCAACTTTTCGGCGTTGAGGGTAAAACGCACCGGAATATCGCGCCGTTGTTGGGGAAAACCGAACGCTTCGCGCACGGCAATGTCGATGAAGCTGGTTCCTTCCAAATAGCGCGTCGCCTCATGCACCATCTGGTCGACATCAACGGTAAAATCCACCTCGGCGGGCAGGAGCGGCACCCGTTCTTCGCCAAAATACAAGCCCGCCGGCGCCTGATAGATGCTTTCGAGATGTTGCCGAATTTCTGCCGAGTCTTTGAGCGCGCTCAATTCCAACCCGCCTAAGTGGACGCCGGGCGGAATCGGCGCGGCGCTCACTTTGTAGCGGCTGTAGAGGGGGAAGAGGGCGCCGATAGCGATTAGGAGTAGGACAAACGTGATGAATCGTCGCACAACAGTAACTCCCTGTTGAACGTTATCGCTCTTCCCAACGTAAATTGGGGCCATCAAACACAAGCGCAACCCGATTCAGTAAATTGCGACCAATAATTCCCCACGGCTCATCGGTCAATAAGTACTGGCCACGAAAACGCCGTTTGCAAAACGTCAACGCTAGATAGACAACCTCCGTTAAACGCGATTGACCATCGAACCCTGCTACTTCAAACGCCATATCCGGCATAGGAAGCGCTCCCAAAGCATCGCCGATTTCGCGCGGTACCAGGGTAACATCTGCACCGGAATCTAGTAACATTGGCGTTTGCTCCCATTCCTTGCCTGTCGCTGGGTTTCGGATCTGAATGTAAACAAAAGGAGCAGGCGGATCAAATAGCGTTCGATTATAAGCTGGCATCGTCTATTAACTCAACAACTTCTGGTTCGAAGTATTTTGCTTGTTCAGGGTGAACAAGCCGAGGTGAATAAATATGAACTTTTTGCTCATGGATCTGATCAACACCGGCAAAATTGCTCAAACGCACTTGCTTCTTCTGCGCTTCTTGTGCGGCCTGTTCATGGAATAGTTGACTACGCACATCGGCTGTCAATTGTTCAGATAAAAACAACTTTTCCAGTGGCGTCAATTCTTTCAGCAACTGCTGAATCTGGGACAATACTTGTTGTTTCTCTACAGTAAGAACCATAGTCACACCTCGTTATAACAACTCATTCCCACTCAATCGTCGCCGGCGGTTTGCTACTAATATCATACACCACGCGATTAATCCCGTCCACCTCGTTGACAATGCGATTGCTCACCTTTGCCAACAATTCATAGGGCAGGCGCGCCCAGTCGGCGGTCATAAAATCATCGGTGGTGACGGCGCGTAGGGCCAGGGCATTGCCATAGGTGCGTCCATCACCCATGACGCCGACGCTGCGCACGGGCAATAGCACCGCAAAGACCTGGCTGGTCTGGCGGTATTGACCGGCGGCGCGCAACTCGGCCAGGAAGATGGCGTCGGCGGCGCGCAGCATCTCCAGCCGTGCCCAGGTCACGTCGCCGATAATGCGAATTGCCAGACCAGGGCCGGGGAAGGGGTGGCGCCAGACGATCTCTTCGGGCAGCCCCAACGCTTCGCCCACGGCGCGCACCTCATCCTTGAAGAGCATCCGCAGCGGCTCGATCAATTGGAAGGTCATATCTTTGGGCAAGCCGCCGACATTGTGATGCGTCTTGATGGTGCGGGCGTGACGGGTCTCCTCGCTGCTGGCCGATTCAATCACGTCGGGGTAGAGGGTGCCTTGGGCCAGGAAGGCCGGGGCATCGACGCCCCAATCAATCGCTAGCCGCGCCGCTTCGGCCTCAAAGGTGCGCACAAAACGGGCGCCGATCAACTTGCGCTTCTGCTCCGGGTCGGTGACGCCGGCCAGGTCGCCCAAAAATTCTTCACTGGCGTTAACGGCAATGAGGTGCATGCCCTGGTGCTTCTGGAAGGTTTCAACCACTTGCGCCGCTTCGCCCTGGCGCAACAGGCCATGATCGACAAAGACACAGGCCAGCCGGTCGCCAATGGCGCGATGCACCAGCGTGGCGGCGACGGCGCTATCGACCCCCCCACTCAAACCGCAGATGACATGACCGTTGGACCCGACCCGCTCGCGAATGCGTTGCACGGTCTCTTCAATAAAGCTGCCCGGCGTCCAGTCACCAGCGCAACCACAGATCCGTTTGACAAAATTCTCTAAAATCACGCCACCTTGAGGTGTATGGACAACTTCGGGGTGAAATTGCAACGCATAAATGGCACGCTCATGATTGACGACCGCTGCATAGGGTGAATTGTTGGTTTCCGCCACTGGGGTAAAACCGGGGGGTAATGCTTCCACTCGGTCGCCGTGGCTCATCCAGACTTGGAGCGCCGCGTCGATCCCGGCAAAGAGGGCGCCTCCCGCTTCGGCATTAGCCGGGGTTAAGTAGACTGTCGCTGGGCCATATTCCCGTTCTGTCGCTGAGGCAACACGCCCCCCCAGCGTGTGGGCCAGCAGTTGCAACCCGTAGCAAATCCCTAGGACAGGCACGTTACTTTGCAAGACAATATCTGGTAACGTCGGCGCGCCGGCATCATAGACGCTGTTGGGGCCGCCGGAGAGGATGATGCCGGTAGGCTGTAACTTGGGGAGCAAATCGGCGGCGCGATCCCAGGGGATCAATTCGGCGTAGACCTGCTTTTCACGCACACGGCGACAGATCAATTGGCTGTATTGGCTGCCGTAATCAAGGACGGCGATGGTTTGGTGGTTCATTATGGCTCTTTGTAATAACTGGGCGTAGCGCTCGTTTTGTGCTGGGCTGCTTTTTACACACGTTTGTACTCATCAAGTAGTGCAAGCAAACATACCACAGTAAAGCGCCTTGCTTGCCATGCCATGATGAAAGTGGCTAGTTCTGGTGGCCGCATGAGCGCACGAACCAACTGATTCGTATCAAGGGTTATGCGCATAACTTAGGATTTGGTAGCATGGCGTGCACGTTCAATCCGTGCATCAATTTCTGCATCACTAAGGGCTGGTGGCGTAAACCCTGCTGCGGTCGCGGCTTTAATCGCATCCAACATCTTTTGAAAGCGTGCCTGGCGCGCTTTTTCAGCAGTGCTGTTTTCGTCCGGCGACATGATAACTACGGCCACCTTTGAGCCGACCGGCACATCGCTCGGTAAAATAACCGTATGATCCGGCCTGACCGTTGAAATGTAGGCTGCTGTTGTACTGGTCATATCGACATAATCACTTTCTTGATAGGTAAACCGTAACTGCCCAGGTACTTCATTATAGCACAGCTACTGAACGGCTCAGAATCCATAGCAGATCAGTAACGATTGCGTAACAAGCGACAGCCTATGGTTTACGGGCAAGCAAAATTAGGTGATCACTATCAGCGCTGTAAGGCGCACCTTCAAAGTCGCCCCAGACTTCGGTGACGGTAAAGCCGGCAGCCTGTAGCAACAATTCGGCCTCGCCGCGCCAGAGAAAACGGATGGTAAAGGGACAAACGGTGCGCCGCACGGCGCCGTCGGGCAGATTCTCTTCGTAGATAAAGAGGGTTTCCTGGATCTGATCAGCCCAGTCAATAGTGCGCACGCTCCATTTGATCACTTGCGCGCCGGTGGCGGAATCGAGCCACTGGTCGCCTAATTCCATGATACCATTGACGGTATGGAGACGGGCGACATCGGGGCTAAAGAGGTCGATCAGTAAAAAGCCGCCAGGGCGCAAGTGGCGGTGAGCATTACGCAAAACCGCCAGTTGATCCGCCTGTGTCGCCAGGTGCATCAAGGTATTGCTGGTACAAAAGGCAAAGGCAAAATCTTTGGTGGGCAGGTCGAAGGTGCGTAGGTCGGCTTCGTGTAACGTGATGCGTGATTCGTGTTGCGCTTGCCCTGAGCTAGGTCGAAGGGTGATTTGTATTTTTTCGCGTGCAACCTGTAGTAAGCCGGGACTGATGTCAACGCCAGTGACGGTATGGCCGGCAGCGAGCAGGGGGACGAGCGCGCGACCGGTGCCGCAGCCTAGTTCCAGAATGGGGTCGCCGGTTTGGTCGGCCAGGTCGAGGATCAGGTCGAGATCATCTTGGTAGTGGCGATAGTCGGCGTCATAGAAGCGGGCAAAGCGATCAAAGAGTTCGGCTTGCGTTGCAGGCGTTTTTGATGTCATACCCGTAGTATAACACTAGCGTGGGCAAAGCTTCAAGCTAGGGCGTCCAATGGTAGAGGCGCGGATTTCGATTACGCGGATCGTCACTCTGACAGAGAATCATCCGCTCAATCGAAATCTGCGCCTCTGCCGACCCAAAGGCTAACCAACACGGAATTGGGCCGGTCTCGTTTATTTCGTTTCCCCGGCTGGTTGCATCGTCGGGTCGCTCTTCCAAACCAGATAGGAGTAGACCATGGCAAAGATCACCGTGCCGAGAATGCTCGCCATCATGGTGAAAAAGGCAATGGTGGCCCCTAAGAAAGTAGCGCCAATGGTCAGCAGACCGCTGAGAACAAAGAGTTTGCCGGTGATGCGATGGGTCTTGTTCCACGATAGCTCACTGGCGAGGGTCCAGGGCGTGCGCACGCCGAACATATAGTTGCGTCGAATCTTGCCCATGTAGTTGCCCATAACGACAAACATCAGCCCTACCGCCGGCGCGGCCAATAGACCGATGTTGATCGGATAGCCCAGGGCGCTCAGAACCGCACCCGTATGTAACACCGCCATAAAGAACAGGATGCCAAGCAGCACAGCGCGATAGGCTTGCCCGGAGCGCGCAATGTTGGCGCGCAGCGGGTCGATGTAGCGGATCAGGTTAAAGAGCAAGAGTATGCCAGCCATAACGCCTGGCAGTAACAACAACGCTTCCGCCTTGCCGCCATAGCGATCCACTTCACCAGCGGCATTCCAGTGGACAGGCAGCGACGCATCCGCCGGTAACTGCACCCACGCCCAGGCCGATAGGCCGAGCATTAACACGACAATCAAACCGCTGATTAGCCAAGTCGTTTTTAAGTTAAATTGATTCTTCTCTACCATTGTTTCGCTCCTCGCGGTCGAGATCGGTAGCCGTCATCTTCTCGCTATCGCGCTCACCCCGATCAATCTGAAACATCTCCATCATGCCCAACAGCGCTTCCTCTAAAACCGAAACATTGAGGCTGTAAATGATGGAAGCGCCCCGCTTTTCCCCCTGAATCAGATCCGCTTCGCGCAAGACGGCAAAGTGGCGCGACAGCGTGGGCCAGGCGGAATCAAAATGTTCGGCCAATTCGCCGGCGCTCATGTCCCGTTCGCGTAACAATTGCAGGACACGGCGGCGGGTCGGATCGGCTAGTGCTTTGTAGACATCGCTAAACATACCTTCCTCATCCAACCTTTTTTCCTTTTCATCCGCATTATCAATGCACTTCTATATTTAGCTAATTAGCTAAATATAGAATATCACGAAATGACGTTGTTGTCAATAGGCAAATGACTGATTACGTTCACAAGAATCCCTGGGGTGCAGAAAAGGCGTTTGACAGCCTTATAGCAGGTACATTATACTTGCTATAGGATTGTCCGGCAGCCCAAACGCACTATCGACCCTGAGGAAAACCCATGAACACCACCGCTACGCTCCAAGTTACCGACGAACAGCGACGTAGTTTTGCGGAGAATGGCTATTTTATCACTACCCCTTGTTCGACTGCGCGACACTCGACGCTGTGCAAAGCGAATTTCAGCGCATGTGGGACGAAGATATTGCCAAAGCGGAGCGCGCCGGCAACCCTGTCGATATTGAGTTTGTTCGCTTGCGCCCCTTTTTCTCCCATTTGGAAAGACGTAGCCCCATAAATTAGTTCCGTGTTCCTTCTATCTGTGTTTAGTTTTTTATGATTGCCTAAAGACTAAACACAGATAGAAGGAACACGGAATCTGTGAAATTTGCTCTGTTATACTGAAATCAGGGTGAAAACCGGAGGTTTTCGACTTCCGGGTCAAGGTCAAAGCGTGGCCAAAGCCGCTGAATGATCTGAAAGGGATAGCGGTT
>QWII01000086.1 GCA_021405325.1 Caldilinea sp. CFX5 | reverse complement strand
CAACGGATTGATGTACGTTAAAAAATAAATTATACCCGTAGGGGGGCGACCGCCAGGGTGCGCCCCTACGGGTACTGAATCTATTCGTACAGATAACAGGCTGCGTAGTGACCGTTGCCGTAATCTTTGAAGGGCGGGTCCTGGGTGCGGCAAACGTCCATAACGCGGGGGCAACGCGTGCTGAAGTTGCAGCCCTTGGGCGGGTTGGCCGGACTGGGGACATCGCCTTCCAGAATGATGCGGCGGCGTTGGCTCTCAATTTGCGGATCGGGGATCGGCACGGCGGACAAGAGCGCCTGGGTGTAGGGATGCTTGGGATTGGCGTACAACTCATCGCGATCGGCCAGTTCGACGATCTTGCCCAGATACATGACGGCGATGCGATCCGAAATGTGGCGCACCACCGACAGATCATGGGCAATAAAGAGATAGGTCAAGCCCAGTTCATCCTGCAAATCTTCCAGCAGGTTGATGATCTGCGCCTGAATCGAGACGTCGAGCGCGGAGATCGGCTCATCACAGACGATGAAGGCCGGGTTGACGGCCAAAGCACGGGCAATCCCAATGCGCTGGCGTTGACCGCCGGAAAATTCATGCGGGTAGCGATTGACAAAATAAGGGTTCAAGCCGACCGTCTTGAGCAACTCTTGCACCCGCTCCTGGCGGTCCTTGCGCCCGGAGCCGATGCCATGCACTTCCAACGGCTCGCCGATGATGCTGCCGACGGTCATGCGAGGGTTGAGCGAGGCATAGGGATCTTGGAAGATCATCTGCATCCGGCGGCGCATCTTGCGCAATTCCTCGCCGGCCGTTTTGGTCAGGTCTTTGCCTTCAAAGACGACGGCGCCGCCGGTGGGGCGATGCAATTGGAGAATGGCGCGACCAGTGGTGGACTTGCCGCAGCCCGATTCACCGACCAGACCTAATGTTTCGCCGCGGAAGAGGGCAAAATCGAGACCATCAACGGCCTTGATCGCGCCAACCTGACGTTGAAAGATAATGCCGCGCGTAATGGGAAAGTGCATCTTTAAATCTTGCACTTCCAGTAATTTCTCACCTTTTTTCATGGTTGTGGCGCCATTGGTAGCACTCATCGGGCCGCCTCCTCTTGTTTCTGCGTTTGTAAAACCGGAATTTCAGAAATATCAGCCCAGCAGGCGGCGCGGTGGTTCGCTCCCACCGCTTCTAGGGGCGGATTCTCTTGCCAACATTTGTCAAAAGCAAATTGACAGCGGGGCGCAAACGGGCAATGGGTCGGCGGTTCCAGCAGATCGGGCGGCAACCCTTCAATCGGCACCAACCGCTTTTGCCGGCCCAAGTCCAAGCGCGGAATGGAGCGAAGCAGCCCTAAGGTATAAGGATGCCGTGGCCGGGCATAGATCTGATCAACCGGCGCCTCTTCCACAATAAAGCCCGAATACATGACCAGCACCCGTTCGGCCATGCCGGCGACGACCCCCAAATCGTGGGTGATCCAGATAATCGCCATGCCCAACTCATCTTTGAGCCGCCCTACCAGATCGACAATCTGCGCTTGAATCGTCACATCCAAGGCAGTGGTCGGTTCGTCGGCAATCAGCAGTTGCGGGTTGCAGCTCAACCCCATAGCGATCATCACCCGTTGGCGCATCCCACCGGAAAATTGGTGCGGATAGTCATCAATGCGTGATTCAGCCCCTGGAATGCCCACTAGTTGTAATAACTCAATGGCGCGTTTGCGGCTCTGCTCGCGGTTCATATTGAGGTGCAACTCCAACGCTTCCGTGATCTGCCGACCTACCGTCAACACGGGGTTAAGGGAGGTCATGGGATCTTGGAAGATCATCGCAATCCGATTCCCACGGACGTGACGGAGTTCATCCTCGCTCAGTTTGAGCAGATCCTGACCATCGAAGAGCACCTGCCCATCGACAATCTTGCCGGGCGGTTGTGGGATCAGCCGGATGAGTGACATCACGCCGACACTCTTGCCGGAGCCAGATTCACCCACGATGGCGACGGTTTCACCGGCGCCAACCGAATAGGTGATCCCATTGACCGCGTGAACGACGCCATCTTGGGTGAAGAACTGTGTCTTCAGATTCTTCACTTCAAGCAATTTCGCCATAGACGCTTACTCCTTAAGAAATTTGAGATAATAGCGAACATTCCAGTTAGCGATATAACCGGAACAATATCATAGACAACCGATCCTATTAAGCGCCAGCAAGCACAACAAAGGCAGGTAAACCATTGGGCAACTAGCTGATATTGTTCATTGTCTCTATCAGAAGCTTGCCCCCACTCCTGTTTGTCGGTGAAGACAAGATTTTCTAACAACCTGAATTGTGGTGTGTCTGATTCATTCGGGGCGTGGTGTGTTACGCATTGCCACAAAAACTAAAAACTGCTTATTCAGCGTAACAAACTTTAGCGCTCTTGTCAAACGCCCTTTTTCCTATACGTAAAATTACGGAAAAATTGGCGTTTATTGTTTAGTCGCCAACCGGCCAAAGCGCTTGCCCATCGACCAAGGCTTTGTTACACTTAATCAGCAACCGACAAGAATGATATTAGCAGTAGACCACAATGCAACCGACGTGAAATGAATTGACGCTGGACTACGCGACCAAACGACTGTGGACTACTGATACGGATCGATTCATGACTTTAGAGAACGGCTATCAACTGCAACAAGGGCGCTATGTCATCCAGGGTGTGCTGGGCGAAGGCGGCATGGGCACGGTCTACCTGGCAACGGACCGCAATTTGCCCGGTCGTCTGGTTGCCATCAAAGAAAATGCCGATGCCACCCAAGCCGCCCAAGCGCAATTTCAACGAGAAGCGGTGATGTTGGCCCGGCTCACCCACCCCAACCTGCCGCGCGTCACCGATCACTTTGTCGAACCGACTGGACGGCAATATCTGGTCATGGATTATGTCGAGGGGGACGATCTGCGCGAGGTGCTGCGCCAACAGGGCGGGCCATTGCCGGAACCGCTGGTGCTTTCCTGGATCGAGCAGGTGATGAGCGCCCTGGAACACATGCACAACTGGATCGATCCCGCTACCCGGCGCCCCAGCCCCATTATTCATCGCGATATTAAACCCGGCAACATCAAGCGCACACCCAATGGCAGCATTGTCCTGGTCGATTTTGGCTTGGCCAAATATGAAAGCGACGATGAACCGACCGTGGTCGGCGCGCGCGCCTTCACCCCCGGCTATTCTCCGGTGGAGCAATATAGCGGCGGCACCAATGTACGTTCCGACATTTACGCCTTAGGCGCCACGTTGTACAACCTGCTCACTGGGCAGCGCCCCCCCGACGCCACCGCGTTGGTCGGCGGCGCCCCCCTTGCGCCCCCACGCCAGGTCAATCCGCAAATCAGTCGCAATACCGAACGAGTGATCCTGCGCGCCATGCAAGCGCAAGAGAGCGAACGCTTTCAAAGTATCCGCGCCATGCGCGATGCCCTGCTCAACCGGCGCAGCGGCGCCACCGATGGGGGGCCGGCAACGGCGCCACGGGCCGAATACACGCTTTCAACCTATACCAAGCGCGCCAAACGACGTGCGCCGGGCGTCATCGGCTGGCTCATTGGCCTTCTCTTCCTGGGTTTGGTTGCCGCCGGCCTCCGCTGGTCAACGCCGCTGCGAGAGGGTTGGCGCGCGCTGTCGAACCCAAACAACCCGCCCGGCACGGCTATCGCCCTCGTTGACGTGATCACCACCACTGTCGCCACCACTGTAACGCCAACACCAACCGCCGTCAGCGGCAACGCCGTTGTAACGAACACCACGGAGGCGACCCCAACCGGCGGCATCACCACGGCGCAACAGATAACGACGGCCGTTATTACTACGACCGTCATCAATACTGTCATCAATACTGTCATCAATACGGGGACGAACCCAGTGACTAGTTCAGCGGCGGCAACCCTAACCAATGCGCCCCCGACGATTGTTCCCATGACCGCAACCCCAAGCCCGACCCCGACGCCTTTGCCGGCCACGGCAACCATGACGCCACTGCCGACAGCCACGGCCAGCCCAACCGCGCGGCCAACAGCAACGCCATCAGCCACAGCCACGTTGACGGCGCCGCCAAGTGATACACCGCCGCCACCGACCCCAACCACCGTGCCGACCACACCGCCAACGGCAACCCCGACGACCGCGCCAACCAACACGCCGCACGCGACGGCCACGGCCACACCAACCGCGCCGCCGACTGTAACGGATACGCCGACCAACGTGCCGCCGCCAACGGCCACCGTCACCCCGCGCCCAACGGCGACGGTAACGCCCACGGTGACAACCACACCATCGCCAACGGCTACACTTCTGCCGACGGCCACCAGCACAGCCACCCCAACGGTCACACGTATAGCCACCGCTACGCGCACGGCGACGAGCGAACCACCGCCGACGGCGACCGCTACGGTCCCCCCACCGCCAACCATGACCGATACGCCAACAACGCGCCCAACGGCCACCGTCACACGGACGCCCAGCGCAACGCGCACAGCAACTGCACCGCCACCGCCAACAGCCACACGCGCGCCCAGCGCAACGCCGACCGCAACGCCGACGCCCAAAGCGCCGGCAACGCCAACGGCCCCGCCGGTTCCAGCCACCCCTGCCGCCGGCGACCAGCGCATCAACCCGCGCGATCAGGCGATCTACGTTTTTGTCCCTGGCGGCGATTTTCTCATGGGCAGCACCATTGCGCGCGATGAGCAGCCGGAACATACCGTCACGGTCGCCGACTTCTGGATTGGTCAAACCGAAGTCACCAATGCCCAATATGCCCGCTGTGTCGCGGCCGGGGCTTGTACGCCGCCCCACAATGACAGTTGGACTAACCCTGACCAGGCTGATTTCCCGGTCACCCATGTCGATTGGGAACAGGCCAACCACTATGCGCAATGGGTTGGCGGGCGCTTGCCCACCGAGGCCGAATGGGAAAAGGCCGCCCGCGGGACAGATGGCCGCACCTTCCCCTGGGGCGATGAGGTGACCGATGAGCAACGGCTCAACTTCAATTCCTTAGGCGGGGCCGTGGCCGTGGGCAGCTACCCGGCCGGCGCCAGCCCCTATGGCGCGCTGGATATGGCCGGCAATGTCGAAGAGTGGGTGGCCGATTGGTACGCGCCCGACGCCTATGCCCAATCGGCAGGCCCCAACCCAACCGGCCCGACCAACGGCATCTTACGTGTCGTGCGCGGCGGTTCCTTCAAGAGCAGTCGCGGTGGCGTGCGCACCAGCGTGCGCGGGCGCGCGGCGCCGGCCATCAACTTTGAGAATGTCGGCTTCCGTGTGGTTGTGCCTGCGCTTTAAGCCGATATTCCTGTCTATTTCGTAAACACTGATCGGGGAACGGCGACTTTTCTGCCTATTCCGCCTTTATTCTGTCATAAATTGCATACTTACATTCGCTCCTTTTGTGTGCTATACTGGTTTCCGCTTTGCACCAATCACTGCGTTATCGTAACTTTTATAGGTTGGTTGGTTTCGACAGGCTCAACCAACGTTGGTTGAGCCTGTCGAACGTTGAGCCTGTCGAACGTTGGTTGAGCCTGTCGAACGTTGAGCCTGTCGAACGTTGGTTGAGCCTGTCGAACGTTGGTTGAGCCTGTCGAAACCAACCAACGTCCTAATTCCATAGGAGCGCTGTTTCATGGCAAACACACAGTACCGCAAATTCGTACCCCTGGCGATCGTGTACAGCAGCCTCTGTCTGCTCTTTCTGTTCTTTGCGCAACCAGGTTGGGCCGCTCCGCTCCGCCAAACAACACCAAGCGCCGATGATGGGCAAGAATATGTCGTGCAATCCGGCGACTCGCTCTCCGAAATTAGTGGTCGCTTTTACGGCCAGCCTAACGCCTATATGGTGATTGTTGAAGCGACGAACGCCAAAGCCGAAAGGGACCCGCGCTTCAGCCGCATCACCAACCCCAGCCGCATCCAGGTTGGTCAACGCCTTTGGCTCCCTAATACCGCCGACCTGCCGCTCATTACAGCGGGCGCCGCCGCCAATCAGCCGACAACGATGACACCGGCAACGACGGCAACCACCAGTACCGCGACCAGCCCACAAAGTGTCCGTTTTGTGACGCCGGTCGCCGGCGCGACGGTCCCGCCCACCTTCACGATCGCCATGACGGCCACCGGTCTCACCGTGGAGCCGGCCGGCGCCATCAACGAAAACGCCGGCCACTTCCATATCCTGGTCGACACCGATTTTGTCGAGGCCGGCGAAGTGATCCTCAACGATGAGCAGCATCTGCATTATGGCAAAGGCCAATACACCACAACGCTCAATCTGGAGCCGGGCGAGCATGTGCTGCGCCTGCAATTTGCCAATGGCGCCCACATTGCCCTGGACGGACCGGCCTATCAAGACACCATCACCGTCACCGTGGCCGGCAGTACAGCCGAACCCCGTGTTGCCTTTGTGACGCCGGTTGATGGCGCGACGGTCCCGCCCACCTTCACCGTCGCCATGACGGCCACCGGGTTGACCGTGGAACCGGCCGGCGCTATCAACGAAAACGCCGGCCACTTCCATATCCTGGTCGACACCGATTTTGTCGAGGCCGGCGAAGTGATCATCAATGACAAGCAGCATCTCCATTATGGCAAGGGCCAACATACGACCACGTTGAACCTGGAACCGGGCGAGCATGTGCTGCGCCTGCAATTTGCCAATGGCGCTCATATTGCCCTAGACGGCCCGGCTTATCAGGACACGATCACCGTGACTGTGGCCGAAACCATGAGCAGCGAACCGAATGTGCGCTTTGTCACGCCGATCAATGGCGCCACGGTCCCGCCCACCTTTACGGTCGCCATGAGCGCAAGCGGGCTGCTGGTTGAACCGGCGGGCGAAATCAAGGCCGGCGCCGGCCACTTCCATATTTTGATTGATACCGATTTTGTTCCGGCGGGCGATGTCATCATTAACGACGCCCAACATCGCCATTACGGCAAGGGACAGTACACCACAACGCTGCATCTGGAACCGGGCGTCCATGTCTTGCGCCTGCAATTTGCCGACGGCGCCCACATTGCCCTGGACGGACCGGCCTATCAAGACACCATTACTGTCACCGTCAGCGCCGCTGCTGAACCGCCCCAAAGCAACGCAGCACCGTCAGTGCGCTTCGTCACCCCATTAGATGGCGCGACAGTGCCGGCGCAATTTGCGGTAGCGATGGCAGCCACCGGCCTTACCGTTGAACCGGCCGGCGAGATTAAGGGGGGCGCCGGTCACTTCCACATTTTGGTGGACACCGATTTTGTCGAAGCCGGCGAGGTGATCATCAATGACGCCCAACATCTACACTATGGCAAAGGGCAATATACGACAACGCTCGAATTGCCGCCGGGTGAGCATACCCTGCGCCTGCAATTTGCTAATGGCGCCCATATTGCCCTGGACGGCGCCGCCTATCGCGATGAAATTACCGTCACCGTGAAGTAAGCTTGCCAAGTGGAGAAGAGCAATGTTTCCATCCGACCCTCACAACAAGGGCGCTGCGGCCATCGGTGTCGCCTTCGCCTTGTTCCTGTTGTTGCTTGGCTCCTTTGGCAGCACGGCGGCAGTACAGGCGCAAGCAACCCAAGTGACCAAATCGGCCAGTCGTGCCGGCCAGCCCGTCGGCACCCTGATCTTTACCGATAGTGACGAGACGGCCAGCGGCGCCTTTATCCTGACGCTCAACGGGCTAACGGCGCCGCCGACCGGCAGTCACTATGAACTCTGGCTGCATTCGGCGCAAACCCCAACCTTGTCGCTGGGCAAAGTAACCCTCGCCAATGGCAAGGCAACAGTACGCGGCGTCAAGCATGAAAATTTGCTGCGCTATAATCGCGCCAGCCTCAGCGTGGAAGCCGACAAGAATGATGACACGGGCATTTCCGATCAGATTGTGATAAGCGCCACCCGGCCGGCTGAATTACAAGAAGTGCTGGTGCAACTCCTGGCGCTCACCTATGGCAGCGCTCCCGAAGCCGGCGCCGCGGTCGGTTTTGTGACGGCAGCCAAACAACAGACCCAAATTGCCGTCAAACATACCGGTTTTCTGCGCGACGCCCTGGGTGAAACCGATATGCCGCAGGCGCGTCGCCACACCGAACACATTATCAACATCCTCGACGGCAAAAATGGCTTTATGTTCGGCGACCTGGATCGCGATGGGCAACAACAAAATCCGGGCGACGGCTTTGGTGTGCGCGCCTATCTGGATCTTGCCCATACCAACGCCCTGACCCTGGCGACGTGGATCAAACAGAATACGGCGGATCAAGCAGAGCAGAAAAGAGCTGCCGCCATTGTCACCGCGCTGGAAAACGGGCAGACGCTCATTAACAGCAGCTTTGACAATGCCCTGCAAATTTTCGCCTCGGACACCGTAACGGAGGCGAACACCCATGCGCACGATCTGACCGTGGTCATTGATGACCTGGCCCAACAGATCAGCACAGCTTATCAGGTAGCACTGCAAATGGGCGCCTACACCTTCTATGCGCCAGCCGCGGCCCTCGCCCCGGCCCCCGCCAACACCCCGACTGCCACCCGTAGCACGTCACCCACCCGCACCCTCACCTTGCGGCCAACCGCCACCCAAACGGTTACGACAACCAGTACCGTAACGACAAAAACCGCGCCGGCGCCATCCGCGGTCGTAGCCGCGATACAGGTGAGCGTTACGGTCGGTCAAAGTTGGCGCAATCCGGCAGACGGTTCACTCTATCTCTATGTGGCTGATGGTGATTTCACTATGGGTTCGACCGCCACCGACGCCGCTTCGCCGCGCGAGGAGCCGCAACACGTTGTCAAGGTCGCTGCTTTCTGGCTACAACAGACCGAAACGACCAACGCCCAGTATGCCCGCTGCGTCGCGGCCGGCGCCTGCACGGCGCCCACCAATAACCGCTGGGATGACCCGGCCTATGCCAACCACCCGGTGACCGACATCACCTGGCAACAGGCTAACGCCTATGCCGCCTGGGTGGGTGGCCGTTTACCAACCGAGGCCGAGTGGGAGAAGGCGTGCCGCGCCGGCGATAGCCGCGCCTACTCTTGGGGTAATGAGCCGCCGACCGCCGACCTGAGCAACTACAACAATAATGTGGGTGACACCATGCCGGTCGGCAGCTACCCGGAGGGCGCCGGCCCACTGGGGATTGTCGATCTCAGCGGCAATGTCTGGGAGTGGGTCAGCACGCTCGACGCCCTCTACCCCTACGACGCCACCGATGGGCGCGAGGATCAGGAAGCTACCGGCAAACGGGTAGCGCGTGGCGGCTCTTTCTACTACACGCAATATCAGATTCGGTGCGCCGCCCGCACCGGCTTTACGCCCGACACCGCCAACCAACATATCGGTTTACGCGTGGTCATTGACCAGCCCGTCGCCGAATGGCGCCATGCCCGCGATGAAGCGCTCTATCGCTATATTCCCGGCGGCGCATTCGGCATGGGTTCGCCGGCGGCCAGCGCCGCCTCACCCCGTGAAGCGCCTCAACATGACGTGACCGTGGCCGGCTTCTGGTTGCAACAGACGGAAACGACCAACGCCCAGTATGGTCGCTGTGTCGCGGCCGACGCCTGCACGGCGCCCGCCAATGACCGTTGGGATGATCCCCAATACGCCGACCACCCCGTCACCCATGTCGATTGGCAACAAGCCAATGCCTACGCCGCTTGGGTCGGCGGTCGTTTGCCCACCGAAGCCGAATGGGAACGGGCCTGTCGTGGCGACGATGAACGCCCCTTCCCTTGGGGTGAGGATGCGCCAACCGCTAAGTTGAGCAATTTTAACAACGAAGTCGGCGACACAACGCCGGTGGGCAGCTACCCGGATGGCGGCGGTCCCTTTGGCACGCTCGATCAAAGCGGCAATGTCTGGGAGTGGGTCAGCACGCACGATGCCGCCTACCCCTACGATGCCACCGATGGGCGGGAGGATGCTGACGCTGCGGGTAAACGCATTGTCCGGGGCGGCTCTTTCTATTACACACAATACCAAATTCGCTGTATGGCGCGCACCGGCTTCCCCCCCGACACCGCCTCCGAGCATATCGGTTTCCGGGTCGCACTCGATACACCACAATAAGTTATGGTTAGTCTTTATTACCAGGAAAGGAACTATTATGGCGCAGCGGCCTGATCGTTTGGAACTCTGTATGACCTATGTCGCGCCCAATATCCTGGTGGGCGTGCGACCGGCCAGTGTCGAATTTGTCGATCGTGACCCGGCGCGCACGCGCCAGGTGGCGACGGTGGAAGGGCACATCAAGGTGGAGCCGGGTCTCAGCTTTTATATCAACAACGAAGAGTTTGGCTTGGGACGCAGCGTCCACAACGATCTCTTTATCGACAGTCCCAAAATCTCGCGCAGCCACCTCAGGATTGTCGCCGGGCCGGATGGTTCCTACCATGCTCAGGATCTCGGCAGCGCCAACGGCACCAGCCTCAACGGCAAAGCGCTGGAGAATACCAAAGAATATCGCCTGCGCGGGAGCGGTGAATTGCAACTGGCCGGCGTCTTTCACATCCAATTCACCGATTTTGGCGCCACCTTTGTTGCGCCCGAAACCAGCACCATCTTTGGCTTAAACCTGTCCCATAGCGACCGCATGGTCTGGGTGCAGGGCGCTGAAAGCGAAGCCTTCAAACTTTCCAACAACGAATATAAGTTCCTCAATCTCCTCATGGAGCGCTACCCTGGTCACGCCTCGCACATCGAAATCACCCAAAGCATCTGGGACTATGCGCCGACCAATGCCGAAGATGAAAAGCGCCAGCGCGACGCCATCTTCAACATTGCCAAACGACTACGCGAACGCTTGCTGGTGGTTGACCCCGACCACGAATATATCGAAACTGTACGCAAATGGGGCGACCGGGAAGGCGGTTATAAGTTTAACAAACAGGGTTTGGCGTAATGTGCGGTTTAGCGGTGACACACGGCTCACAGCCGGTCCGTGACCGGCTGTGAGCCGATTTGAAGGTTTTGATAGATTGGGCGAGCAAAATGATAGATTCCACCTTACAGCCGCCGGGTTTGATAGAAAATTCGACTAAGTTGATAGAAAGTGCAGCGCTTTTGCCAGATGCGCGACAAGATTTCGCAATGAGCAAGGTGTAAACTGATCGGTAATCAGGGCGTGGTACAACCGGGATCGCTCCGGTACAGAGTTATGCTGGCAAAGTGGGGAAATTATTTATGAACAAGCGTATGCGTCGGCCAATCATTCGCACGTTTACCGTACTGGTACTCATCACGTTGCTCTTTGTTGGCTGGCTTCCCCAGCGCGCCCAGGCGCAGGCGGCAGACGAAGCGCCCCTGACCATTGGCAGCGTTGAAACCACGCAATTTCCCACCGTCAAAGTGACCGTTGATGGCGCCACCTGGCCGGAAGTGCGGGCCACGGCGCCCCTTAAACTCCTCGTCGACGGCGCCGAACAGACCATCCTTTCTGAGGCGACGATCCAACAGGGGATTGCCTTCATGGTTGCGATTGACCCCAATAATCTGGCAACAGCCGGTGAAAATCGCTACACCCAGTTGACCGGCGCCCTGCTGGATCCTATCGAAAACGGCATTCTACTGCGCAACCAGGATTGGCTGGCCGCCTATCATTTGCTGCCGACCGGCTTGCAGAGCGTACAGGAATGGACGCAGGAACCAAACCTGATCTTTAACCAAATCGTCCAAAACCCGCCGGCGCCTGTGCAGGATACCCCGCTCCGTGCGGCGACCTTGCTCAGCGCGCTGCAACAATTTACCAACGGCGCGGCGGCGACCACGACGCCCCGTTCTCTGCTGCTCGTCTCGGCCGGCGCCGCCGATCTAGCGGTGGAAGAGGTGGCCGCCGTCGCCAACGAACTGGCGGTGCGCATCCATGTGATTGCCTTGACCAATGGCGCAAACAACGCGGCGGCCACGCCTCTGGCCCAACTAGCCCAGGCAACCGGCGGTGAATTTGTTGTCTTAGAAAGTCCCAGCGTCCTGCCGCCACTCTGGGCGCGCCTGGCCGCCGATCACCAGCGCCGGGTGTTGACCTTTGCCGCCACCGTCGCAACCCCGCAAAATCTTGAAGTGCGTTTAGAACTGCCCACCGGCGCTGTCGTAAGCGCCACGGCGGACCCTGCCGTCTTTGCCAATTTACCGACGGCGCCGGTGAATGCACCGGCAGCGCCGGCGGCGCAAACCGTCTTAACCCGTTCCGAAGTCCAGGCGCCGGTCGCCAATCGCCAACCGGCTGCCGCCCCGGCCCAGAGCGCAGCCGACGCTGCCTCGACAACCGACCAAACGCCTGGTGCTATCGTCATTCCAGGGTTGCAACTGGCAATCCCTCGTGTGTTACTGCAGTGGAGCTTGCCCGTTCTCTTCCTGTTGATTGGCTATTTTGTTTACACCGAAATGCGGGAACGTCGTCAGCAGCGCAACGCCGGGCGGCAGCATGGGGAGCCGGCGCTCGGCTACCCGGCGGAAGCCATCGATCCCCGCTTCACCTTGGGGGATCATTCGCGCGCGCTGGCGCCCAATCGCTTTGACCTGCATGAAGAGCAGGGACAGGGTGGCTCAGGCTACACCATGGAAGCGCCGCCCAGAGTGGAAACGGCGCCCAAAGCCCCCCCGCCGGCCAGAGTGACGCCACCGGTGCGCCCACCGGCGCGCCCCGCAGCCCGCCCGCCGGTGCAAACGGGCAGCCTTTACCAGGAAGAGGATGAGAATGAAGCGACTATCCGCCCGCTGCGTATGGAAGATGAAGAGGCCACCTACCGGGCGCAGGAGATCGAACAGCCGGTGATCGGCTACCTGGTGCGGGCCACGAGCGACCCCAACTTGCCCAAAGAGTTGCCGATCTACGGTCTCAGTCCCGCCCCCGGCGAGGTGCGCCAGATCCATATCGGACGCCACAGCAAGCACAACACGGTGGTGATCAACGACAAGAGCATCTCGCGCGAACATGCCGTCATTGTCCAGCGCAGCGGGCGGCTCTACCTGCGGGATAACGGCAGCACCTCCGGCACCTTCTTGAACTGGAAGCGGTTGAATGCCGGCGAAGAGCTGCTCCTGCGCCACAATGATCTGATCAGCTTCGGCCAAGTTGTCTATGAATTCCGCCTGCATGGTGAAGATGAGGTGACCATTGCCGAGTCATAGCCCTAACGCCCTCCCCCTGCCGGCGTTGGGCGACCTGGACTACCAGGTTCAGGCTCTGCTGCCGACCGGCAGCAAGATGTCAGAAATTTTGCTGGCGACCGATCGCCAGGGGCAGACCGTTGTCTTCAAAATTGCTTGCGTGCAACAACCGACGCGGGCCGAGACCAATCGGCGGGCCATCCGCAACACGGCGGCCTGGTTGCAACAGATGCGCGACCACCCCGGCCTGGCGCAACTGCAACCGATTCGCCGCCGTGGTCAGGCTGATGCCCACACCGGATGGACGCCGCCCACCTTTGTCGCCACCCTGCCCGACTGGCCCGGCGCCCCCGATTTTTTGATCACCGAATATCTGGCCGGCGGCACGCTCGACGCCCTGGTCGGTAAACAGCCGCTGCCGGTTGACCTGGCGCTGGCCTTGACCTATGAGTTGGCGCAGACGCTGGCCTATCTGCACGCCCACGACTGTGTTCATCGTGATCTCAAACCGGAAAACATTCTCTTTCGCACCCCGCCGCCACCCAATCCCATTCCCGGTGAACTCCAACCGGTGCTGATCGACTTTGGCATTGCGGCGCGCACAGGTGAACCCAAGCTTGTCTCCGGCTCGCTCCTCTGGATGGCGCCGGAGTTACAGGCAGCCGCGGCAAAGGCGCCGTTGCCGGTCGATCCGAGTTGGGATCTCTACGCCTTGGGGCTGATCGGCTGTTACCTGCTTTCGGGGCGACTCCCCCGCCGGCGCCAACACACCTATCAGGATTGTATCGACTACCGTGACAGCGTCTTCGCCCTGCTTCACGGGGAAGCAGTTCAGGCCGACGCTGCCTGGCAACAACTCGTTAGCGATCTGCAACGGCTTTTGACCCAAACCCTGGCGCCCGATCCGCCACAACGCCCGACCGCCGTCGAATTGGCCGCCAATTTGGCGGAGCTGCTGACCCGCATGGGCGTCAGCATACCTGGCCGCCCCCTGACCGTTCCACCGGCGCAGCACGACCAGCATGAAATGTCGGCAAGTTCTGCCGTGGATGCGCACGTTTTCGCTTTCCTGCCGACAACACCCCCGCTGAGTGAAACGCGCCAACCCAGCCTGGCGATCGGCGGCAAAGCTTCTTTCCTGCCCGCGCTGGGTGTACTCTCGGCAGTGGGACGGTGGGTCGGTATTGCGCTGCTCGTCCTGCTCGGTCTGGTGTTGTTGCTGACGTTGCTGAACGATCAGGCAACCGATAGCCCCATGACAACGCCCGCCGGCGCGCCAATTGTGCTGGTCGCCGTGGCGCCGTCAGCTACGGCCGCGCCAATCGCGACCAACACAACGGCGCGGCAACAGGTGGTCGAAGCCACGGCAACGTTGCCGCCGCCCACCCTGGCGCCCTTGCCCGCCGCGCCGGCTGTCATCCCCACCCTGGTGCACTTCACCCCAACATCACTGCCGACGGCGACCGCAACGCCCACCCAGCCGGCGCCAACACCAACCGCAACGGCAACCCTCGTGCCGCCGACCCCAACGCAGCCTTTGCCCACAGCAACGCGACCATTACAACCAACGGCGCAACCAACAGCCGTTCCCTTTGCCACCATTCGCCTGCGCCAACCGGCGGCGAATCTGGTGGCCGCCCAAGAACGGGTAGAATTTACCTGGACAGCCACCGGCGCGCCCCTTGCCGCCGACCACTGTTACGAACTGGTCTTCTGGGATCCGGCGAAAGCGCATGACAAACGCTCCCCGGTTGGCGCCGGTCGTGCAACCAGTGGCATCATTAATTTCAGCAAATTGCAGGAAAGCCCTGACCCACTGCTACGCACCCTGGCCCGCAGTCCGCAAGGCTTTGAGTGGGGCGTCCGCTTTGTCTCCTGTGCATCACCCAGGACCATTTTGCAGGATGTCGGTGAAACGCGCCATTATACCTATCAACCGTAAGAAAGTCGCGTAGGCCAAAGTCCAGAGGCCAAAGTCCAGAGTCATGTAGCGTATAAGCCCAAACCCTGCCTGACGACACAACCCTGAACAACAGGACTCTGGACTCTGGACCACACGACTCTGGACCACACGACTCTGGACTACGCGACCCTGGACTACATGACTTATGACTCGATTGACACCGCTAGTTGCCTGGCAAAGCCAACAGGGCGCCCGTGGCAAAGAAAATGATGACCACTATGGCTGGTTTACCGTTGAGCGCCGCGACCAGCAGCGCACAGTCTATGTGGCGCTGGTGGCCGATGGCGTCACCTCGACCGAAGGCGGGGCGCAAGCCAGTCGCATTGCGGTGGATGCCGTGGGCGCGGCGTTGGCGGAGCGGCCTGATTCGCGCGAAACGCTCTCGGAATGGCTGGCCAATGCCATTCTGCACGCCAATGAAGAGATTCTTTTTGAGGCCAAACGCAATCCGCAGTGGAAGGGCATGAGCACCACCATTGTGTTGGCGGCGCTGGCGGGGGAAAAGCTCTATGTCATGAACATGGGGGATAGCCGCGCCTATTTGCTGCGGGCGGGGCAGCTCTATCAACTGACGGCAGACCACACCTGGGCGCAGGCGGCCTATGAAGCCGGTACGATCACGGCGGCGGAAGCGCAGCGCCATCCGGGGCGCAACCAACTTCAACGCTATCTGGGCGGGCAACATACGGTCAATGTTGCCCGTGGGCTGATTGCGCCCGGCGCCAACCACATGGAAGAATATCTCCTTGTCCAGCCGGGTGACGCACTGCTGCTCTGCACGGACGGCATCTACCGCCGCCTCCCGGCGGATCTCATCCGCCAGACCATGATTGATCGCCCGGGCGATCCGCAAAGCGTGGTCGATACCTTGGTGGCAACCGCCACAGCCAATGGCGAAATCGATGACATCACCGCGTTAGCGGTCGAAATGCCGGCAGCAGAGGCCAGCGCGACCGCAGCCGGCAGAGCCGGGTCCGCGCCATTTCCTTGGCAGGCAAACGAAGCGGCTGATCGCAACAGCAATCGCTTTACCCCATTGCTGCTGGGCATCGTCCTGATCCTGGCGATTGTCACCATCTACCTGCTGTTCAACTCATCGTAAATCAAGCGTCAGATTCGCTCAAAATAGCGTTTCCGTTCCCAGTCGGTGACGGCCTTATCAAAGGCAGCTTGTTCAACCTCGAAGAAGTGGGTGTAGTGTTCAACCACATCGGCGCCAAAGGTTTGTTTGGCAAAGGCGCTATTGGCAAAGAGATCAGTGGCATGGCGCAGGGTTTTGGGAACGTGAGGCAGATCCTGCGCGGCGTAGATGTCGCCATTGAAGACCGGCGGCGGTTCGATCTGGTTGGCAATGCCAGCGAGACCGGAGGCCAGCGCGGCGGCATAGATCAGATAGGGGTTGCAATCGGCGCCGGGGACGCGCGATTCAATGCGCAAGCTGCGCCCATGCCCAACGACGCGGAAACCGGCGGTGCGGTTGTCATGGCTCCAGGCAATGCGCGTCGGCGCCCAGGAGCCGGCTTGGTAGCGTTTGTAGGAGTTGATCGTTGGAGCGTAGAAGACCATGAGTTCCGGCAGGTGATGGAGCCAACCGCCCAGGAACCAGCGGAACAGGTCCGAACATTGCACCGGGCCAAATTGACCTGTACCGGCAAAGGCATTTTCCTCCCCTTGCCAGAGGCTCAAGTGAATGTGGCTGCTGGAACCGGCCTGATCAGCGGCATATTTCGCCATAAAGGTGACGCTCATGCCCAACTGTTCGGCCACTTCCTTTAAACACTGTTTGTAAACCGTATGGCGGTCGGCCATGGTCAGGACATCGGCGTAGCGCACGTTGAGTTCATGTTGACCCAGCCCCCACTCACCCTTGGAATTTTCCACGGGAATACCCGACGCTTTCAGATGACGCCGGGCAGCGGCATTGAAGGCTTCTTCGCGCGTTCCTTGCAAAATGTGGTAATCCTCAATATACCAGCCCGCCGGCTCCAGGGCGCGATAGCCCTGTTCGGACGCCGCTTTATACGAATTGTTAAAGATAAAATATTCCAGTTCCGAGGCGGCTTTGGTAGTAAAACCCTGGGCCGCCGCCCGTTCAATCTGGCGCCGTAACAACGAACGGGGCGCGTATGGCACCAGCGCGTGCGCCTTCTCATCCTCGACATCACAAAGCACCAGCGCCGAGCGATCCAGCCAACTCGCCACCCGCAACGTATTCAGATCCGGCACAAGATGAAAGTCGCCGTAGCCCAGCTCCCAGTTGGCATAGCGATAGCCCGGCACCGGCTCCATCTCCATATCGACCGTCAACAGATAATCGCAGCCGTGGGTGCCCTGCGCCTGAATATCATTGACAAAGAATTCCGCATCAAAGCGCTTGCCCATCAACCGGCCATAGAGATCGGTAAAGGCAACCACCACCGTATCAATGGCGCCGCTCGCCACCTGTTGCGCTAATTCATCAATCGTGAGCATCCCGCGTAAGTTTGCCATGCCCGGCTCCTGTTGGGTGTGAAAGATTGAGGATCATTGTTGATTTTATTGGGTGATTGGGTCATTCGGTGATTGAGCTTGTCGAAATCACCGAATGACCCAATCACCCAATTCCCTTTTAATACATCTTGGGACTGGCCTTCGCCTCACCGCCACGGACGGCGGCGACGGCGGCGCTGGCCTGAGCGGCGAGGAAGGCGGTGTCTGATTGTAGGGTGACAAATTGATAACCAAAACTGATCATATCCAGCGCATGTTGGTTGGACATGCAGTGGATGCCGGCGATAATGCCGTGCCGTTTGCAAGCCTGGGCGATCTGCTTGATCACTGCCGTGACCTGGGCGCCCATGGGGTCGGGCGGCATACTATTTTTGAGCGAAATGCTCAGATCGGCCGGGCCGACATAGATGCCGTCGAGGCCGGGAGTGCTGAGAATGGCGTCCAGATTTTCGACGGCTTCGGCGGTCTCCACCATTGCCATCGCCACAATCGTGTCGTTGGCGCCGGTGGCATAGTCACCGCCGCTGTAGTAGCGGGCGCGGGTGGGACCGTTGCTGCGGCTGCCTACGGGCGGATATTTGCAGGCGCGCACAAAGGCTTCCGTCTCGGCGCGGTTGTTGATCATGGGGCAGATAATGCCATAGCTGCCGGCGTCCAGGATTTTGCCGATAATCCCCGGCTCATTCCAGGGGACGCGCACCAGCGGCGTCACATTGGTGGTAGAGATGGCCTGCAACATGGGCAACGCCACATCATAGTACATAGCGCCATGTTGCATATCGATGGTCAGCGAATCAAAGCCGGTGTGGGCCATGACTTCGGCAGCAAAGGAGCTGGGAATGCCCAGCCACCCGTTGATCACAGCGCCGCCGGCGGCGGTGATGGTGCGAACTTTGTTCTCGCGCATGATGCTCTTCTTTCCAGAATAATTAGAAATACAGGAGGTCGTCTGCCTTTTCGTAGGGGCGCGATAGTTCGTGCCCCTACGAAAAGGCAGACGACTTTATAAACGATACATCGACTCTACACCGGCTAGAATCGCGTCCAATTCGGCGCGATCCTGGTCATCGAGTTCTTTGCCCGGTGCGCGGGACGCAGTCGTCTTGAAAATGCCACGCCGGTAGAGTACCTCTTTGTAAGTGGCGACGCCATGCATCCGCTCAAAATTGAGCAGCGGCAACACTTGATTATAGCGCTGGCGCGCCCCCACTTCGTCACCAGCCATCAAGTTAGCCCAAATATCGACATGGATGTCGGTGATCTGGCTGGCGGGCATGTTGCCGTGGGCGCCGCGACGAAATTCATCCAACAGATAGATGCCCCCTTGACCGCCAAAGACCCCTTTGCAGGCATCCCCGGCGGCGGCCAGCGTTTTGCTAATGGCGCGCGGTTCGGGTAACGTCTCTTCCTTTAAGTATTGCACCCATGCCAGTTCGCGACACATGCGGGCCAGCAGTTGCGTCGGCATAGGCGTACCGGCGGGGCCGCTGTAATTTTGGATGCAGATCGGAATGTCCAGGGCGCGATTGAGCGCAGCATAATAGGCGTAGCAACCATCGGGGCCGGGAGAAAGAATGGGGGGCGGCATCGCCATCACGCCATCGGCGCCGGCAGCTTGCGCCCAGCGACTAAGGGCAACCGCCGGCAAGTAGTGGCCGCAGGTGGTGGCGGCGACCACCGGGATCTGCCCCTTGGCTTCACTGATGACAATCTCCAGCCACCGCTTGCGCTCATCATCGGACATCGTGGGAAATTCGCTGGCGTTGGCCGGACCGACCAATCCAGCGGCGCCGGCTTCAATGCAAAAGCGGACTTCCTTGCGCAGGCTCTCTTCGTCCAGTTCATAGCCGGCAGTAAAGGGTGTGACGACAATGACAAAGATACCGCGCCACGGCTTGTCACTCATGCATTTCCTCCTTCTTGCCAATGGCGTTCCGCCATTGTTTGTGGGTCGAAACAGCGGCAAGCGATGGCAAACCAGTGTTGCCTCTGCTCGATAAATTTGTAAGCTGGTTCGCACTATGATAGAGTTTGGGTAACTACCAAGCCCGCCCGTTCGTAGCCGGGCACCGGAAACCCCGATGGGGTGCGGCGACGAGCAGGCTTAGGCGTTACGCGTTGGCAGGTATGCCAACATAGTATCATCGCTGCGCATTCTTGGCAATCTCCCGGCTGCTCATCAATGGATGAGCGTTGTGTTATCGTTCGCGTGACAGGAGGCTCCAGTGTCACTAAAAATAAGCAATTGGTCAAAACAGTTACCGCTTCGCCCACCTTTCACACCGGCCGGCGTCGTGGCTGGGCTACTATTGCTCAGCTTCTTACTGCTCTTTGCCACACCCTTGCTGGCCCAGGAAGGCGAGCCACGCGCCGGCCAACAAGCCGAAGTCAGCGACTATCTGCAAAACCAGTTGCGCACCAGTCAGGAGCCGGTCTCTTTGCTCATTGTCCTGCGCGAACAGCTTGATTCCACCGCGGCGTTGGGGCGCGCCAATATACGCAACGCCAACCGCCAGGAGCGCGCCGCCTTTCTGTATCGGGAACTCACCACCATCGCACAGCGCACACAAGCGCCGCTGCGCGCCTGGCTGACGGAACAGGGGATCCCCTACCGCGCCTTCTACCTGGTTAACATGATCGAAGTGCAGGGGGACGCCCGATTGGTCGCGGCCTTGCAGCGGCGGCCTGAAGTCGCCCGCCTCATTGCTAATCCGGCGATCAATCAGGAGTTGCACCGCCTACCGCAGGCGCCCCGCTTTACAATCCTGGGCGCTAACGTAGCCCAGGCGACGCCAGCACGGCCTTACGGCTTGGATTTCACCCGCGCCCCTGCGGTTTGGGCGCTAGGCTACCAGGGCCAGGGCATTGTCATTGCCAGTCAAGACACCGGCGTCGAGTGGGATCACCCGGCGCTGAAAAACGCCTATCGTGGCGTAATCACCGACACGACGACCACCACCATCACCCACCCCTACAACTGGTATGACGCCTGGGGCGTGGCCGGACGACCGGCGCGTTGCAACAGTGATGCACAGGTGCCTTGTGATGATGATGGTCATGGCACCCATACAGTCGGCACCGTGTTGGGGGATGCAACAGTGATTAGCGACACGGTGCTGGGTATGGCGCCGGCGGCGGAGTGGATCGGTTGTCGCAACATGAAAAATGGCGTGGGAACGCCGGCCAGCTACACAGACTGTTTCCAGTTCTTCCTGGCTCCCTATCCGCAGGGCGGCAACCCCATGACCGATGGGCGCCCGGAATTGGCGCCGCACATTGTCAACAACTCCTGGGGCTGTCCGCCCAGTGAAGGGTGCGACGCCGGTTCGTTACGCCAAATTGTCGAGACCGTGCGGACGGCCGGAATCATGGTGGTAGCCTCTGCCGGCAATAGCGGTCCGCTCTGTGGCACCGTCGATGATCCGATTGCGATTTATGATGCCACCTTCAGCGTCGGCGCCCACAACAGCAATGGTCTCATTGCCGCGTTTAGCAGTCGCGGCGCAGTGACCGTGGATGGCAGCGGGCGACGGAAGCCGGACCTTAGCGCGCCGGGGGTTGGTGTGCGCTCCGCCTGGGTGAACAAAGGGTTTAATACCATTAGCGGCACCAGTATGGCCTCGCCCCATGTGGCCGGCGCGGTGGCGTTGCTCTGGTCGGCGGCGCCTGACCTGGTCGGAGAGATCGATCTGACTGAACAGGTGTTGATCAAAAGCGCCACACCGGTTCCTTTGAATCAATGCGGTGAAGGCAATACACCGGTGGCGCCGAACAATACCTATGGCTTTGGTCGGCTTGACGTTTTAGCGGCCGTCCAACTGGCGCAGCAGCCGGGCGCCATGACGATCACGGTGAGCGACACCACAACCGTCGGCGTGACCGTTGTCCTGACGGATGCTTTGACCGGGTATCAATACAGCGCCACCACCGGGACTGATGGCATTGCCCGCTTCCCCCGGCTCTATGCCGGCAGCTACCGCGCCACCCTGGCGGGCGTACCGGCCAATCCGTCACCGATCCCGCTGGTGGCGAATGAGCAGAAACAAGTCACCATCCAACGCGCCGATCCGACCGATATTGATGAGCAGCCCGAACCGTTGCGGCGTCTGTTCTTGCCCTTTATTGTTCAGCCACAGTAATGATGCAAAGGGTTGATGTGTGACGTCAGTAACTGTTGTCGTGCCGGGGTTTGGTGATAATATAAGCGTTTTACAGGGGTTGGTGCGTTTTCTGCACCAGCAGGGGATCGCGGCTTATGCGATCTCCCCCCAACCGAGTGATGGCACCCTGGCCATCGACAAGTTGGCGCAACAACTGGCCGCGACGATTGCGGAGTGCTTTCCGGCTGACGCGCAGCTCAATTTGGTGGGTTTTAGCATGGGCGGCTTGATCTGCCGCTGCTATGTGCAACAATTCGGCAGCTTGGGCCGCACCGCGCGTCTCATTACCATTGCCACGCCCCATCAAGGCACCTGGACTGCGTACACCTACAACCGGCCGGCCTGTATTCAGATGCGCCCCGGTAGTCGCTTCCTAGCCGAATTAAACCGGGATTTGGCGGATCTGCAAAGGCTTCAATTCACATCGATTTGGACACCCTTTGACTTGACGATTTTGCCGGCAACGAGTTCGTGTTTGCCCGTAGGGGAGATGATGCCGGTGCTTTCCCCTTTTCATGCCACGCTCTTGCTTGACCCGCGCATCTTACAGATCGTCGCGCATCAATTGCAGCAACCGGTTTAGAGAGAAGGCGAATTGAGCGGAGGCGGCTGGTGGTTGCGCACACCATCGGCCTTGAACAGCCGCATCCCCTCAGGCCAATCCAAGAACCAACCAATTACATATCCCGCCGCATCAAGCTGAAACTTTGGGCAGTCGGGCCGATAGCGGGTTGGGTGGCGAGGAAAAGGGCCAGCGGGATGACATCATCGGGTTGTTTGATCCATTCGCTGTTGGTGGTGAAGGCGACCCCTTGGCGGGCATCGGCAGTGGTGGTCATGCTGGTTTCCACGGGGCCGGGGATCAGTTCGTTGACGCTGATCTTGTCCTGCCACACCTCTTGCGCCAGTACACGAGTCAACATCCAGAGACCAGCTTTGGAGCAAGAATAAGCGGAATTGCCGCCCCCGCTGCGATGGCCCATCCCCGAACCGATCATGATGATCTTGCCGGCGCCGCGCAGCTTGAGGTAGGGCAGCGCCGCTTTGGCGCAATAGTAGGGCGCCACCAGATTGGTTTCCAGCGTCAGTCGCCACGCCGCCGGATCGCTCTCGGCCACGGTGCGCCGATCCGGGTTGATGCCGGCGTTGATGACGACAATGTCGATGCCGCCAAAGTGGTCAGCGCTCTGGTGGAATAACTGTTCAACGGCGGCTGGTTGGGTCACATCTGTGGGAATGGCCACTCCTTGGCCACCTTGCGCAGTGATTTCCTGGACGGTTGCAGTGATTTCAGCCGCTGTCCGCGCCGCACAGACCACCGCCGCACCGGCAGCCGCATACGCCAGCGCAATGGCGCGCCCAATGCCCCGTCCCGCTCCGGTGATGACGGCGACTTTACCGGCCAGTGGTTGATGAGTTGTCGTCATCGGCATTGTCCTTGATGAGCCAGCGATTCTCCGGCCATTGCCAGCCTACTCACGCCGGCGATGTTTTGTGAGTTTCTGTTGCGCATACCACCAGCAACTGGAGTTACGGCGTCCCTTCACCGGGGGGTAGATAGCGGCTAAGCGCTTGGTCAAACTTGGTAACACTTTCGCTGGTGAGCAACTGATCGACCAGTCGCACCAGGTGATCCAGGTTATGAATCTGGGCAAAGCGCTGGGCATAAGCCTGTTGAGCTTCTGCTGAGAGGGGAAAGCGCCAGTGCAGTAAGTGCAGCAAGGTCTGCCGTTGGGCGGCGATGCCTTGTCCTAACCCTTCCTTCTTGCCGATGTCGATGCCTTCTTTCTTGCCCAGATCAAAACCGATGCTTTTGCCTTCTTCAATCCATTCTTGGGCCAGGGTCTCCATCAGAAAGCCTCCTTCTTTGGGTAAATAGGCCAACAACTGCTGGGTGATCTCGGCGCGGTTCAGCTTCACGGCTGAACGGGTGATGTAGCGCAAGAGCGCCATCACCATCTCGATGCCGCTGGGCAGGCGCAACACTTCGTTGGCCATGGCCAGAATCTCAGCCAGCCGACCATCCAGGCGATCCGCAAAGATGTATTTCAACACTGTCATCATCAACCGTGTCGCCACTTCACCCCGAATGGCGTCATCCGCCATTGCAGAGATATTGATGAAATGGGGTTCAAAGTCGGGAACATAGCGCCCCATCACCTGGGATAAAGGCGAAGCCGGGTCTTCCATGCCGGTCAGATGACGGGCGAAACGCAAGGGGATCTGCCAGCTTTCCTTGCCATGATAGACTAGGATCACCAGAATCGGCGTTAGGGTGGTGCGCGCTTTAGGATATACGGGTGGCGGCAGACCGGCCTGCGCCGCCTCTTTCGTTGCGGCCCGTTGCTTTTCTATGGTCGCCTCGATGGCCTCGAACTCGCGCACCCAGTAGCCGACTTTGTAACGCAGCACCTGAAAATCGACCCAGTCGTCGGGGTAGCTCTTGTGTTCCGCCAGCAACGCGACCGCGACCGGGTTGGCATCATGAGTCATGGCTGTGTAGATCAGGTCGCTGAAATAGCTGCGCAACTTCTCGTCAACAAATGAATCCTTTTCCAAGCGCAGTTGCTGCAAGTCGAGCAGAGCGACCAGATCCGTCGGCAGATGGTGACGCAAAAAATCGCTCGCGACCATCGGCTGGCTCAGGTACTGTTTGAAAAACGCATCGTGCGGGTTCACCAGTTTGTCACTCATGCGCTCATGATACCATAAGTTCCGAACAAAGTCGAGAGCGCGGATTTAGCGATCGTCCGGATGATTACTGGACATAGGCTTCCAATCCCAGACGTACATACTGTTCCGCCGGCGCGTCGTTGGCCTTCATTTGGTCGATCAACAGGCGGATCATCCGTTCCTCCAGCGCCGCATCCTGTAAGGGATGTTCCTGGTGCGGGTCAGTCGCCAGGTCAAAAAGCAGGGTGCCAAAGCTGTGGGCGTCAATCGGCGTGCTGCTGTTGACTTTGAGAACGGGCATGTTTTTGGTGAAGCTGAGAGGCGCAACCAGTTCCGCATTCTTGAGTTCATCCGTGGTGAAAAGCCGCCGCATCCGCGCCGGCATCAAGGTGTACTCATAAAGCGGCGTGTTATCGGGTCGCACCGGGGCGCGCATGTAGACATAGCGGCCATCGGTCACATTGACATGCGCGCCATGTGTGCCAAAGAGCAGGGCAGGGCGAGCCGGCGCACCCGTGGCGACGGCGTTGCGTAGCGACGTCCCTTGCATGTCGGCGGGCCGGGCAATGCCGAAAAATTCGAGCAGGGTGGCCGGCAGGTCGATCATCTGCGCCAGGCTATCGACCATGACGCCCTGCCGTTGCGCCCGTGGGTCCCAGATAAAGAGCGGGGTGCGCGCCAGTTCGCTGTACCACGGTTGGGTGTTCTTGGCCCACCACTCATGTTCGCCCAACATAAAGCCGTGGTCGGTGCAAACGATCAACAGCGTATCTTCCCAGAGGTTCAATTCGTCCATCAGATCAAGCACCTTGCCCATGTAGGTGTCACACATGGAGAGCAGCGCGGCATACTCATAACGGATATGTTGCACTTGTTCCGGCGTTTCTTGGACACGGCGGTAGGGCGGCCAGTCGCAATGGGGGCCGTTGTATTCGTGGGGATAGAGGTTTTTGTATTCTTGCTGGGTAAAGAACGGCTCGTGCGGGTCAAAGGTCTCGATCTGGAGAAACCAGTTGTCCTGGTCATGATTGGTGCGCATAAATTCCAAACCGTTAGCAAAAGTACGCGGCTGCGGTTGCGACTCGACGGTCGGCATATAATCGCGATTGACCCAATCCTGTCGCCACATCTGTTTCAACGATTGGGGGTTAGAATTGCCGGAACGGCGCTCAATCAACACCGGCGGTATCTCCGGGTCAGCAATGTGACCTTTCCAGGGGTCGCCCTCTTGACCGCGTTCAAAGTCCCAGGAGGTGTAGCGGTTGTGATAGGTGGAGCCGCCATCTTCAAAGTAGTGATAGTGGTCGGTCGAAAGGTGGGTGTAGACGCCATGATTGTCCAGAATCTCCGGCATCGAATCATCAAACGGCTCAATCGGCCCCCAGGCGCGATGGAGAAAGTTGTATCGCCCCGTGTGCAACTCCCGCCGCGCCGGCATACAGGGCATACTGCCGATGTACGAATTGCGAAAACCAACCGTCCGCTGCGCCAACCGAGTAAAGTTGGGTGCATGAGTCCAGTCGCAGCCATAGGGCGGCAACAGGTGGCGATTCAACGAATCAAACATAACCATGATGGCTTTCATGGCAAACCCTTTCTGTGAGTTTATATCAACCGCAAAGGCGCAAAGGGCGCAAAGAAGAGCGAAGAGGGACCGCTTTGTGGTATTATGGCACAGAACTATCGTTCCTAAAAATCAACTACCAATAACCAGTTCACGCAACACGCAACACGTATCAGGAGCTTCCCATGTCCGCACTTGCCAGCTTAAAATCAAAATCCAAGCTATACTACTATGTCGCCCAGGTCACCGAAGTATATGACGGCGACACCTTCACCGTCGATCTTGACCTGGGGTTGGGGTTGTGGCGTCATGAACAGACAGTACGCCTATGGCGGGTCAACACGCCGGAGGTGAAAGGGCCGGAGAAGGAGCGCGGCTTGCAGGTGCGCGACTTTGTCAGCAACCTGATTCTCAACAAGCCGATCCTGCTGCGCACCATTCTGGATCGACGCGGCCAGGATCGAACCGAGAAATTTGGCCGGTTGTTGGGCGAGGTGTTGCTCGAAGGGGAAAATGGCGAGTTGATCAACTTGAATGATCTGCTGCTGAAACAGGGCATGGGGCTGCCGGTCGATGAGGGTGGCACCACCCTGCGCAGCGTGCCCCCCACCGACGCGCCGCTGCCCCCCGCCATTAACTGTCCCTATTGTGGTCAACTGCGCCCCGTCGATGCTGCCACCGTTACCATTGCCCAGTGTTCTAACTGTCTTGATGAGGCTCATGCCTATAGCTGGTTTTTGACACTAAAGACACCGTAAACTTGCTGAACTTTCTGAGTTTCAGTATAGTAACGGCATGTCAACATTTTCTACCGCTACCCGCTATGCTGAAGCAGAAGCCAGACGACGCACGGTGCTGGTTGCCGTGGTCAACAACATGGAAGATTTGCGCCGCGCCGCGTCTGACGGCTGGTATCGCATCCCCCAGCGCTCCGCCCCGCGACGGGTTGGCGCCGATTATTTGGCCTTCTATCAAACGGGTGCGTTTAAAGAGGAGGACGAAGCGCAGACGGTGACTTACTACGCCCCCACGCGTCGTTACCGGCTGCTCACCCGCCGCGAATTGCTGCCCGCCGAAGCCAACCACCCCCGCGCCGATGACTTTTATTTCCGCATTGAGTTGGGGCCATTGCAACGGTTGGATAACTCGATTCCGGCCGGCGCCTTTCGCCGCGTCACCTTTATCCACACGACGTTGGATCGTCTTTTTACCGCCACCACAGTCACTGACCTCTTCTACAAAGAGGATCCCTTTGAGACGCTCTGGCACGCCTTGCGCGAACACCGCCTGCGCCCCCTCAAGAATCGCCTGTTGGGCGACCAGCCGGTGGACATCACCCTGCGCGCCCGTGGCGGCTACCTGGGCATCAATTGCAGCGATGAGCGCGGTACGCAGGAGATGCGTCCTTTGATGTTGGCCGATCGATGGGAATTGCTCTGCTTTTCCGGCGCCCAGATCGAGCAGGATCTATCGAGTTGTCTACGGCAGATTGGCGCAAAGTTGATTAGTTTGGGTGGGTCGGTTTTGAATGAACCAATGCCAGCATCCAGTTAAATCAGACCAACATGGAATTTATACCCCATACCCATCACACCAAACGTTTCCTCTGCAACTGAAAAGGGTAGGTTGTCACCCTGAAAGGGTCTCTGGCGCATAATACCTCAGAGACCCTTTCAGGGTGACAACCTACCACTCCACCTTTCCCGACTCCTTAGGTTGTTGGTGCATTCAACGGCAAAGCTGGTAGGGGTTGCGCTGCTGCGGTTGCGGTTTCCGCCTCTTTCGACGCCAACAACGGTGGACGGGCATGAGCCGCCCCCAGCCACAATCCGGTGTAGTTGAACAAAATCGAGTAGGCCAGCCCAAAGTGGATAAAGATCGTGGTCGCGAGATCGACCAGATCCAGCCCAATCGGCGCCACCAGACTAAAGCCCTGTTTCACGCCAAACGCCGCTGCCAGTTCAAAGAAGCGGGGCAGCCGCGCCAAATCCTGATCGACCAGCACCACCTGTGCCGCATTCGTAGCAATGGTCTCCAGCCCGCGCCAGGCAATGGCGACCTGGGCTTTGGCCATGACCGGCGCATCAGCCGCGTCACCGCGGCCAACATAGCAGATGACCCGTCCACCCTGGTGCAGCCGTTCCAGCAGCGTGGCTCTGGCGCTGACGCCACTTTCGACCAGATAGTCATCTAACCCCAGTTCAGCCGTCAGCCGGCGCGCTGCTTCTTCCTGGCCCGCATCGACCAGCATATAGATGGCAAAGCGTTGTTTGCTAACGCTTTCCAGCAGCCAGGGGCGTTGCCGCAGGGCATGGATCACTGCTTTGGCCTCGGCGCGCACGGTTGGCTCCTGCAAAATCCGGCTGTCAAGGATGATCGTGTTGACCAGATTGGCCTTTTCCAGCGCACGGGCATCTTTGAGCAGAATGCCCTGCTGCGCCGCCGGAATGAGGAAGTTGCGCACGGCATAGGGGCCGAGTGTGCGTAAGTTGTTCCCAAAACCGGTGGTGAGAAAAGCGGCGGCATGATTGGCGCCCATCAACGGCAAGGCAAGCGCAAAGGCAAGCAGCGACCGCGGCGCCATGCGGTCAGCGCTCCGTTCGCCCAGTTGTTGGACAAGCGTCTTCTGCTCAACGGTATCAGCTAGTGCATCACGAATGGTGGGCAACAGGGGCGACGCACCAGTCTGTTCCAGTTGCACATAAAGCTGCCCCGACTGCACGACACTCGTCGCCGCCACCCGTTCGCCCTTCCATTTCCAAGCGGGTTCCGGGTCGCCGGTGGCAAGCCGCTGATCGATCCAGGCCGCACCATAGAGTACCAGCCCGTCGGCAGGAATGGTGTCGCCGGAGCCAAGGACGACAACGGCGCCGGTTGTCAACTGGTGGAGGGGGACGGGCAATTCGGCCCCGTTGGTATAGAGCCAGGCTTCGGTCTGGGTATCACCAAAGAGGGTTGCCAATTCTCGACGGAACTCATCTTCAGCGCCGGCAAAAAACTTCTGAGTCACCGCTTGCAAACAGCCATTGAGCGCTAGCACTAGATCATAGCGCATGATCACACAGAGGACGACGCGGGTAGCATCTAGCACTGGATTGTCAATACGCCGTTGTTCGCGCAAGCTGCGCCACGCGGTCTGAAAGGTTGGGACAAAGACATAGAGCGTCAAGGGGATACTCGCCAGACTTAGCGCCGGGGTGGTCAGCCAGGCGCCAACAACCGTCAACCCCAGCGCCGTGGACGCCACACCCACCATCTGGTTTGCCTGTTGGAGCGTCGGGCTGGGCGGTGGCGGCATCTGCACGGTGACAGTGGGCGATGACGCTTCGACCCATGCCTGCGGCCAGGCGAAACGGGGCAGGCGCAAGCCACCCTTAGCCTTGATCTTTCGATAGGCGCGTAAACCGGCATAGGCTGTACCACCGACCACTAATGCCTCTACGATCATGAGTCACCCCGCTACCAGGAAAAGGATCAAAAAGAAAGCTTCCGTGTTTGCCCATTATACCGCTTTGCGCTTACGAATCAAGCGCATAGGCGGCAACGGGTTGACTGGGGTTCGCTGCAATGGCTTTGAGCAGGCGCTGAAAATCAGCAATCATGCGCAGGATCGTCGCTTCGGCGAAAAGTTCGCTCTTGTAGACCAGCGTGCCAAAGACCACATTCTCCCCTTCCGTCAAAATCATCTCCAGGTCATACCACGCGCCGAGCCAGGCTGGGAGCAGATCGGTCGCCTCTAGCGTCAGCCCACCCAAAGTAATAGCGCCGTTGCCGCTCTGGAACAAAGCGCCGCTCTCCTGGAAGAGACGCAACGGCAAGAGGGTAAACCAGACCTGCGCCAACACTGGACGCGAGGGGTCTTCCTGCACACCCAAGCGCTCGGCCAGGAGCCGCAACGGAAAACCCTGGTGATCCATTGCCGCTAGAATCGTCGCTTGTACCTCATGCAGCAGCGACTGGAAGGTGGCTTCCGCCCCAATGTAGGCGCGGATCGGGAAAGTGTCAGCCAGGTAGCCGACCACATCGGCAAAGGCCGCTTCGTTACGATTCGCCACATGGGCGGCCACAATCAGATCGCGTTGCCGGCTGTAGCGGTGCAGGAGCAGTTGGAAACCGGCCATCAACACCATGTAGAGTGTACAGCCTTCGCGCTGGGCCAAGTGTCGCAGTTGTTGGATCAACGCGGCATCCAGTTCAAAGTAACAAGGTTGGCCATGATGGCTGTCTTGCACGGGGCGCGGATAGTCAGTGGGCAACTGCAAGCGGGGCAGCTCGCCGGCCAGTTGGGTTTGCCAGAAGCGCCACAGCCGTTCACCCTCAGCGCTCTGCAACAGATCCTGCTGCCAACGGACAAAGTCATGCCAGCCCGTGCTGACCGGCGCCAGGGGGATCGGGTTGCCGGCCTGTAAAGCGCCGTAGATCGCCCACAGTTCATTGATGATCACGCTCAGCGCCGTGGCGTCGGCGGCGATGTGATGAACCACCAGCACAAAGATATGGTCATCGGCGGCGCGACTGTACAATCGCCCACGCAGCAGCGGACCCTGTGCCAAGTCAAAGGGCGCTCGCGCATCGGCCAGCATCGCTTCCGCCAGAGCCGACCAAGGCTGATTGGCGACATCGACCACCGCAAAATCCACCGTTTGGTCAACCAGTGTGCGTTGTAACAACGCTTCACCCTGTCGCGTGTAGACCGTCCGCAATGCTTCATGTCGCGTCACCAGCGTTTGTAGCGCAGCGGTTAAGCTCGCTGCGTCAATGGGCGAGCGAATATAGACCGCCTGCTGGATGTGAAGACAGGCTTTGTTGCTCACGGTTTCATGCCAGATGTAACACTCCTGCTGGTTATACAGTTGGGGATACCAGGTGTCAGAGAAGTGGGTGATTGGGTGATTGGGTGATTGGTCAACTGGCGCAGAAGCGCCCTGAGGGGTTGTGGCGGTTTCGAGTAGGAATTGGGTCAAGCGTTCGACGGTCTCGTATTTGAAGGCCAGGGTCGCCGGCAGGGTGACGCCTAGCGCTGCCGCCAGTCGATTGGCGAGTTGAATCGACAGGAGCGAATCCAGCCCGAAAAGCAAGAAGCTTTCATCGGGGGCCGGGGTCGCGCCCAGAAGTTGGTGGATCAACGCTTGCACATGCTCCTTGACCAGCGTATAACGCTCCTCTGGCGCCACCGTCGCCAGTTGTTGCCGGAGCGTTGTCGTCTGTTTCTGCTCAGTTGCCGGCGTCAGGAGATCGGTTAATAACGGCCAGCTCTGGTGTGGGTTCAACCCCTGTTGGAATTGTCGCCACTGGATCGGTAGCACGCCCACTTGCGGCGCCGTCCCAGTGAGCAGCAGCCCTAGCAAGTCAACCCCTTGCGCCGGTGCAATTGCGCCCAACCCGGCGGCGGCATTCTCTTTCACCAACGTCGCCGCCAAGCCAACTTCAGCCCAGCCGCCCCAGTTGATGCTCAAGGCCGGCAGCCCAGCTTGACGGCGCTGCTGCGCCAAGGCATCCATAAAGGCGTTGGCTGCGGCATAGTTGCTCTGCCCGCGATTGCCCAGCAACGACGAGACCGACGAAAAGGCGACAAAGAAATCGAGCGGCAGGTCGCAGGTTTGGGTGTGGAGGTGCCACGTCCCGGCCACCTTGGGCGCCATCACCTGGGCAAAGCGCGCCGCCGTCTGTTGGAGCAGCAGACCGTCATCGATCACGCCAGCGGCATGAATGACGCCCCGCAACGGCGCCAGCGCTTGGGTCGCCGCCAGCAATCGCTGTACATCGGCCGCATACGCAATATCCGCCTGCACAACCAGCACCTTGGCCCCGGCTTCCTCCATCGCGTGAATCGCCGCCTGCGTATCGGGCAGAATCAGGCGCCGCCGACCAGCCAGCACTAAATGGCGCGCCCCTTGCGCCACCAACCACTGTGCCACCCGCAGCCCCAAACCACCCAGACCGCCCGTCACCAGATAGCTGCTCTCAGGATGGAAGACAAGTGGCTGCGCCGTTGTCGTCGGCGGGCGATGGCGGGCCAAGCGGGCCACCAGCCGCTCGTCACCACGTAGCAGAATCTGATTCTCGCCATCGGCAAACCAGATTTCGCGGAAGAGCATGGCGGGCGTCTCATCGGCAAAAGTGGCGGGCAGATCGACAGCGGTGCAGGCCAGCGCCGGCTCTTCCCAATGCAATGTCCGTCCCAGCCCCCAGAGCGGCGCCAGGTGGAGTTGATCCGCATCGGCTGCCACCGCCGCCTGCGTCACCAACCAGAGCCGTGGACTTTGTTCCGCCCGCAGCAGCGCCTGCACCAGATGCAACACCTGCGTGCTGACCTGCAGTGCAGTTGTCGGAATTTCTTCACTACGCACTTCCTGCCTATCCAGCCCCCAGAGGTAGACTACACCCTGGAGCTTGTCGGCGCTGGTGGGCAGGTACGCTTCCAGTAAGCGCTGGAAAGTAGTCACGGTTGCCGCTTCGGCCAAAGCCCGCTGGTGCAGCAGAATACACTGGGCGCCTTGCGCTTCCAAGCGGGTCGCCAGCGCCGTGCCATAGCCCTGGTCATCGGCTAGAATGAGCCAACGCCCCGGCTTTTGGGCAAACCCCGACTGGCGAGGGCGACTGACCGCCTTCCACGTCAGCTCATAGAGCCAATCGAGCCGCCGCTGGTTGCCGAGTAATGCTTGCCGGTTGGCGCGGCGCAAGGTAAAGTTCGTCAACTGCGCCACAACATGCCCATCCTCAGCGATCAAGGTGAGATCGACCTGCCGGCTGCCGGGAACCTCGTCGGCGGTGGCCGGGCGCGCTTGGACATGGCTCCAGAAACGGGTCGGCGCGTTGCGGTCATAGAGTTGCACCGCTTCGACGCTAAAGGGCAGATAGGGATCTTCCTCATCGGTCGGCAGGAGGCTGCTCGCCACGCGCAACGCGGTGTCGAGCAGCACAGGGTGTAACTGGTAGCCGGTCGCCGCCACCGCTTGGGGCAGGGTGACATAGCCCAGCGCTTCCCCCTCACCGACGAAAAGCTGCGTCAACGCCTGGAATTGCGGGCCGTAGGTAATGCCCTGGTCGCGTAAGTGCGCTTCATAGTGAGCCGGCTCGATAACAGTAGCACAGAGGCTGCGCACTGTGGTCAGATCAACTGTGGGTGGCGGCGTTGGCGTTTGTACCGTTGAAACTCGGCCCGAAGCATGGAGCGTCCACGGGTCGGTCGGCGGCGCACCGTCGAGCAAGCTATAAATTTGCCACTGGTAACCACCTTGCGCCGGGGTCAGGACAACCTGCACGGTAGCGCTGGCTGCTTGTTCGGCGCCACGCTGTTCGGCGGTGGGTAGGAATAGCCCTTGTTGAATGGCACACTCGGTCAGCACCGGTTGTCCTTGCGGCCAAAGCTGGCTGCCGGCGGCCAGCACCATAGCAAAGTAGGCCGCGCCGGGGACAATCGGCTGGTCAAAGAGCGCATGATCGGCCAGATAGGGCAAGGTGGTCAGATCGAAGCGATTTTCAAAGAGCAATTCTTGGTTGCGCGCCGCCAGCACTGAATGCACCTGTCGCCCCAACAACGGATGGTCGCCGGTTGGTACGGGTTGAGACGCTTGCGGACGCGCTACCGGCTTTGGCTGGGCATCATCCAACCAATAGCGTTGCCGCTGGAAGGGGTAGCGGGGTAGATCAACCTTCTGCCGACTGTATTCCTGGTCGAAAGCGTGCCAGTCAATCGTGGCGCCACGGCCATGCAAGGTCGCCAAGCTTTCCAGTAGTTGCACCCATTCTTCGTTTTTGGGATGAATGCTTGTCAGCCAGAGCGGGTTTTGCTCAGTTTTTGCCGCTGATGATACCAATGGCCAGCACTGTTGGCCCAGCCCTAGCAGAGTAGCTTTGGGGCCGGCTTCGATAAAGGTATCAATGCCCAACCCAGCGATGGTTGCCATGCCCTGGGCGAATTGCACCGGTTCGCGCAGGTGACGACACCAGTAGGCGGGCGTGGTCAACTCCATATCTGCCGGCGCGCCGGTCACGTTGGAGATCACTTGCAGTTGAGGCCGGTGATAGGTGATGCTCTCGGCCACGGTTCTAAATTCAGCCAGGATCGGCTCCATGAGCGGCGAATGGGAGGCGACATGAATCTTGAGCGGACGGATCTCCAAGCCGGCCTGTTGTAATGCGCCCGTAGCTTCCTGAATGGCTTCTTTGCTGCCGGAGATGACCAGGCTCTGCGGCGTGTTGATCGCGGCCAGGGCGACACCTTGTGCGTAAGGCGCCAACACTTCCCGCACAGTCGCTTCGCTGCCAAGCACAGCTACCATCTGCCCTTTGGGCGCCACCTCTTGCATCAACCGCCCACGCGCCGCAATCAAGCGCAGCCCTTCTTCCAGGCTAAAGACGCCGGCAAAACAAGCGGCGGCATATTCCCCCATGCTGTGACCAATGACCGCTGCTGGTTCAACACCCCAAGCACGCCACAAGGTCGCCAGGGCATATTCGATGGCAAAGAGCGCCGGTTGGGCATAAGTCGCCTCATTGAGCAACGCATCACCCCGCTCCTTGTCGGGACCATAGAGGATGGTCAGCAGAGCCTGATCCATGTAGTCGCACAGAATTTCATCGCATTGTTGCAACGTGCGCCGGAAGAGCGGTTGTGTCTCATAAAGTTGGCGGCCCATTGCCACATACTGCGGCCCCTGGCCAGGGAAGAGAAAGGCTACTTTGGGCGCCTGTTCCGTTTTCTTACTGCGGATGATACCCGGCGTGTTGGCATCAACTGGTGCCTGCCGCAGCTTTGTCTGCGCCGTTGCCAGGTCCGGCGCAATAATGCTCAAGCGCTCACCCCAGTGGACGCGACTGGTTGCCGCTGTGTAGCACAAATCGGCCAGCGCCCGCCCGTCATCAGCCGTCTCCGCTTGTGCGGCCAGCCACTCGGCCATCTGTTCAACTTGCGCCGCCAGTGCCTGCTCCGTCTTGGCCGATAGGGTGAGCAGATGATAAGGCCGTTCTAGTGGCGCCATAGAGTTCGTAAGCATGGCGCCGTTAGTCGGTTGCGTGATTCGTGATTCGTGATTCGTAGTGTTAGGCGCAGCTTCGACAATCAGGTGGACGTTGGTGCCGGTGAGACCAAAGCTGCTGACGCCGGCCAGGCGACGGGCGTCAGTCGGCCAGGGAACAATCTCGGTTGGCACGGCGAGCGGGGCGGTGGCCCACGGAATGTGGGGGTTGGGGGCGGTGAAGTGCAGGTTGGGTGGAATTTCCCCCGCTTGCAAAGAGAGAACCACCTTAGTCAAGGCGGCGACGCCGGCAGCGGCGGAGAGATGGCCGATGTTGGTCTTCACCGACCCCAGCCAGAGTGGATCGGTGCGCCCTTCACCCAGCACGTTGAGCAGCGCCTGCACCTCAATCGGGTCGCCGAGGACGGTGCCGGTGCCGTGGGTTTCGACATAGTGGATCTCGTTGGGGCGCACATTGGCATTGGTCAACGCCTGGCGCCACATCATCTCCTGGGCGCGACCATTGGGCGCGGTGAGACCATTGCTGGCGCCATCATGGTTGACGGCAGAGCCACGAATGACCGCCAAAACGCGATCCCCGGCGCTGAGGGCGTCGCTCAACCGTTTCAAGACAACAACCCCGGCCCCCTCGCCAATGCCGAAGCCATCCGCCGTGGCGGCAAAGGTTTTACAGCGGCCATCCGGCGAGACAGCGCCCATGTGCGAGAGGCCGATCAACTGCTCCGGCCCAAGAGCCAGGCTCACGCCGCCCGCCATTGCCAGGTCACACTCGCCGGTGCGCAAGGCTTGACAAGCCAGATGCACCGCCAGTAACGACGAGGAGCAGGCCGTGTCCAATTGCAACGTCGGGCCGTGTAGACCGAGAACGTAGGCCAACCGCCCGGCGGTCATGCCGCGCAGGTTGCTCAGGACGCGATAGCTATCGATCTGCTCAGGAGTCGCGTTGTAGAGATGTTGGGCCGAGTAGTCATCCCAGAAGGCGCCGACATAGACGCCGGTGCGGCTTTCGCGCAGGTGATCGGCGGCCAGGTTGGCATGTTCCAGCGCTTCCCAACAGACTTCCAGCAAGAGACGCTGTTGCGGGTCGATGGCGGCAGCTTCCAGCGGGGAGATGCCAAAGAAAGCGGCGTCAAAACGGTCAACGCGCTCTAAAAAGCTGCCGGCGCGCACATACATCTTGCCGGGGGTGTTGGGGGTGGGGTCGTAATAGTCAGCAACGTTCCAGCGGTCGGCGGGGAGGGGGCGGGCGGTATCGACGCCATTGCGCAACAGTTGCCAAAATGCTGCCGGCGTATCGGCGTTACCGGGAAAGCGACAGCCGATGCCAACAAGGGCAATCGGTTCAGTGAGCGCATCATGCGTGGTCTGTCGCCAACTTGTGTCGGTTTGCTGGGGCGGGAAGGAGTCGGCGGCGCTTTGCAAATGAGCGACCAGATCACGGATAGTGGGGAAGTTCCAGAGTAGAATCGCCGGCACTGGTTGTCCCAGCCATTCGCTCAACGCGCCGGCCAGGTTGACCGCCAGAATCGAGGTCATGCCGTACTCGGCAAAGGGTTGGTTCCAGTCGATTTCGGTGGCGCTGATTTGGAGTTGATCAGCCAGCCAGCCGGCCATCTGTTGCGCCAGCGCTACCGTCGCCGTGGAGTGCTGCTGTGCGCCATTCTGATTGGAAGTAGCTGGCGGCGGATGATGGCCGTTGACGCTGTAACCATTGGCACTGTGACCATTGGCGCTGTGACCATTCGTGGCGGGGACGCTCGACCCAACCGGCGCCTGTTCGCGCAAGAGCCGTTTGAGGATTTTGCCAGTGCGACTTTTGGGTAGTTGATCGACCAGATGAACGGCGCTTGGCAACTTAAACTCGGCCAGCCGTTCACGACAGAAGGCCAGCAACGCCTGTGGCGTGACGGCAGCATCCGGTTTCAAGACCACATTGGCCTGCACCTGTTCGCCCAACAACGCTTCCGGTACGCCATAGACCGCTGCTTCCTTGACCGCCGGGTGCTGATAGAGAATCTGCTCGACTTCGGACGGGTAGACTTTGACGCCGCCCACGTTGACCATATCTTTAATGCGGTCGATAATGTAGTAGTTGCCTTCCTCGTCAACACGGCCAATATCGCCGGTGTGAAACCAGCCATCGCGCAAGACCGCCGCCGTCTCATCCGGGCGTTGCCAGTAGCGCAGCATCATGCTGGGAGTGTTGATGTGGATCTCGCCCAATTCCCCCGGCGCCACCTGCCCTCCCGCCTCGTTGACAACACGCAGTTGCACCCCTGCCAATGGGCGACCGACCGAGCCAGGAGCGGCCAGGGGATTATGGTTGAATGTCCCCAGGCAGATTTCGGTGAGACCATAACCCTCGTTGATCACCGAGCCGAACTGCTCATGCCAGCGCTGCAACACGGCGACAGGCAGCGTCATCCCGGCCGAGATAAAACGGCGCACGCTTTGGAGTTGCGCCGGGGCCGCCTGTTCGGTGAGCAGAATGTAGAGTGTTGGCACGCCAAAGAAGACAGTGGCTGCCATTTCTTGCATAGAACGGAGAACCGGCCCCGCCTCAAATTGCCGATGCAGGATCAGCGTTGCACCGGCCTCTAAACAAGGGTGGAGCGCCGCCGTCTGGGCAAAGCTGTGAAACATGGAGAGACAGAGCAGCACGCGATCGTCCGGTTGCAACCCCAGTGTGGCTACGGTCATTTGTGCGCTGACCACCACGGTTTTGTGCGACAACAGCGCGCCTTTGGGGAAGCCGGTTGTACCGGAGGTGTAGAGGATCGCTGCCGGGTCGTCCGGTGCAGTCGCGACGCTGGCACAGTCAGATGAGGCGCTCCTAAGTAGCGGCGCAAAGCCGTGCGTGCCTGCGGCCTCCCCCTCGATCAACACGGTGTGTCGAATGGCTGACAAATCCAACGCGGCGAGTTCAGCATATAAAGCGGCGGTAGTCAACAAAATTTCGGCGCCACTGTCTTTCAGAATAAAGTCAATTTCGGCGGCTTTCAACCCGGTGTTGATTGTCACCGCAACCGCGCCTAATTTCTGGAGACCCAAATAGGCGATGATAAAGGCAGCGGTATTGGGCAGCCAGATCGCCACTCGGTCGCCACGCATAACGCCTAGCCCTGTAAAGGCGTTGGCGGCGCGGTTGCTCTCCTGATCGAGTTCGGCGTAGGAAAAAGTTTCCCCTTCAAAAGAAAGGGCCGGACGCGCCGGAAAAAGCCGAGCGCCCCGTTCGACATGATGGGCAATATTCACAAGTAACCTCGTAAAAAACATTCAATGATCAAAGATTACACAGATTACGCAGATTTTTTCTATTGATTCTAATCTGCGTAATCTGTGTAATCTTTGATCCATCTGACATCGAAAATTTGTTATGCTTGTGCCAGCCACGCCCCCCGCGCCAGCGGCACGACAAAGGGCGGAACAGCTTGCACGATATTGCGCATTGCCATAAATTGTGGCGAGAAGTAGGGGATCAGTACGCCGCCTTCGGCGGCAATCACCCGTTGGATATCGGCGTAGAGCGCTTTGCGTTTGGCCGGGTCGCTTTCGGCGCGGGCGGCTTCAATCGCCTGATCCAGCTCCGGTTTGCTCCAACCGCTTTCGTTGAAGAAGCCTTGCGCATGGTAGCCAAAGGTCAAAATCTCATCCGGGTCGGCGAGACCGGGCCAGAAGGAGACAAAGAAGGGGGTCTGCATATATTTTTCGGCCCAGTAGCTATCGGTCGTCGTGCGCTCCAGCGTGATGGTGATGCCGGCGGCTTTCGCCATCTCTTGTAACGCCACGGCAGCGTCTACAATGCCGGGCGTGATCTCGGCCACAGCCAGGGATACGGTCAAGTCGTCGGCATAGCCAGCCTCGGCTAACAACGCTTTGGCCTTCTCCACATCATAGGCCAGCGCCGGCGCATCGGCCCAGAAGGGGCTGGCCGTCGGCACGGGCTGATCGTTGCCCACGGCGCCATGCTCACGCCAGACCACCTTGCGCAAGGCGTCCCGGTCCACGGCATGTTTTAACGCCTGACGCACCCGCAAATCATCGAAAGGGGGTTGGTCGGTGCGCATGGCAAAGACCGGGTAAAAGCCCAGCGGATATTCAATAATAGTGAGGGGCGGCCCTGCTTGCAGCAGCGCCAGGGTAGGCGCACTCACCTGGGTCAGGAGATCAACTGTCTCGCCAAGCAAGGCTGTCTGTTGCGCTGATGGATCAGTGATATAGAGGTGGTGTACCTCATCCAGGTAGGGCAAGGGTTGCTCCCAGTAGGCTTCATTGCGCACCAAGACAAGCCGTTCACCGGCGGTATGGGTCTGGACGCGGAAGGGGCCGGTGCCGGAGGGGGCGGCGGCCAGTTGCTCGCTAGTGTACCCCTGCGGCACAATTTGCAAAGCCAGGGTGGCGAGGACGCGTGGAAATTCGACATGCGGGCTGCGCAGCGTAAACTGTACCTGCCGATCAGCAAGCGCTGTCACCTGTTCGACCAGTTGCAACTGGCTGTTGCCCGCCGATCCCAGCGCCGGATCCAGAATGCGTTGCATCGTGTAGACCACATCTTGCGCGGTCAAGGCGGCGCCGTGGTGGAATTTGACCCCGGCGCGCAACTGGAACGTCCATACGCGCCCGCCTTCGCTGGGCGCCCAGCTTTCGGCCAGCAATGGCGTGACCGGGTAGGCCGGATCGGTGTAATCAACGCTGGTCAGGTTTTCAAAGACGGTGAACCCATAGGCGATCTCGGCGTTAGAGACCGCCAGCGCTGGGTCCAACTGGCTGAGTGTATCGGCAAAGGCGATGCGCAAGACGCCGCCCCGTTGCGGTTGACTGACCGGGGAAGCAGCGACTTCTGGTTGGGCTGGGGGCGCCGCGGCGGCGCAGGCGACCAACGTTAAGCCAGTGGCGCTCGCGCCCAGCCATTGTAACAATTGACGCCGATTCAAAACAGCAGTGTGAAGATAGGTTGCCTGCATGTTGGGTCTCCTTGTGACAAGTGTGGGTTGATGAAGCGATGTTAGCGTGTCACTTGATCGATGGGAAATTTCTCATTGATCAACATCACGGGCTGGCCGCCGGCGATGATGCGGTAGGTGCGACTGATGAAATGGCTGCCGGTATAGCGTTCAATGGTTTCGGGCAAATTTGCCAACTCCTCACGCCCATACCAGAGAATTTCCCGCCGATTTTCGATCTGGCTGTTGAGCAGGACGCGGCCAATGCCGGCCGGTTCGTGGGCCAGCTCTTGCAAGAGATTAGGCGGAAGCCGGGCAGGCGCCAACAAGGAGACGGCATAGGCGTAGATGGTGGCGCTATACCGGCCGCGCAACAAGACCTGGCGCGCAATCACCTCACCTGGCGCCGCCAAGGCCAACCAAGGGTGGTCACTCTGTAAACGCTGGGTCTGCTGGGTGAGGAGCAGGCTCTCGATTGGCTCCAACAGATAAGCTTCCAGAAATTTGGTTACGGTGCCGTCGATACTCAACAGCGCGCGTTGCATGGGCGTCAGGGTACGCAGGTTGACGAGGTGAAGATTGGCCGGGCGGCTGGCCTGTGCCGAGAGCAGATCCACAAAGGGATCAAAGCCGCCATTACCGTTGTCATCGTCAGTCAGCACCCCATTCAGGACGGGTGCGCTATGTCCATTGCTTTTGTACATGGGACTCCATCTCGTAGCTCATGGTCTGTTTTGCTCGTTGGCTGTCAGTTGCAGCGGGGGCGGCGCCGGTTTGGCATTGCGCAACAGCGGGGTCATCGAATTGGCCACGCCCACCACCAACCCGATGTTGTAGAGCATAATCGAGGTGATAATGCCAAAGTGGAGCAGGAAGACCCCGCCGATGACAATCATCCCCGGCGCCATCGACGCCACATGATTGGCGCGCATATTGATATCATAGGCTTTGGTCAAATCAAAGAGATGGCGCAATTGGTCGAGCGACGCATCCATCAAGACAATCTGCGCCGTATCGGTGGCAATGGTCGAGGCGCCGCGCAACGAGACTGATACATCGGCCTGTTTGAGGGCAATGGCGTCGTTGATGCCGTCGCCGATAAAGCAGACCCGTTTGCCGTCCGCTTGCAATTGCTGAATCAAGGCCGCTTTGTGTTCGGGCAGGGTGTTGGCAAAGTAATGGTCAATGCCCAGCGTAGTCGCCAGGTGGCGCGTCGGCTGTTCCTGATCACCGGAGATGATGTAGAGTGTCTTGCCACGGGCGTGCAGGTCGGCAATCAGATGATGGGCTTCCGGACGGATGGTCGGCGCCAGTTCAATCGCTCCCGCCAGCTCACCGTTGATGCTGACAAAGACGAGTGAGTGACCCTGGTGATGCACAGTGGCGTGCAATTCCGTCACCGCCACAGGCAGCATGACGCCTTCCATGTTCATAAAACGTTCACTACCAACACTGACCGTCGTATCGCCCAGCGTCACTTTGAGGCCATAGCCAACTTCATAGCGGGCGTCGTCAATGGCCGGGATTGCTAGATCGCGGGTTTGCGCCGCCTCAATAATGGCGCGGGCAATCGGGTGCGATTGGCGACTCTCGGCGGCGGCGGCGTAGGCCAATACTGTGGCTTCCGCCCAGTCGTTGTAGGTGTAGATCTGTTGCACTTGGGGCTGTTCCAGGGTCAACGTCCCCGTTTTGTCAAAGACCACGGTGTCGATGCTTTGCAACAATTCCAGTGAGCGCGCATCTTTGACCAGAATGCCCTGTTGCGCCGCCAGCCGCAGGAAGTTCAACATACTCAACGGCCCAACAATGCGCAAGTTGTAGCCCAGCGAACTGAGTAGAATGGCAATGCCGCCGCCAGCGCCGCGCAAGGGCAGCGCTGCAATCGCCGCCGCCAGCGTAGGCAGCGTCCAACGGTCAGCCACCACCTGACTGCGCGACTCAAAAGTCTGTTTGAAGTCGGCGGTTTGCAAGAGGATTTCACCAATCTTGGCGGCAATGGTCGCTTCTCCGGCGCGTTTGACCTGGATCAACAGGCGCCCGGCCAACAGCAGCGAAGCGGCAAAGACTTCGTCGCCCACTGTCTTTTCCGAAGGCTGGGACTCGCCGGTTAACATGCGTTGATCAACTGTGGCCGCGCCCTCGATCACCACTCCATCGGCGGCGATCATCTGGCCGGCGGTGACGACCAGCAGATCACCGGCGCGGATGTTGGCAAAGGGCGCCTCCACTTCGACGCCGTCGACCAAGGCCCAGACGGTGGTAGGATGCTGGCCGAAGACATTGGCAATGCTTTGCAGTGACTGATCCTCCGTGCGCTTGAGAACCGCGGCGCTCAGCGAAAGGAGCGAGACGGCCAACGAGGCGGCAAAGAAATTGCCCAACACCGTGGCGCCAGGGATGGAGAGTAGATCGAGTGTTGTTGCGGTGATCTTGCGCTTGGTGCGCAGGTCGTCAATGCCAGCTTTCATGAAGGGGTAGGCCGTATAGAGCAGACCAGGCACACTCAGCAGCGCCAGCGGCGGGTAGAACAAACGCCCGACGGTCGTCACGCCCAGACAGCCAAAGGCCACCGCCATGTAGGTATTGGCCTGCTGCTCTTCCGGACTGAGGGGACGTTCTTCTGCGGTTGACGACAACGTCTGTAACTGCGCCTGTCGTTCATTGCCGGCCAGCCGATCCACGAGGCCGGCGGCGCTCTGCAACGCTCGGTTTTTGAGCCTGATCAGGGTGGATGGTTTTTTCACCGTCGCCGGTAGTGGTTGGGTAAGCGTCTCGGTGATTTCCAAATAGAGGGGGCGTCTGGCTGGTCGGCGCGCCCGCAGACTGATATAGGTGAGACCACCGGCGGCGGCAACTAATGGTATGGGGACCATGTACAACCTTTCCAAACAGCGACTAAAGACTTATATTTTTAAACTTACTGACAATTTAATATTGTAACGGCTTCAAATCCGTAAGTCAAAACAATGTTAACCTAATATCTATTTACGTGATTGATGAAGGTTAGCCAATTGTTTCGGTAATCCTTGGAACTTGTCACGCCGGAGACGATGACCTACAGTTACCGATTTATTTTCGTAACGTTCATAAATTGCAGTAATTCTTTCAATGATAATATAGGACTTACGCCAGACGAGCCACGATGATGTCGCTAGGCCAGACCGCCGGGAGGTGGGCACAAGCTGTTGTACCAGAGAAAGTTCATTTGCCCACCTCCCGGCGGTCTGGCCGGTTGCGTCTTGCCTAAGTCCTA
>QWII01000188.1 GCA_021405325.1 Caldilinea sp. CFX5 | reverse complement strand
ACAGCGGATTTTGGCGGCAACGGATAGGCTGTCACAAGAGAAAATCCGTTACCGCCTTCATCCGTTGTAGTGTACCGCTCCTTAACTTAATGGCAGTGTCCCTACCCCTCCCCTGCTACGGGAGGGAAACGTGCTGCGCTCGTCCGTTCCCTCCCTTAGCAGGGGAGCGCGCCTGGTAGGCCACCGCTTCTAGGCGCGGGAGGGGTTAGTCGTTACCTTTATTTTTGCATGGTGAAGCGTTACACTCAACCTATACATCTCTGCATCTCTGCTAAACTCAGGTGTCCCTACGGGACAGATAGCCGCTTATTCTTCTTCACCGAGATAAGCCGCCAACACTTTAGGGTCGCGCCGGATGTCGGCGGGCGTACCCTCGGCAATCTTTTGACCGAAGTCGAGGACGACAATGCGGTGCGAGAGACTCATGATCACCTTCATGAGATGCTCGACAATCAGAAAAGTGACCCCCTCGCGGTTGAGTTGGCGCACCAGATCCAGCACCGTATCCACTTCAGTTGGCTTCAGACCGGCAGCGACTTCATCGAGCAGCAACAACCGCGGATCGGTCGCCAACGCCTTGCCGATCTCCAGCCGTTTCAGGTCGAGCAGCGTAAGGTCGCGCCCCAAGGTTTCCGCCCGACGCGCCAAGCCGACGCGATCCAGCACGGTCAGCGCTTTGTCGCGCGCCTGTTTGCTGTCGCTGGTTTTGGCATAAGCGCCGACCATAATATTTTCCAACGCCGTCATCTGCGGGAACGGCTGCACAATCTGAAAGGTGCGCGTCACCCCCAGCTTGCAAATGGCGTGTGGTTTCAAGCCGTCGATCCGTTTGCCGTCAAAGCGAATCTGCCCCACCGTCGGCGCCAGAAAACCGGCCAACAGCGCAAAGGTGGTCGTCTTCCCCGCGCCATTCGGCCCGATCAAGCCGACAATTTCGCCCTGATTCACCGCAAACGACACATCATTGACTGCCACCAGCCCGCCGAAACGACGGGTGAGGTTTGTAACTTCCAGAAGTTTCATAGTCTTAAGTGAAATAGTGGGACAGTAGGTCAGTGGGACAGTTACCCGACCTGATCATTGTCTTACTGTCTTACTGTCTTACTGTCTTACTGTCTTACTGACCTACTGTCTTACTGATCGAAAGCGTTCTAGCAACCCCATCAAACCGCGCGGGAAAAAGAGCATGACGACCACCAGGACAATGCCATAGATCAACAAGTTGGCGCCGGAAAAAACGCTGCTAAACAACGCCCGCGATAGCTCGGCAATCGGCGCCAGCACCAGAGCGCCCAGCGCCGGCCCCCAGACGGTTCCCAGGCCGCCGATGATGGCAAAGAGCAGAATCTGCACCGAGACCGCCTCGCCAAAGACGGCCCGCGGGTTGACATAGGTAAAATATTGGGCAAAAAAGACGCCGCCAAAGGCCGTCAACACCGCGCTGATGATCGACGCCCGCACCTTGATGCCAAAGGTGTCGATGCCCAACGCCTCGGCCGCCTCTTCATTCTCACGCACGGCCAACATCTGGTAGCCAAAGCGCCGATGGGCCAGCCGTGCCGTCAACAGAATCGCCGCGGCGGTCATCAACAAGATAATATAATAGTAGGCGCGCTTGTCTTCAAATTGCATCAGGTCGGGCCGGTTGCCCATCCAGGTGACGGCCAGCCCCTCATTGCCCCCCAGCGAGTCGCTGCTGATCACCAGATAGACCGCGGCTTCGGCCAGAGCAATCGTGACCAGGGCAAAGTAGGAGCCTTTCAAGCCAAAGCGAAAACAGATGTCGCCGACCAGCCAGCCGGCCACCCCTGCCAATAGCGCCCCCGGCCACATGCCCAGCCACGGCGTAATCCCCCACACCGTAAAGAGATAAGTGGAGGTATAGGCGCCAATGCCCATAAAGAGCGCGTGACCCAGCGAGTGTTGACCAGCGTAACCACCCAAAATATTCCACGCCGTCGCCAGGTAGGCATACATCAAGACCAGGACGCCGATGTGCACCAGATAATCAGTCAGTACAAAGGGCAGCAGCGCCGCCACAACGAAGAGGCTGCCACCAATCAGCCATGATTTCTGCATGATGACTACCCCCTACCGTTGCCGTCTGCCGGCTAAGATGCCTTGGGGCAGCACCAGGAGAACCAGCACGAAGACGATAAACATGAGCGCACGCGCGTCGGCCCCTTCCGCCAGAAAGACCTTGCCGACCTCTTCCGTCAGCGCAATGATCAGCCCCGCCAGCAGGGTGCCGATAAAGCTGCCCAACCCGCCCATCACCACCACAATATAGGCCACCAGCCCAAAGAAAAGACCTACCGTCGGCGAGGCGTAGTAGAAGGGGGTCATCAACGCCGCCGCCACACCCAACGTTCCGGCGCCCAAGCCGAAGGCGAGACGATAGGTCTGTTCGACATTGATGCCCATCAGCGTGGCGGCGTTACGATTTTGCGCGGCGGCCCGAATGGCGCGCCCGGCATCGGTCTTTTGTAAGAACCAGTAGAGCGCAAAGGTGGTCAACAGCGCACCCACCGCCGCAATCAATTGAGACATGCGGATGATCACTTTGCCGTCAAAGAGCGGATAGATCCAGGCGGTATAGGGCGTGCGCACGGTCAGGACATTGGCCTTGAAGATCGCCTGCGCTGTGTTCTGTAAAATGAGCGACAGCCCCAGCGTCAACATAATCTGATTCATCGAATCGTGGCCGAGGATCGGGCGGATGGTCCAGTGAAAGACCCCCATGCCAATAAAAAAGAGAACCGGCGCCGCCAACAGAGCCGTCATGTAGACATTCCACCCGCCGCCGGAGACGAGATAATAGACCAGATAGAGGCCGATCATCAAAAACTCGCCGTGGGCAAAGTTGACAATGCGCATAACGCCCCAGATCAGGCTCAGCCCAATCGAGATCAAGGTATAGACAGAACCAATCAACAGGCCGGTAATGATGGCCTGCATGAGGAGTTCGGGTGCGGGAAGGGTCATAGGGTTAGGTGATTCGTGTTGCGTGATTCGTGCTACGTGATCCGTGTTGCGTGTTGCGTGTACAAATCATGTAAGTTCGTCTGCTTCTGAAAGCGAATAAATACTATCGCTTTGCTGTAGCAATCTAGAACTCTTCGACAAGTACGCAACACGAATCACGCAATACGAATCACGCAATACGAATCACGTAGCAATTATTGCAATGGATTCACCGGCTTATACGCCGCGTCCTTCGGCCAGACCGGGATCAATTCGCCGTTTTGCACCTGCATGACAAAGACGGTGGCGTTGGGGTTTTGGCCCTGTTCGTCAAAGAGCAGCTCGCTAAAGTGCATGACCATCGTATCGCCCTTGGGCATCTTGGTCGTGGCCAGGGCGTCGCGCAGGGCGTCTTTGTCCGCCTTGCCGGCCCGTTCTAGGGCGTCGGCAATGACATAGCCGGCTTGATAGGCGTAGACGCTGTTGCCGGTAATGTCATAGCCATACTTTTCCTTGAAGCGGTTGTTCAGCCCTTCGGCGCCGGCCGCATATTTGGAATATTCCATTTCGGTGAACCAACCTTCGGCGCTGGCGCCCAGTTGCTTGATAAATTCCGGATCAATGGTGCCGCCGGCGGCGTCCACCCACGGGATGTTGGTCAACCCCAACGCTTCGCGCGCTTGGGAGATCAAGATCGAGTCGTTGAGATAGGTGACGGTCAACACGGCATCCGGGTTGGCGGCTTTGATCTTGGAGACTTCGGTGGTCAGGTCGGGCGCATTGGCGCTATACTTGACTTCTAGCACCATCTCCATGCCGGCTTCGGCCAGATATTGCTTCTGACCGGCGGCGGTCGATTCGCCAAAGTCGCTGTCTTCGTGGAGCAGCGCTACCTTTTTAATATCCAAACCAGCCATCTCTTTCAGATCCTTGAGGAAGGCGACCTGATCTTTGGCATACCAACTGGCCTTAGGACAGAGACGGAAGGTATATTTGAACCCACGCTCAGTGATCTTGTCGGACACCGCCATGCTCACCACAAAGGGAGTCTTGAGCTTTTCGGCTTCCTGGGTGGCCGGGTTGGTGACGCTGGAGTTATAGGCGCCGATCACCGCCAGCACCCCTTCCTGTTGGATCAGGCGGGTCACTTCGCTGATGCCGACTTCGGCCTTGGCCTGCGTGTCACCCCAGACTAATTCGATTTGGGCGCCACCCAATGCTTTGATGCCGCCGGCGGCATTGATCTCGGCGACGGCGAGATCCAGCCCGTTCTTGTTGTCTTCGCCAAGCTTAGCCTGGTCGCCGGTGAGGGGGTACATGGCGCCGATCTTGATGACGTTGTCGTTGCCCGGTTCGGCGGCGGGTGGGGCCGCTTCCGCCGGCGGGGCGGCAGCGGGCGCTTCACCGCCAGTGGCCGGGGCGGCCGGGGCGGCACAGGCAGCCAATACAAAAATCAGTGAGAGAAAAAGCGCCAACAGTCGGTAACGTCCATGGCGTGGCATAGGATGCTCTCCTTATAATTGGAAACGCAGGGTTAAACTGGGTAGGATAAAACAAGCTGGAATTCCGGTGAGCTGATGGGGAATTGCAGTCGCAGCACACCGTAGTGTGCGCAATCATACGGCGAAAGTTAGGGAACTGTCAAGTTTAACAGCGCATGTGTGGGAACAGAACAACGGATTTGGGTAGCAACGGATTTTTGACTGTACATTTCGCTGACGCTGGTTTGCCCGTCCCGTAGGGACGCTTGCGTTTAGGAGAGAAGATGATGCTATCCCTCTAAACGCAAGTGTCCCTACGGGACGAAAGGGCAGGTGCGCTAACTCTTCAAGAATAATTCAATCACCGGCACGCTGACCGGCGGCTTCTGCACCGGCAGTTCCAGGGTGAGGGTATTGGGCGCCAGACCACCCATTGTGGTATTTTGCGCGCCTTGGTGCGGATCGATGACGGTCATGCGGACTTCGCTGGCGTCATTCAGTAATTGGGCATATTCGACCCGATCACCCAAATCCTTCAAATGAACGTGCCGGAAGGGCCAATCAAAGATGTGTAAGTAAAGTCGGTTGCCATTTTGTGTATAGCGGCAATCGGGCGGCGGGGTGAAGTCACTGGCGCCGCAGCCGTAGATCGACCGGCCGTGCAGCCGCATCCAGGCGCCGATGTCGCGCAGGCGGTCGAGGGCTTTGGGTTCAAATTCGCCACGGGCGTTGGGGCCGACGTTGAGCAGCAGGTTGCCATCTTTCGACACGCCATCGACCAACATACGGAGCAACATATCGCTCGACTTCCAATCCAGGTTGTCGCGGTGATAGCCCCAACTGCCGTTGAGCGTCTGACACGCTTCCCAGAGGACTGGTTTGCCGTCGATCAGCATCTTGCCGGCGGGTTGGTATTGCTCCGGCGTCTTGAGGTCGCCGCCAATGCCCAGCCGGTCATTGACCAGCACCCCCGGTTGCAACTCGCGCACCATCGCCATCAAGCGGTGGGAATCCCAAGCTTCTTGCCCCTTGCCCGTGGCCCAGCCCCAATCCATCTGCGGGTAGGAGAAGTCGAACCACATGATGTCGATCTTGCCGAATTGCGTAACCAGTTCACGGGTCTGGCCGTGGAGATAGTCGCGGTATTGGGCCATGTCCCGGTTTTTGGCGGCTTCGCGGAAGGCCAGATTGTCGCGCATGGGATGGAGACCATCAATGGTAAATTGGGGATGATGCCAGTCGATCACCGAGTGGTAGAAGCCGATCTTCAGGCCCTCACTACGAAATGCCTGCACCATCGGCTTGAGCAGATCGCGTTTGGCCGGCGTGTTGGTCGCCTTGTAGGCGGTCAGCGCCGAGTCCCAGAGGCAGAAGCCGTCGTGGTGCTTGGTGGTGACGACAAAATATTTCATGCCGGCATTCTTCGCCTCTTGCGCCCAGGTCGATGGGTTGTAGAGGTCGGGATCAAAGTGATCGAAATATTTCTGATAATCCTCGTCTGAAATCTTTTCCCGGTTCTTAATCCACTCGTGGCGCGCCGGCAGGGCGTAGATGCCCCAGTGGATAAAGAGACCAAAACGATCATGGGTAAACCAGCGGCTGTCTGTCATAGATTGTCTCCTTTGGGTCAATTAGCTATACTGACGAGCGCCAGGAAGTAACGCTTTACACAACGGTAGTAGGTTATCTCCTGTGCTGCTTGTAAGCATAGATTGGATTAGAAGGATCTGAACTGCATCCATCGCAATCCCATTCTATTTGGTATCCAGTGTGGTAGTCAAGGTGAACATGCGATCAGAAGTTGGCTGGTGAGGCAAGCAAGTGTGCCGTACAGCGGCAAGGGAAGGAAAGGTAAGGAGCAGATACAATGAAGTCCTACAAAAACACAGGTGACTTACAGATAACTGTAAGCCAAAATGGAAATTGTAAGCAAAAATTTACAAAAAGTGTTGTATAGTACATATATAAAATGATTTAGCGGCATGCAATCACGTAGTAAATTTGTTGTAGCCAACACAAACAGGTCAACACAAACAAGTAAATACCAACAATCGTAAAGAATAAATAGTATCATTGGAAATGGTACCAAAACCCGGCCAGGTCGTTTTACCATTTCCCCTCGTTTTGACTACAGGAACTTATGTTGCGAAATCTCTTTGGTGGAGCGTTTAAGGCAGTTCTGCCACTGCAATTGCCTCGCTTTTACCACATCAAATTCACAGTGCTACCGTACCAATTGTGCAAAGTGCCAATTGGCCTAGCGGGCAAGCCAAAATTTACACATTCATTGGCTATGTCCAAGCGACATCCGAATCACACATTTTCATGATTGTCTGCTAATCGCGAATCACTATTCAAGCTGTTGCCTATGCGTTCTTTGTGGCTGCCAATGATCGCGTAATTGCCCTATAGTTTACGCTGATACTTACCACTAGATAGAGACATTTTGTTATGATCAGTTACTCACCTATACCATAAAACTTACTTATTGTATCTCTTTTCTCAGCAAGAGGTTGCAAACGCACCTTGCTGCCAGAAAAAGGGCATGAGAACGACAAAAAATTTGAGGGGTGCTGCATAAACCCGGCCAGGTCATCTTCAGCACCCCCCATTTGACTACAGGATGCAAACGTTGAAGCACTCCTAATGGCGTGTTCGCGTTCAAGGCGATCCTGTTAATACAGTATACCAGAAATTTGAGTGATTGAAAAGGTAAATTGCACTCATTTTCCTGACACTTACCTTTCAACAATGACAAAAGTACCACTATTCTTACAGTTTCCTTAGATTATTTGAATGGTTCGTGTACTAAAAGCGGTGAAGGCAACATTCCTTGTTCTCGCCTACTCCTTCCCCTTTTGCTTGTCGCTACAGCGCCTTCATTGTTCTCGCCACGACGTGATGATATTACAAGTTTAAAATCTGTTCTAAGCAAAGGAGAATTGCCTGGCGAATCATCTGTTCCATTATGCATCCACCAATCTTGACGAATTTTTGGAGAGTTAGTTACGCGGCTATCGCAATCATGTGAATTATGCCGACTTTCCAAACGGCAATCATTCTATTCAAAAATAAAGGCGAGACTCTGCCGGAGGTGCAATATGACCTAATGAGCTAGATCTCACTCTGTTTACTCAGTAATAACAGACACATTGCGGAGAATGTGCTTGAACGATAACCGTAGACCTGCTCAACGCTATCCACGTCAAGTACAGAAGATAATGCCAATTGTTTTGTTCTGTTGTGAAGGAAGGATCTTCATGCGTTCTAAGATAATCATGTTGTCGGCTTTGCTCTGTTGCGCCCTCCTGTGGTTAGCAGGTTTCGGCGCTCAGGCGCTGCCCGGACAACGCAGCGCCCAGGCGCACGCCTTATACGAAACCAATGCCGATGTGGCT
>QWII01000085.1 GCA_021405325.1 Caldilinea sp. CFX5 | reverse complement strand
TGTTATGGGGGGCGTTGTTATGGGGGGCGTTGTTATGGGGGGCGTTGTTATGGGGGGCGTTGTTATGGGGGGCGTTGTTATGGGGGCGGTTATGCCTTCCGCTCTATCTCTTTTCTGTATCCCGGTAGAGGCTTGACCCATGCTTAGGTCACTATAGTTATGGGGTATATCCTGAACGACTGAGTCAACAGTGATTAAAAGAAATCGAGCCGATATGGATCTATCTCCGGTAACCTTACCGCTCTTTTTGTCGCAAACCCTCAATTTGGTGATCACCCTGGCGTGGTTAACGCTCATGGGGCTGGCCTTAGCGCACTTGCGCCGTTTGTCGCTTTCAGAGGAGGCTAAGGCGCTTTGGGCCGGATTGATTGTCATTATCCCTTTTTTGGGCGCCCTAGCCTTCTGGGTGGTGGCGCCGGGCCGGTTAACGCCGCAAGCGCCGCCCAAAGCCTTGCCCATGCTGCCCGCGCCGGCGGTCGCGACCGGGCCGCGTCGCGGCGTTGAGGTCAAAGGGGTTGAGATTGGTCAAGCCGTTTAGTACGGTAGGAGGATGCTATGCCATATCAGAAGTTAGCCGATCTACCTGACGCCGTGAAAGAAAATCTGCCCCGCCATGCGCAGGAGATCTACAAAGAAGCCTACAACAACGCCTGGGAGCAATACAAAGACCCCGATGAGCGCCGGGGCGACGCCTCGCGCGAAGAGACCGCCCATCGCGTGGCCTGGGCCGCCGTCAAGCACAAATACGAAAAGAACGATCAAGGTAAATGGGTCGCCAAGGGGTCGTAAAAATAGTGTTTGAGACAACGCTGTGTTTGAGACAACGCTGTGTTTGAGACAACGCTGTGTTTGAGACAACGCTCAGCGCGAGTCCGTGACTCGCAACCGCCTGGGGCGAGTCACGGACTCGCGCTGAGCAGCAGCTTATATTTTTACGGCTCCTAAGGACGCTTGAGGTCTGGACAGCTATGTCATAAATTTTCCATCCAAGCGCCAATACCTTTGCCAAAGTGACCATTTTTGGCGCCGTCTTCTTTATCGCCCTCCTGGGTGGGGTGGGGCTGCTGTTGGCGCGCTCCCCCTATGTCACCGACGTGGGCGTGGCGCGGGAGCAGCCGGTGCCATTCAGCCACGAGCATCATGTCAACGGCCTGGGCATCGACTGTCGCTACTGTCATACCGCCGTCGAGGTCTCTCCCTACGCCGGGATGCCGCCCACCCACACCTGTATGAGTTGCCATTCGCAGATCTGGAACGATAGCCCGGCCCTGGCGCCGGTGCGTGAAAGCTATCGCACCGGCCAACCGATTGTCTGGAATCGCGTTCATCGTGTGCCGGCGTATGTCTACTTTAATCACAGCATCCATATCAACAAAGGGGTCGGTTGCGCCACCTGTCACGGCCCGATCGACCAGATGCCGCTGGCCTGGAAAGCCGAACCGATGACCATGGAATGGTGTCTCGACTGCCACCGCCAACCGGAGCGACATCTGCGCCCCCTGGAGCAGATCTACAACATCGACTGGGAAGCGGACGACCAGGAAACCCTGGGCCTGCAACTCAAGGAAGAATACCACATTGCCAATGCCTAGGTTTTGACCCAGTGTTATGTTTGTCATCGGTAATACGAGTTACGGGTTACGAGTTTGGCTCACAAGTTCGTAATTCGTAACTCGTAATTCGTAACACAAACCACGGAGTAGCCGCATGAGCCAACCAAAGCTCAATTAGGACGCCATTCGCCAGCAGTTGCGTGCGCGGGGCGGCAAGGCGTTCTGGCGCGGCCTGGAAGAGGTGGCGCAAGGGGAAGCCTTTGCTGCCTTCTTGCAGCATGAGTTCCCACGTGAGTTGATGGCGGGAACCTTTAGCACCAACCGGCGCACCTTCCTCAAATTGATGGGCGCGGCGCTGGTGATGGCCGGCGTGACGAGCTGCAACTTTAATGACCCCGCTGACCCGATTGTACCCTATGTGACCCAGCCGGAAGAGATTGTACAGGGAATGCCGCTCTTCTTTGCCTCGGCCATGCCCTTTCGCGGCTATGGGCTGGGGGTGCTGGTCGAAAACCACATGGGGCGACCGACCAAGGTCGAAGGCAATCCGCAACATCCCGCCAGCCTGGTCATTGCCGGGGAAGAGCAGCCCCCCATTGTCCACGCCCTGGCCCATGCCATGAATGCGCACCTGGGCAACATTGGGCAGACCGTCACCTTCACCGAGCCGATTGAAGTGGAGCCGGTTGACTCGTTACAGTCGCTTCGCACGTTGACCGAAGCGATGGCCGCCGGTCAGGTGGACACGCTGTTGATTATCGACGCCAACCCGGTCTATACGGCGCCGGTGGAGTTGGACTTTGGCACGCATTTGGCAAAGGTCGCCTTTGCTATTCACAACAGCCTGCACTACGACGAAACCGCAGCGCGCTGTCAGTGGCACATTCCGCAGACCCACTATCTGGAAGCGTGGAGCGATGTGCGTGCCTATGACGGCACAGCGACGATTATCCAGCCGTTGATCGCCCCGCTCTTTAACAGCCGCACCGCCCATGAAATGGTGGCTGCGCTGTTGGGCCAACAGCCGTTGCGTTCGGCTGCTCACCTTGACCTGGGACAACGCCGCGTTGATCAGCCCGGCGCTGGCCGAGCAGTTGGGGTTGACGACCGAGCAGATGGTCGAGTTACGTTTTGACGCCCAGCCCCCCCATCCGCCCGCACCGCCGGTGGAGCCGTCCCCCAACCCGGCAACGGAGCATAAGGATGAGCATGGCTGATGCTGGGGACGCTCAACACGGCGATCCTACTGACCAGCAGTCTCCTGGTGGCGCTGGCCGTTCATGCCGCCGGCCAACTGAGCGAGGTGTGGCAGCGCCCGGAAGAAGCGGGCCACATGTCTTGGCGACACCACAAACGATGAAAATGCAACAGCGATTTCACCGATTTCACAGATTTTTCTATTTGTGAATCGGCATAATCGGTGAAATCCCTGTTATTTTCCCATCAGACGCTGATTTGGGCCGCGCGGATATCTATCATGTTCTTACGTGTGTTGTGGAAACCTGACAGGTCTTACATGAATCCTCAAGGAACACTGTAATATATGGCCGAGTAGCGATCCGCGCCTGTAAATCGACCCTATTACAAATTTAATTGCTTTTGGAATCATAGAAACATTTAAATAAACCAAACGCTTTTGGGTAGGCCCAATTTCTGAAAAATTGCATATTGACAACGGCGCACAACCGTGATAAAATTATTTTTACTCAAGGAAATGAATCAGCAATGAGGACGGTTCTTGAGTAGAGGGAGCCCTGAGAAATCAGAAGGTGATCTTAGCCAGGCAGAATCAATGTCGCAACAAGTAGTAGAGGCAACTTTACTGACTTAGTGCAACAAGGATCATGTACTTTCAAAGCAAAAAAGCTTCTGACGATCCGCGTAGTGATGGCTATGCGTTGGTTGTAAGACCATAAAAGCCTATTTCGGTAGGAACCATGATCTGGGACTATCTGCATAAGGTAGTCGCTTTCCGAGGGTAAGCTAGAGAAAGAACCAGAGAAAAAACGCGAAGCAATGCTAAGGAAGTGGCCGGTAGAGTAGTAAACTCAGTACACAATTGCCTAAGTCAGTTGCAGTAAGAGGATTGCTTCTCACAAGGCTGGGGTAAGAAAAACCAACAGGTTACTTGGGGCCCCTTTCATTTTAAACGAAAAAGCGCTCACCATGCCGGTGAGCGCTTTTTTATCCATCACCCATCACTCTTTTGAAAAACCTCCGGCTTGAGCAAGCCGACACAGGGTAAGTTCCGATACCGTTCCCGATGATCCAAGCCATAGCCCACCACAAAGCGATCCGGCAGATCAAAGCCTTTGTATTTGATCGGCACATTGATTAACCGCCGTTTGCTCTTGTCAAAGAGGGTGCAGACTTCCAGGCTGGCCGGGCCACGGGTGCGCAAAATCCGCAGCAGATAGTTGAGCGTCAACCCTGTATCGACCATATCTTCGACAAAGATCACATGGCGCCCGGTGATCGGTTGCTCCAGGTCTTTGACCAGTTGCACCATCCCTTGCTCGCGTGAGGCCGCCGAGTAGTTGGAGATGGCGATAAAGTCCACCTCAGCGGGAATGGTGATGGCGCGATAGAGATCGGCCATAAAGATAAAGACCCCTTTGAGAACGCCCACCAGTAACGGGTTGCGCCCGGCGTAGTCGCGACTGATCGCCTGCCCCAGTTCCAAAATGCGATTTTCAATGGCTTCGGCGGAAAATAAGACCTGCCGCACACCGGCGGCCAGTTCGCCGTAGGCGGCGAGTGGATAAGCTTTCACGCGTTACTCTTCTTCTTTCTGGGCATCAGTCCCCAACAGCTTTTCCGCCTCTTCATCCAAGCCATAGCGGATCATCAGATCGCGCAGGTCGCTGCGTTTGAAGAGTTTGATGTTGATCGCCGGGTAAAGTTCATTCATCCGCCGCAATTTGCGATTTTTATGCCGGATCAATTGCGGGCGCAGGGTGGTGAGTTCGACATAGAGGTCTTGTTCCGGCAGATAAAAATCAGGGGTAAAGGCCACGGTGACGGCGCCCTGCGCGTCCCATTCGAGCGGGAAGGTGCGCGGTTCGTAGAGCCACTGGATGCCGTAATAGTCTAAGATGCGAGCGAAGGTTTCTTCCATCGGATGCGAAAACGTCGGCGGAACGGGCTGTGTTTCGGTCAAAATTACACTCCTACGTGGCAGAGGGACGGGGCGTGCCGACCTCTGCAATGGATCGATCACTAATATATTGTAACGACAAACCGTCATCTGATCAAACGGACAGCCGGCAACGGTTGGATTTTAGGTTGGGCATGTTTGATCACATAGGATCAATGGTATAATTGGCTGCAACCTGACATCCCTGGGTGCGTAGTTGTGTTTGACTGTTCAACCGTGTACGTAGCATTAGCGAGCAAGGAGAAAGCCATGCACACTTCAAGGCGAACCACGTATCGACTGGCCGTTTGGCTCTGTCTGCTGTTGACCCTCTTCTCAACCGCCTGCCAACCGCTTATACGTCCAGCGACCGCGCCGCCAACGACGCCCAGCGCACCAGAGGAAGCGGCCAACTTGGCCGGCGCCTACCAGGGCAACCTCAAGATTGCCGGCCAGGAGTTAGCAATCCGTATTACCCTGCAACGCGACGGCGACGCCTATCGTGGCGCCATCGACATTCCGCAACAGGGGGCAACGGGCATACCGCTCCATGATATTGTCGTCGAACTACCCAATATCAGCTTCCAAATGTTAGAAGGCGCCCAATTGGGCGCCTTTGCGGGCGCCATCGACGCGACAGGAGTCATCAGCGGCACCTTTACCCAAAGTGGCTATGAAGGTTCGTTCGCCATCAGCGCTACAGAGGAAGAACCAACTGCAATAGCGCCGGCGGAAGCGGCCGCGGCCGGCGCTGAGAGCTACCGCGACCCGCAAGGGTTATTTACGGCGCCCATTCCCACCAACTGGACCGTGACCGAAGGCGATGGCTTTGCCCTGCTCACCGACCCGGAGAACCAGATCAAGGTCTATTTGTTAACGCTGCCGGCCCCCACGGGCGATCTCGCCGCAGCGATTGAAGCGGGGTGGGCCAAAGTCGATCCCACCTTTGACCTGGCGCAGGCGGACACCGTCGAGCCGCCGACCAGCCAGGGCATTGAAAAAAATCTAGTCATCACCTACGATACGCCGCAAGAGCGCATTGTACAGGCCGGCGCTTTGCTTTATCAGGACGTTGCCTATCTCTTTCTCTTTGATGGTGAACTGGCGGCCGTGCAAAAACGCGCTGCTCAGATCAATATCATCCAGAGTGGACTCGACATTCTGGCGATGGAAGAGACCGATCTAAGCACAGCAACGCCGCTGACCGTCGATGAAAATATCACCGGCGAACTGGAGGCGTTTATTGCCGAGTGGCAACCTCAATTCCAGATTCCGGGTGTCGCCGTGGCGATTGTGCAAAATGGCGCTGTGGTCTACAGCCGCGCCTTTGGCGTGCGCAACGAAGCGGGCGATCCCCTCACGCCCCAGACGCAGATGATGATCGGCTCGACCGGCAAGAGCCTGACGACGCTGATGATGGCGACCCTGGTCGATGACGGCAACATGAACTGGGATACCCCCGCGATTGAAATTTACCCCCAATTCGCCGTTAAAGACCCCGAACTGAGCAAAACCATTACCATGCGCAACCTGGTCTGCGCCTGCACCGGCGTGCCGCGCCGCGATCTTGAGTTTATCCTCAACGCCAATGAATTGAGCGCCGAAGATGTGGTTGCCTCGTTGCGCGACTTCGAGTTCTTTACCGACTTTGGCGAAGCCTTCCAATACAGCAACCAGATGGTAGCGACGGGCGGCTACATCGCCGCCGTCGCCGACAGCGGCGAACAGACAAACCTCCTGGCGAATTATGCCGATGCCCTGCAACGCCGCGTCCTCGCTCCTGTCGGCATGAGCCACACAACGATTTCCTTCGATGCGGTGCTGGCGGATGATGCTTATGCTACGCCGCATGGTTACAACTATCGCAATGAGTATGTGCCCATCTCACCTGATCTGGAAAAGGTGCTGGTGCCGGTCGCGCCGGCCGGCGTCCACTGGTCAACGCTGGCTGATATGGCGCAGTACATGATTATGCAACTGGGCGAGGGGGTCGCGGCTGATGGCACGCGGGTGGTCTCCGTGGAAAATCTGGCGGAAGTGCGCAAGCCCCAGATCCAGGTGGCCGACAAGGTGAGTTATGGGCTGGGCTGGTTTATCAGCGACTATAAGGGCCAGTTGATGATCGATCACGGCGGCAACACGCTGGGCTTTACCTCGGAATTCAAGTTTTTGCCGGAGGCCCAATTAGGCATTGTCGTCCTCACCAATGCGCAAGGCACCAATGTCTTTAGCGGCGCGGTCAGCGAACGGTTGCTGGAACTGGTCTTCGAGCAAGAGAGCGAGGTCGCACAGAGTCTTACCTTTGTACTGGAACAGATCGCCGAAGCCGGGGAGAAGTTGGCCGGGCAATTGGTCGGTGCGATTGATGCGGCGGCGGTGACCCCCTACGTCGGCGACTATCGCAACGACGCCCTTGGCGCCATGACGGTCACTTTTCAGGATGGCGTCCTGCGCGCCGAGTTTGGCGAGTTCGCCAGTGATCTGCTCCCCAAGAACGACGACAAAGGCGCCTTTGAGGGCTACATCTTCGCTGATCCGCCGTTGCCTGGTTTGCTCCTTTCCTTTGAAGAGGATGAAGCTGACCAGCCAATCATTGTCATGGGCGCCGGCGTGACGGAATATACTTTTACGCCGATTGAGTAAGTTGTCGATCTGAACATCTTCTGTTCGTTATAAAGATAGGCTGGTGACAATCGAAGTCGTCACCAGCCTACCTCGCATCTGAATGACCTCATTCCATCAAAACGATGAAAAATAGCTCAAGTTGCGGCAGAACGCAATAGGCTTTTTCGTAACAAATGCTCACCGGAATAGAGCGCCAGCGCCAGCCAGATCAGCCCAAAGCCGACCAACCGGGCCGGCGAAAAGGGTTCGCCATAGAGGTAGACGCCCAGCAGAAATTGAATCGTCGGGGCGATATACTGCAAGATGCCGACCAGCGAAAAGGGAATCCGGCGCGCCCCGGCGGCAAAGAGCAGCAAGGGCAGCGCGGTAAAGAGGCCGCTCAACAGGAGCAGGCCGGTCAGTTTCCCGCTCACGACGCCAAAGACCCCTTGCCCGGTCGCACCCAGATAGAGCAGATAACAGAGCGCCGGCAGGAAGAGAAACGACGTTTCAAAAGTCAATCCTTCCAGCGCATTCAGGCGCGCCGTCTTACGCAGCAGCCCATAGCCGGCAAAGCTAAAGCCCAGCGTCAAGCCGACCCACGGCGGCGCCCCCAGCGTCACCGTCAAGTAGAGAACCCCCAACGCCGCCAGGCCAACCGCCAGCCACTGCCCCGGTCGCATCTGCTCTTGCAAGAAGAGAACGCCAAAGACCACATTGACCAGCGGGTTGATGAAGTAGCCCAAACTCGCCTCCACCACATGACCGGCATTGACCGCCCAAATGTAGACCAGCCAGTTGATGCCCAACAGTAGTGCTGAGAGCAAAAATGTGCCGAGCGTTCGCCGGTCACGCAACGCCGGCGCCAACCAGTCCCAGCGCTGTTGAAAGCCCAGGATGCCCACCAATAATAACAACGACCACACAATCCGGTGCGACAAAATTTCCACCGGCGTCGCCAACTGCACCGCTTTCCAGAAGAGCGGCAAAAAGCCCCAGGTCAAGTAGGCGCCCAGGGCGTAGAGAATGCCTTTGTTCATGAACTCACGTTCTTCTTGTCTTCTTGTCTTTTGTCATTCCTCGCCGTGTAGCAACCGCAAATAACTATCATAGCGCGCCGCCGAAATCTTCCCTTCGGCCACGGCAGCGCGAACGGCGCAATCGGGTTCGTGATCGTGGGTGCAGTTGGGGTAGCGACAGTCGTGCAGATATTCCTTCATCTCGATAAAATAGAAGCCGAGATCAGCAGGATCGATATCGTAGAGACCTAATTCACGGATGCCGGGGGTGTCGGCAATATAAGTATTTTCCCCAAAGGGCAGGCGCAGCAGTTGGGCCGTGCGGGTGGTGTGCTTTCCTTTGTGCAAAAAGTCGCGCAATTCCCCAACTTGCAGCTCCTGTGTGGGGTCGATGGCGTTGATCAAGCGGCTTTTTCCAACACCGCTGGGGCCGGTGACGACAGTGATCTGATTGGTCAGCAGATCATGGAGCGCCGCCACCCCCTCGCCTAATTTAGCGCTGGTGTAGATGACGCGATAGCCGATGGTCTCATACAGGCCAAACAGCGCGCGCGCCTGATCGATGCCCACCAAATCGACTTTATTGACACAGAGCACTACCGGCAGATCATTAAATTCAGCCACCACCAAAAAACGGTCCAACATGCGCAGGTGGGGTTCCGGGTCTGCTGCGGCAAAGACGATCAAAACTTGATCCGGGTTGGCCAGGATCACATCCTCCGCCGCCGTCCCCATGCCGGGGCGCTGCCGGCTCAAAACGCTGTGGCGCTCTGCAATCCGCTCGATCTTGCCCCCCTTCTCACCGTCGGGCAAGACCCACACCTGATCACCCACGGCGACCAGCGTGTCAATATTCTTTTCCACCATCAACCGCCGGCGCACCTCACAGAGGCGCACGCGGTTATCACTCGCTGGGTCCGTCTGCACATCATAATGATGCCCCAGCGCCCGAATCACAATGCCGGCAATTAAATTTGCTGACTCCTTCTTGGGTTTGGGTTTGTGGCCACGCCGTTCCTTGAACTGCAAATGATCGTGGTACCGCTGATCCGCGATTTTTTGCTTTACACGATTTGCCAAAGGCTTTACTCCTTCTGTTGATCATGGGTGCTTCGGTGATTGGATGATTGAGGCTTCGACGCGATCCGGTTGCCTTTGCGGCGCGAACGCTTGTCGAAATCACCCAATCACCGAAGCGCCTACTTCTTGACAACACGAAAACGCCGTCTGGCGGCGACAGACCGGCGGGATCGCCGCGGTCACATCGACGCCGACGGTTTTTAACAACGTACGTAGATCGCCCAGCGGCAGACCGATGACGCCGGCCATACAGCCGCGCAGGGCGCAGACAGGCGCGAAATCGGGATGCTGGATGGCATAGGCGCCGGCTTTGTCGAGCGGATCACCGGTGGCGACATAGGCGGCGATCTCGGCGTCGCTATAATCGCGCATCTGCACCTGCGTGGTGTTGACACAACTCTGCTGCTCACCACCCGGCCAGCGCAGCACGCTGACGCCCGTGTGAACTTCGTGAGGGCGGTCGCGCAGGGCAGTTAACATTGTGGTGGCGTCGGCGTCGTCCACTGGTTTGCCTAGCAACTCTTGACCCAGCGCCACCACAGTATCAGCCGCAATGATCACATAATCCTGTTCGGCAGTATCCAGCCGCGCCGCGACGGCCTTTGCTTTTGTTGTCGCCAGCCGCAACGCCAGCGCAATGGGCGCTTCTGCCGGCTGCGGCGCTTCATCAATGTTGGCGACCTGAACGACAAAAGGCAAGCCTAACTCACGTAAAAATTGTTGCCGGCGGGGGCTGCCGGAGGCTAATATGATTTTCGGCATCACCATGTTTCTAATTTCTACCCAATTCTCGACAACCATTCGCCGTAGACCAACGCCGGACTACGCGACTACACGACTACACGACTACACGACTACACGACTACACGACTACACGACTACACGACTGTGGACGGCTGATTTTGCATCCCTCCATTGTAAGACGAAGCGCGCTTCCGATCAAATCTAGGGATAGCTCAGGTGGCGCAGACCGGCAAATCGAGCCAAACCGGCTGCGCCTAACTGGACAAAGCCGCCCGCCTATGGCACTATGCGCTTTTGGAACCTTTTAACCAAAGAACCGCCACTCCTCATCGTAGGGGCACGATCGATCGTGCCCCTACGATGAGGAGTGGCGGTCTCTATCACAGGACTTACGCAAGACGCCGGGCACCCGCTGGGTGCCCAGATTCTCGTCTTGCGTAAGTCCTATATCATTCATAATTAAGGGAGAGACGACAATGAGTAGCAAGAGTAACCGTGTGCGCCTGGTCATGGTCGGCACGGGGGGGATGGCGCGTCACCATACGACGCGCATTGCCAAACAGCAAGATACCACCGAAATCGCCTGGGTCTGTGAACCCTCCGGCCAGGCGTATGAACTCTTTTGTGAAAAGATGGAAGAGTTCGGCATCAAGCCGCCGCCTAACGAGCCGGATTTAGAGACGCTGTTGGCGAAACATGGCGACAAGTTGGACGCCGCCTTTATCATCACGCCCCATGTGCTGCACCACAGCCAGGCCAAAGCGTGTCTGGAAGCCGGGGTCGATGTGCTGCTGGAAAAGCCGATGGTGATGAATGGCGCCGAGGCCGAGGATCTAATTGCCACCCGCGACCGCACGGGGCGGCTACTGGTCGTCTCCTTTAACGGCAGCCTCTCCCCGCAGATCCGCAAGGCGGCGGAGTTGTTGCACTCCGGCTCGTTGGGGCAGATCATGAATGTCCATGCCGTGGCGTGGCAAAGCTGGAAGCTGGGCACAATGGGCACCTGGCGACAAAACCCGGCCATGTCCGGCGGCGGCTTTCTCTTTGACACCGGCGCCCACATGTTGAACACCGTTTCGGATTTGGTCAACGACGACTTTGTCGAAGTGGCGGCGTGGCTCGACAACCGGGGGACGCCGGTCGATATTCTCGGCTCGGTGATGGCGCGCACCCGTTCCGGCGCCTTTGTCACTTTGAGCGCTTGCGGCGACGCCATCAAGTCCTGCCATTCGGATGTGCGCTTCTTCTGCACCGACGCCATTCTGCGCACAGGCATTTGGGGCGAGCGGCTGGAACTGCAACGCAACGGCGAGGATGACCTGGCGCCCGTGCCGGTGCCGCCCTCACTGGGCCAGTGGGAGACCTTCCTGCGGGTGCGCAATGGTGAAATAGCGAACCCCTGTCCGCCCGAAGTGGGGCTGCGCATGGCGCGCCTGTGGGATATGATCCAGGCGTCGGCGGCGCAAGGGGGCAAACCGGTTTACGCCGGGTGATGGCGTAGACGAGCCGTGGACCGCTTCTGAACTTGAAATTTCTTTAGGTAGGGGGATGCGAAAGGTTGGCGGTGTGAAGCCGGCCGTGACCGACAGACTACCAGAGCAGTTCGACTTTTGGCAAAAGTCGAGCTTCTGCTCCGCTCAGCGCGAGTCACGGACTCGCGCTGAGCGAAAGTTATGATTGGACAGTTACTTCACGGCTACCGGTAGGAAGAGCCGGCGCGCACTGAGCGGTTCCTGCTCCTCTTCCTCGTTGGTCGGCGTTCGGTAGAAGCCAAAATCAACAGTCAGGTTGTTGGTATTAGGCTCCTGAATTGCCCCAACCGGACCGAGATCGGTTTCATTGGTTGGTTCTGTGTTATAGGCCAGCGTCACCACGCCGCTGCGAATGCCGGTGGCCGCCGGATTGGGGGCATTAAGGCCATTGTCATTCATATCCCCGTCGCTATCCGGCGTGCCTTCGGTTGGATCGCTGCTGTTGAGATCACGGAGCGGGCCGCCGACGGCAAAGTTACTGGCGTCGATCAACACGACATAGTTGCCCGGCAAGAGATTGCTAAAGAAGTAGTAGCCTTGCCCATCGGTCGTTGTCACCAGCGGTTGGCCGTTGGCGCCCAGCACAGGGTTGCCGGCGCCATCCAGCAGGCGCACCACCACATTGGCAATACCTTGCTCCGTACCATCCAAGCTGCCGTTGTTGGCGACGCCACCACCGGCGCCGTCATCGAGCCAGACGCGGTTGCCCAGACTGAGCGGCATGTAGACGCCAAAGTCAGCCGTCAGGTTGACATTGTTGTCATCCAGCGCGCCGCCATAGCTGCCGGCGCCGGTTTCACCGGTCGGTTCGCTATTCGGTTGGAGATCATAGACAATGCTGCGCACGCCATTGGTCGCCAGGTCGGGGCCGTCAATGCCATTTTCATCGACATTGTCATCGGCGCCGTCACTCGTGCCGCTGCCGGTCGAGGAGAGATAGCCGGCCAGGACGCCATTGTTCTGGAAGTTACTCGGTCTGAGATAAACAAAATATTGACCGGGCGTCAAATTGTCGAAGAGATAGAAACCGCCACCGCTCGTCGTTGCCGTTGCGATAGGTGCGGCGGTCAATGGATCAGCGCCGGCGCGGAAGAGCGCCACTTGGACGCCATCAATGCCACTTTCGCTGCTGTCGATGCGGCCGTTGTTGTTGATATCGCGGAAGATGACATTGCCGATGGCGACCAACTCAACCGGCGGCGGCACCAGACCGAAGTCTACCGTCAGGTTGCTGTTGGCGTCCGCCGTGCCGGCGCCATCATTGCCGGGCGTCCCGTTGGCGGTCGGGCTTTCACCGGTCGGCTCGTCACTGCCCAGCGTGACGACAGCGCTCAGAATGCCATTGGCGGCCGGCACACCACTGTCCAGCCCGTTGTCATTCTGGTCGCCATTCGTGTCAGGGTTGGCTTCCTGGCCGGCGCCGGTGCTGCTGGTGTAATTGGCCAACAGGCCCCCCGGTTGGAAGTTGCCGGCGGCCAGACGCACCCGGTAGCTGCCTGCCGTTAAACCGCTAAAGAGGTAGAAACCATTCGCCGTTTGCGTGGTCTGGCCGGTTGGCGTACCGTCAGCGGCTAACAGTTCAACGACAACCCCATTGGGCACGGCAACTTCGCCGGCTGTCACCAACCCATCATTATTCGTGTCGATCCAGACGTAGTTGCCCAACGAATGGGTTGCAATCTGCGCCGGCGTAAAACCAAAATCGTAGGTGTGGTTATTGAAACCGGGCGCCGAGAGATCGCGACAGGGAATGGCATAGACGGCTCCTGTGCCGACCAACACGCCGTTGGAATCGCGCAGATCGCCATTGGGGGCGCCGCCGTTATTGCCCTGGGTGAGCGCTAAGCCGGCCAGCGGCGGTTGCTGGCTGCCGCCGGTCGCATTGGGGATGCGCACTTCATAGACAGATGCGCCGTTCGGGCCACAAAGACCGGCCACAATGCCGCCGGCGCCATTGAGCGTGACATTGCTGTCATTAAAGAGATATTGGCCGCCATTGCTCGTGGTGGTCGTGCCGACCAGGACGCCATCGCGATAGAGTTCCACCGTCACCCCATCCAGCCCTGGCTCACCGGGGTCTTGGACGCCGTCGCCATCCACATCGCGCCAGACGCGGTTGCCGATTTCCAGCGGCGCCGCCGGACAGAGCGCTTCCAGATCACCCAGGCCGTTGGCTTTGTCAAAGAAGGCAATCTCACCGCTGCCGTCATAGAGGAGGTAGGAACGGGTGACGGCGCCGGTCCGGTTGTTATACCACTTGACACCGGCATCACTGCGAGCATCGTTAGTCGCGCCTTCGATCGGGTTGTAGACCAATGAAACCACATCCGGTAGACCGGGAATCTGGGCATGGCCGCCGAGGGTAGTTTCACTGTGAGTGGGGATGAATTGCTGATCACGGGAATAGAATTCGCCACCGCCGGGGCCTTGGCCATTGCCAGCGCCAGGGGTGGTTACACCGCCGCAGGAACCATTGTTTTCCAATTGCCAACCGCCGCTGCCATTGGCGCAGGCGCGTAAAATATCGCCACGGGAAAAGGCCGTGTAGTTGGTTGGATCATTCGGATCGGGGCCGCCGGCTACGGTGCCAAATTGATCAGCGTTGCGGTCGCGCAACCCAAGGATCATATCATTACCGTCAAAAACAATGTCCGCCAGTGAGGGTTGCGCCCACTTGCCGCCCGCCTGGTTAGGCTCGCTTCGATTGAAGGAGGCGCGATTGAGCCAATATTGCCATTGCAAATTGCCTGAACCACGATTGTAGGTTAGATCGGCCTCAAAAACTGGCGTTGCACTAAAGGCGCCGCCGGCAAAGGTGTAGACGTACGCGCGTAAATTGGTGCGATCCCGGGTCGATTCAGCCGAACAGACCATACCGACATAGACCTTGCCATCCTTGACGCCTAGCCCAAAGGGGCGCACATCCACCGCTGGACAATTGGCCGGCGTCGGCAGGGTAAAGGTTGCTGCACCGGCTGGATTGGCAATCGGAATCGCCAGCAACGTTTTGTCGGCCAAATTTACTGTATACAAAGTACTGAAATCGTCAGCAATGTCAAGGTCGCCAAAGCCAACCTTGCCGACAAGATCAAAGGAATTTGTGTCATTGAGCCAACAGTTGTCGTTGCTGTTATTGGGATTATGCCCCGGCGAAAGACAGGTCTGCCCCGGTTGGGGGTGCGGATCAGCGCCGGCCGATGCACCAAAGTTATGGAAAAGGGCGGCGCCGCCGGCGGTGATCTGATAGAGGGCGCCCGGCCCGCCAGGGCCAAAGCCGGCATGGCGTTTCATAAAGGCCGCGGCATAGAGCGTTTGGCTTTGCGGGTTCCAGGCCAACCCCCAAACGCTGCCGAGCTGTTTGGCAACGGCGCGCACGGTCGGCAGCGGGGTGCGAACCGCCGGTGCGTTGGTCGGATCGGTGCTGCCGGCGCCATAAGGAAAAGCGAACATGACGCTCTTGTCTTGGTTGGCGCCGGCGCCATTGGCGTTTTCATTCTGTTCCCCAAAGACAAAGCAGGAAGTCGCCAGATCAGGTGAAGGGGTAGCGCCGCAGAAGTCGGCGGGGGCGCTAAAGCCGGCATTAACATTGGCCGTCGGCGCATTGATAAAGGTCACGGTCGAGCGGCCATTGCTGCCAACCGCGCCGGGCTTGAGGAAGTTGAGCGAGCCATCGCCCGGCAGGGTGAACTCCAAACGCACAGGGAAGGCGCCGGCCGGATCAATGCCGTAGGCGCCTGTGGCGGTTGATTCACAGGAAGCGGTTGTGCCGTTGGCGTCGTAGGCGGTAACGACCATGCCGCCAATGCCCGGCTCGGTGATGCCATTGGCGCCGCTATCTTGTACGCCATTGGCATTGTAGTCACGAAAGACCACACCAGTAATGCTGCTGCCGGTGCAGGCCGCAGCCTGGACAACGGGGAGGGCGCCGCTATAGATGCTCACGATTTGGTACAAGAGCGCTACCAAAAGCGCGTTGATCACGAGCTTGCAGCCCTGTGATCTAGTACGGATTTGCTGAACCTTCAGCACACGGACGGGCGCACGAAAGGTGGGGACAGTGTGCGATGCTAGGGCGACAATGAATGGCAGTCTTCGATTCATAGATGGCTCCTGATACTATCTGAGGATGAAGATTAAAATGATGAGATTAAAATATAGTCAGGTTATATGGGAATTATTATTACCCGCATATCATACAAGACTTTTGACTGATTACAAAAATTGCCTGGTGGCTCACCCGAACAGCGATAGATACGTCAAATGGCGGTTCTCGTATTAGCATTTGTATGTTACTCTACTACTAGATTAATAACAACTTACAGGCGTAAGGGTAAGTATCACTGAGGGCCACTGGACGAATACCCTTTTTACCATTATAGGAAATGCAGAATGCACTCATATACGATTCGCGAGAGTATGCTAGACCCAATTGAGCAATCACTGTACCGGGCGCTCAGTGGCGTCCTTTGCCAGCGGGCGCTCCTATTTACTAAAATCAATCTTGGCGATCTCTTCATGGCGCCGGTTTATCATTCCGCCGAGGGCGAGTGGGGGACCTTGGCGAATCAGCGCATCGATTTTGTGCTGTGTGATCGCGATTCGATGCGCCCGTTGGCGCTCATCCTCTTCGCCGATAGTGCACTGCGCGCCAATCAGGTCGATTGTTCGGAGCGAATCGCCCAACTTTGCGCGGAAGTTGGTCTCCCGCTGGTGCGCTTAGAGCGCCAATCAGCCTACGTTATGCACCAATTGATTCCCCTCATCGAGAATCTGTTGAGTAGCACCCCCCGTCGCGATGATTTCACCAATGGCGATCGCGCCATGCCTGCCACGACAACCACCGATCAACCGAACAGCAAGCGGGGACGCCGGCTACCAGCCTACCCTGGCTACGGGGCATTGCGCACCATTGCCAACAAACCTGTCTAACTTGTCTTACGTGTAGTGCAGCCCACCCGATAGCTCCTTATGCGAATTCTTCTAATCACCGTTGTTGGTCTCTTATGGCTGGCAGGACAGGCCACCGATAACCGGTGGGCTTCTGCCGCCTACGCACAAACGGTGCCGCCGGCGCCAACGCCGGCCTGGAACATTGACCCCAACCAGAATAACCTGGCGCTCTTTATTGTCGATTATGCCGCGGAGGGCGTCAAAGAAGCCTATTTTTTGCAGGAGCCACCCTGTCAAAGTGCGCTTCCTACCACCACCCTCACCTTGAATGCGCGCGCCGCCATTAGCAATACGCTGACCGGCGGATACTTGGCGTTCGCTCTGCAAGCCGGCAGTCGCTTGCCTGAAACCACAACCTGGTTTGACGCCTTGTTCGCCTGGTCGATCCATCTTGGCGACTTTACCGCACAGGCGCTCTTAACGCCCTGTCTGGGCCAGCCGATCTTTGCCGGCGAATCGCTGTGGATGGGGCAGGGCGTGCGCCCCTTTCCCCGCCAGCCCTTGCCGGCCGCGGCTTTAACTCGTCTCCCCACCCCTGTTCCGCCCCCCGCCGCCCTGGCAACAGTCGCCCAGACCGAATGGATGACCATTACCGCCGAAACGGCCTGGTCCGCCATTGCTGATTTGAATCTGCTTCACGACCTGGCGCAACAACCCTTTGCGACCCATGCCTTCCTCTACCGCCCCGCCACCGGCTATGCTGATCCGCTCGAAGAGTTGGCTCATGCCGAGTGGGTCTTTATTGTCTACCGCGGGCCGTTGAACCGCGCCCAGATCCCGGACGAATATTACTTGCCGCTGATTCATCAGTAACAGGTGACACAGACGCGAATTTAGGAAACGCCGATCGCCGCTGTATACTGTAAGATCCGCGTTTCCTAAATCCGCGTCTGTACCATTCAATGGTACACTCTTGGCCCTTGACCTGTGGCAATTGCGGGCGTATACCTATGGGTAAGCTTTTGCTTTTTTCATTGTTTACAGTTCCACCATAACAAAGGAGGCTTCTATGCCATCAGCCAGATATGGGCTATTCCGCCTGTTGATCCCGTTCATCATCTTTCTGTTGGGCTGTCCGCCGCCGGCGCCAACACCGCCACCGGAGGTTTTTGTGGAAGAGGCGCCGGCTGATCTCGCCACGGGGATCGCCATCCTGGGCGCGACCGATTACCTGGCGCCGGCAAGCAAAGGGTCGCTGCTTGTCCAACTTCATGCACCCTATAGCAGCGAGCGTTTGCCCGATACGCGCGTGCGGGTGACGCTAAATACACCAAACGGGGAAACGCGCGAACTCTTCACCGGCCAGACAGACAAAGCGGGGCTGGTTCATGTCACTTTTGATGTACCGGCGACGGTCAACGACCCCAACCAGGTGCTGACGGTGGTGGCTGATTCGACCAACTATGGACAGTTGCAGACCAGCCAGGAGGTCTATGTTGGTCGCGTCTACAATGTCCTTCTCAGTACTGATAAGCCGGTCTATCAGCCGGGGCAGGTCATTCATCTGCGCACGCTGGCGCTGGATACCACCGCCCTGAAAGCCGCGCAAGAGCAGCCGCTGGTGTTGACGGTTGCCGACCCGGCCGGCAATAAGTTGATGCGCAAGGAATTGACCACTTCCGCCTTTGGCATTGCCAGCGCCGATTTTCAACTGGACAGTCAGGCGGCCAGCGGCGACTATGTGCTGACGGCGGAGATGGGGCCGGTGACGAGCAGCCGCACGGTTGAAGTGAAGCCCTATACGCTGCCCCGCTTTGAAATCACCTTCCAAAGCGCCAAAGCTTTCTATCTGCCGGGGGAAGTGATCACCGGCACGGTGGATGCCCAATACTTTTTCGGCAAACCGGTCGCCGGTGGTCAAGTGCGCATCAAAGGGTTTGTTACCGACGTAGAGCGGGTTCAACTTTTTGAACTGACCGGCACGACCGACGCCGCCGGTTTCTATGCCTATGAATTCCAGACGCCTGATACTTTTGTCGGTCAACTGGAAAACGACACAGCGCAGGTTGACCTGGAAATTACCGTCATCGACACGGCGAACCACAGTGAACAGGTGGATGAGAGCGTCACCATTGCCGAAAAGAGCATTCTGATCGAAGCCATCCCGGAAGCCGGTTTCCTCCGCCCCGGCCTAGAGAACATCGTCTACCTGCAAACCAGCTACCCGGATGGTCGGGCCGCCGCGACGACCATTCGCGTGGATGGCGTACCAACTACCACGGTGACGAATACCGTACCTGGGGCTGTCACCAACACCGTAACCGTGACCACCGATGAATTCGGGCTGGCAACCATCCGCTTTACACCGGTAGACAGCCGCGATTTGCCACTGGTCTTCCATGCCGTCGATAGCACAGGACAGGCAGCCGAACAGACCGTCACCTTAGGCGGTTCCGGCGATGCCCAGGCGCTCTTGCTGCGTCCGGAGAAGGTGCAATATCAGATCGGTGAAACCCTCAACGTGGATATTCATGTCGCCGGCCAGGCGCAGACCGCCTACCTCGACATCATCAAGGGGCGGCAAACCTTCGGGCTGGCCGCGCTGCCGGTGGCGCAGGGGGTGGCGCAAGCCGCTATCGATCTCGACGGCAGCCTGTTGGGGACGCTGGAACTCAACGCCTATGTGATCACCGACCAGGGGCAAATTGTGCGCGACCGGCGGCTGGTGCTGGTCAACCCGGCCCCGGCCGCGGTCGCCATTCAGGCCGACGCCGATGTCTATCGCCCCGGCGACACCGCCACCCTTGACATCACGGTGCAGCGGGAAGGCGCGCCTATGCCCGGCGTTCTGGGCTTAAGCATTGTCGATGAGTCGGTCTTTGCCGTCGGCGCCCAAGAGCCGGGCTTTGCTCGCACCTACTTCTTGCTGGATCGCGAATTGCAAGAACCGCGCTACGAAATCCATGACTTTTCGCCCTTGCAGAGCGACGATCCCTCGCCCTATGACCGGAAGAATGCCGGTCATGCCCAGCAACTGGCGCTGGCCGGTTTCTTTGCCGAAGAGTTGGTGGCAATGGGCAATACGCAACACGTAACAACCATCGCCCACCACGTTCCACAAACGGCAGGCAATGCCCGTTCCGCCCTGGCCTGGGGCTGGGCCAACCGTATTGCCCTGGTGCTGCCACTAATGGGCATTGCTTTCTATGATGGCACACGGCGCCGTCGTCATCTCTTTTTGGGGCTGGTTTTGCTGAGCCTGGCCTTTTTCTGGACGAGTTGCGCCGCGCCGGCAGCCCCAATGGCCGGTGGCGAAATGGCTGCCGCCCCCGCCGCCGAAGCGCCGGCGCAGGAAACGATAGCCGATGCTACGACGGCCACGCAGGGCAACCAGAGTCAGCCGCCGCGCCTGCGCCAGTTCTTCCCGGAAACCCTCTTCTGGCTACCGGAGTTGACCACGGACGCCAACGGTCACGCCCAGGTGCAGGTGCCGATTGCTGATTCGATCACCACCTGGCGCATTAGCGTGCTGGCCTCGGATCAGGCCGGCCATCTGGGCAGCGCCGAGGTGGGCATGAAGGTCTTCCAAGATTTCTTTGTCGAGCCGGATCTGCCCCGCTTCCTGACGGTGGGCGATGAAGTAGCGGTGCCGGTGAGCATCTTCAACTATCTGGATGAAGCGCAGGAGATCAATCTGGAAGTCGCTCAGGCCGATTGGTTTGCATTTGTCGAGACGCCAACCCTGCGCTTTACCGTGGCGCCCAACGAGGTGATGGCCGCCTACTTGCCGATCCGGGTCACCAACTTTGGGCAGCATGAATTCCAGGTCACGGCCACCGGCAGCGCCATGAGCGACGCTGTCTTGCGCCAGGTCGAAGTGTTGCCCGACGGCAAGGCCATGGCCGTGGCCGCGAGCGGTAAACTCACCACGACGCAACGCTTTGCGCTTGATCTGCCCCCGAACGCGGTCCCTGGCACGGGGCGCGTCGCCGTCAAAATCTACCCCGGCGTCATCAGCCAGGTGATCGACGGGCTGGAAGGCATGTTGCAGCAACCCTACGGCTGTTTTGAACAGACGAGCAGCACTACCTACCCGAACGTGATGGTGTTGGACTATCTCAAAACCACCAACCAGGTCAACCCGCGCATCCAACTGCAAGCGGAGCAGTATATCAACCTGGGCTACCAGCGCCTTTTGAGCTTTGAGGTGCGGGGGATGCCGGGCGGCTTTAGCCTCTTTGGCGATCCGCCGCCGCAGACCATGCTCACCGCCTACGGGCTGATGGAGTTCACCGATATGAGCCAGGTCAGCTACGTTGATCCGGCGCTCATCGAACGGACGGCGATCTTCCTCTTCCAACGCCAACAGGGGGATGGCAGTTGGGCGCCGGAAGGCATGACGATTGAGAGTGGGCTGGAAGGGTTAGGCAACAGTACCGTGCTGCCGACCGCGTATGTAACCTGGGCGTTGGCCGATGCCGGTTATGCCACAAGCGAACCGGTGCAACGGGCCGTGGCTTATCTGCATGGGCAATTGGCCCAATATCTGCAAGCGCAGACGCAGAATAATCAAGCCAACTCACCGTTGGCGACGCCGCCGGCTGCGCTGGATCCCTATGCGGCAGCCATGCTGGCTAATGCTCTGATCGCCGCCGATCCGCAAGGGTCAGCCGGGCAGATCGACCAACTGATCAGCCACTTATTGAGTAGCGCCGAAAAGGATACGCAAGGTTACTTCACCTGGAGCAGCGGGATGACCACCTACATGGGCGGTTATGGCAATGTCAGCAACATTGAAACCGCCGCCATGACGGCCATTGCTTTGCTGCGGGTGGGCCAACATCTGGATGTCGCGCAGGGCGCCATTGATTCGATCCTCAGTCAGCGCGATCCCAACGGCATGTTCTACAGCACGCAGACCACCGTGCTGGCGCTCAAGGCGTTGCTGTTGGCGGCGGAACAGGGCGGCCAGGACGGTCCGGCCACCGTCACCGTGACCATCAACGGCGACCGGGCGCAGACTCTCACCATCACCGAAGAGAATGCCGATGTGGTGCAGCTTGTCAGCTTTGATGATCTGAACCCCAACGGCAATGAAGTGACCATCACGGTCGAGGGGGAACGCGCCCTACAATATCAGGTGGTTACCCAATACTATCTGCCGTGGGAAGCCGTCCCCTCCACACCAGCTATCGAGAAAGAGGTGCGCATTGATGTGGCCTACGACCGCACTGAGTTGCAGGTCAACGATCTGGTCAATGTCACTGCGGAGGTCGAGTTGCTGGCGCCCGGCGTGGCCGGCACGCTGCTGGTCGATCTGGGCATTCCCCCCGGTTTCCGCCCGCTGACCGAAGACTTGGACGGTTTGGTGGCGCAGGGTCTCATTGCCCGCTACGAGTTGACCGGTCGCCAGATTCTGGTCTATATGACCAACGTACCCAGCGGCCAGGTTTACCGGCTCCCCTACCGGCTCCAGGCCCGCTTCCCCATCCGCGCACAAACGCCCAGCAGTCAGGCGTATGACTACTACACGCCGGAGAAGCAGGATACGGCGACGCCGCAGCGGATCGTGGTAAAGTTGGGGACGCCGGGGCAGTAAACCATGTTGCGTGTTACGTAACGCTGCATTTGGAAATGAGTCAATGGGTATTGGATATTGGGTAGTGGCTATTCAATATCGGAAATTGAGTAGCGCAGGCAGATTATATCCAATATTCAATACCCAATACTTTATTCAATACCCAATACCCAATATCCAATACTTTACCCAACAAGGAGAAACCCATGCTCGCCCTTGAAATTATCGGCAAAGTTGTGCTCTGTGTTTTCATCGTCGATTTTCTTTCCGGCCTGCTGCACTGGTTGGAGGACGCCTATGGCAACGAGAATTGGCCGATTACCGGGTCGTTAATTACGCGACCGAATATTTTGCATCATTATGATCCACGCTATTTCACCCGCTATTCCTGGCTCTACAGCGCCCGCGTGTTACTGGTGATTGGCGCCGTGATCCTGGTAGTGGCCTACTGGGGCGGCTTTCTCAATTGGATGACCATGCTGGTGGTGGCGATTGGGGTCAACGCCAACGAAATTCACAAGTGGGCGCACCGCACCAGAGCGGAAAATGGACCGGTCATCACCTTTTTCCAGCGGCTGGGCGTGTTACAATCGCCGGCCCAACATGGCAACCATCACCGAGGGACGAAAGACACCTATTACTGTGTCGTCACCGATTATCTCAACCCGGTGCTGGAACTGCTCCGCTTCTGGCCGACCTTGGAATGGCTTATCTTTCACCTCTTTGGCGTCCGTCGCCGGCCCGATCATTCGGTGAAGGTTGAGGAAAGAAGGTTGTGGGTTGCGCCGCGTTGACGTTTCGCACTGATTTGAGTAGAATATAGGGTAGTTGATGATCGGATAAGTCCTGCTTTTGCGAGTTACCTATGTTACAAACATTGCCCGCTGAACTTTTGGTTGATGCGGATCATGAACTTGAGGAATCGATCGACGTGTCGTCCTTTAACCATGCCTATCTGCAAGCGCGTCTGGTCATTTTACTTGGCCGGTTTGAGCAATATACGCCCGTGAGCGAATTGAGCCTCGATATTGATGGTCTTGATTTGGGCCAGTTTACGTTGCGCAACCGGGATGAAATCAAGCCGGATATTGCGCTTTACCCTAAACGCGGCTTGAGTCGCCCCTTGGATATTCTACGGATGAAGGAGATGCCGTTGCTGGTGATTGAAATCATTTCGCCACGCCAAGGCAGCTACGAGATTCTCGAAAAGTTCAGGGTCTATTTTCAATTGGGTGTACAATCCTGCTGGTTGGTCGACCCGGCGCTCAATACCATTGCGGTCTATTCGGCGATTGATCGGTGGCAGCCCTATAGTAGCGGTGAGGTTATCGATCAAGCCGTCGGCATTCGTCTCGCCCTTCACGAAATCTTTGCCTGATTATGCAAGCCATTACCCATTTCATCTTCTTTGCCCTGATGGTGGCGTTGGGCTTTTGGATCTTTGAGAATACAACCCTGCCCCTGTATCCGGCGTGGTTGCTGGCCTTGGGTATTGTCACCTTTATCTATTACGGCTTCGACAAGTTTCGCGCCCAGCGCAAACAGTGGCGGGTGGCCGAAACTACGCTCAACCTGCTGGCGTTGGCCGGCGGCTTTCTGGGCGCGTGGGTTGCCATGTTCTGGTTCCGGCACAAGACCAAAGACGCCTATGTCCGGCGCTGGCTCTGGATCAGTACAGGGGTGCATGTTGCGCTATTGTACTTTGGGTTTGTGGCGGTGTAACTGTCAAGCAAACCTGCTCTGTGCGCGGCTGTGACTCGCTATTGGTTGGCACGAGTCACGGACTCGCACAGAGCGGTGTAGCGAGCGATAGAACCGCAGCAAAAAAATCCTCTAGCGTCCTGAGTGGCTAGAGGATTTTTCATTGGTATTCTTTTGTGTGACGGTTTTGGCGCTCCGCTTACCGTCGGGTATAGATGCTCGTATCAGTGGTCAGCAGCGCCATGATCACAAACATACAAAGTGAGATCAGAAAATAGACAAAGTCCTTGTTGTTGGTCGTTTCCTTTGATTGTTGTTCCATTGGTTCTGCCTCCCCACTCAACTGCCCTTGTTTGGTACGATAATGGTGAGTATAGCAGAAACGGCTGATCATGACACTAGTACCTGGGTACTGTTCGCCTACGTCTATTGGATGATTCGCAGACGTTTCACCGGTAAAATTGTCCGAATTCAATAGATTGCCTGCTTTTCTGTCAGCTTCCTTTGCCTGTTCGTGAGATAAGTAATGGGCAAAGATGGCAGATTAGTTTAACTCAATTGGCGCCAATACGCCATGTTTTTCGCTTTTGAATTTCGTCCACGGTTGCCAATCTTGCGCTCGCCAGGGGCCGCCTTTGGCATTGGGAATTGGTCGATTCATGTTGTCACCATAGCGGAAGGCCCATTGTGGATCGCAAGCCTGACAGGTGAGACAGCCGGCGGAATCGGGAGGACAGCTCAGGCCCGTCTGATCCTGCGCCGCCAGGCGCAATTCGTAATGGAAATAGTTCTCACTGACGCCGCTCTGAACAATATCCCACGGCAAGGGCGCACCCACCTCCCAACGACCGATATAGTGTTCTTTTTCTAAGCCGACCGCCGCCATTGTCGCAAAGAAGCTGCGCACAGTCACGGCGCCGGGGGGCATGGCTAACAGAACCTCGGCCAGCCGGCGATCACCCCGGCTGAGGACGGCCTGCACCTCGGCCCAATCCGGCGAATCGGCGCGGACATCGACGCCGTGGCGGGCCAACGCCTGGTGGATGCGCTTCTGCCGTTGGCGCAAAATTTGTTGCTCCACCATCCCTTCCCACTGAAAAGGGGTATGCGCCTTAGGCACAAAGGGCGTGGCGTTGATGGCAATGCGCCGCTTAAAGCGTTGACGCGCTGCCAGCGTAAAATCGATCAAGGCTTGAATGTCGTCGTCGGTTTCCGTCGGGTGGCCGACCATGAAATAGAGCTTGAGTTGGGGAAAGTTCAACTCTTGCGCCAACGCAATTGCCCGCATCATCTGATCCTCGGTCTGCGTCTTGTTGATCACATTGCGCAGCCGTTGGCTGCCCGCTTCCGGGGCAACGGTCAGGTTTTGGGCGCCGGTTTCGGCCATGGCGCGAATTAATGGCACGCTGATCGGATCCATGCGCATAGAGCTGGCGCTGAGACTGGCGCCCATCTGCTGCAAGCCTGTTGCTAATTCATCAATTTGGGTATGGTCACTGACCGCGGCGCTGACCAGCCCCACTTTGGTATAGCCCTGTTGAATCGCCGCCGCGGCTGACGCCAGCAATTTGTCCAACGGCTGTTCGCGTGGCGGGCGATAGACATAACCGGCCAGGCAGAAGCGACAGCCACGGCCACAGCCGCGCGCAATCTCCATCAAGTGCATGTTGCTGAATTCAGTATCGGGCGTGTAGAGCGCGCTGCTGGTCTCAAAGGCGGGCAGCGAACGCACCCAGAGCCGTTCGACCGGGCGAAAGCGTTCATGGTTGCGGTTGGAGGGGCGCAAGGTCGGCACATACCAGCCGGGCGTCCGATCCAGTTCAGCCAGCAGCGCAGTATGATCGCCGGCTTCGTCCTGGTGCAGCGCCGTGCGACAAAGCTCGATCAACTGCGGTACGGCTTCTTCCCCTTCACCGATCAAGATGGCGTCAAAGAAAGGCGCCATCGGTTCGGGATTCATGGTCACGCCCGGTCCGCCGGCGATCAGCAGCGGCCAAGGGCGCCCATTCCACTGTGTACTCGCTTGGCGATCAGCAGCCAGCGGCGGAATGCCGGCTTGGCGCAGGAGTTCCACCACATTAAAATAATCCATCTCCCACGAGATGGTAAAGGCCCAAAGATCAAATTCAGCCGCCGACCGACCGCTCTCCAACGAAAGCAAGGGCTTGCCGGCAGCCGCGGCGCCCTTTTCCCAGAAGAGGCGTTCACAGACAACATCGGCGGCCTGATTGAAGGTGCGGTAGAGCAATTGGAGCGCGAGGCTGCTCATGCCGACATAATAGCTATTCGGCATGGTCAGGGCGACGCTCATCCGCCCGCCCCATTCTTTGCGAATAGCGCCCTGTTCTTGCGTCGTTGACGCAGGGGTGGATGGGCTTGCACCGGGCGTCCGTTGGGGCCGCGGCGCCGATTTGCTTGCTTTTGATTTCAAAAATTGCGGCATAAGCTCCTGTTTAAAATATACTACATTGATCATTCACACCGCGCCAAAGTGCAGGCTGTCGGCCATCGGTGCGTCAGGATTATACCACAAACGTCACGAATTTCTACATTCTACCTTCCATTCCAAAGCGCTTCCGTCAATCATCAGGGCGTTGGGCGGCATCCTTTTTGTTCATGGTTTGGACGCGGATTCACGCGTAATTACGCGTGAATCCGCGTCCAGAGGCTTGTCGATTTGAAGCGAAGCTTCGCTAGATCGTTCTGCTCACGGCAGAAAAAATTCGCGTGTGCGAATATAGGCCGCGTCAATCGCGGCGTCCAGAATCGAATCGCCGTGGAAGGCCAGTTCCAGTTCGCGACTGATGCCCGCTTCGATCTCCGGCCAGGTGGGCATGAGGGGCAAGCGACGGATATAGGCCAGGGCGTCGAGGAAGACTTGGTTGTTGAGTGGTTTCTCTGCTGACGCTAAGAAGGCGGGCGCCTCAGCAACGCTCTTGTTGGATGGCACCACGCGACCGCTGCTGGTCAACACCGTCTGGCCGGCCGGGGAATTGACATATTCGATCATCGACCAGGCGGCAGTTTTGTTTTGGCTTTGCGCCGCCATACAAAAGGCGTCAGAGTGCAAGACCGTTGAACGAATCAGCGCACCGTCCGGCCTACGCAACGCCGGCAAGGGGGCGACATCCCAATCAAAGTGGGTGTTCTGACGCAGCGAGGGGACAACCCGCCGGCTTTCCAGATACATGGCAAGGCGACCGTTGATAAAGCGGGCTTCGTGGCTTTCGGCTTTCTCGGTAATCGGGTCGGGTACAACCTGATGCTCCGTTTGCAAAGCGACAAACCAGGCTAACGCCTCGCGCGCCTCCGGTGTGTCGAGTGCCAGGCTGGTTGGCTTTTCCGGGTCATCGACCAGATCGCCGCCGCTCATCCAGATGAAAGGGGCGATGCGCAGTGTGATGGCATCCGTCCCCAACCCCCAGAGATCGTCGATGCCATCACCGTCCTCGTCCAGCGTTAGGGCGTGGGCGGTTTCCAGAAAGGCGTCCCAGTCCCAATCGCCGGTCGGGTAGGCGACGCCGGCATTGTCAAAGATGGTCTTGTTGTAATAAGTCACCAGGCAGGAAAGATTCTGCGGCACGCCATAAAGTTGGTCGCGCCAGGTGAAGGCTTCCAGCGTTTGCGGGTAGAAATCGTCAGCGTTGATCACGCGGCTGGCGTCGAGGTAAGGGGCCAACGGCTCCACCATCTTTTTAACGGCATAGGCGGCATAGCGACGATAAGTGAGCAGGAAGAGATCAGCCGGCGTCCCGGCAGCAAAGTCAAGGAGTAGCCGCCGGTACATTTCGGCCAGGCTAGGCAGGTTGACAATATCGACCTGCACCTGGCTGCCGGCGTCGGCAAAGGCCGTCAACAAGGTCTGATAGGCCACTTCCTCCAGCGGGTCGGCGGCAATCATCAGGGAAATGGCGCCAGTGACGGCGTCCGGGGCGGGATCGCCGACGCCGGGTTGTGCCGCATGTTGCGGCGTTTCTGCCGGTCTACAGGCCGCGATGAACGCGGCAACCTTGGGCATGACAACCCCTGCCGCCATGCGGGCCAAAAGGGTGCGTCGAGAAAGGGTGGAAGCGTTTGACATAATCTCCTTGCTCTTGAAAAACCAGGGCACACGGAACACAACAGCGGATTTAGGAAGCAACGGATTTTTACCTAGATCGAACAGGGCACACAGAACACAACAACGGATTTAGGACGCAACGGATTGCTACCTGGATCGAACAGGGCACACGGAACACAACAACGGATTTAGGAAGCAACGGATTGCTACCTGGATCGAAAAAGGCTGTAGGAAAAACAATAGTCAGGTAGTGTCGTCATCACCTCTACATGGGTAAGCCGTATACAGCCATCGATCCACTACTTCCTAAATCTGTTGTTGTGTTCCGTAACATCCATATGCACCAACAAATCCGCTGCCTCCTAAATCCGCTGTTGTGTTCCGTAGCATCCATATGTAGCCACACATCCGCTGCTTCCTAAATCCGTTGTTGTGTTCTACGGCTGAAAAAACTCCGCGCTATGTTTATTCGCTGTTTGTAGGGCTTCATCAAGCGTGGCGGCGCCATAAAACGCATTTTTCAGCTCGATATTCACCACCCCTTCAATGTCACTCCAAGTCGCCATGAGGGGCAGGTTGCGGATGTGGGGGATGGCGTCGAGAAACGCCTGGCTGTTGGCCGGTTTGGCGTTCGGGTCGAGAAAGACGGGGGCGGTGGACAGGTCGATGCGGGAAGGGACGGTGCGCCCGGTGCCGGCTAGAATCGTCTGCCCGGCTTCTGCGTTGGCAAATTCAAGGAAGGTCCAAGCCGCGTCCTTTTGTTGACCAGCCGCCGCCAGACAAAAGGCATCGGCATGGAGAATAGTGGCCCGTGTTTTGCCAACCGGCAGAGCGGCAACATCCCAATCAAAGGCGGTGATGGTGCGGAACTCCGGCACGGCGCGGCGACTGTCCATAAACATTGCCAGCCGGCCATTGATGAAACGGCTCAAACTGCTCTCCGCTTCTTCGGCCACGGCGTCGGGCGTCACCTGGTGCGTAAGTTGCAGGGCCATCAACCAGGCCAATGCTTCCTTGCTTGCCGGGGAATCGAGCGTCAGGCGGGTCGGTGTGACGGGGTCATCAACCAGATCACCGCCATTCATCCAGATAAAGGGGGCGGCGCGCACAAGGGTTGGATCAATGCCAAAACCGTAGATGTCGATGGCGCCGTCGTTGTCGGTGTCCTGAGTCATCAGCTTGGCCGTTTCCAGAAAACCGTCCCACGTCCACGCGTCGGTGGGATAGGTCAGGCCGGCGGCGTCAAAGAGCGCTTTGTTGTAATAGATGACCGGGCTGGAAATATTTTGCGGCATACAGATCTGTTCGCCGTTCCACTGAAAGGCGGCCAGCGCCTGCGGATAATAATCGCTGGTTTTGATCAATTCACTCTTGGCGAGATAGTCCGTTAATGGTTCCACCGCGCCGCTGGCGGCAAAACGGCCCAGATTGCGATAGTTGATCAGAAAGAGATCAGGCGGCGTGCCGGCGGCAAAGTCAGCCGCCAACCGTTTGCGGAAGTCGCCGCCGCTCGGAATGTTGATCAGATTCACCGCAATGGCGCCATGTTCGGCGGCAAAGGCGTCGATCAACTGCTGGTAGGCGGCCTCATCGGTCGGGTCGCCGGAGATCAGCAGGGTAAGGGTCACGCCGTCGGCACTTTCAGCACCACCCACCGATGGTGACACACAAGCCGTTCCGACCAGCCCCAAGATAAGCAAACTCAAGAACAAACGCAAGAACATGATTCTATAAACCTCTTTGGCTCATCTACGGAAAGTGTGAACACCTGTCAGGTTTTGGAAACCTGACAGGTGTGGCGGGTCGAAACCTCACACTTTCTGTAGATGAGCGAACCTCTTTTATCCTACACGGTTCCGCAAATCATCAAAGATTACGCAGATGAAAAAACAAGAAAAAATCTGTGAAATCTGCGTAATCTTTGATCAAAACATGAAGACTGATTCGCAAATCCCCAGATTCGCGGTGATATGTTTGACGCCCCTACCGCTGCACCAGATCACGCAAGCGCATCCCCTCGCGGATAAACTGTTGCAACGCGAGATAGACCAACAACACCGGCGCGATCATTACCACCACGGCCGCCAGCAGCAGCGACCAGTTGGTAATGTCCATCTGCTGCAACATGCGCAGCCCGATAGCGAGGGTATAGCGTTCCTCGGACTTGAGAAAGAGCAGCGGATCGACAAAATCGCTCCAATAGTGGGTAAAGGCGAGCAGCAGCACCGCCAACGCCGTCGGCAGCGCGGCGGGCAGGGCAATCAACCGCCAGATGGTCAAGGCGCCGGCGCCGTCTAATCGCGCCGATTCAAAGATCTCCAACGGGACCCGCCGGAAGGTCCAGTAGAACATCAACACAAAGAGCGACTTTGTCCCCATAATCGCCGGGGCAAAGAGCGCCAGATAGCTATCGATGATGCCGATGGAGGTAAAGAGGACATAGCGCGGCAGCCAGACCGCTGTACTCGGCACCATCAGCAGCACAATCGCCAGTCCCACCAGCCAACGACGCACCCCCGCCGGCATCTGCGCCATGGCAAAGCCGGCCCACGACGCCGTTACCAGGGTAAGCGCCGCGCCCACTGTGCTGACAAACAACGAATTGCCCACCTGTCGCCCCAGCGGCACCACGCGAAAAATCTCGACATAGTTCGACCAGGCCAGTGAATCCGGCAACCATTCCAGGGTGCGGGGCGGCGGCAGGCCAACGGGGCGCAATGAACTGGTCAATACCCAGACAATGGGGCCAACAAAGAGAAAAGCCATCACGAGCGCAGCCAGTTGCCAGAGCAGCCGTTCCGGCCAGAGACGATTAAACTTCATCACTGTACCCCCAGCCGCCGGCCACCTTGTAGAGTACCCAGAGCAACAGCCCAATCCCAACAAACATCACCACCATCATCGACGCGGCGTGACCGATGCGGAAGTGGCTAAAGGCTTCTTCATAGACCAGATAGGGCAGCAACGTCGTGGCGTAACCGGGGCCGCCCTCGGTCATCATGTAGACAGGCGTAAAGGAGCTTTGCGCGCTCAGGAGAATATCGCGCATCAGCAGCAGAAGCAGCCAGGGGATCAGCAACGGGAAGGTGATGTGGCGAAAGAGTTGCCAGCGCGTGCCGCCGTCGAGCGCCGCCGCTTGAAAGTAGGCTGCCGGCATCGCCTGCAAGGCGGCGATCAGGAGCAGCATCCCTTCGCCAATGCGAAACGAGGACATGAAGATGATCGAGAGCAAAGCCGTGTTGTCATCGACCAACCAGGCCGGTTGCGGCAGGCCCACCCCGGCCAACACTTTGTTGAGCGGGCCATAGAGCGGGTTGAAGAGCCAGAGCCAGATCAGCGCATAGGCGACATCAGGAATCACCGTGGGGAGATACGCAGCATTGCGATAGTGCCGCACACCAAGCCGTTGCTGCTGCAAGAGCAAGGCGAGCAGCAACGCGCCTACCAATTGGAGGGGCGCGCCCAGCGCGACAAAAACCAGGGAGTTGCGCACCGCAATCCAGAAGACCTGGCGTTGAAAGATCGTCTGAAAATTTTGCAGACCGCTCCAAACCGGCGCTGTCAGGGCGTCATATTCGGTAAAGGCTAAGACGATGGTAAAAAGGGCGGGGAAGAGGATCAACAACATCGCGCCCAGTAGAAACGGCGCCAACAGCACGCCCAACTCCAACTGATACCAGGAGAAACGACGACGAGCCAGCGGACGGGCTTTGGCAACGGAAATTTGTTCAACGGAAGATGTAAGTGACATGCGCGCTTATCTGTTCATAGGTCTGTCCGGCGAGTGTAGTGCGTGCGTTGCACAAGTCAAACGATGATGCTATCAGGCGACCGCCTTTGACCCGTGCAACGTACTCACTCCGTAGAATCCTACAATAATAAGCCTATGTTTTCTAAATGGCAAATGAAAATCAAATGAGAAGTTGCAAAGAGTGGGTGCAGGTAGCCACGAAGCTCTAAGCCAGTCCGTGACTGGCGGTCCATCGCCAGTCACGGACTGGCTTAGAGCTTCGTAGTTAAGGGCGCAGACATATACCATCCCAATGATCAAAGCAGATTGCATCCCGTCCGCTTCCTTGCTATAATCGGAAAAGTAGCTTTCACCACACCCAGCCAGCGCTGCCGGCCCGTACCCATTTCATGCCCAGGGAAACCGACTTATGAGTAAATCACCTATCGAAACCCGCCCACCGACCAACCAGGAGACAATTCTGCGCGACAAATTCGCCGAGACCATCGTCAACCAGAGTGAGTTGATGGACAAACTGGCCCAACAGTTGATCACGCTGGAGCTGGCGATCCCCGGTCTCTACGCCACGGTTCTCCAACTCACCCAAGGCGAAAAGGCGACGGTCGCCGCCAATGGCTGGCTCTATGGCGCCTTTGGCTTTTGGTTTGTCGCGCTGCTGCTCGCCCTGGTCAGCCTGATCCCCCAGCGCTGGCAGGTAGACGAAACCCTGCTCCAACGCGACCCCAACAGCAAGAGTGAGGTGCTGGGGATCAGAGACTTTTACTACGCCAGCGCCCGCTACAAATTTCGCTGGTTGGTTCCATCCACCCTCTGCTTCGCCGCCGGCATCGTCTGTGCGGGGATGTTGGTGTTGTAGAGGGAACGCAACACAACAACGGATTTGGGAAGGAACGGATTTATGGTTCCAGGCGAGACACCCGTTGCTTCCCAAAACGGATTGGGGTGGTAACACATTGACACCTCCCGCCAGCCATCCGTTCCTTCCTAAATCCGTTGTTGTGTTCCTCGCCCATAAGAGAACGTGACACAACAGCGGATGTGGGCGAGAACAGATGTACGCTTCCCGACCAGCCATCCGTTCCTTCCTAAATCCGTTGTTGTGTTCCTACCCCACCCATAAGGAGTATTTATGCAAAAGCAACGACTCACCTTCCGCTGCTGGCACTGCGGCAGAACCTATGCCATGACCCGTGAACTCGACGGCCAGCCGACGCTCATCGTCGCCTGCCCCTTTTGCGAGAAAGAGGCAGTGGTCGATCTCGACCCCTATCGCAAGTCGATCACGGTCGTCCACAAAGGGCTTGACGATGCCGCCGTTGAGGAGTATGCGTTCCCGGATGTCATCCCAACGACGGCGCGGCCCTAGTCTCGTTCCCGGGTGCCCACTGGGCGCAGCGTGGAATGCCAGGCTGGACGCTCTGCGTCCTTGCGGGGCGCGGAGCGCCCAACCGGCATTACGCCGTAGAACGGCGTAACGAGATAAGACGACGTAACGAGATAAGACGGCGTAACAAGCAGTTCACGCAATACGCAACACGCACGCACGAAGACCCGAAAGGACCACCCACTATGTCCACCCCCATCACCCCATTTCGCCTGCAACCGCCGGCGGATCTGTTGACACAGCAGCCCCATCTGCGCCGGCAGAGTCAGGAACTGGCGCAGCGCTATGCGACCGGCCAGTTGGTCGATGACGCCATGCTGCAGGCGGTGGGGCAGGCGCTCTGGCAGGCGTTGGGCCAGGAGGAAGCGTTGGCCCAGGCGCGTCAAGCCGCCGGCGCGCAGAGCTTACCGCTGCTCCTCAGCAGCAGCGATGCCGCCGTCCAACAGTTGCCCTGGGAGACGCTCTACCACCCCACCTATGGCTTTCTGGCGCGGGCCGACGGCTTTACGCTGAGCCGCACCAACCCGACGCTGACGCCGGCCTTGCCGCCGCCGGAAAGCGGGCCGCTGCGCGTCCTGCTCTTTACCAGCCTGCCCGATGACCTGGATGCGGTCAAGGGGCGGCTCGATGTGGAGGAGGAGCAGGCGCAGGTGCTGGCCGCGCTCAACCCCTGGATCGTCGAGGGACTGGTGACATTGGAGATGCCCGACGACGGCCGCTTTAGCACGTTGCAAGCGTTGCTCAAAAGCGTCCAGCCCCATCTGCTCTTTCTCAGCGGGCATGGCAAGTTTCACCAGGAAGCTCCCGGCGCCGCTTCCCTCCCCGCTGGGGGAGGGCTAGGGAGGGGCGCCACCTTTCTCTTTGAGGGCGAAAGCGGCGGCAGCCACGCCGTGAGCGAACAAGAACTGGCCCACGCCCTGCTGGGGAGCAAGCTGGGCTGTGTCGTCCTCTCGGCCTGTGAATCGGGCATGGGCGCTTCGGACGCGCTAACCCACGGGTTGAGTTGGCGCTTGAGCAGCATCGGCATCCCCCATGTGATTGGGATGCGCGAGTCGATTCTGGATCGGGCCGGCACCCTCTTTGCCCGCGCCTTTTGTGACGCCGTGGCGCGCCGCCATCCGGTGGATGTGGCGCTGCAAGCCGGCCGCCAGGCGATCACCACGCCGCTCAAGGACGCACCGGGGTTGGCGGATGCGGCGCCGGGGCTGGCCGAACGGAGCCTGGGCCAGTGGGTGCTACCCATGTTGATCAGCCACGACCCGACCCACCCGCTCATCGACTGGCACTTTACCCCCCGCCCGCCGGCAAAGATCCAACTGGCCCAGACCTTGCAGACGATCTATCTGCCCCCGCGCTTTATTGGCCGTCGCCGGGAACTGCGCGACCTGCAACGCCGGCTGCGCCAGGGCACGCTCCACCAGTTGTTGATCACCGGCCCCGGTGGCCAGGGCAAAACTGCGCTGGCGGGCAAGCTGGCGCAAGGGCTGGAACGGCAGGGCTATCTGCTGCTGGCCTGGTCGGCGCGACCGGGCAATGATTGGGCGCTTTTTCAGCTCGAGTTGGAGTTGCAACTGAACGCCGACAATGTCCAGCGCTATGACCGGGCCGCGCCGCGGCTGCCGGACGAGGAAGCGCACGCCGCCCTCTTGCTGCGGCTGCTACTGCACCAGGCGCACGGCCGGCTGGCGCTCTTCTTTGACAACCTGGAGAGCCTGCAAGAGCCGACCACCCAGGCGTTGAGCGATGAACGCACGGTGGCCTGGATCAAGGCGGCGCAAAGCCTGACCAGCCAGGGCTTGATCCTGCTGCTCACCTCCCGTTGGCGCTTGCCCGGCTGGCCGGCGGCGGATCAGGTGGCGCTGGCACATGCGACCTATGGCGACTTTTTGCAGATGGCGCGGCGTGAGTTGCCGCCGGCCCTGCTGCGCGACGACCGCCGTCTGCGCGCGCTCTACACCACGCTGCATGGCAATGGCCGCGGGCTGACCTTTTTTACCGCCGCCTTGCAGGGCATGAACCCGGCTGAGGAAGCGGACTTTCTGGCCCGGCTGGCCCAGGCCACGGCGGAGACGCAGAACGACATGGCGCTGGCGCAGATTGTGGCGCACCTGCCTGCCGCTAGTCGCCAGTTGCTGGCGCGGCTGCCCGCCTACGCCACCCCCGTGCCGCTAGAAGGCATCGCCAAACTGGCCGCTGATCTGCCCGACCCGCCGGCGCTCTTACAGCGGCTGCTGGCCGTGTCGCTGGTCGAGCCATCCTTTGCCCCCGATCTGGCCTGTGACGAATACCAACTCTCGCCGCTGGTGGCCGACTGGTTGGCGCGTCAGGGCGTCCCCCTGCCCGCCCTACCCCTTTGGCAAGCGGCCGCCGCCTATCAGCAGTACCTCTTCCGCTACGAACGGCGCACCCTGGCCCAGGCCCTGACCACCCACGCCGCCCTCCGTCGCGCCCAGCAGATCGACCAGGCGGATCGCCTGGCCCTGGATTGGATTGTGGGTCGTTTGAGTCTGGATGGTCTCTATCACACCCTGCTGACCGACTGGCTGCCCGCCATCTGCCAATCCCCTGATCCCCAGACGCGTGGCGATGCACTGAATGAAACCGGCAAACAACTCGTGCATATTGGTCAGTATACAGACGCCCTGCGCTATCTCGAACAGTCGCTCCATATCCGTCAGCAAATCGGCGATAAAGAGGGCGAAGGCACCACCCTCAACAACCTCTCCCAAATTTTCATAGCGCGAGGTGACTACAATACCGCCCTCCGCTACCTCGAACAAGCACGCAAAATTCAGCAGGAAATCGGTGATAAACGGGTTGAAAGTGCTACACTCAACAACCTCTCCCAAATTTTCATAGGGCAAGGCAACTACAACACCGCCTTGCATTATCTCGAACAAGCGCGCAAAATTCAGCAGGAAATCGATGACCGCAGCGTCGAAGGCACCATCCTCAATAACATTGCACAAATCTATGAAGTGCAAGGCGATTACACCACAGCCCTGCGTTACCTCGAACAAGCACTCTCCATCCATCAGGAGATCAACAACCGCCATGTCGAAGGCACCGTCCTTAACAACATCTCACAAATCTATGATGTCCGTGGCAACCGTGACACCGCCCTCCACTATCTCGAACGGTCGCTTACAATTCGGCGGGAGATCGGTGACAAGGCAGGCGAAGGCACCACCTTGAGCAACATTTCGCAAATTTTCAAAGTAAGTGGCGACTATGACACTGCGCTGCGCTATCTCCAACAAGCGCTCACCATTCAACAGGAAATCGGCGACCGCCGCGGTGAAAGTGCTACCCTTAATAATATTGGGCAAATTTATATCACTCACAGCAACTACGACACCGCCTTGCGTTATTTCCAGCAAGCGCTCACCATTCAACAGGAAATCGGCGACCGCCGCGGTGAAAGTGCTACCCTCGATAACATCTCAAAGATTTATGAAGTTAGTGGTGACTATGGCACTGCTCTGCGCTATCTCGAACAGTCGCTTACAATTCGGCAGGAGATCGGCGACCGCCGCGGCGAATGCACTACTCTGAATAACATCTCGCACATCTATGGCATTCGTGATGATCACGACACTGCCCTGCGCTACCTCGAACGAGTACGCAAAATTCAGCAGGAAATTGGCGACCGTAGCGCTGAAAGCACCATCCTCAACAACATTGCACAAATCTATAAAGCGAGAGACAACCACGACGCTGCCTTGCACTACCTCGAACAAGCATGCAAGATTCAGCAGGAAATTGGCGACCGCCACGGTGAAGGCACCATCCTCAGTAATATCTCGCAAATCTATGACGCCCGTGGTGATTACGACACTGCCTTACGCTATCTCCAACAGGCACTCACTATCCAACGGGATCTCGGTAACCGCCGTAGCGAAGGCATCACACTCAATAGCATTGCGCTAATCTATGACATTCGTGGCGACTACAGCACTAGCCTGCGTTATCTCCAAGAGGCACTCAAAATCCAGCAAGAAATTGGCGATCGCAGCGGCAAAGGCACTACCCTCAACAACATTGCAAATATTTATAACGCACGTGGCAATTATGATGCCGCTCTCCGTCATTTCCAACAGTCACTTACAATCAGTCAGGAGATCGGCGACCGTAGCGGTGAAGGCACCACCCTCAACAATATCTCACAAATTTTCAAAGTGCGAGGCAACTATGACACTGCTTTACATTATCTCGAACAAGCACTCATCATCCAACGCGAGATCAACAACCGTCGCGTCGAAGGTACCATTCTCAACAACATCTCACAAATCTATGACGCTCGTGGTGTTTATGACACCGCACTCCACTATCTCGAACAGTCGCTTACAATCCGGCAGGAGATCGGCGACAAGGCAGGCGAAGGGATCACACTCAACAACATCTCACACATCTATGCCATTCGTGGCGACTATGGCACCGCCCTCCGCTATCTCCAACAAGCGCGCAAAATCAGTCAGGACATTGGCGACGTAGCCAGTTTGTGCGCTACGATTTTTAATATGGGTCATATATTTTGGCAAAATAAGCAGCAACAGGAAGCAGTGACAGCGTGGATCACTGTCTATCGGCTGGCCAAACCAATAGAGTTGGCGGAGGCGTTGCAAGCGCTAGTGGGGCTGGCAAAGGATTTCGGTTTGCCAAGCAGTTTACAAGGCTGGGAACACCTGTCACAACAACTAGCGGTCAGTGGAAAAGTCGCTCTACCACCGCCAAATTCTAAACGAACCAACGCCGATGGTCTTCTGGCAACAATCGTCAAGCGTATCTTTGGCTAACCCTCTCCCTAACCCTTACCCAGGTTATGGAGGGGACCGGTTATAGATCCTCCCTCAAGTTGGGCTTCAATGTGAACTTAGTTGAACGAGAGGTTAGGAGGGAGCTGATGTCCGCCGCCAGATCAACGGCAGCAACAAGAGCGCTCCCACCATCCCCCCAGCCACCACCCCGGCGGGCAGGGCGGCAATCGGATTCTGCCACGGGTCACGTGGGGCGCTGACGACCGGCGGCGGCACGTCAACAGTGAAGGTCGTGAACAGATCATCCATCCCCCGCCGCCGCACGTAGATCGACAGATCCCACGGCCCGGCGCGGTTTTGGTAGGCGCCGGCGCCGGCAAAGAAGTCGCCCCCTTGCGCCGTCAGGTCGAGCGTGGCCTGGCCCAGGGCAGCGGTTTGGTGGGTAAAATTGAGCCGCACCAGTTGCACCTCGCCAATCGGCGAATTATCGGCATGATACAGGTGAGCGATATAGCGGTTGTCACCGACCTGGTTGGGTGAAATTTGCAGGTGAATGGTCAGGTCGTCAGCCTGGAGGACGGTTTCAAAGCGTGAGGCTGGCGCGGCGACAACCGGCAGCGGCGGCACCGGCGTCTGCACCAGCAGCGCCACCACCATCATGATGCCGATGCCAACCCCTGCTTCCCGCCAGACCTGGCGGGCAAAGCTGGGCGCAGTGGGTGGCGCGTCTTGGCTGCGCACAAAGCGGTGGTTGAACCAAGCCAGCCCCATTGCCCCGGCCACCAACAGCACCTTGAGCAGCAACAGCCGCCCATAGGTGGTGCGCCAGAGATCGGTCCACGTCGGCAGTTGCACCAGGCTGCTAAAGAGACCCGTGACAACCAACACAAAGACCGCCAGCGTCGCCAGCGCCGAAAAGCGCCGCACAAGCTGGCGCAGCACGCCGGTATCAACCGTGGGTTGCCGCTGCCACTGCCAGAGCAGCAGCGCCAGCAGGAGCAAGCCGCCCAGCCAACTGGCTGCCGCCAGCAGGTGGACAAAATCGCCCAGAATTGCCCAACCGCTGCCCGCCACCGCCGCCGCATGGCTACCCATAGCAAAGGTGGCAAGCAGCCCCACACTGAGCAAGAGCATCACCCAGCGCACCAGCCGCTGTCCCCTAGCCGGCAGACCGGCGGCGACAATGGTCAGAAACAACAGCCCGGCGGCCAGCAGTTGGCGCGCTACCAGAAAGCGCCCGGCGCGTGTCTGAAAGAAGAGATCCAACGCCGCCCCGCTCACCGCGCCGCTGCCGCCCGGTTCCGCCAACAGTGTCATCTGTGATAGGACCTGTAGCCAGCCGCCGATAAAAACCGCCCCGATGCCCGCCACCAAGAGCAAGCGCGCCATGCGTTCCAGTTCCGCCAACGGCTCGGTGGTTCCGGCAGATGGCGCTTTCGCACCGGCGCTGGATTGCCCAACGACAAGTTGTTGAAAGGCGAGGACGCCGGTCAACAACAGGGCGCCCATCAACGAAAACCAGCGGCTGGCGGCTTTGAGCGGCGTCGGCAGTTCGCCCTGTTGTACGCCGTCGGTGGTCGCGGTTGTGGCCAGGTCGCCGGTCGGACGGCTGCCGTCGGGGTTCAACACCGTCAGCGGAAAGGAGCCGAGCCACGCATGGCCGTCGGCTTGCGAGAGGGTGTGGTAGAGCACGGTGTAGATGCCCGGCGGCACGGTGGTCGTCGGCGCCAGGGTCAAGGTCAGGTGGTGCGGGTCGGCGCCATCGACGGTGGACGCGCCTTCGCCAAACTGATTGCCGGCGGCATCGACCAGGTAGGCATAGCTAAAGGCCGGCTCCAGCGGTTCGCTAAACCAGAGTTCTACTGTGGCCGGCGCCGTCGCCAGTTCCGTCCCCGCCGCCGGCGCCGAACGCACCAGCAATGCGTGCGCTTGGGCCACGGTGTGCCACCAAAGCAGGGCGCACAAGACGCACAAACCAACCAGCACAATCCAGCCGTTTCTTTGCACAGCTTGCCTCATGGACTCTTCTCACTCTGCCAATCCTGTTACGGCCAAGGCGCCACGGTCGTTGGTGGTTGCCTGGTATATCACCGCGAATCAGAGGATTAGCGAATCACATCAGGCCACATGTCTTGGCGACACCACAAACGATGAAAATGCAACAGGGATTTCACCGATTGCACAGATTTTTCTATTCGTTAATCGGCATAATCGGTGAAATCCCTGTTATTTTCACATCAGGGTAATTCGCTAATCCTCTGATTCGCGGTGATATGGCCGCTATCTCGTCAACCGCGCCCGTCGCCGGCTGCCCCAAATGACGCCGACCGCCAGCACCAATGGCGCCGTACCACCCAAACAAGGCAACCCTGTTCCGGTGGTCGACGGTTGCGGCGCAGTGGGCGCTGGCGTTGAGGTAGCGACGGGGGTCGGTGTCACTGTATCCGCCGGTAGCGGCAGGGCAGTAGGCGTGGCGGCGTCAGTGACAGGGGCAGCCGCCGCGTCCCCGGTTGCGACGGTAAAGCTAAACTCGCCGGCGCTTTCGTGGCCGTCCTCCGACGAGACCGCTTGCCAGCGCACGGTGTAGACCCCCGGCGGCAGATCCGGTTGCAACGCCACGGTCAGCAGGGTGCGGTCGTCGTCATCAATGGCGGCTTCGCCCTGCTCCTGGCGACTACCGTCGGCGGCGTAGACTTCAATGCGGTTCTGCCCCTGGCGTCGGAAGAGTTCCTGGGTAAACCAGAGTTGCACTTGGGTCGGCGCCGTGGTCAAGAGCGCATCGGCGGCGGGGTCGGAACGGTCAAGGTCGGCATGGGCCAGGGCCGACCGGCTTTGGGCCAGGCTTGCCAACCAGATGAATAGCCCAAGTAAGGAGCAATAGAGCAGCGTTCGTATCGTCATCAAGTGTAGACTCCTGGATTGAAGCGTGGCACAACAAGAAACAGTGTAGCAGCGCGTATAAACACTACAGCGGATGGGGGCGGAAACGGATTGCCCGTGCCATGACGAAAGCACCTATGGTCAGCGCTTTTCGCTCACAGTGGCCATCATTGAACCTCAACCGGTCATCCATACAGGTAAAAATCCGTTCCCGTCCCCATCCGTTGTAGTGTGCCGCACCCCTATTTATGCCCGTCCGCCGGTTTCTCTCCCCCTTCGGCATGATCGGCCCCCTCGTCGTGATGGCCGCTCATTTCCCCCAGCCAATGTTCGGCGGCGTGGGAAAAGTCATGTTGCACTTCATGGACTTGGGTTGCTAAAGGCGCGGCGGTGGCCAGATCATCATTTTCCAGCGCAGTCGCGAGGTCGGTCAGGACGGTGGTCAGGGTGACAACCGCGGTTGCCAATGGTGCCGGCCAATCGACTGTGTCGAGCAGCCGCGCCACGCGCGCCACGCCACCGGCGTCCCCCGGCGCAATCACCTGTTCTTTATTGAGCCGTACATCCAGATCATGGAGACCGGCAGTGTCAAGCAGGTAGACGGCGCTGGTGACACGGAAGGCTTGCCCGGCGCTGTGAGCCGGCGCGGCGGCTTCTGCCGCCCAATGGTCAACCGCATGGGAGAAATCATGTTGCACGTCATGCACCAGGGTGGCTAAGGGGGCGGCAGTGGCCAGATCATCATCTTCAAGCGCCGTCGCAAGATCAGCCAACGCCGTGGTCAAGGTGACAATCTCAGTCGCCAGCGGGGTCGGCCAGGCGACCGCCGCCAGCAGCCGCCCCACACGCGCCACGCGACCGGCATCCCCCGGCGCAATCACCTGTTCTTTATTGAGCCGCACATCGAGATCATGGAGGCCGGCCGTGTCGAGCAGGTAGACGGCGGTTGTCACCTGGTTGAGGTCGGCGGCATGGGTGGCCGCGTGCGCGACCGTCAACTCATCGACTTGGGCTTGCAAGGCCGCGATCTGCGCCTGGAGATCAGCCAGGGTGGGCGCGGCGTTGGCCTCGGTAACAGTTGTCGTTGTTGTGATCAACGCGCCGGTTGCTTCTTCGGCTGGCGTCGGTGTTGGTGTTGTGGCCGCACCGGGCGCGGCCAGGAGCGATGACTGCTGATAGAAGAGCCACACGCTCAGTAACAGCGTAGGCAGCAAAATCAGATATTTCATGGTCACACTTGTCTCTCGTTTGTCATCACAATCGTTAATCCTCATCATAGGGGCACGAACTATCGTGCCCCTATGATGAGCAAGCAGGGATAGACGACCGATCAACGTCTATTGATGGTATGGTCGGCGCCGTGTGAAAAAGCAAACAGGAAGGCGATTAACGAGACAAGCGGGGTGGCGGCAATAGCACCGCACAAACGTATGCTTGCGGAAAGAGTGGGCGCACCCACGACACAAAACCCAAGCGCTCCAGCCGGCGGGGCGTCCGCTCAGCGAGGAGGATCAGTAGCAAAATGGAAAAGAGCAAAAGTGTCGGTGTTGCACGCCCATTGACCAATGGAGCAGCACGTAGATGACAGGTCGCATCAAAACGTAGCGGGACAACCGCAAGCGCCGCCATGCGCTGATGTTGTTGGTGGACGCTGGGCGCCGTCGCCCAGTTGTTACGGGTTTCCGCCGGCGGATGCAGGGCGTGCGCGGCGGGATCGACAAAGACAAAATGGGGGGTGCGGTGGGGATGGCCCGGTTCCGCCCACGCGCCCCAACAGATCAAGGGCAAAATGAGGGCAAAGAACAGCACATAGCAGCCCAACAAGCATCGTTGCCGGTGTGACAACGAGCCGGTAAAGCGCGGTTGGTGCGTTCCGGACAACCCCTTTCGCCTGCTCATAGGTGATACTCTATCACAAAAATTGTTCGTTTGCGAATTTGCACCAAAGAACAGATCGTAAATAGGCTTACCTATGGTGTATAATGAGCGACCACAACGCAACGTTTATCCTACAACAAACGGAGTACTTTACCCATGAAACAGTGGTACAGTGCAAACAGATTATGGTTGGTTGGCTGGCTCCTCTTCTTCCTGCTGTTCGTCATCCTGAGCGGCGGCGCCCCATTACTTATGGCGGCCGAGCAGTCGGCGTTGACAGCCCAGCCGTCTGCTAAACAGCATGCAACCGAGCGGCTCCAGCCAACCGACCTGCGCTACTTAGGCGCCTTTGCCTACCCCGCCGGCGATGAGTGGGCCTACAGCGGTCACGCCCTAGCCTACTATCCGGGCGGCGATACCGATGGTCCCAATGATGGCTACCCTGGTTCGCTCTATGCGGCGGGGAAAAACCCGGATCGTGTGGTCGGCGAGATCAGCATTCCGGCGCCGGTGATCACCAAAGATTTTGCGGCGCTGCCACGCGCCACGGTCTTGCGCCCCCTGGCCGACATTACCGGCGGCTGGCGGGATAACTGCACCTTTGAACCTGGTTGCGAATATGTTGAGGTGGCGGGGCTGGCCTATCTGGACAACATCGACAAGATCGCCTGGAACCTGCGCGATTGGTACAATGCTGCCGCCCGTGACCAGGATTCTCTGGGGTGGAGCAACCGCGACTACAGCGGGGCGCAAGGGGTTTGGCACATTGGCCCGCGCAACAATGTGGTTTTTGACAATGCCAAGACGACCAACTATCTCTTCACGGCGCCGGTCGCCTTTGCCGATCAACACTTGGGCGGCAAGTGGCTGCTGGCCGGTAACAGTCGTCCCGCCGGCGCCTTTGGCGGCTCACAGGGGCCAACGATTTATGCCACGGCGCCCTGGCTCGACGGCAATCCGCTCACACCGGGGCAGAATCTGGCGGCATTGGCCTTACTCTACTACCCGGAAGTGACAGGGTGCATCCAAAACCCAGCCCAATGTCACTACCCCAATTACCGCCCAGCAGATGAGTGGGGCGGTGGCGCCTGGTTGGAAGGCGGCGGCAAAAGCGCGGTGGTGATCATGGGGCGCAAGGGATTGGGCGACAACTGTTATGGTACGCCCGGCGCCGAATGTCCGGCGGTTTGCAGCATCGACAAAGGGTACCATGCTGAACCGTACGAGCCGCAGATGCTCTTCTATGACCCGGCAGACTTGCTGGCCGTGGTCGCCGGTACAAAAGAAGCGTGGACAGTTCTGCCCTACACTATCCACCGCCCAACCGACATTCTGTTCAAGCCCAATTGCGGCATCCTCAACGATGTGGCCTACGATGCCAGGCGCAAGCTGATCTACGCCACCGAGCGCGACGCCGGCCCCTTTGGCGAAACCATCGTCCATCTCTGGCGCGTCGAAGCCGGCCCTGACCCCACGCCGACTCCCCCGGTAACCCCAACGGTGGTGGCAACCCCGGCCGCCCGCCTATTTGTCCCCTTTGTGCAACGCCGGCAATAGCGCAGACGAGGCGCGCGCACGCCCACGATTTTGTTAATGCGCCGTCGCCTGTGAGTGTCGTGGGAAGACTAATGAAGGTTAGCTACTTGTTTCGGTAATCCTTGGAACTTGTCACGCCGGCGGCGATGACCTACAGGAACTTGTCACGCCGCCGGCGATGACCTAC
>QWII01000084.1 GCA_021405325.1 Caldilinea sp. CFX5 | reverse complement strand
TCATGCACATAGAAGCGCCGCGCGAATTAATTTTGGCATTGACCCGCAAATATGAAGGGGAACGCGACCCCAACGGCCGCCCCCATGTTTCCGATGATTTGCTGGAGCGGCTTAAACCGATTTCGACGGAGGAAGCCTGGGGGGTCATGCGCAAACATGGCTACAACCTCCAATTTGAAGGCAACTGGACGGAAGTTCACCCTGGCCGCATCCTGGTCGGGCGCGTCGTCACGGCGATGATGTTGCCCCATCGCCCCGACTTCCACGAGTTGGTGGAAGAGCAGGGCAAAGCCGATGGCCGCATTGGCGGGCAAAATTCCTGGGTCATCGATACCCTGGAGTTGGGCGACGTGATGGTGGTGGATATGTTCGGCAAAGTCAAGGATGGCACCTTTGTTGGTGATAACCTGGGCACCTCAGTGAAGACTCGCACCCGCGCCGGCGCCGTGATGGATTGCGGCGTGCGCGACCAACGCGGGCTGAGCCAACTGGACGATGTCGCCTTCTTCTGTCGCGGCTTCCACCCGTCGGCCATCAAGGATGTAACGCTGGCCGGTATCAACATCCCGATCCGCATCGGCGAAGTGACCGTTCTGCCCGGCGATGTGGTGTTGGGGACGCCCACCGGCGTCACCTTTATCCCGGCCCATCTGGTGCAGGAAGTCGTTGACCGAGGCGAAGACATTATGCGCCGCGATGCCTTCGGCCACCTGCGGCTGCGCCAAAAACGTTACACCCCCGGTGAAGTTGATCGCGCCTGGTCGCCCGAAATCGAAGCCGATTTCCAACAGTGGTTGGCGGCGGGCAGACCGGAAGAATAACGTGCTACGTGCTACGTGATTCGTGGCCTTCGACAGGCTCAGGCCACGAATCACGTAGCACGTAGCACGTAGCACGAAATCAAGCAGGCAGAGAACCGCCACGCGCAAGAGGTCATTCTCTGGGTGCGTGGCGGTTTTGTTGATAGAGTAGTCCGTGGTCCAGAGTCCAAAGTCTGTAGTCCAAAGTCCACAAACGTGCGTCAACGCTCTGGACTGCGGACTCTAGACTACGGATAGACAGAGGAGTTTCTAATGGCACAGCGAGCAGCGTCGTTGCCGACAACCACTCGTTTTGGATCGGCGCCCCGGCGTCCCATGATGCAGCGCGTCTTTGGGCGGGATTGGCAGATCGCCTTTCTCTTTATCGCGCCGATTGTGATTTTGATGACGGTCTTTATTGGCTGGCCCTTCTTCAAGGCGCTCTACACCAGCATGACCATCCGCACCCTGGCGCGTGAGACCAAGTTTGTCTGGTTCGACAACTATATCCGGCTCTACCAAGACCCCTATTACCTGCAAGCGGTGCAGAATACCATTGTTTTTACCAGTGGTTCAGTCTTCTTCAAGCTGTTGCTGGGGCTGTGTGCGGCGCTCCTGCTCCATGCGCAAAAGCGGTGGCGCAACCTGCTCACCGGGTTGATCTTGCTGCCCTGGATCATCCCCTCGGTGGTGCAGGCGTTGGCCTGGCGCTCGATTCTCGACCCGCTCTTTGGCGGCTTGAATCCGATCTTGCAGGCGCTGGGGGTGATCAGCCAACCGCTCTCCTGGCTGGCTGATCCCAAGTTAGCGATGATGAGCGTGATTGCCGTCAATGTCTGGGCCGGCATTCCCTTCTTTACGGTCAACATGTTGGCCGGTCTGCAATCGATTGACGCCGAACTCTATGAAGCGGCACAGATCGACGGGGCGAATGGTTGGCAGCGCTTTGTCAACATTACCCTACCGGGGTTGCGCTATGTGGTCGCCGTTGCTACGCTGCTCTCGACTATTTGGACCTTTAACGGCTTTGAGACGATCTTCCTGCTCACCGGCGGCGGCCCCGGCAATGTGACCAAGGTCTACGCGGTGATGGCCTATGAAAAGGCGATTCGCGGTCTGCAATTTGGCCCTGGTACAGCCGTCGCCTTTAGCTTGACGCCAGTGCTGGCCGTCTTTATTTTGATTCTCGCCCGCTACATGCGCCGCGATGTTTCCCGCGACGATGAAGGCACCGCCTGGCAGGATCGGGTGATCGACGCCATTGGCTGGGTGGTTGGCGCGATTGGCAGCGTCATCATCTACCCCTTTGTCCTGGTGGCGCAACTGATTGGCCGTCTCCTGCCAGCGGGGGGCAGTCGCAACCGCAAGCAGAGCGAACGTCTCGGCGCCATTGGCCGTGGCATTGGGTTGTTGATCATGCTGGTCTTTGTCCTCTTCCCCTTCTACTGGATTTTGATCACGGCCTTCAAAGGGAATTTGCAGATCGGCCAACGCGAGGGCATCTTCTGGCCAAACCCGTGGACAACCGAACAGTTCACCCGCCTCTTTGTCGAGCAGCCCTTCTTCCTTTGGTTCCAAAACTCGGCCATTGTCAGTGTCACCACCACCGCGTTGGCGGTCTTTATTGCGGCGTTGGGCGGTTATGCGCTGGCGCGGCTCAAGTTTTGGGGCGCACAGACCATGACCACGATTCTGCTGATCACCTATCTGCTGCCCGGCGCGTTGATGTTTATCCCGCTCTATGGCATTCTGGCTGATCTGCAAGTGATCAACACCCGCTGGGCGCTGATTCTCACCTATCCGACGGGGATGATTCCCTTTGCCACCTGGCTGCTTATGGGCTACTATCGTGCCATTCCCGAAGAACTGGAACATGCGGCGATGGTCGATGGCGCCACGCGGCTGCAAGCGTTCCTCCGCGTCACCTTGCCCTTGACCGCGCCGGCGCTGCTGGCGGTGACGCTCTTTGCCTTTACCAATGCCTGGAAAGAGTTCCTCTTCGCCTTTGTCTTTATCAGCAGCGAACGGCTCATGACCCTGCCGGTCGGGCTGGCGCAGACGATCTTTGGCGATGTCTACCCGTGGGGCATGTTGATGGCGGCGTCGCTGATTATCTCGGTGCCGGTGGTCATTTTCTATATGTACGGGCAACGCTTTATGGTGGCGGGGTTGACGGCGGGGAGCGTGAAGGGGTAAAATTGTGATCAGGAGGTACTATGGTAAAACTATTGGAAGCTGTTGCTCCGCTCCAAGAACAACCGCCGGCATGGAAGATAACGCCTGTCCAATGTGTCCTACTCAACGGGGTTAGTTGGGAGACCTATCAACGATTGCTGGCTGAACATGAAGGAAATAGCAGCACACACTTCGCCTATAATCAGGGGCAATTAGAAATTATGGTATTGTCGGGTAAACATGAACGCCGGTCTAGGGCGCTATCGTTATTAGCAACACTTCTGGCTGAAGAGTCAGCTATCAATGCTATAAATTTTGGTTCTACGACTTTTCAGCGCGAAGACCTAGAACGGGGCTTTGAGCCTGATACCTGTTTCTATATCCAAAATGAAGTGCTGGTGCGGGATAAGCTTGAAATTGACCTGGCCGTTGATCCTGCACCTGATCTAGTAATCGAGGTTGATATTACCAGCCCTTCGTTGAAAAAGTTCCCGATCTTTGCTGCGTTGGGCATCGCAGAGGTCTGGCGCTATGATGGGGAACGTGTAAGTATTTGGCGCTTGAACGGTGACAGCTATCGCGAAACAACCCATAGCCGACAGATCCCGATTGCAAGTGGTCCCCAGTTAACTGAATTTCTCGAAGCAGAACCGGGAACGCCACGTCTTGTCTGGACGCAGAGTGTACGTTCCTGGGCACAAACGCAATTGTCTACCAAAGAAAGATAGATTGCGCTAAAAAATTGATCAACAACTATAGAGATCGGTGTGTACCGATCTCTATTTTTATCTTTGTGGAGAGGAAATTATGAAAATTACCGACATGCACGTCACCCCCATTGCCATCACTGACCCGCCGTTGCTCAACGCGGCGGGGCTTCATGCACCCTATGCCTTACGCACCATTGTTGAGGTTGTCACCGATGACAACATCTATGGCTTGGGCGAAGTGCCGGGGAGCGTCGCCAGCACCAAAGCGTTGGAGGCGGCGCGCGAAGTGGTGATCGGCAAAGATCCCTTCCAACTCAACGCCATTCAACAAGGGCTGTTTGACCGCTTTGGGGCTGATGGGGCCGGCGAACGGGGCGAATCGCCGTGGGATAAGCGGCGCATTGTCCATGTCAACAGCGCCATCGAAGTGGCCCTCTTTGACATTATGGGCAAAGCGACCGGGCGACCTGTTTGTGATCTGCTCGGTGGTCGCGCGCCGGGTGCCCGTGGGGCGCGGGCCGAATTTTCGGCTTACCTCTTCTACAAGTACGAAGGGGCCGGCGGCGCGCTGGAATTTGGTACTGATCCCAATGCCACCGGTTGGGCAGCAGCGCGGCAAAAAGCAGCGCTTGACCCCGCCGGCGTCGTGGCGCAGGCGCAAGCCATGTGTAAATATTTCGGCTTCAAGTCGATCAAACTCAAGGGCGGCGCGATGCCCCCCGATGAGGAAGCCGACGCCATCCTTGCCATGTATGAAGCCTTTGGTCCCGGCACCCCCTTGCGTCTCGATCCCAACGCGATTTGGACAGTCGAAACCGCCATCCGCATCGGCAAGCGGCTGGAAGGGGTGCTGGAATATTACGAAGACCCGGTGCGTGGTCAGGAAAATATGGCGAAGGCGCGCCAGGCGTTGTCGATGCCCTTTGCCACCAACATGTGTACCACTTCGTTTGATGACATCCCCGGCAGCGTGCGCCTGGGTTCCGAAGATATTATCCTGAGCGACCATCACTTCTGGGGCGGCTTGCGCGCCTCGGTCGAACTGGCGCGCATCTGCAAGACCTTTGGCCGCGGTCTCTCGATGCACTCGAACAGCCACGTCGGCATTTCACTTATGGCGATGGCCCATCTGGCGGTGGCGACGCCCAATCTCACCTACGCCTGTGACACCCACTACCCCTGGCAGTCGGAAGAGGTGCTGGTCGGCGGTCGCATCCCGATTGAAGACGGCGGCATTACGGTGTCGAATGAACCCGGCTTGGGTATTGAACTGGATCGGACGGCGCTGGCGCAGTTGCATGAACAGTACAAAGCGTGCGGTTTGACGGATCGCAATGATGAGATTGAGATGCAAAAAGTGCAGCCGGGGTGGAAGTTCCAGGCGACGCGGTGGTAATCATGAAGTTTTTCCGCAACTGGCTCACACAGGGGAAACAAGGTAGAGTGCTGGGGAAGGGCCAGCGGTTGTTTACAAGAAGAGGACGGCTCCTGGCCCTTCCCCGGCACTCTTGCACCCCCACCACAGCCTGGGATGAGGAACAGTTACACCTGGCGCAAAGTGACAGCTTCTGGCAATTGATGACCAAACGGCGCAGTCAGAAAAGCATAAGTCGTGCAGAATTAGAACGCAGGCTCACGATGAGGTAGTGATTTTATGCCGCTGCTCGATCATTTTCATCCACCACTCTACCCACGCCACCGCTGGCACGGATTTCATAATGCCTGGGCGACGTATCTGGCGGCTGATCTCAACCGGGCGTTGCCCCCAGGCTATTTTGCTGAACCGAATGTCCAGTTTTCGTTGGAAATTGACACAGCGGTTTTGCGTGAGGCTGCCGTCGCTTACACCGTTACGCCCCTGGCTAGTACAGCGGGGGTCAGTGGTTCGCATGAGAGCATTGCCTGGCAACCACCATCACCGACACAAACCATTCCCTTTGCCCTGGTCGGTGATACGGCTGAAGTTCTTGTGTATGAGGAAGCAAGTGGCCCTACGCTGGTCGGTGCGATTGAACTGGTCAGCCCGGCCAACAAGGATCGGCCAGCCCAGCGCAGCGCCTTCACGGCAAAGTGTGAATATTTCCTACGAACGGGTATCGGCTTGTTGGTAGTGGATGTGGTGACGACTTACAAAGCAAATCTGCATCATGCACTCCTGCAACGGCTTCACCGTAATGCTAATAGGCAGGCAGGTGAGGACACTCTCTATACTACCGCTTACTATCCGGTGGAACGGGGCAGCGAGACGGCGCTCGACTTTTGGTATCAGGCGCTGACGCTTGGTCAAGATCTGCCAACGATGCCGCTTTGGCTACGGGGCGGGCCTTGTATGCCGGTTGCACTAGAAGCGACCTATCAACGTACCTGTCAGGAACAACGGATTACTGTCGATCCTATGTAGGAAACTATATGAGTCAATCACACCGTCCCATTACCCTCACCCCCGAAGCGTTTGAAAAATTACACACCGTCTCCACCGCCACCCTCACTTCGCAACTGAGCAAGCGCGGCTTTCGCAATACTTTTCTAGCAGGGCTGTATCCGTTGCGACCCGACCTGCGGTTGGTGGGCTATGCCTTTACGCTGCGCTATGTCCCCATGCGCGAAGATTTGGTCGATGAACTCTATGACAACACCAAAAATGTCCAGCGCATCGCCGTCGAAAGTGTGGGGCCGGATGACATTTTGGTCATCGATGCCCGTGGCGATACTCGCGCCGCCACCCTGGGCAATATCCTGGCAACCCGCCTCATCGCCCGTGGCGCCCGTGGTTTGGTGACGGATGGCGCCCTACGCGATACCCCCGGCTACCGGGAATTAGATTTACCGGCTTATGTCAAAGCCGCCCACGCCGCCACTTCGTTTAACATTCACCATCCGCTGGAAATGAATGTCCCCGTGGGTTGCGCTGGCGTTCTCATCATGCCGGGTGACATCCTGGTAGGAGATGGCGAAGGGGTGGTCGCCATTCCGGCCAAGGTAGCCGAAGCGGTGGCCCATGATGCTGATGAACAGGAACGGCTCGAAGAATTTATCCAGCAAAAGGTGGCCGGCGGCGCCAGCATCCACGGCGTCTACCCACCTAACGAAGCCACCCAAGCCGAATATGCCGCCTGGCGCGCTCGACAGGGCCGGCAGTAAATATCACCGCGAATCATAGGATTAGCCGCTAATCCTATGATTCGCGGTGATAGGCACAGACCACACGAACCAGCACAACTAACGCATTCTACTTACCGACCACCCACGGCAAATAGAGACGATTCGACCCTTCTACCACATCGTGATCATCGCTCTCTTTATCTGCCGCAATCTCTTCCGCCGTCAATAGCTCAGCGTTGCGCGGCTGCCCATCGACAACTAGAGTCGCTGGTAATGGCCCCAAGCCGATGTGATCCAGATTTTCGGAACCATAGTCACGTACATCGCTGTCCCAGAAGCGACGAAAGGTGCAGCCGCCGGACGCAACAGGCGTGCAAACGAAGATATCGTTCGCATCAACTGACACGTCGGCAAAGGCAAAGTCATCTTTAACCGTGAGATACAATCCGCCCGTCGCCGGGTCAATCCAGAGACTGTTGACATCTTCATTCCCCAGCCCGGCTTTGGCCCCTTCAAAGAAGTGTTGCCAGACGCCATTATCCCACAAGAAGAGATCTTCATCGTGGCCTTGCGCGTTGGGAGCGTCAAAGTCACCAATCGTGCTGACCACCAGTTTGCCGTCAGCCGTAAAGCCAATGGCGTCAATGTCTTCGCCATCCGTCGTCAGGCCGACATCGGCGCCACGGAGATAGAGGGCAAAGCTGCCGGCGGTGTCGCTACCTAGGCGGGTTGGCGTAAACGCGACAAGGTCGGAGTCATCGACCGGCCCCTGCCCTGGTATGACCATCGGTCCATTGAAGCTCAGGAGTAAGCTGCCATCAGCCCGGAAGGCAAAGGCATCGACATCTTTGGTCACGCCCAGATCCGAGCCGTCGAAGATCATCTGCCAGGTGTTGTTGGTGAAGTCATAGGCGACAATGTCTTCATCCCGGAAGGTGATGTTGCCGGCGCGACCACTGCTACGCGAACTGACAAAGAGGAAATCACTCACCGCTTGTGCGGTCGCTTCCACCGCGCCGATGTCACACCCAGCGCCTTGCGGACGTGTTGCGCTGCGCTGATCAATGCCATTCACCGGTGCGGCGGCGCAAACCGCATCATCGCCGGCATCAATCGCCTGACTGCCGGTCAGCGGCTGATGGGTCAAGGTGGGGCCGCCGTTGTTGGCTAGCGGCCCCAAGTTGGCGTTGCCATTGGGAATGTCGCCAGCCTGGCGTACCTCTGGGGTTAAACAAGAGCCATCGCTATCCAGGTTGTGACCAAAGGAGAGGACTCGTTGGCCGGTAAAGACAACTCCCGCCTCGGCTTCCCCGGTGCAGTCGCTGCCCTGGTTGTCGGCAATGAGGCTGTTGGTGAGGCGCAGGGTGCTGGTGTAATAAGAAGGAGCAGCGGCGCGGTCAAAGATGTGAACACCGGCGCCTTGGACGGCAGCATTTTCTGTCACCGTGCTATTGATCAGCCCGATCAGCAGTGAACCTTCATTCTCCTGAAGGTAGAAGCCGCCACCGTTGCCGTTATCGACCCTGTTGCCGCTGATGGTGCTATTGATGAATTGAATATCAAAGCGTTGGTCGGGCGACGCAATGTAGACGCCGCCGCCGCTTACCCCGGCGCGATTGCCGCTAATGGTGCTGCGCAGAACGGTCATGTCGATAAAGCCGTCGCTAATGCGCGCCATCAGGCCGCCACCGGTTTGGGTGGCGTGATTGTTGCGAATGGTCGAATCGCTGATCGTGACCCGTGGCCGGGCAATGCGCAGCCCGCCGCCATCCAACGCCTGGTTGCCCTCGACCACCGTGTTGCGCAGGGTGACAGAACAGGCTTGACTATCTTCATCAGTGCTGTAGAGTAGCCCGCCGCCGGCACTAGCGGCGCGATTGTCACGAATGACCGAATCTTGCAGCACCAGACTGCCGCCGCCGCCCGCACTGCAAAAGTAATCAATGCCGCCGCCCGCTTCGGCCTGGTTGTTGCGCACCACGGTGTTGATCAAGGTCCAGGTACAGGCGAGATCACGGGTACAGTCAAAGGCTACGCCGCCCCCAGTCCCAGTTGGCTCTTGGACGTTGGCCTTGCCGCCGGTCAGGGTCAGATCGCGCAAGGTCAGCGCCGGTACATCCTCCAGGGTGAGAACGCGTCCTTGCCCCTGGGCATTCAAGGTATGCCCATTGCCGGCAAGCACCACGCTGGTCAACGCCGGGTTACTGAGCGGGAAGAGGGGTTGGGTGTAGGTAATATCCGCCGCCACCGTGATCGTATAGGCGCCTGGCCCGGCCAGATTCACACAGGTGATGGCCTGCCGGAAGGCTGCTTCATCACCGGCAATAAGATGGGGATAGGTGCAGCCGGGTGGGTTGGGCCGTTCGTAGGCGCCGATGTCGCAGTGTGGCCCTTGGGGTCTGGGATCGCCCCGTTGATCAACGGCGTTGATTGGCGCCGCCGCACAGATCGCGTCATCACCGGCGTCGATGGCGTCGCTGCCCAACTGTAGCGCCTGCGTCCAGGTGTGGCCCCGGTTGTCGGTTAACGGCGCAAGGTTGGCGTTGCCGTTGGGCAGGTCGCCCGGTTGGCGGACTGCCGGCGGTAGACAAGTGCCGTCGCTATCCAGATTGTGACCGCGCGAGGTGAGCAGCGGCACGCCCTTGACCGGCGGCTGTTGCAGGAAGAGCGTACAAGCGCTGCCGCCCTGATTGTCAGCGATGAGGCTATTCGCCAGTGTCAGCAGGGTGGCCGGCGCAAAGGAATCGTCTTCCAGGGCAAAGTAGATCCCCGCCCCGTTGGCCGCGCTGTTGTTGGCAACGGTGCTGTTGATCAGATCCGCTTGCAAGCCATACGTCGCGCTCATGGCGATGCCGCCGCCGATGCCCACCGTATCGGTTACGCGGTTGCCGCTCACGGTGCTATTGGCCAGCGTCAATTGTACATCGCCCGGATCAGCCGAGCGGATGTAGAGACCGCCGCCCCGCTGGGTCGCGACGTTGTCAAAGATGGCGCTGCCGGTTACATTGGCTCGCAGGATGTAGGAGCCGGCGATCATGGCAATGCCGCCGCCGGTTGTCGCCCGATTTTCGCGAATGGTCGAATCGACGGCTGTAAAGTCGGCGCCACGCAAGCGGATGCCGCCACCCTCCTCGGCGCGATTGGACCAAACCGTTGTCCGTAGCAATTCCAGCGAGAAGGCCAGGTTGGCCTCGTCAAAGCCGGTGGTGATGGCGCCGCCGGCGGTTGCCTCGTTCGCCAGCAGGGATGAATCCACCAACCGCGTAGCACAGCGGCTACCGGCGGCGCAGTAGAGAGACAGCCCGCCGCCCTCCACCGCCTGATTGCCGAAGAAACTGACTTTGGTCAGCGTCGCGGCACATTCCCGGTCTTCGCCGCAATAGAGGCGCAACCCCCCGCCCCAATCGTCGATCCCGCTGCCGGTGTCGGTTACGAGACCGCCAGAGAGGGTTAGATCGTGTATGGTCAGTTGTTTCACCGATTGGATGTTAAGCACGCGGCCGGTGCGCCTGGCCCAAATCGTGTGCGCTTGCCCATCGATCATCAGTTCGTTCAGGTTGGCGTTGGTAATCGGCGGCAGCGGTTGGGTCAACTCAATGGTGTAGCCGGCGATCTGAATGGTGCAAACCCCACCGGCAGCCTGATTGACGCCGTCGATAGCGCTGCGTAATGAGGCTTCGTCCGTAGCAGCAAAATCACAACTGCTCTGCGCAACCGGTGTAATCAAGGCGGCGGTGGCGTAGGGGAAACAAAGCAGCAAGAACAGTAGAAAAAGTCCACTAAACAACAAAGGAAGTCTGGGGATCGGTGAGATAGCGGTTCTTGTCTTCATGGATGGCTCCTTGTGCAAAAAGAATCCATTTGTTGTTACAGCGGTAACTATTCAGCCCGCTCCTGGCCAGTCCGTGACTGGCCAGGAGCGGGCTGAATAGTTACTTACAGCGTAAGCAATGGGGGCCTCTTGTTACGATTGACCGTTGGGTAAAGTGGTGGCTAGTTCCTCTCTTTTGGGGTATGCACTGGGCTATGCTGCGAATGGTCTGGTAATACGGAACATTGACGTAAGATCTAGTTTATACCAGAAATGACTGTAATCTCCTAGTCAACTAGAGAGGATTACACCTATGCTAGTGGGCAAATTACACCGGTTCACTAAAATTTTAGTAAGTTGAACTCTCTAAAAAGGTAACTACCAAGCCGCTCCCGCTCGTAGTTATTAACAATACCCTTGATGCGCTACCGGCGCTTGGCAGGAAGGCGCAACACTGGTAAACTAGGGGGAGTCAATACGCTATGTGCGTTCAACCCATTTACCAAGCACGAGGAGGAAGCTTATGCAACTCACCCGCCACCAAACCGCCGCCGGTCCCTGCTGGGCTGTCGATAGTCGTCTTTTACCCCAAGGGCTTACCCTGTCAGCTTTGTTGTCACTCCCGCAGTCGGCCATGACCACCCTGCTCTCATCCCTCGCCGGTCAACCAACGCATGACCAAACGCTGGTTCCCATTGAAGCCAGTCAGGAAGTGTGGGGGAGCGGCGTCACCTATCTACGCAGCCGTGATGCGCGCAAGGCTGAATCGACCGTCGCTGATGTCTACCAGAAGGTTTATGAGGCCGAGCGCCCCGAAATTTTCTTCAAACAACTGGGCTGGCGCACCGTGGGCAGCGGCGAAGCGGTGCGCATCCGCGCCGATTCCACCTGGAATGTACCGGAACCAGAGGTAACGCTGGTGATCAATGCCCACGGCGAAATTGTCGGCTACACGGTCGGCAACGATATGTCTTCCCGCGACATCGAAGGCGCCAACCCACTCTATCTGCCCCAGGCCAAGACCTACAACGGCTCCTGCGCCATCGGCCCCGCCATCCAACTGGCGACCGCCGACCAACTGACCAACTTGACCGTCAAGCTGCAGATCGAGCGCAATGGCGACCTGGTCTTTGAAGGCGAAACCGCGACCTCCAAGATGAAGCGCAACTTCCCCGAACTGGCTGCCTATCTCTGTCGCGAACTGAGCTTCCCCCAGGGCGTCTTCCTGATGACCGGCACCGGTATTGTTCCCGGTGACAATTTCACGCTACAGTCTCGCGATCTGATCCGCATTACGATTGAAGGGTTGGTGTTAGACAACCGGGTGGCGTAACATGGCCGCTACCGACGCTTTGCAGACCTTTATCGCGCCGCTGACCAGCCTGGGTACAGAATTTTACGACTGGCCGGCAGCGCGTTTCCAGGTCAACACCTATCTGCACCCGCTGCCGCCGCCAGATGAATTCATCACATCGGTGCGGGCCGTTGTTTTCCGCGATGAGGCGGTATTGGTTGTCCAAGACCCCGATGGCCGGCATATTCTACCTGGCGGACGCCGGGAAGCCGACGAGAGCTATAGCGAGACAGCCAGCCGTGAAGTGTTGGAAGAGACCGGTTGGCAGGTCACCATTGGCCCGCTCTTGGGGTTCAAGCACTTTTACCGCTTGACCCCCAAACCCCCGCATATCAACGCTCCCGATCCGGCGTTTGCCCAGCTTGTCTATATCGCCCAGGCCGTGACCTATCACGCCGAAGCCAGGGAACAAGGTGGCTACGAGTTGGGCGCTGAGTTTGTGTCTCTGGCCCAACTTGCCCACGTGCCGTTATTGGAAAGCGAACAGTTTTTTTTGCAAACCGCGCTAGCCGTGGTTAGAAATAGCAAATCATGATACACATCGCCCCGCTTTGAAATAATTTCGCGATCGTAGGTGCGGTTTGTAACCGCACGTTTCTCTGGAAGCCGTGCGGTTACAAACCGCACCTACGGTTCATGATTCGAGGGCTTGTGTAACGTGAGCCAGAAGAGGAGACAACAATGCAGACCTTCAAAAACCTGATCGCTGGAGAGTGGGTTGCCGCCGCCAATGGCGCGACCTTTGAAAATCGCAACCCCGCCAAAATTGATGAAGTGATTGGCGCCTTTCCATCGGCTACTGCCGCCGATGTCAATGCCGCCGTGGCTGCCGCTAAGGCGGCGCTGCCGGCGTGGGCAAACATGCCGGCGCCGGCCCGTGGCGCCATTCTGGACAAAGCCAGCCAAATTCTGGATGCTCGGCAAAAAGAGTTGGCGGAAATCTTGAGTCGCGAGGAGGGCAAGACCCGCGCCGAGGCGACCGGCGAAGTGCTGCGCGCCCGCGACATCTTCAAATACTATGCCGGCGAGGGCTGGCGCGCCGGCGGCGATGTCCTCCCCAGCAATACCGGCGGCGAATTACTCTACACCCGTCGTGAACCGTTGGGTGTGGTGGCGCTGGTGACGCCGTGGAATTTCCCCATTGCCATTCCGGCCTGGAAGATGGCGCCGGCATTGATCTACGGGAACACGGTGGTCTTCAAACCGGCTTCCTTTACGCCGGAATCGGCCTATCGCCTGGTTGAAGTCCTGGTGGAGGCCGGCTTGCCCAAGGGCGTCGTCAACTTGATCACCGGCTCCGGGCGGCTGGTGGGTGATGTCTTGGTGGGCAATCAGGGCCTCAGCGGCATCAGCTTCACCGGCTCTTATAGCGTGGGGATGAAGATTTACGAAAAGGCCATGCCCAACCTGACCCGTGTCCAATTGGAAATGGGCGGCAAAAACCCGATGATCGTTCTCAATGATGCCGACATTGACAAGGCGGTGCAACTGGCGTCAGTCAGCGGCTTTGGTCTCACCGGCCAGGCGTGTACGGCTGCCAGTCGGGTGATTGTCGAAGAGGGCATTGCCGATGACTTTGCCGCGGCGTTGACGGCGAAAGCACGCAGCCTTGTTGTCGGCAACGGCTTGGAAAGCGGCGTCACGATGGGGCCGGCGGTCAGCGAGGATCAACTGAAGACCGATCTCGATTATATCAAGATCGGCAAAGAGGAAGGCGCCAAGCTGCTCACCGGCGGCGATCGCGCCAAAGAGGGCGGTTATTATGTTCAGCCGACCGTCTTCAACGATGTCGATATCAAGATGCGTATTGCCCAAGAAGAGATTTTCGGCCCCGTCATCAGCGTGATTCGGGCCAAAAATGTGGACGACGCCATTGAGAAAGCCAACAGCATCCAGTTTGGCCTCTCCGCCGCCATTGTCACCAACGACTTGCAAAAAGCCTTTACCTTTGCCAACCGCATTGAAGCCGGCGTCGTCAAGATCAACGAGCCGACCACGGGCCTTGCCCTGCAAGCGCCCTTTGGCGGCTTCAAAAACTCCAGCGCCAACACCTTCAAGGAACAAGGTCAGGCCGCCATTGAGTTCTACACTCGCACCAAGACCATCTATGTCGGGCACGGGTAAGCTGCCCGTCCCGTAGGGCTGCTTGTGTTTAGATTGGGGAAGGGTATCATCCTTCTTTTACCCCAAATGCAAGCGGTCTACGGGACGGGTACAGCCGCCAATGGTTGCCTGTATTCGCCATTGGTGTACACAATGGCTGCTGATTGGTGACTGTACGCCTGATGGAGTGCGGTATGGATCGGTACATTTTCCCAGAAGGAGCGCCGCAAGCTGTCACTGATGATCTGGTCGGCATACCGTTGGAGGACGCGCTGGCCTTGCTGTAGGAGCGCCGTGGCACGCGGATCATGGGCGGCGGCCAGGATCTGGTAACAGGTGAGATAGAGAAAAAAGGGTTCATCCAAACCGACAGTTGGCTGTTCCGCCAGTTGCCCCAGCAGCGTATCTGCCAGATGCAGCGCCTGCGGCTGATCGCCTTGCTGTTGCGCAATGGCCGCCAACCCGGCCATTGCCTCGGTTGCCAAGTCCGGGCGCTGAATCGTAGTGTAAAGCGCAAGGGCTTGCTGGTAAGCGGATGCGGCAGCCATCAATTGACCGACCTGCCGCTGTGCGTGACCGATCCCAATGAGCGCATAGGCTTGGACATCGGGCAGGCTGCGGCTTTGGCCGATCTGCCAACCTTGGGTGGCATAGGCAAGCGCTTGGGCTAGCTCCCCACATTGTAAGGCAAGGACCGTGCGCGCTTGGTAGTAGTCAATTTCAGCTTCCCAACCCCTGACTTGCGCAGTGACCTGTTGATAGCGCGTCAGCCAGGCTTCTGCCGCTGTGCTATCCCCCAGATAGGCATAGAGACGCCCCAGCCAGGTCAGCGCCAGGGCGGTTTTGCCATGCTCGCCAATCTCCTGCAAAAGGGTATAGGCGCTTGTCATGAGCTGGGCGGCGTAGCTGTACTCGCCTTGCTTGCGGACAACATCGCCCAGTTCCAGTTGACCAACCCCCTCACCCCAGCGAAAGTCGATTTGCCGGGTGAGGCGAATGGCCTCTTCATACTCCTGCCGGGCCGCTGGGTAGGCGCCCATGTTGCGGGCAATATCAGCCATGTTAATCAACAACGTCGTTTGCATCCGCCGCTTCCCTAGGGTTTGCGCCAGTTGCAACCCTTGCCCCATCTGGGCGCGCGCCGCATGATTATTTCCCCAATCCGCTTCAAACGCACCTAATAACATAGTGGCCGAACACTCCACATCATAGAGCAGTTCGCTCTTGCCTGGGGCGTTTTCTACCGTGCGCGCGACCTGCAAGGCTCGCTCAAACTGGTCTTGGGCTGCGGCTTGATGTCCTTGTAGGCGGAACGCTTGTCCCCAACTGAGATGGCAGAGCGCCGCGGCATCGGCTTCGTCTTCGGCTTGCGCCCACGCCAGACCGCGCGCAGCCACAACGACAGCTTGCTCCACTTTGTTCTGGATGGCGAGCAAATAGGCATAAATGGCGACCAAGCGACTGACGGGCGCTGGATTTTGCTGCGGCGCCAATGATTGGGTAAGCGCTGGCTCAGATAGCGCAGGAAAACAATCAGCAATCAACTGAAAGGCTTGGAGCGCTTCCGCAGAGGAGCCGGTGTGACGATGAAAGGAGTGCAATGCCCAGGCGCTACGTTGCAAAGCGGGGAAATCCAGCCGTTGGACGGCGCAACGCCACGCTTGGCGAATATTGTCAATCTCCTCTTGGATTTCCACCGCCGCTTCGCGTGGTTCCTGGCGCGCAAGCCGCGCTTCCCGCGCCGCAACATACGCTAAATAAAAGCGACTGTGCCGCGCCGCCACCTGCTCATGTTCAGCCGAAGTGCGTAGGTGTTCCTCTGCCAACTGACGCAACAGTTCATGAATATCATAACGGGCGCTCCCTGGAACGGCGTTATTCTCCACCCGCCGCACCAACGATTTGTGCACCAACGCCGCCAACACCCGCAGCGAAGCGCCAGCCACCTGTTCGGCGGCTTCACGGGTAAAGCCACCCCGAAAAAGGGCCAATTGACGGAAGACTTTCTGCTCCGTGTCGGTGAGCAGACGCCAGGACCAGTCAAAAACGGCACGCATACTGCGTTGGCGCTCTGGCGCATTGGCCCACTCGACGGTCAGGAAATCGACGCTGCGTTCAATTTCGGCGGCAATCTCCGCCAATGATAACAATTCAACCCAGCCGGCGGCCATCTCCAATCCCAGCGGCATCCCTTCCACCAATTGACAGATGTGCAAAACCGCCGGCAGATTGTTTGGATCGAGGCGAAAGTCCGGTTGGCTGCGGTTGGCGCTTTGGACAAAGAGGCGAACAGCATCGGCATTCGTCGCCGCGGCCACGGTCAACGCGCCGCCGAAGCGCAAGGGTTGCACCATTGCAAAGTATTCACCCTGGAGATTGAGCCGGGCGCGCGAGGTGACAAGGATCTGGATGCGCGGCGCACGTTGGAGCAGAGCGGCCACCAGCCCCGCCGCGCCCAGGAGATGTTCAAAATTATCCAAAATGAGCAGCAGTTGCTTGGATGCCAGCACTTTCACCAACGCCGTCGGTGGATCGCCGCCCGTCAGCGTTAGCCCCAGCGTTGCGGCAATGGTCGGCGCGACCGCCTCAACGCCTGTGAGCGGAGCCAGCGATACAAAGAAAACGCCGTCAGCGTAGTTGTCCAGCCGTTGGCGCGCCACCTCCAAGGCCAGCCGCGTTTTGCCCATGCCACCTGGTCCAACCAGCGTTAATAACCGGCAGTCCGGGTGTTGCAACTGCGTCAGCAACTTCGCCAATTCGCTAGCGCGTCCAATAAAGGGGGTGAGGGTCGCGGGCAGGTTGTGCGGGGGCGCCAGGGTGACAAGTGACGCGGTGACTTCGACAAGCTCAGTCACCGCGTCACTTGTCACCCTGGCACTTGTCACCTTGTCAAACGTGCCGATGCGAATTTGTTCAAAGAGCGCGGTGGTTTCCCGATCCGGTTCGACGTTCAGTTCGGTGCGCAGGATTTGGCAGCAGCGTTGGTAGTGGGCCAAGGCAGCAGCGCGTTGGCCGCTTTGGGCCAGGACGCGCATGATCTGCCGGTGTGCGGCTTCCCGCCACGGCTCCAACTGTAACTGGCGCTCGGCATAGTGCTGCGCTTCTGGAAAATCCAGCGCGGCTTCGGCGGCTTCGGCCAATTGGGTGAGCGCGGCCAGCGCCTGCCCATGCAATTGCTCCTGGGTAATGCGTCGCCACTCCTCAAAGGGGGCGCTGTCGGCAATGGTAAAGCCGGCCAGAAACTCGCCGCCATAGAGGTCAACGGCCTGACGCAGCCGTTGCCGGCACGCCGCACAATCGGCCAAGGTGCGATGATCATGGCCGGCCGTAGCCGCTACCAGCGCGCCCAATTGATGCACATCGACCTGGTAAGGCGCAGCCGGATTCAAGGCAATGGTCTGGCGGGTGACCAGCAGAAAGGGGGCCGCATCCGCCGCTTCCTGGCGATCATCTCCCAGCAGCTTGCGCAAATGATAGAGCGTCTGGCGCAAACTGGTGCGGGCGCTTTCATCATTGTAGCCCGGCCATAAGAGCGCCGCCAGCGTGTCGCGGCTATGGGGTACGCCGCTCGGCTCGACCGCCAGGTAGCACAAGAGGGCGCGCACCTTATCCGATTCAAAGCTGGTGAGCAGTTGATCGGCAAGCCGTACTTGAAATTGGCCTAACAGGGTCAGCGAAAGATGCGCCATGCTCTTTGTCTCACTGGTCGTGATAACCACCGGCCGGCTTTCTGCGATTCGGTTGCTACACCTCTATCACGTATTGCTTGAACGATCAGCACTTTACCATATCTTTGCCGCGATCGGTTGTAACATTACGCTGACAGCCGCCGCCTTCACAAGATCAGTGCCGGCAAAGTCACCCGGCTTGGGACGGTGGTTGAGCGGCAATCACTTGATGTCTCCATAAAGCATACAAGATTAAATGGTATATCTGATTGTATCATACCTCGCCCCCGCCACATAACGGGATGATTTCATAACGATCTTTTCACGTTCCATCACGATTTTTTCACGTTCCATCACGATCCGGCGTCCTTCTCATAACGCTTCCATCACGGGCGTTCGCTATGCTAATGGCCAAGCGAATGATCGAGTAGTGATGCAGGTGTCTCTCATGCAAGAAGCAACGTCCACAACCCAAGCCGCGCCGCCAGCGCCTCTGGTTGGCGCCGCCGGCTACCATTCCTATCTGGTGCGCATCTGGCAGACGCACCCGCAATCGGCGTGGCGGGCATCGGCGCTATGTGTGCAGACCGGGACAATGATCCTCTTCGCTGACCTGGCGACGCTCTGCACCTTTCTCAGCGCCCAAACTGGGGAGCGAACGGTTGATCGCTAGTCGTAAATAGTTAGTTAGTTGGTTGGTTTCCCGCCCGGCCAACCAACTAACTAACCAACTAACCACCACATTGCCTTTCAGAAGGAGTCAATCATGACAAATCGTTTCAGCAACTTCGCCGCCTTTGTGGGCCGCCTTGTCGTCGGCGGGTTCTATCTCTATTACGGCATCAACAACGTTGTCGATTTTGCCGGCATGGCGGGCTATGCCGCCTTCAAAGGCGTGCCGCTGCCCGGTCTGGCGGTGATCGTCGGCGCGATCCTGCTCATCCTCGGCGGGCTGAGTCTGCTCACCGGCTACCGGCCAACCTTAGGCATTGCGGTGCTGGTGATCTTTCTGCTGCCCGTCACCATGTTGATGCACAACTACTGGACGATCACCGACCCGCAGATGCGTGTGATTGAACAGGGGTTGTGGATGCGCAACATGGCCCTGGCCGGGGCGGCGCTCTGGTTCCTGGCGATCCCGCGCCCCTGGTCGTGGAGTATAGATAGCCTTTTGGCCCGGCCCAGCGCGAATCAAACCGTACAACTGGCAAGGTGAAGGAAAAGAAACGGTAGGCGCCTAGGAGGCAACCGCTGCTTGCCGGCGCCCTGGGGCATCAACAAGCCAGGGCGCCGGCAAGCGGACGCCCCTACCACACCCAAAGGAGAAGAAAATGTTATCTAAACTGCGCACCCGCAAATTCACTGCCCTCTTCGCCTGTTTTGATTTTGATAAAAACGGCGTCCTGGAAAAGGCCGACTATGAACACTTTGCCCACAATCTGAGTCAAGCCTATGAGCTGCGCCCCGGCTCAACCCAATACGCCGCGATGTACGCCGAAACGATGGCGCTCTGGGAATTTGTCCATACCGTGGCCGACAAAGATGGCGACCATCGCATTACCCCCGCCGAATTTATCGACGCCTATGCGGCCCTGACCAATGATGACGCCACCTTTCAACAGTTGCTCATGAGTTATGCTGAATATGTGATCCGCACCGGCGATCGCAATGGCGATGGACGGTTGGACGAAACTGAATATGCCACCATTCTTTCGTGCTACGGCATTGCTGACGGCGCTGCCCGCGCCGCCTTTCGCCACCTGGTGACCGATGGCAGCGGCGATTTGACCACTGCCGCGATGGAACAGGTCTTTGCCGAATTTTTTCGCAGTGATGATCCGGATGCACCGGGCAATTGGATGATTGGGCCATTAGCGTAGCACTCTACCCCTATACGCACAACTAAAACATCGATCAGCGCCCTGCAAACGTTGGGGCAATTGCGAAAGGGTTATACGTATGAGTCCACAACATTCCTATGGGGTCAACGGGGCAATGGGAACAAGCACCCCACCGCGCGTGGTCATCACCGGGATGGGCGCCATCACCCCCTTGGGCCATACTGTGCCTGATACCTGGGCCGCCTTGCTGGCCGGTCAATCGGGCATTGCGCCCATCACCCGCTTTGACCCCAGCGAACTACGCACCAGATTCGGCGGCGAAGTGAAAGACTTTGTGCCGGAAATGTACATGGAGCGCAAAGAAGCGCGCCGCCTGGATCGCTTTATTCAATTTGCCCTGGTGGCGACCGCGGAGGCGCTGCGCGATGCGGGGCTGGTATTGGATAACGAAGACCCTATGCGTATCGGCGTCGTCATCGGCAGCGGAATTGGTGGGTTTCAGTCGTTTGAAGAGAATGTACGCACCGCCGTGAGCAAAGGGCTGATGCGCGTCAGTCCCTTCTTTATCCCCAACATTCTGGTGGATAGCGCTGCAGGGCGGGTGGCCATTGAATACAACCTGCATGGCCCCAACTTTGCGGTGGTCAATGCCTGCGCCAGCGGCACCGCGGCCTGTGGGCAAGCCTTTGAACTACTGCGCCGCGGGGATGCCGATGTCGTGGTAACGGGCGGCGCCGATGCGGCCATCATGCCGCTGGCCATGGCCGGTTTTGATGTGATGGGGGCCTTCAGCCAGCGCAACCATGACCCGGCCGGCTCGTGTCGGCCCTTTGCCGTGGACCGTGACGGCTTTGTCATGAGCGAGGGCAGCGCCATTTTGATCATGGAGACACTGGAACATGCCCAAGCCCGCGGCGCCCGCATCTATGCCGAGGTGATCGGCAGCGGCGAGAGCGCCGACGCCTACCACATGTCGGCGCCCCATACGCAAGGGCGCGGCGCGGTCGATGCCATGCGCATGGCGTTGAACAAAGCGCGGGCCTATGGCGTCCAGCCGGCGGCGGTCGATTACATTAATGCCCACGGCACCGCCACCCACCTGAATGATGTCGGTGAAACCCTCGCCATCAAACAAATCTTTGGGGACCACGCCTACCAAGTGAAGATCAGCAGCACCAAGAGTATGCTCGGCCACCTGCTGGGGGGTGCGGGCGCGATTGAAGCCATTGTCTGCGCCAAAACAATCGGTGAGGGCATCATTCCCCCCACCATCAACCTACACGACCCCGACCCAGCCTGCGATCTTGACTATACCCCCCTGGTGGCGCGCAAAGCGGACGTGCAGGTGACGTTGAGCAACAGCTTTGGCTTCGGGGGTCACAACGCCTGTCTGCTGCTGCGGCGTTATTCGGCTGATGGTACAAAGTAATGGTTGGTTGATGCGGTGGTTGAGCCTGTCGAAACCACCGCATCAACCAACCACCTCAAATTCGCAAGGAGACACGACGATGAAAGTGATTGGCGCTGGGTTTGGTCGCACAGGCACCCTCTCTCTGAAGACGGCTCTGGAAGAGTTGGGGATGGTCAAGTGTTATCACATGTTTGAGGTCTTTCGCCGGCCGCGGGATAGCCGGGTGTGGAATGACGCCCTGGATGGCAAATCAGTGGATTGGCCCTACTTCTTCCAGGGCTATCAGGCGATTGTTGATTGGCCGGGTTGCACCTTTTACAAAGAGTTGATGGAGGTCTATCCCGATGCCAAGGTGGTGTTGAGCGTGCGCGACCCGGAGAAATGGTACGACAGCGCGCTGAACACCATCTATCGCCTCACCCACACCTGGGAATATACCATCGTGTGGCTCTTTCTGCCCCACATCCGGCGCACCTATGCCATGAACCAGAAGGGCATCTGGCAGCGCACCTTTGGCGGGCGTTTTGCCGATCGGCAGACGGCCTTGAATATTTTTCGCTGGCATATTGAGGAGGTCAAGCGCACGGTGCCGGCGGATCGCCTCCTGGTCTATGATGTAAAAGAAGGCTGGGAACCGCTCTGCACCTTTCTGGGCGTGCCGATCCCGGATAGACCTTTTCCCCATGCCAACGATGCGGGCAGCATTGCGCGGATGCTACGGCTGGCGGCGGTCACGTTGATCGTGCTGGCGGTGGCGGTGGTTGGGCTTGCGCTTTGGGGAATCCAAAGCTTGCTATGAAAGTAGGGGCAATTTATGCAAGCTGGCATCACATCTGAAATCGTCTACCCGCAAAGACTGACCCCGGCCCAACGGCAGCAGTTGGCCGATGAATTATACCCGGTGCATAGTCAGGTCTTCCATGCTGAGGACAAGGCGTCGTTTACCAAACTTTTTGTGGAATCCAGAGCTGATGAGACCGCCATTCATCTGCGCCGCAACCCGGCCGGCGCCATCGTCGCCTATGCCGCGCTCCATCGCTATGACAAGCTGGTGCAAGGCGTCAAAACGGCGATCTTTCGGGCGGAAGCCGGCTCGTTGCGCGACTACCGCGGCCACAATTCTGTGATCGGCTTTGCGCTTCGGCAGATTCTGCGCTTCAAGCTGACGCACCCGCTGCGACCGATCCTCTATCTGGGCCTGTTGCTCCACCCCACGAGCTATCTGTTCTTTACCAAATATGGCGAGAATGTCTGGCCGAACTACAAGCAGACCATCCCACCGGCAATGCGCGACCTGGTGGCCGCTCTGAGCCAGACCTTTGATCTCCATCCGGCCCAATCGGACAATCCCTTGGTCGTCTACGTGGGTGTGAGTACCCAGGAAACCGCCGAAGAACGGCTCTACTGGCGTACCTGTGACAAACCCGAAGCGCGCTTTTTTGTCGAAACAAACCCCAACTATAGCAACGGCTATGGCTTGCTGACGTTGATGCCCTTTAGCACCGGCGCCTTCCTCCGCAGTATCGGGCGCTTTGCCCGCGACCGGGGAGAGCGCCGCCTGGCGCCGCTGCAAGCCGCCGTGCAGCAATTCCCGCTAGTCAAACAACTCTTCAGCCAGCCGCAGCTTCAACAGATCCTCCGGCAGACATCCCTTGGCGCCGAGTTGCCGGCGGCGGATCTGGCGCTGTTGGCCCAAAGCGCCGAGCTGATCACCTTGCCGGCCGGGCGCGATCTCTTCCGGGCCGGTGATGAGAGCAATGAACTTTATGTCATTGCCAGGGGTGGGGTCTATGTGGTCGTTGCCGGCGACAGTGTTGAGGGCAACGGTGGGGAACGCATTATCGATCAACTGGCGACCGGCGCCATGTTTGGCGAAATCGCGCTCCTCTCCGGCGAAGCGCGCAGCGCCACCATCCGCACGGCGACCCAAACCACCTTGATTCGCCTCCAGCGCAAGCAATTGCTGCAATTGATAGCGACGCACCCAACCCTGCACACGGCGATCTGGGATGCCTACAACCGGCGGCGCTTTGCCGACCTCACGGCCGGCGCGCCAAAAGAGATCGCCCAACTGAGCCGTCAACAACGATTGGCCTGGCTGGCGCAGGGGCAGATGCAGACGCTGGCCGCCAAAGAAGCGGCAACCATCCAATCGTCCTGGCTCTTTGTCCCCACCGGCACGGTTGCAATTGAGCAGCAGCAGCAGTGGTCAACGCTGCGCGCACCCGCTTTGATCCAAAGCGACAGTGTACTCCAACTGGTTGCGCAAACACCAACACGCTATGTTTGCCTGCCGGCGCCGGAAATTCACGGATCATAAACGACACCTATGACCAATTATCTACAACTCGATGCCGCACCACCCGTGCCGAATCCATTTCCCTCCTATCTAACCCTGCCCACGGTCTTTGGGGCGTTGCTTGAGGAAACGCAGCAGGCTTTGCACGCTGAACTGGAAGTGGTGTATCTGGCGGCTAATCAATTGCTCTTCCGCCAAGGCGACCCCGGCGACAGCCTCTATGTGCTGGTGGCCGGTCGCCTGACGATTGAGATTCAACAGCCGACGGGCGCGACCCTGGTGGTGGATGAGGCCGCGCCTTATCAGCTTATTGGGGAGATGGCTTTATTGACAGGACAAAGCCGGGGGGCGACCGTCACCGCGGTTGTCGAAAGCACGCTGCTGCGCCTGGCCAAGGCCGGCTTTGAGCGGCTGCTCCTGCGCCATCCCACCCTGATCGACCATCTGACCCAAAGCATGTTGCCCCGGTTGCGCCAACAGCAGTTGTTGCATATTTTAACCAACCTCTTTGGCCCGCTGGACAAGTGCGTCCTGGCCGACCTACAACAAAAACTGGCATGGCGCCACCTCATTGCCGGGGAAACGCTGCTCGCCCAGGGGGAGGCCAGCGACGCCGCCTATATTGTGGTCAATGGTCGACTGCGTGTTACCATGCGCTCGTCTACCCAGTCAGGGGAGGCCGAAGAACACTTTATCCGCGAAGTAGGGGCCGGCGAAGTGATCGGCGAGATTGGCTTGTTGACCAACGCCCCCCGTAGCGCCACTGTCAAGGCCATGCGGGCGACGACGGTGGTGCGACTCAGTGCGGCGCTCTGTGAAGCATTGGTGATGCAACACCCGCAGGTGATGGTGCAGGTGGCGCGTATCATGGCGGCGCGCCAGGTGGGGGCGCCGGCGCCCAAAACCCAAACCCCGGTGGCGCTTACCGTTACCCTGCTGGCCAGCGACCCGGCTGTTCCGCTTGCCGCGGTGGCCGAACGACTGGGGGCCGCGTTCAACAACTGGGGATCGACCCTCTACCTGGACAGCGCCCGCTTTGACGACGCCTTTGGCAAAGCCGGCGTCGCCCAGACGCAACCGGCTGATCCCCTACACCTTGCGGTCAGCGGCTGGTTGGCCCAGCAGGAAAACCGCTACGCCTTTATCATCTTACAGGCTGATCCCACCTGGACCCCCTGGACGGAACGTTGCACCCAACAAGCCGACCGGCTACTGCTGGTCAAGCACGCCCAGGCAGGTGCCGCGCTGGATCCGTTGGAAGCGCAATTGGCGATGCGCCATTCGTTGATCCCCCAGGAGTTGCTCCTGCTCCAGCCGGCAAGCGCCGAACGCCCGACAGGGACGCTACGGTGGTTGCAAAAACGCCAGGTGGCCACCCATCATCATCTGCGCATGGGGAACGAAGCGGACTGGCAACGGCTGGCGCGGCGACTGAGCGGGCGCGCCGTGGCGTTGGTCTTAAGTGGCGGCGGGGCGCGCGGCAATGCCCATATCGGGGTGATCCGCGCCCTGCTTGACGCTAATATACCCATTGACATTATCGGCGGCGCAAGCTTTGGCGCGGTAATCGGCGCCATCTATGCGTACAACCTGGATTATGCCTATGTCATGGCCGTGGCGCACCGCTCTTCGAGCAAGCAGAAGTTGCTGGATTACACCCTGCCCCTCACTTCACTGGTGGGCGGCGCTAAAGGCGTGGATCAGTTCCGGCAAGCCGTGGGCGAAGCGGCCATTGAAGATCTCTGGCTGCCCTTTTTTGCCGTTTCCTGTAATCTCTCGCGCGCAATACCGCTGGTGCATCAGCAGGGGCCGCTCTGGCTGCTCTTGCGTGCGACGACCGCCATTCCGGGGGTCTTTGCGCCGGTGCTCTATGAAGGCGATATTTTGGTCGATGGCGGGGTGGTCAACAATTTCCCGGTGGATCTCATGCGCCAGGTACACCAACCGGGAACGGTGATCGGTGTCAACCTCAGTCCGCCGGCGGAAGCGTTGCAAGGCTATGACTTTGGCCCCAGCCTGTCCGGCTGGCAACTGCTTTGGCAACGGCTCAACCCGCTGGCCTGCCGCAATGGCAAGCGTCTGCACGCCCCGTCGCTCATGAGCATCTTGCTGCGCACCCAGGAGTTTCATGGCGTCCAGCAGGTGCGCACGACGCAAGGGCTGGCCGATCTGCTGATCGAGCCGCCGGTCGCCCACCTGCGCATCGACAATTTTGACGCCTATCAGGCGGTGCATGATCTGGGCTATGCCGCGGCAACCCAGGCGTTGGCGGCATGGGAACGCCGCCCAAACGCATCTCTAGGCTGAAATACTCCCGGAAATTTGCGCCGTTTGACAAAAAGCGCAGCCATTATACAACACAATTGGAAAAATCGCCGGTAATTTGCGAATGTGTTGCTTGGCCGCCCGCTGGGTTGTAATGTAGTCCAGGTAGAAGGCGGTCAGGTAGTTCAGCACCCGTATCGCCATGAAGCGATCCACTTTGGACTGAAATTCCAGCAGAATGTCGATAATTTGGGGTTTTTGCGCACATTGCCGCCTAGATCCAGCACATAGATCTGGTCAAAGTCCTGGGCCAGCCCCTTGCGCATCCCGTCAAAAGCGATGTCGTTGATAAAGCTGTTGTTGGTGACAAAGGCGACAATCCCCTCGTCGCCAATGCGGTCGGAAGCCCAGCGGAAGGCTTTGACGTAGGGAGCGGCAAGCGCGTTTTTGTTGGTTGCCGCTGACTCTTTGGCGTACGTCTCGCTCACCCGGCGGTCGAGGGTGGGATATTTGCGGTTTTTGTTGTTGTCATTCTCGTTGAGCTGCCAGGCATTATAGGGCGGGTTGCCGATGACGACAAAGATCGGCGCGGCCTGTTGGCGCTGCACCCGTTCGCTGTTTTCGGCGCTAAAGAAGTCAAAGCCACGCTGCTGCTCCTCGGCCAGTTCAAAGGTATCGACCAGACAGAGGCCGTCAAAGGGCGCGTAGTGGCCGGTCAGTTCGTAGTAGGCATGTTCAATGTTCATGGCGGCTTCGTCAACCAGCCGGCCAACCATAGGCCAAACCGCTGCCGATGGTGCGGAAGCCGGCACGCTCATAAACGCGGCCGGCCTCCGGGCTGCCGGCGGTGAGAAAGACAATGTCGACACCTTGGGCAAACGCCGCCTGGACAGCCGCCGCGGTCAACAACGTGCCGATCCCCTGGCGGCGGAAGGGAGGCAAGGTGGCGATGCCGGCAATCTCGGTCACGCCCTCATGCGCTGGTTGCAGACAAGCAGCGCTGACCATATGGCCATCAACCACAGCCGCAAAGAGTCGTGTGGTCTGATAACGAGTGCAAAATTGTAGCGCTTCGGTTTCGTTCACGGCGGTGGCGTCGTTGTCGCCAAAGCTGCGCCGCTGGACGGTGAGAAATTCCTGAATGGCGGGCAAAGGCGCCGCAGCGGTGAGTTCGATCACGGTCACGTCAGGGAGGGGCGCGGCCGGTTGATAGGTGTTTGCGGTGCAGACCATGAGGAGAGCGCGCATCTCTTCCTGATAGCCGTGGGCTTGCAGCAGCGGCGCTAGATAAGGGGCGTACTCTGCAATAAACTCAAAGCGGGGCGTCCGGCCGCGCGTTCCGAAGATCGCCGGCAGGGCGGACAGCGTTTCCTCGACAGCGCCGATGAGCGAAGTGTCGGGAATGGCATAGTTAGACCACGGGGAAGGATCGTCGGGATTGATGAAGCAGGTAAAGGGCGGGGCGGCGACGGCTTCATAATTCTGCTGGGCGCTGGCGCGCAGTTGGGCCTGGATGCGGTCAACGAGCGGGACAGGTTCTTTGGCGATCAGCGCTTCCACCTGTGGCAACGTCGGCGCACCCAAAGCGCCCTGCGCCGAGGTAACGACCAGCGCCGCTACGGCGTTGGCAAAACGGGCAGCCTCGGCTGGCGCTTTCCCTTGTTGGCTGGCATAGAGAAAGCCGGCATTAAACGAGTCCCCGGCGCCGACAGTCATGCGCGCATTGACGGCAAAGCCCGGCACATGGACAGTAGCTTCGCCTTTCGCTTGCACCAAGGCGCCTTCCGCGCCCCGCTTGATCACCACACAACCGGCGCCATGCGTTAAGATCTGGGCCATACCCACTTTAGAGCCGCCCGCGGTCTCATCGACCTCACAACAGACGCTCAGTTCATGTTCGTTGCAAATAAAATAGTCCACATAGCGCAGGAGGTGGGCAATTTCGCCCAGTTTCACCGGGTGACCAATGGCCGGGCCGATGTCAAGGGCCGTAATGGCGCCCTGCTTTTTCGCTTGCACCAACAGATCGGTGAAGCCATCGGGTCGCCACTGGTTTAAGAGGGTAAAGGCGGAGAGCAGCACCACTTTTGTTTGTGCCAGCAAATCCGCCGGTAAATCACCTGGCGCGTAGTGGTGTGAAGAGCCGGCATGGTGAAAGGCCAGCCGGTTGCGCGTCTGGTCGCTCACCACGGTTGTGGTGGAGGTGGCGGCGGTCGCGTGGCGCACGAGGCCACTGGTCGCCACACCGGCGGCTTGGAGCCAGTTCTGTAACAGATCCCCGGAGGGATCGCTGCCGATGGCGCTGCCGATGGCAACCGGCGCGCCCAGCCGAGCCAGGGCATAGGCCGCAATGCCGGCATTTCCGCCCAATAACATTTGGAGCGGTTCCTGACAGAAGACCAGGCTGTCGGTGGTAAATTCGTCGCCGCGCACGGTGGGCATTTGGGCAATGCCGCCGTTAAAGAGATCCAACGTCGTGGTGCCGATCACGAGAAACATAGGTGATTGTGCCTGAAATTCATTTGCGAGCTTTTTGGGCGCCATTGCGCCGTTTCCCAATTTTAGGCAGGATCTTATCACAGGTGGTGTGGCTTGGCAATCGGTGGGGGCCGATCTTATCGCGCATTTGCCCAACGCAGTTGGATCTTCCGCCTGGACATGAGCGCGCGGATTTTGTTAGGAGTTACGCAGTTGGGCACCCAGCGGGTTCCCGCGCCATCTCTGGCGGCAGGCCGGCAGGAGGCCGGCGTTCCCAGGCAACTGCGTAACTCTTATTTGTTAGGAGTTACGCAGTTGACGGGCGCTACCAGAGACCTGTCAGGTTTGCGAAACCTGACAGGTCTTGTCCAACTGCGTAACTCTTATTTGTATAGAAGAAAAAAATCCGCGTTGCCTAAATCCGCGTCCGTACCTCATTCAACCAAAATGCTGATCATCCAAAACTTGCAATCGTGAACAACGTGTGATATGATCGCTTACCGTTGGATGCGTTTCTTTTTGTACTCGTAAGTCGTCATGAGTTTTAGTGGCGACAAGTGGTGGCGAGTACAGATGAGAAACAGGGGCGTAAGTAGCAGAGCAGTTCGTCGAGCGAAGTGGGGAACCCCCACTTTTCTTGTTGTAGGGGATAGAACAACGATAGTTGTGGGCGGTATACCAAATCCTATCGCACCTGCTCGCAGAGGTGTGCTGGTAATTGTGCTATACCGCCAAGTTGCGAAGGGTAGTCATCGCCATGTCAAAAGCTTTGATCGCTGGCATTAATCAGGTTGCCACCGATAAGGGGCTCGACCGTGAAGTGATCTTCACGGCCATTGAGGCAGCACTTGTGTCTGCCTATAAGCGCAATTATGGCTCCGTTGCCAATGTCTCATCGGAAGTCGATCGCGTCACCGGCGATATGCGCATTTTTGCCGAGCGCGAGGTGGTGGAAGAACTCTTCAACCCGCGCACGGAAATTGTGGAAGCGGAGGCGCGCAAAATTCTGCCGTCGGCCCGCTTGGGTGATGTGATTCGCGTGCAGACCAATCCTGATGACTTTGGCCGCATTGCCGCGCAGACCGCCAAACAGGTGATCTTGCAGCGCATTCGCGAGGCGGAGCGGGATAACGTCTACGAGAATTTTGCCCATCAAGTCGGCGAGATCGTGCGCGCTCAAGTGCGCAGCATCGACGCCCAATCCGGCGCGGTGACGGTTCTGCTCGACGAAAAGCACGAAGTGCTGATGATGCGCGATGAGTTGATCGCCAGTGAAAAATTGCGCCGCGGGGATTTTATCAAGGTCTATGTGGTCGATGTCCACAAAAGCACCCGTGGCCCGGTCATCAAGCTCAGCCGCACCCATCGCAACCTCTTGCGCCGCCTGATGGAGCAGGAAATTCCCGAAGTGCGCGACGGCATTGTCGAAATCAAGTCAATTGCCCGCGAACCCGGCGCCCGCAGCAAGGCTTCGGTGGTGGCGACTGTGCCGGGCGTCGATCCGGTAGGTAGTTGCGTGGGGATGCGCGGCCTGCGCATTCAAAATATTGTCAACGAACTCTCCAACGAAAAGATCGACGTTGTCGAATGGAGCGCCGACCCGGCCACCTATATCTCCAACGCCCTTAGCCCGGCCAAGGTCAACAATGTCATTTTGGACGAGAAGTCCTCGTTGAAGACCGCTGTGGTGGTCGTACCCGATCGCCAGTTGAGTCTCGCTATCGGCAAGGAAGGGCAGAACGCCCGGCTGGCGGCGAAGCTGACCGGTTGGCGCATTGATATTAAGAGCGAAACCGAAGCCAAAGCTGAAGGCTTGGATCAGATCGTCTTTGAACGGGCTAAGGCCGAGGTCAACCGCAAGTCCGATGATCTGCTCAGTGTGGCCGAGCGCATTCTACTCAGTGAACAGCAGTCCAGTTCCAACGACCGGCTGTGGGAAGTCGCCCAGTCGCTGCGCAACACGGCTGAGGACGATGACGAGGTGCAAGACGCCTTTGGCCGCACAGGGTTGGACGATGTCTTCCCGTCGCTGGATGACGAGCGCGAAAGCCGCACCATGCCGGCCCTGCCTGATCTCAGTTCGTTGACCGAAGCGCCCATGCCGCGGGTAACGGAAGATGCCTGGTCGGCGGCGTTGGAAGCGGCCAAGGGCGAATTGGCCATGACACCGGAAGTCTCTTTCGACGAAGAGGAAGAGGCGCCGGTCGAAGAAGTGCGCCCGGCGCGCAAAGCGGTGGTGGAGGAACCGCGGGCCGTGCAACCCCCCGTGGAAGAAGTGGCGGAAGAAGAAGCGCCGACTGCCGCCCCCATCACTCGCCCGGATGAACTGCCCCAGGTGATCACGGCGGACATGTTGCGGGCGCGCATGGCCCAACGGCGCCGGGAAACCGCCTTCGCCGAGGCCGAAATTGAAATTCCCGAAGAACTCCTCGCCGGTATTGATGAAGATGCGGCGCCGCCGGAGGAAGAGGATATTTGGGACGAGGCCACAGACCGCAAGGCCAAGGGCAACAAAGGCAAGAAAACCAAAGCGGCCAAGAAGGGTCAGCCCGAAAAGTTTGACAAAAAGGCGCCCAAGAAGAAAAAGCGGCGCACCAATTTTGGTGACGACGATGACTTTGGCGGCTATTTCTAATTCTAGTGTGAAACGGCGGAAGACAGACAGTAGGACAGTAACTCAGTGAAACAGTTACTCAGCTACTGTCACACTGAACTACTATCTTACTGAGTAACTGTCTTACTGCCTACTGTTTTATGATCCAGGAAAGATGGACAAGAAAAAGCAGAGTCCACGGGTCAAGCATGTTCCGCAACGGACGTGCATTGCCTGTCGTGAAATTGCCGGCAAACGCGGCTTGATTCGGGTGGTGCGCACCGCGCAGGGGGTTATGATTGATCCCACCGGTAAAAAAGCCGGGCGCGGCGCCTATATCCACCCGACGCGCCGTTGTATCGCAACCGTGTTACAGAGCAATCGCCTGAATCAGGCGTTGCGCACAAATGTTACGGCCGAAGACCGTAAGCTGTTAGAAGCGTTTCTGGCAACTTTGCCGGAAGTAGATGGCAGCGGTGTCCCCAATTGATAATGGTTTCAATTGGTGGTGCACCGCTTTAATGAAAGTGTAAAAATCTGGAATAGGAACAAATGATGGTGCGGCTAACATTGGCGGCGGATAGTAGCTATGGCGACATGTAAAACCTGCTCCTTATGGCGTGTGGTAGACAGCGGCGAATGGTTGAACGGCAGCGACCGACAACCGCCCCTCCTGAACACTACCGTCTGGAGTATCGTTAGCTTGGCCGATTGTGCTGAAATGCCGGAAGACGCGATGAAGCAAGGCGCGGAGGTCACCATGAACAGGTGACAATGGGAAGCCTCCTCTCCGCCTCCTTTCTTCCTCGCTTCTTTCCTCACCCTGGTTACCCAACAGGTTGGGTCTGCTCCTGCTTTTGGCGGGTTAGTAAAATTGATCCGGGTCTTTCAGCCAACTCTCTACTGTAAGCGTGTCGCAGCAATTGTGACCACCGCCTGTTTTTGTTAAAACAGGCGTGTCTCCAATAGCGCGCGACAAGCGCACACAGCAGGTCAAGCTTTCGTAAGCGTCACAGCACTTCCTCCGGTACGCATTGGACCTTGGCCGATATCGTTGCCGAACTGCGCGCAAAGGGCGGTACGGCGCGTTTGTGCCGTAATGTTGGACGCGGGAGCGCAATCGGCTGGGCGGTATGCCCAATCAATGATGGGGTTCACAGCAGCCTAGCGGGCAAGTGAAGAGCTACATTATTGGTGCGATACCGCCATCGATGGTAGTAGAGAAGGGAATGAAAAGAATGGCAACACAAGACAAGACGCAAACTCAACAACGCCCAAATAATAATAATGGCAAACCGGGGGGCGCACCAAATAAAGGCGGCGGCGGGAAGCCGCAACAAAACGGGCAGCCGGCGCGTCCGGCGCAGCAGCAGAACAAACCACAGCCGCCAAAGGGGCAACCACAACAGCCACAAAAACCGCAACAGCCACAAAAGGGTGGGCAACAGTCGCAGCAGCGGGGCGGACCACAGCCGCAACAGTCACAGCGGGGCGGACAGCCGCAGCAGCCTCAACGGAATGCACAACAGCCCCCTAGAGGGCCGCAACAACCGGTGAAGACCGCCCCGGCGCCCAAAGCCGCGCCGGCAGCCAAAGCGCCCACCGAAATTGTTGTTGGTGACTTTATCACGGTGCGCGACCTGGCGACGCTTATGGAGCGCAGCCCGATTGATCTCATCAAAGTGCTCATGCAATATGGCATTATGGCGCCGATCACCCATAGCCTGGATCATGATACGGCGGTGATTTTAGGCGAAGAATTACGGGTCAAGGTCAAATGGCCGGAGAACAAAGCCGAAGCTGAGGCCCCGGCGGCGGATGCCGAACCGGAACCGGCGGCGCGCAGCAAGCGTTCGCAAATCCAGAAGGTCATCCGTCAAGGGGCCGAGAAGGATATGGTCATTCGTCCCCCCGTGGTGGCTGTACTGGGCCATGTCGATCATGGCAAGACGACGCTGCTGGATCGCATTCGCAATACGGATGTCGCCGCCGGCGAGGCTGGTGGCATCACCCAGCGCACCGGCGCCTATCAAGTTTCGGTGGATGGCCGCAAGATCACCTTCCTGGATACGCCGGGCCACGAAGCGTTTACCTCCATGCGCGCCCGTGGCGCTCAAGTCACCGACATTGTCGTGTTGGTTGTCGCCGCCGATGACGGCGTCATGCCACAGACCAAAGAGGCGATCAGTCATGCGCGCGCCGCCGGCGTCATTATCATCGTCGCCATCAACAAGATCGATAAGCCCAACGCCAACCCCCAGCGCGTGATGGATGAACTGGCGCAGGAAGGCTTACAACCCGAACAGTGGGGTGGCGACACCATTATGGTGCCGCTCAGTGCGCTCAACCGCATCGGCATTGAAGATCTGTTGGAGAACATCTTGATCGTGGCCGAAGTGGAAGAGTTCAAAGCCAACCCCAAGGGGCAATGCGTCGGCACGGTCATCGAAGCGGAGTTGGACAAATTCCGCGGCGTCACCGCTACCTTGCTGGTGCAAAATGGCACGCTCCACCAGGGCGACGCCATTCTGGTCGGCAACACTTGGGGACGCATCAAGGCGATGTTCACCCATGACGGCAAACCGCTCAAGGAAGCGGGGCCGAGTACACCGGTGGTGGTCCTGGGCATTCAAGAAGTGCCGACCGCCGGTGATCACTTTGAGGTGTTGAAATCGGATCGCGAAGCGCGCCGCCTGGCCGAAGAGCGCCAGTTGGCCGCCGCGCAAGCCGCCAAAGCGCCGACCCGCCCGCAGGTGTCGCTGGATGATCTCTTTGCCCGCCTGGAAGGTGGCGAGACCAAGACGCTCAACCTGATCGTCCGCGCCGATATGCAGGGTACGTTGGAGCCGGTGGTTAATAGTTTGCAGGAGATCAAGAACGAAGAAGTTGAGATCAAGATTCTCCAGGCCAGCATCGGTGACATCTCCGAGTCCGATGTGATGTTGGCCGAAGCCAGCGACGCCATTATCATCGGCTTTAGCGTCCATACCGATAAGGCGGCGCAGGTGCGGGCGGAGAATTCCGGCGTCGAAATTCGTCATTATGACATCATCTACAAGATGATCGAAGATGTCGAATTGGCGTTGCAGGGCATGTTGGAGCCGGTCTACGAAGATCGGGTGCTAGGTCATGCTCAGGTTTTGCAGGTATTTAAATTACGGCGCGGTATGATTGCCGGCTGTATGATCCAGGATGGGCTGGCCAAACGCAATGCGATGGCCCGTGTGATACGTGGCGGCAAAACCGTCTTGGAGGGCGTGCGCGTCGAAACGTTGCGCCGCTTTACAGAAGATGTCAACGAAGTGCGGACAGGCTACGAGTGCGGTATCAAACTGACTGGTCAGGATGAACTGCTGGAAGGAGACATCATCGAACTGTTCGAGAAGCAACGGGTTCGATAAAAATTCGGTGATTGGGTGATTGTTGTATAGCCAATCACCCAATCACCGAATAAACCAACCAACTCTACCAAGCCTGCCTGCATTTGTTGGATAGCACCGTTCTTAGACAGCATGTTCGCTGTTTGTCAGTCGCAATCGCGCTCATAGCCGGTCCGTGACCGGCTATGAGCGGGAACGGAAGCGCCGATGAACAGCGGCCATGCCGCCTTTACGACGAGGGAGAGTTGTTATGAATAATATCCGACAACAACGCGTGACCGAATTGCTCTATGAGGAGTTAAGCATTATGATTGGCAACGAGCTGGATGATCCCCATCTCAGCTTGTTGACGGTCACGGGGGTTCAGGTGAGTCGTGATCTACGGAATGCGAAGGTCTTTGTCAGCCATCAACAAGAGGATGTCTCCCGTGCGGAGATGCTCAAACACCTGCGCAAGGCGACCCCCTACCTGCGCACGCAATTAGCCGAACGCTGCTCCTTGCGGCTGGTGCCGGAATTACTCTTTTACTATGACGATACGCCAGAAAAAGTTGGACGTGTGCAAGAGATTTTGCAACAGATCGCCAAAGAACGGGAACAGTCGCCCGTCGTTACGGAAAGTTCACCGGCCAGCTAACCGGTGTTGTGTGTAGCAGTTGTTATGAGCGTGTACACGCTGAGTTTCGGTCGAAATTCAGCGTGTACACGCTCATTTTATGTTCACTTACTTGTTTTATGATGACCGAACCAAACATGCTTGCAACTGTGATTGAAGTGATCCGGCAGCCCAAGCGCATCCTCTGTGTCAGCCATATCAACCCGGATGGCGACGCCTATGGCAGCTTGCTTGGCATGGGCTGGCTCTTGCGCCACCTGGGCAAGACGCCCGTGTTGGCGATGCACGACCGCACGCCCACCGATTTCCGCTTTATGCCCGGCAGTGAGCAGATCATCGCCCCTGCTTCCGTTGCCAACAGCTACGATCTCATTATTTGTTTGGATGCCTCCAGCCCGGATCGCATGGGGGCGGTCTTTCGGCCAGAGGCTCACGCCCAGGTTCCGCTGTTGGTGATTGACCATCATATCACCAATACGCACTTTGGGACATGGAACTGGGTAGCGCCCGCTTACGCCGCCACCTGCCAGATGTTGGTCGCGCTGGCCCAGGCGCTTTCTGTACCCCTTACCGGTCCCTTGGCGCAATGTCTGTTGACCGGCATCGTCACTGACACCATCGGCTTTCGCACCAGCAACACCACGCCGGCGGTGATGGAAGCAGCGGTGCTGCTGATGAAAGGCGGCGCCAATATGGCCGATATCATCGCACGCACGTTGAATCGCCGCTCTTTCCGAGTCTTCCAATTGTGGGGCATGGTGCTAAGTGATCTACACCTGGAAGACGGCGTGATCTGGACAACGCTGTCCCGTGAACAGATGACCCGCGCCGGCACCAAAGATGACGGCCAGTTGAGCAGCATGTTGGTAACGGCCACGGAAGCAGAGATTAGTGCAACCTTTACTGAAAAAGTAGACGAAAAGGGACAATTGGCGGTAGAATGTAGTTTTAGGGCCAAGCCCGGCTATGATGTCGGCGCTGTAGCCTTTCAGTTAGGCGGCGGCGGTCATCCCCCCGCCAGTGGTTGCACCATTCCCGGCACACTGGCGGAGGTGACGCCACGAGTGGTTGCTGCACTCAAGGAAGCCCAGCGCCAGGGTGCGACTAAACCAGGATGAAGGATGAGGGATGAAGGATGAAAAGTACAGAAGGATGGCCATTTTCATCCTTCATCGTTCATCCTTCATCCTTTACACAAAGTTATGGAGAAAAACAGCGCGTGCCTCGTCGTGAAAGCCACTATCACGGTCTCTTGATCGTGGATAAACCCGGCTTACCAGCCCCCCCTGCGCAACCGCAGCCAGAGGGTTCGGCGGTAGCAACACCCCCTCGTCTCCACACCAGCCATGACATTGTGCAATTGGTTCGCCGTTGGAGCGGGCAACGGCGGATCGGCCATACCGGCACGCTCGACCCGATGGCAAGCGGCGTTCTCGTCCTCTGTTTGGGGCAGGCGACGCGGCTGGTCGAGTATTACCAGGGTCATGACAAACAATATTACGCCGAAATTACGCTGGGCGCGGCGACTGATACGTATGACCGCATGGGCGCCGTCGTTGCGGAAAGCCCGGTTCCACCACTGACCGTAACGGCGATTGAAGCGGCATTGGCAACCTTCCGTGGCGAGATTAGGCAACTGCCGCCGATCTATTCCGCCCTGAAACAAGAGGGAGAGAGCCTGCATCACAAAGCACGGCGTGGGGAAACGGTCACCGTAGAGCCACGGCCAGTGACAATTCACCAGCTTCAATTGATCGATTTTCGCCCACCTGACCAAATCACCTTACGCGTGCGCTGCTCTGCCGGCACTTACATTCGCAGTCTGGCCCACGACCTTGGTCTGGCGCTGCAAACCCATGCCCATCTTTCCGCACTGCGTCGTGAAGCGGCTGGCCCTTTTGCCTTAGCCGATGCCCATACTTTGGCGGCGGTTGAAGCGGCTGGACAGGCAGAAACGCTGGAGAAGCTCTTGCTGCCGTTGGGCTATGGTCTACCACTGCCGGAGTTGAAACTAGATGCGGAAGCGAGTCGTCGTTTGGGGCATGGACAGGTGGTAGCGCTACCGAATCCGGCGACGCAGCCCTTGCCGTCATTGGCAAAAGGGGTAACGTCGGAGGGTGTGTTGTTGGGGATTTTACACGCTTTGCAGCCGGCATCAGCCGGCAATGGCGAATACCTGTGGAAGGCCGACAAGTGGTTTGCCGGCGCTCCGCTTTAAGTATCTAGTATAGTAACGCCTAAGCTCGTAGCCGGTCCGTGACCGGCAACCCCATCGCCGGTCACCGGTTGCCTTTTAGGCGCGGCTAAGAGCGGGCTTAGTAGTTACCTTAGTATAGGCGAATGGCTATGCAGCGGTTTGAAAACATAACAGGCGCGCAGCTCACTGGGTCATCTTTTGTCACGATCGGCAATTTCGATGGTCTCCACCGCGGCCACCAGGCGCTGTTGGGACAAGTGATCGCGGTGGCGAACGCGGCCTTTGCCACCGGCGCCGTGACAGCACCGCCGCAAACCGGTTTGATCACCTTTGATCCCCACCCGTTGGCCGTTCTGCGCCCGGAGCTTCCCCATTTCCTGTTGACAACGCCGGCGGAAAGGCTGACATTGGCCGGTCAACTGGGGCTCGATTTTGGCGTAATCCAACAATTTACGCGCGAGATTGCCGCCTTGGAAGCGCGCGACTTTATTCTTCTGTTGAAAAAACATCTAGGATTGGCCGGTCTGGTCGTGGGTCCCGATTTTGCTTTGGGGCGTGGCCGCCAAGGTGATTTGAACGCATTGCGGGCGTTGGGGGAGGAACTGGGCTATACCCTCCATGTTATTGATCCTTTTACCCTGAGCGCCCGCCCTGTGCGCAGCAGCACGATTCGTGAAGCGTTGCAACAGGGGGATGTGACGACCGCCGCTGAATTGTTGGGGCGGTATTATCATGTTACCGGTGAAGTGATTGATGGCGATAAACGCGGGCGCCAGATTGGCGTCCCTACCGCCAACATCCAGTTGACGCCGAATAAGTTGTTGCCGAAAAATGGCGTCTATGCCACGCGAACAACGGCGCCCATTGGCGGCGAACCACGCTATTTCAATAGTGTCACGAATTTAGGGGTGCGCCCCACGGTCGATGGGGTTCAGCAACGGCTGGAAACCCATCTCCTGAACTTCCCACCAACCGGGCATTCGGGCGACCTGTATGGGCAAGTGATTACTGTCGAGTTCATTGTGCGTTTGCGCGATGAACAACGTTTTAGTACTATTCAAGAATTGATCGCTCAAATTCATGCCGATATTGCCCATGCGCGTCTGATGTTACAAGAAACGTAAACAACTGCTACGCCTGCTCTAAGCCGCAGCCCACCGCGTACCCCGGTGGGGACGCGGCTTAAAGGGGGTAGAGAACGAGCGATTCGTCTGCCGGCTTTGCGCCTAGCCGGCCCGGCTGTCGTCAATCGGGCGCGCCCACACCCCGATGTTGCTATGACTTTTGTGTGTGGTCCTAGTTTAGTGGTGAGATTATGTTTTGTCGATTTTGGAAATTTTATCTTTCGCTAACTGTGCTTGCGGTGATCACAACCGCCTGTAGCCCAACCGCTGCTCCTCCTCTTCCGCCGCAACTCCAACTACCCGAACCGTTGACTGTCGCCGGCCCGACGATCCCGTTTCACGAACCAAACCTTCGTGGCGATGTACAAGTAAAGCTCGAACCATTTGAGAACATTGAACAACTCCAAGCGTGTCTGGCTTTAGGACAGACGGCCTATGGCATTGCGCTGCAAAATAGCAATGTGCGGGAGACGCCGCAAGCAGCCTCTTGTCGCACCGGGCGGATTCAGCGGGGCAGCTTGGTACAGATCACCGATTTGATTACCATTAGCAATACCAACCCAGTCACGTCCGCGACGACAACGATGCGTGTTACGGTCACGGACAGTGTGGGCTACCAAGAGGATATTCAGCCCATCTTTCAACGCACCTGTATCGCCTGTCATAGCGGCGTGGTCAAGCAACTGAATTTACAAGTGACGGCTTATGAGCCTTTGATGGCCGGCAGTATGCGCGGACCGGTAGTGATTCCCGGCGATCCAACCAATTCGGTGCTATGGCAGGTATTGGAGAGCGGCAAAATGCCCCTCATCGGCGCCTTACCGGCCGCGGACAAGACATTGGTGCGACGCTGGATCGAGTTAGGCGCCCTGGCGCAACGGGCGACCGAAGTAGTCACCCGCACAACACCGCTTGACGAGAACAGGAGTGCGGAACGTTGGTTGCGAGTCGGTGCGCTCAATGTTGATTCAGTGAGTGATGTCTGCGCCAACCCGGCGGATGAGCCATTACAGGTGGTGAACAATGACCTGATTTTGCCCATCAGTTGCGGCGTCGAACCGCAAGCTGGGCAACTGACGCCCTTGCTCCAATCCTTAGCGCTCGTCTCGTCACCTGTCGTTGCGACCGGCATCCTGGCCGCCGCCGCGCCATCAACCGAGGCGGCGACAGCCGGTGCGGCCGGCAACGAAGTGAAAGCGCCCGCCCCAGCCAGTAGCGCACCGGTGCGGGCGGCTAACACACCCGGTGGTATGCAAGCAGCCCTTGGTTTGCCCGCGCCGGCGGATAGTGACGCCTGGTTGCAACCGCGCGGCGGCTTCTGCATCGATCAACATCTGCCGGACAATCAGCGGGGGATTACGGCGTTGGCCTTTGCCCCGGATGGTCGGCTCTTTATTGCAACGGATGTGTCTTTGGATGGTCAACCCGACCCCAACATTTTGTACGATGCCTATCATCCCAGCCGTTCCATTCTGGTCTATGACCCGGCCAGTCGCTATACGCCCCAGGAGATCATGCGCGAGTCGAGCCGCATTACCGGCATCACCTATAGTAATGGTGCGCTCTTCCTCAACCGCGCCGGCGAGGTCGGCTGGATTCCCGATGGCGGCAGTTATAAACCGTTGGCCGGTGGGTTTGCGGTCAACAGTCAACTCTTCCACGCCAACAATGGGATTGCAGTCGCCAACGGCTATCTTTACATTGCCGCCGGCGGCGTGCGCGACGGCTATTCTGATGGGCCGATTGTCGGCATGGCGGAAGCGGGCGCGCTCAATGTAGTCACCGGTGGCAATCGCTTTGCGGCGCGTCTGTTGCGAGCGCCGATTGACCGGTTGCTGAGCGAATATAAGATCGAGGTCTTTGAGACGGCGGCGCGCGGCCTGCGTAACCCCTATGGCTTGACGACTGACCCGTCCGGTCGCCTCTGGTTTACCGACAATGGCGCCACCAATGTGCCGGAGAATGTGAGCGCCGGGGATGAGGTTGATCTCTTCGACCCCGGCAGTACGCCGCCTGGGACGCCGGAAGAATCGACCCCTTATTATGGTTTCCCCTTGGCGCTTACTTCACCGCAGCCCTGGTACTCATTGCCGGTGGTCGATCTGCTCAATACCTCGGCGCCGACGGGGATCACCTGGGCCTATGGCACGATCTTTTTCGGGCAATATGGCCGCGATCCCGGTCTCTACCGCGTCGGTCGCGCCGCAAATGGACAGATGATCGCCGAACGGGTGATGCTGGTCTGGCCGCTGCTGGCGGTGACGACGGCGCCCGATGGCGCGTTGTGGATCGGCACGGGGACGGGTGGTCTCTTCCGGTTGACGCCGGGATGTGGGTAAAGGGCTGAACCGCTTTTACAATTAGAAAGAGGATGATCTTTTGCTGGTTGAGGTCATCAAAGTAGGACCAAAAGCTGGAGCTGAGTTTTACGATGATGTATGACAAATCGGGTTTCTGAGAGAAACCCGATTTGTCGCACAACGATATTGCCATCAACGATTGATGCCTATTGTTCATAAGCCCCAATATCGCATAAGGTTTGCGGTCGTTGCCTGCCGCCTAAGGCTGGGCTAACGGCGGTGGCGCAATCGCCCGTATTGCGCACCGGCGAATAGGTCACTAACCGGAAATTAGCAACAGCCAGATCGGTGTTGGGGTTGATAAAACGGGGGTTGGTAATCTGATCGTTGAGTCCCAGTTCTTGGGGGACCAGGCCGCCGAAGTAAAGATTATAGTCATAGGAAACCGCACTATTACGCGTGTCTGCCTTATTGCTGGGCTTGCCTGGGCGCGCATGAATAATGTTGTTCCGAATCTGGATATCACTACTGGCGGTGGCGCAAATGGTGCAATAATTCAGCGCCGGGCTGCGTGCATTCAAGTAGGCTGTATTGTTGTAAATGTCTACATGGGCGCTACGGTAGGTGTGAATGCCGGTGCCACCGTTGTTGACGACCAGATTGTTGGCAATCAAGGTGCGGCCTTGGTAATTGTTTGACTGATTTAAATCGACAATGATGCCGTTCCCATCTGAAATCTGCCCGCTATCCTTCCACGGAATGTAACTTTCGTTGTTATAAACAATATTGCGCCGGATGAAGTTTTTATAGCCGGTAAAGTTATCGACGTCACGTTGATACCAGATCGCGATCCCACTGTCGGCATAGCGGCTATACCAGGCGTTGGAGTGGACCACGTTGTCTTCAATGGTGATATAGTCGGCAAAGCCGGTGTGAATGCCCGCGGCCGGCCATTTGAAAATTTTGTTTTTCCGAATTTCAATATGGTGGGGCGTAGGCGCGGCGCTGTCTACGCCACCAATCCAGAGGCCGGCGCCGTTGGTTTCCGGGATCGCGTCGTTGCGCCGGCTATAGGCGTAGTCGTAGGTGAGGCTGTCATTATTGCCCATCAGTTCAAAGCCTTCAAACTGAATGTACGAAGCGCCAATTTGCACCAGGATCCAAGCATTGTTTGACTGAAGCCGCACGGTCTGCCCGGCACAGGCTTGATACCGAATATAAGCGCCGGGCTGACCTGAGCGTGTAATCTGCAAGTAGACAAACTTTTCCCGACTGTCATCGGCATAGACGCCGCCCATCACACAAACGGTATCGCCGGGATTGGCCAAGTCGGCGGCGCGTTGAATGGTGCGAAAGGCTCGTTCGACGGCGAGGCCGTCATTGCTGTCGTTGCCGGTTGTGCTGACGTAGTACGTAACGCCGGCGGCGGACGCGTTGACTGGATCGGCCTCGGCTTGCGCCACCTGATCCGCTGCTCCGCTCTGCACTAACGGCAGATAAAGGGTGAGGGTAAGGTTAGTCGAGTCGGCCGGCTCCTCGCTCGCGGTCGGCTCAACTTGATCCTGCGTCCACACCAGGGAGGGGGTGAAGGCAAAGGCAAAGCCAACCACCAAAAGATAGCGAATAATTTTGGACATGATCGATCCTTTCAAGGTGTGATAAATGCTAAAATTATCGTAACTACTCAGCCCGCTCCTAGCCGGTCCGTGACCGGCGGTGGTGGCGCCGGTCACGGACCGGCTAGGAGTTGAGTAGTTACAAATTATCGATGAAACGTAGCAACATGGGTAATGCTTTCTAGATTGTACGGCAGGGTTGCGGCAAAGCGATGGGCGCACAATAAATTTTGCTTGCAACGATTACAACGAGATCCTCTTGCCGTTCGCACAAGAGATTGTGTTGTGTGAAGATGTTGGAACTTTTCCAGGAAGCTACAAGGGATAAAGTATATCAGAAATTGAGAAGATTTCAAAAAGTTAATACAATAATTTTGTCGAAATTTGTGGTCTATAAGCTTGTCTATCCCGCTAATTTTGCATCTGTGCTGAATGAGCCGCAGACAAGTTTGTAACTCCTAACAGCTTAAAATCGAAATTTGTCAACACCTTGTGTAGGTCGTTGCAGAGCTAGCAAAGAACTCCTGCCACCAAAGGAACTATTGTGCAGTAAACAGCGCATCTCCAGTATTTTGCATAGATACACCCCCATTAAACATCAAATTCATAAGCTTGACATTTCAGATCATCTTGTATATGATTAGGGGTTACGCAGTTGGACAAGACCTGTCAGGTTTGCGAAACCTGACAGGTCTCTGGTAGCGCCCGTCAACTGCGTAACTCCTAATGATATCAGTATGTTGCGAGTTGTCTTAGATACTGATGTGATCATTGCAAGTATGCGTAGCCCAACAGGGGCATCGGCGGCAATTTTAAAAGCGGCTTATCTTGGACAAGCCCAGCTTTTGGTCAGTGTCGCTCTTGCCATTGAGTATGAGGCAAAGTGTACATTACCGGAACATTATCGAGCCAGCGGGATCAACCTAAAAGATGCCCTAGCCTTTGTAAATGGCATTATTGCGTTAGCTGAACCAGTGATGCAATATTTTTTCTGGCGACCACAATTGCGTGATCCAGGTGATGAAATGGTTTTGGAGATAGCCATCAATGGTCGGGCCGATATGATTGTTACATTTAACTTGCGTGATTATGGGCAAGCGCCACAACGGTTTGGGATAGCGCTACTACAACCCAAAGAGGCGATCTGGAGGATTCGATCATGACACAACCAGCCACTTATGCTCTACGGCTGCCGCAATCGTTGAAAGCTGCGGTCGCCAAAGTCGCCAAGCGTGACGGGACAAGCATTAATAATTTTATTACCGTGGCAATCGCAGAAAAATTATCGGCTATGGAAACTGTTAGCTTTTTCGAGGAAAGAAAAAATCGCGCCGATATGGATGCGTTTTATCGCATCCTAACCCGCCAAGGAGGAGAACCGCCGCGCTCTGGTGATGAGATGCCAGCTTGATTCGTGATTGATTGCTTTAAAGATCATACGGATTGGTCATCGTCCCACACATCAGCTACATCATCCCATTTTAATGCGCCGCTTGCTTTTGGCCCCTGTTTTAGCTTAGGCAACCAGGCTTGCACCAATACCCGATCCTCGACATCCTCTAACCATTCCAAAAGTTTTTCCCAGACGGGCAATGGTAAAACAACGTCAGTCTTATCCCCGCTGGCATTAACCATGTAACGCGCCGCGGCTACCGCTTCAACCAGCACAGTTGCCTGCGGTTCAGCCAGTTCCGCGACTATCTTTGTTGCCATAGGTTTATTTCCTTTCCACGTCACTGCTGTAACCATGTCTCATGGACATGCAACCACACAACGCCGTTGGGCGTGCCCGCTTGGGCTTGAAAGAGTACCGTACTCAGGCGCGCCGTTGTGCCAACGGCACTTTCCTGCCACTCTGCGTAGGTTAACAAGGCCAGGCCACCAACCTGGTGACGCAGTTGGTGGTTTTGCGTCCAGATGCGAATGCCGGGTTGGCGTTGGTGGGCCGCACGCAAGCCAGTGAGTAAGGCGGGGCGTTCGCTGAGTTTCCCAGCGGGGCTGATGATGACGAAGCCGTCCGCCATTACATCGGCAAAGCGGGCAAAGTTGGCATCGGTGTTCGCCAGCGCACCGGTAAACCACGCCTGAAAAAAGTCATGTAATTCGCAAATTTCCGCTTTGTATTGCTCAAGCATTAGAGATTTCCTGTCATGTACAACTCACCTTGCTCAAAGCCACGGGCAGCGTAGTAGCCGCGGGTGCCGGTCGCCGCGATCACGCTGATGCGCTGGAAACCGGCTGCCCGACTGAGGCGTCGCGCCTCGTCCAGCAGACGGGTCCCCAAGCCGACATGTTGCGCCTGCCCTTCACTCTCGCCGCCGATAGCGAGGGCGGGGCCGTAGACATGCACTTCACGGATCATGGCGCTCTCCGCAATTTCATCGAGAAAGGCGCGGCTGCCGACACCTGGCGCCAGGGGCAGACTCAGGCGCAAAAAGGCAGCGATCAAGCCCGGCTGGCGACTCCGCTCATGGGTGACAAAGTGGAGGAAATGTTCCCGCGTCAAGTCGGTGTCATAGGTGTAGGTGCGCAATTCGAGTTCGTCGGCGGTGACGGTGCGGCGTTTAATCTCGTGACAGCGAATACAGCCGCACTGTTGCCCACGGCGCGCCAACTCTTCATGCACCACCTGACGCAAGTTGCTCAATTTGACTCCAGCCTGAATATGATGGGCCGGAATGTCGCGGAAAAGCCGGTTGACCCGTGTATAGGGGGGAATCGTCGGCTTGACATCGGCCAGCAAATTGACCAGTTCGGCTTCGCTATAGGGCTGATAGTCGCCGGCCAGCCAGCGGTCGTATAATTCGGTCTCCTTGATGAGCGAACAGGGATAGATTTTCAATTCATCCGGGCGGATGGCCGAGTCGCTAAAGAAGCGGGCAAAATCGGCGCGATCCTTGGCCGGCGTGGCGCCGTAGAGATTGGGCATCCAGTGTAGATGCAGCTTGAACCCCGCTGTGCGCAGTAAGCCCAACGCCTGGCGCACTGACTGCACATCGTGACCGCGCTTATTTAGGGTCAAAATTTCATCGTCGAGACTCTGTACCCCGATCTGTACTTTGGTCACGCCCAGTTTGCGCAGGTGGCGAATCTCTTCGGGCGTCACCCAGTCGGGGCGCGTTTCGATCACCAGCCCCACGTTGCGGTGCGATGCCGTGACATTTTGCTGTTGGGCATCGAGCAACGAAACCGACCCCGGATAGGTCGGGTTGCCGGCAGCGTTCATGGCATCAAAGCAGCGCTGGATAAACCATTCGCGGTAATCTCTGCTATAGGCGCTCCAAGTGCCGCCCAGGATCAGCAATTCCACCTTTTCGGCGTCGTGGCCGATGCTTTCAAAGGATTGAATGCGCCCCAGGGTCTGGCGATAGGGGTCAAAACCATCACGCTCGGCGCGTTGACAGCCTGGCTCGTCATAGATATAACTTTTAGGCATCCGCCAGTCATCAGGACAAAAAATGCACTTGCCGGGGCAACCGGCCGGCGCGGTCAAGACCGTTACCGGCGCCACGCCGCTTTGGGTGCGCATGGGCTTCATCTGGATGCGCGTCATCAGCAGCGGGTCGGCTTCCAGATCGCCCTCGGCGACCAGGTAGCGGTAGCCGGCAATTAACTCCGCTTTGGAGTAGAACCCTTTGCCGTCCTTGGGAAAGCGGGATAAAATAGTCTTTAGACTTGTGCGCATATCCCAGTCGGCGGCGGGCGTCTTGAGGATGCGTTGGAAGATGGCGTGCAGTTGCGCACTGTGCGCGGCGGGATCATAGCCGCTGCGTTTGCGTTGCCAGGCTTCCGTCTTTTCGAGAATGTCTTGTGGAATTTCTTCCAACGGGATGATGCGTTTCATTGCTTGTTGATTCGTGATAACGTGCTACGTGATTCGTGCTGCGTGAATCGTGGCCTGAGCCTGTCGAAGGCCACGATTCACGCAGCACGAATTATACCATAGATCCGCCATGACCATGAACCGTATGAGCAAGGCAACGCAACAACGGCTGCTGGCCTTGAATCGACAGTTTTACGCCACGGTGGCAGAGCCGTTTGATGCGACGCGGGCAGGGTTGCCGATTGGGTGGCAGGCGTTGCGGGCTTGGTTACCGCTGCCACCGACGGATCGGCCATTGCAAGTATTGGATGTAGGTTGTGGTAATGGGCGTTGGGCGTGGATGCTGGAAGAGTGGAATATTCGCTGTGTATATACAGGTGTCGATGGCGATGAAAAATTGTTGCGGCTGGCGACGGAGAACACCCGTGATTTAAGGAGGGTGCAGACCACCTTTCGTGCAGCCGATTTTACAGCGCCCGATTGGTTTGTGCCGTTGGCATTGCAGCCCGCTTCGTTTGATCTGATTGTCTGTCTGGCCGCGTTGCACCATGTGCCGGGATATACTCTGCGGGCGCAGGTAGGGCAGAGCCTGGCGACCTTGTTGGCGCCGACGGGCGTTCTGATCTTTTCGCACTGGCAATTTTTACGCAGTGAGCGGTTTGTCCGCAAGCAGATTGCATGGCAGACTATCGGCTTGACCAGTGCCGAGGTGGAGCCGGGCGATGCGCTCCTGCCCTGGCAGCAGGGCGGCTATGCCGTACGCTATGTCCACCAGATCGATGAAACAGAGATGGCCGCGTTGGCGCAGACCGCCGGTTTACAGATGTTAACAAACTTTGCTGCTGATGGGAAAGAGGGCAACCTCAATCTGTATAGTGTGGTGAAAAAGAGGGAGAATCGTGAGTAAAAGTGATACTCGTACACAAACCTTAATTGAGGCTTTTCAATCGCGTTTTCAGGGAGAGCCGACAGCAGTGGCGGTGGGGCCGGGTCGGGTCAATTTGATTGGCGAACATACCGATTATAATGATGGCTTTGTCCTGCCCGTCGCCTTAAAGCGCGATGTGCGGATTGTCTTTCACCCACGCGCCGACCGCCAGGTGCGGCTCTACTCCGTCGAATATGACGGCTGGTTTGAATTTAGTTTGGATCAGATGGCGTATAACGACGACATTCTCTGGAGCAACTATATTCAGGGCGTCGCCTGGTCGTTGCAAGAAGCCGGTTTGCACCTGGTCGGGATGGATGCGGTGGTGAGCGGCAATGTGCCGAAGGGCAGCGGGCTGAGCAGTTCGGCGGCGTTAGAAATTGCTACGGCGCACGCCTTTATGCATGCCAGCGGTCAGGAAGGCAAATTAACCGGGCCGCAGGTGGCGAAGGCCGCCCAGCGCGCTGAAAACGCCTTTGTTGGCGTCAACTGCGGGATCATGGATCAATTTATCAGCATGTTGGGCGCTGAAAACTATGCCCTGCTAATTGACTGTCGCAGTTTGGAGTATCAGTTAGTGCCCTTCCCGGAAAGCGGCTCGTTGGTCATTGGCAATACGAAAGCGAGTCGTTCGTTGGCGAGCAGCGCCTACAATCAACGGCGGAAGGAGTGTGAAACCGGCGTGGCGCGCCTGCAACAAGCGCTGCCGAACATCAAAGCGTTACGCGATGTGAGCAGCGAACAACTGGAAGCGCACAAGGATCGTCTTGATCCGGTCGTCTACCGCCGCTGCCGGCATGTTGTGGGCGAGAATGAGCGGGTCTTGCAGACCGTTGCCGCACTCCAACAGGGTGATCTCACGGAAGTTGGCCGCCTGATGAATGCCAGCCATGAAAGCCTGCGCGATGACTATGAAGTGAGCAGCGAGGCGCTGGATGTAATGGTGGAAGCGATGCGCAGCGCCCCTGGTTGTTACGGCGCGCGCCTGACCGGGGCCGGTTTCGGCGGCTGTACGGTGGCGCTGGTTGAGCCGGGGGCGGAACAGAGCATTGCCGACATGATCTATGATAAATATCCCAAGGCGACCAACATCTGGCCGGAGGTCTACACGACGCGCGCCAGCAACGGCGCGTATGTCCAGTCGCTGGATGCAACAGAATAAGGATTGTTCGTGAATACTTCTACAGTTGTGGGGCCGGCGTGGTTGCAGCGCGACGGCAAATGGGCGAAGACGGTTGGGTATTATATTGCGTTTGTGGCGCTTGGCCTGGTCTCCGCTTCGTTGGGGCCGACCTTGAACGGGCTGGCAGCGAACACCGGCAGCACCTTGAGCCAGATCAGCTATCTCTTTCTCGCCCGTTCCTCCGGCTATCTGCTCGGTTCGGTGTTGGCCGGTCGTGTCTATGATCGCACGGCGGGCCATCCGCTCATGGTGGCGGCGTTGGCGGTGATGGCGGCGATGGTCTTCGTGGTGCCAACCCTTTCGTTGTTGGGCGTCCTCATCCTCGTCTTGCTGGTGCTGGGGATGGCGGAAGGGTTGTTGGATGTGGGGGGCAATACGCTGCTGGTCTGGGTGCATCAACCGAACGTCGGCCCCTACATGAATGCGCTCCATTTCTTCTTTGGGCTGGGCGCCTTCTTCTCGCCGCTCATCGTGGCCCAGGCCATCTACTGGAGCGGCGCTATTACTTGGGCTTACTGGTTGCTGGGGTTATTACTGTTGCCCGTGTTACTCTGGTTTGTGCGCCTGCCCAGTCCCCCCCTTCGCCACCACACCGATAGCGAAGTGGCGGAACCGGTCAACTATCTCTTTGTCGGCCTGATGATGGTCTTTTTCTTCCTCTTTGTCGGCGTTGAGGTGAGCTATAGCGGCTGGATCTACACCTATGCCGTGGAAACGGGGTTGGCCGACGCAACGATGGCGGCTTATCTCAATTCCACTTTCTGGCTTACCTTCACCATCGGTCGGCTGATTGGGATTCCGATTGCTGCTCGCTATCGTCCGCGCAACATTCTCCTGGTCGATCTGCTGGGCTGTCTCGCTAGTGTCGCCATTGTGTTGATCTGGCCGGCCTCGGCACTAGTTCTCTGGATTGGCGTGGCCGGGGCCGGGTTGGCAATGGCGTCGGTCTTTGCCGTCGCCCTCTCCTGGGCCGAACGACGCGTCCATATCACCGGTTTTATCACCAGTTGCTTTTTCATCGGCACCAGCAGCGGCGCTATGTTCTTCCCCTGGTTTATCGGTCAGCTTTTTGAGGCATATGGCCCCCATGTCACCATGCTCACGATCTTTATCACCGACATCGCTGCGCTAGCGTTCTTTGGTCTGCTGATGATCTATGGTGGGCAGCCGCGACGACAAACAATTGCGTGATTCGTGCTGCGTGCTGCGTGCTGCGCACTGACGAATAGGTGCTTCAGGTGTCACGGTTACACTCCACCTATCACTTATTATCACGCAGCACGCAGCACGCAGCACGTATCACCTTATCACTCATCTCAAAGGAGGATTTCCATGCCATTATTATTTGATATGCCCTTTGAAAAACTTCATACCTACGAGGGCACCAACCCGCGACCGATGGACTTTGATGACTATTGGGAGCGGGCGCTGGCCGAGATGAATGCGGTCGATCCCAAGGTCGAACTCGTGCCGGCAGAGTTCCAGACGCCCTATGCCCAGTGTAGTCACCTGTATTTCACCGGCGTGGGCGGGGCGCGCATTCATGCCAAATTGTTGCAACCCAAGCATGCCAAGGGACCGCACCCGGCGGTGTTGATGTATCATGGCTATTCGGGCAACGCCGGTGATTGGGTGGACAAGCTAGGGTATGTGGCAATGGGCTACACAGTGGCGGCGCTCGACTGTCGCGGTCAGGGCGGTTTGTCGGAGGATGTGGGCGGCGTCAAGGGGTGGACATTGCGCGGGCATATCATCCGCGGGCTGGATGATGCGCCGGAGAAGCTCTACTATCGCCAGATGTTCCTCGATACGGCCCAGTTGGCGAAGATTGTCATGGCAATGCCCGATGTGGATGCCAGTCGGGTCGGCGCCACCGGCGGCAGCCAGGGCGGCGGCTTGACCTTGGCGGCGGCGGCATTGGAGCCGCGCATCAAGCTGGCCGCGCCGGTCTTCCCCTTCCTCTGTGACTACCAACGGGTCTGGGATATTGACCAGGACAAAGACGCCTATGCCGAGTTGCGTGAATATTTCCGCCGCTTTGATCCCCGTCACTTGCGTAAGACGGAAATTTTTACGAAGCTGGGCTACATCGATGTTCAACATCTCGCCAGACGCATTCGGGGCGAAGTGTTGATGGCGGTGGGGTTGATGGATACCATCTGTCCGCCCTCCACCCAGTTCGCCGCCTATAACAAGATCACTTCCAAGAAATCTTATCTCATCTACCCGGACTTTGCCCATGAGAGCTTGCCGGGGAACAACGACGCGATCTTCCAGTTTATGATGGGGTTGTAGGACAGACGCGGATTGCGGAAACGCGGATACAGAAGCCGTAAATGGATTCCAGCGAACAAAAAATCCGCGTTTCCGCAATCCGCGTCTGTATCCCCTTGGATCGTTTTTGGCAGCAGAACAGGCTTTCCTGTGAACTCACTATTCTCCTGGTGGCGTCGCTTGTGGTCAAACGGTGATCCAGCCGTTCCAGAAACGCAGCCGCTTGCCCACCCCACACAACATCCGCATCCAGCAGGGCAATGGGAAATTCCTGTTCTGTTGGTTCACTATTTCCCGCTGAAGAATGGACGCATTGATCGGGCGATTACCGGCGATGTCGATGCCCCACTGGAGCAGATTCGTCGCCACTGTGCCCAAACGACCCAACGAGTGATCGAGGCGCTCGAAGCAGGCAGCAGCTATCACGGCTACAAAGACCCCACCGCCCAACCCTCGTTACGTTACCGCATTGTCGATAGTCTTGAATTTTTAGAGCCGCTCCCCACCTGGCGCAAGCCCGGCCATCGCGTGCCGATGACCGACTACAATGCCATCATGGCGCGTATCAATATTCAGGACTGGGTGATGGAACGGGGCATCAAAGAAGTCTGGCTCTGGGGCTATCATGGCGGGGTGATCGACCTGTGGGAATCGAACATGGCCAGCCGCTACGGTGATATTAGCAACAGTGATCGCGACCCACACGATCTACCCGTACTGGACAAAACGTACACCGTCTACCACTACAACTACCAACGCGGCCCTTCCGAAGCGGTGGAAGATCATATCCACCAATTTGAAGCGCTCTTCCGCCATGTCGATCCCCATCTCTTCTGGGAAAAATTTGTCGGCAAACCGGGCGAGGGGCGTTGCGGCTGGGCGCACTATCCCCCCAACGGCGTGCGCGATTACGACTGGCGCAACCCCACCTATGTCTGGACCGACATTGAAGATTGGCGCCCCGACGGCGGCGGCGAAAAAATTCAACTCAACTGCGACCGCTGGCAGGGTGACAGTCTCCAATGGTTTATCTACTGGATGCAAAACATCCCCGGCGCCAATCACAGCCTATCCTACCGGGGCCGGTCTTTAGCCAATTGGTGGGCTTTGGTTGGTGATTGGGATGGGGCGCAAGCGAAGCGAATGGGGTTAATCGAGATAGGGAGACAGGTAAACAGGTAGACACGCCCTATTTACCTGTCTACCTGTCTCCCTATCCTTACTCGCCTTTCACTTCCGTCCAAATCTGGTCATAGAGCGGCAGCGCATCGCCCACATCTTCAATGCGATGACCGGCGGCTAGGGCTTCGGGGGGGGTGTTGGTAATGTTGGAGTTGATATAAGTCTCATACAAGGCGCCCAACGTAGTGCTCTCCCCGTTGATGTCCAGCCAGAAGAGATCGGGTTGGAGGGAGTAGTTGAGCAAGGCATAGGCAGCGTCTAGATGAGGTGCGTCAACGGGGATGGCGTAGTTATCCTGCCAGACAATGGCGCCTTCGCTTGGGTAGATGAACTGAATGGCCGGATTTTCCTGCTGCGCCAAAAATGCTTCACCAGTCCAGACAATCCCTAGATCCACATCGCCACCGATCAGGGCCGTTTTGGGGCTGTCACTGTCAAACAGCTTAATGTTCGGCATCAATTCCGCCAACTTGGTTTTGGCCTCTTCCAGTTGCGCCGGGTCAGTAGAATTGAGGTCATAGCCGAGCGTCAGCAAGGTCAAGCCGATGATGGCACGCGAGTCATCAATCGACACCATGCGCCCCTCATAGGCGGGGTTCCAGAGATCGGCCCACGACTTGGGTAGCTCTGTGATGACATCGGTGTTGACCACAATAGCGTCGGTGCCGGCCTGGTAGGGGATGGTATACTCGTTGCCGGGGTCAAAGGGCTGGTCGAGGTAATTGGGATCAAAGCCTTCTAACACCGGTAGTTTGCTCTTATCCAGTTTCTGCAAGAGATTTTGGCGAATCATCAACGCGACGATGTAATCGGTTGGCTGCACCAGATCATAGTTAGCGCCGCCGGCCGAGAGCTTAGCGTACATCTCCTCGTTGGTCGAATATTCATCCTTGTTGACCTGGATGTTGTAGACTTCCTCAAAGCAGTCGATTGCTTCCTGGGGAATGTACTCGGTCCAGACAAAGAGATTCACTTCCGTTGATGTGACCTCCATACGGGGCGCCGGTTCGGGGCAGGTAAAGCCTTCGGCGATTGGTGTGTCGCCGGTGCTATCGCCGGTGGCGCTACTTTCCTCACTGCCACCACCACAAGCTGCAACCAATAGGCTAAGGATGAGTAAGGCTGCCATAGCGGGGGAACGCAGCTTGGCAAGTTGTTTGGTCATCAAATGTTCTCCTTTTTATCATGAAAGACACAACAGCGGATGAAGGCGGGAACGGATATGCTACAGGATGAAGATGCTTTACCTGTAAAATCGATTCACCTGACAGAGCGAAAAATCCGCTCCCGCCCTTATCCGCTGTTGTGCTATTTACGCGCTGCGCCGTTCCAACTGGCGCGAGATAAAGACTAGCACCAACACGGCCAGAATCCAAATGGTGGAGAGGGCATTCACTTCGGGGGTGATAACACGCCGGAGCAAGCCGTAGACATAGATCGGCAGCGTCGTAGCGCCGGGGCCGGTGGTGAAAAAGGTGATAATAAAGTCATCAAGCGACAGGGTAAAGGCCAGCAGCGCACCTGACATGACGCCAGGGGCAATCAGCGGCAATGTTACCCGACGGAAGGTGATCCACTCATTGGCGCCCAGATCGGCCGCCGCTTCTTCCAACGATTTGTCAAAGCCATGCAAGCGTGCGCGCACCACCATGATGACAAAGGGAACGCTAAAGGCAATGTGCGAGACAATGACGGTGATCAGCCCCAGCGATAAACGGTTATTGCCGCTCAGGCCCAGCGTGCTGTTCACCCAGCCAAAGACGGCGCTAAAGAAGACCAGAATGCCGATACCCATGACAATTTCGGGGATGACAATCGGTACATAAAGCGTCGCCTCGGAAAAGCTTTTGAAGGGGAACGAGTAGCGCTGTAACGCCAGCGCCGCCATTGTGCCAATGGCTGTCGCCACAAGCGAGGTGGTGAGGGCAATAATCAGCGTATTGCGCGCCGCCTCTAACACGTCATCATTTTCCGCCAGTTGACAGAACCAATAAAAGGGACCACATGGCCCGCGATTGACCACCCCTTCAAAGACCACATTGGTGCGCGAGGCATTGAACGAATAGACGATCAGCACCACCATCGGGGCGTAGAGAAAAAAGTAGACGGCCAACGCCGAGAGGGTCAGCCAGGGAGAGCGACGGTTCATCCTGCGGTAATCTCCTCGCCAAAGCCGAAACGGCGGGTGTAATAGAGCGTAAAGATCAGCGTCATCACCATGAGGACAATCGATGCCGCGGCGCCAAAAGGCGGGTTGCGCGCTTCCAAAAATTGGCGCTGAATCAGATTGCCCACCAGAATCACCTGGCGCCCGCCCAGAATATCGGAGACGACAAAGGTGCCGATCACCGGGATAAAGGTCAGAATTGTGCCGGCCACCACCCCCGGCATGGAGAGGGGTAACGTCACCCGCAGAAAAGTCCAGAAGGAATTAGCGCCCAGGTCGGCGGCGGCTTCAAAGAGCGAACCATCGATCTTTTCCAGCGAGGTGTAGATGGGCAGAATCATAAAGGGCAAAAATTCGTAGACCATTCCCACTAATACCGCGCCTTGTGACGGGTAAAAGTCAAAGGGTGCATAGGAAAGCCCAACCAATCCGGCCAGCCACCCTAGCACACTGTTGAGAACGCCCTGGGTGCGCAAGATCATGATCCAGGCATAGATGCGGATGACAAAGTTCGTCCAGAGCGGCACCAGGACGAGAAAGAGCAGCGTGTTGCGGCGCTGCGCCGGCGAGCGGGCAATAAAAAAGGCCAGCGGATAGGCCAGCAGAATCACAAAGACGGTGGTCTGCAACGCCAATGACAGGGATCGCCCCAAAATGCCGAGGTAGAGCGTGTCAAAGCCTTCTTCGGTAAAGCCGATGAGCCGGCGATAATTTTCCAGGGTAAAGGTATAAATGACATTGCCGTCGGTGTCGCGCTGGCCGAAGCTGGTGACGACGGTCAGCAAGAGGGGAATGATCAAGAGTGCCAGCATCCACAGCAGCGTGGGCGAAATGAGCAACAGCCCTTGCAGTCGTGGATTTTGTCGTAACTTTTCTACCATCGCGTTATCCTTCGTTTTGACTGGCGGTTGGTGGCGGTAAGATGTCGCGCACCAGGATTTGTCCAACTTCTACGCCGTCCAACACAATTGGTATTCGATCTGTGCTGCGATAGATGCGGCGTTGGCGATAATCAGGTGGCGCACCTTGGGAATCAGGTTCGGTATAAACTTCGACCTGCAATTTGATCAGGTTGACAATCCAGTACACAGGAATACCGGCGCGTGCATAGAGCCGCTTCTTGCGTCCACGATCCCGGTGTAGGGTGGCATCAGAAACTTCAACAAGGAGTACCGTATCGGCAGGGCCGGGGTGCCGTTCGGCATAAGCAAAGACGCTGCCGCGGCTGACCGTTACATCGGGTTCGGGTTCGCTGTCCGCTGTTGTCACTGATTCTTGTGAATCAATGTACCATTCATCCCCTAACAACCGTTCTAACATGCGTCGAACGAGGAAGGTGGACATACGATGTGGCGGATTTTTAGACATTTTCTGAACCAACAACCCTTCTAATAACTCAACCGGGTCATCATCAGTCAGAATACCGGCTTTAATCATTTGATGATATTGCTCAACAGTCAAGCGCCAGAGCGAATCATTCGCTTTGCGGCGTTGTTTTTTTTGCACAACTGTAGAGGATGTTGTTACTTGTGTTCTGCTAGAAGGGCGTGCAACAGTCAAAATTGTCATAGGTTACTCCGTTAAAACTCGCGCCGCCTGCGCCGAAAACGAGACGGTCACCTCTGCGCCCTCAGCCGCCAGCGGGCGCGACCCTGGCGTGCTGTTCTGTTCGCGCACGCGCATACTCTGGTTGCCGGACAACTGGATGCCATATTGGGTATCAGTGCCGATATAGACAACCTGACTCACCCGACCGGTAAAGTGATTTTCGCAGCCGTCGTGGGCGTACAGGTGCATTTTTTCGGGGCGGACGGCGACAAAAACTTCCGTGCCGACAGCCACCGGTTTTTCGGCCTCCGCCTGCACCGTCAAGCCGCCGGGGAGCGCCACTGTCGCCACCTGTCCTTGCTGGCTCTGGACCTTGCCGGTGAGGAAGTTGGTCTCGCCGATAAAATCCGCCACAAATTTGCAATTGGGGCGCTCATAAATTTCGGTGGCATTGCCGATTTGGAGGGTGATACCCTGTGACATGACCGCAATGCGATCACTCATGGTCAGCGCCTCTTCCTGGTCATGGGTGACATAGACAAAGGTAATGCCCACTTCCCGCTGGAGGCGCTTTAATTCTAACTGCATTTCCTTGCGCAACTTTAGATCGAGCGCACCCAGCGGTTCGTCGAGCAGCAGCACCTCCGGCCGTTTGACCAGCGCCCGCGCCAACGCCACCCGCTGCTGTTGCCCGCCGGAAAGTTGCTTGGGTTTGCGATTCTCATAACCGGGCAAGCGCACCATCGTCAGCGCTTCTTTGACCCGTGGTGCAATGTCGGCCTTAGAAACGCCATCCATCTGGAGGCCAAAGGCGACATTTTCGCCAATGGTCATGTGGGGAAAGAGGGCATAGCTTTGAAAGACGGTGTTGACCGGGCGTTGAAAGGCCGGTGTGCGACCCATCGCCCTGCCATGAATATAGACTTCGCCTTCTGTGGGGTGTTCAAAACCGGCGATCATGCGCAGCGAGGTGGTCTTGCCACAGCCCGATGGCCCCAGCATGGAGAAAAATTCGCCATCGCCAATCTGCATATTTACATTTTTAACCGCCGCCACGATTTCCCCGGACGGCCCCGGAAATCGTTTGGAGACATTCCGTAACTCAACGGCATAGTCGGCCAACTTACACTCTCCAATCCTAGTGGCGCTTATTCAGCAAAGATCAGTCGATCAATTCAGGTAAATCAAAGATTGCGCAGAGTACGCAGATTTTTATGATTCAATCGCAATCTGCGTAATCTGCGCAATCTTTGATGAATGAGAAGTTCATTGAATAATTGTAATTGTTAGGAGTTACGCAGTTGACGGGCGCTACCAGAGACCTGTCAGGTTTCGCAAACCTGACAGGTCTTGTCCAACTGCGTAACTCCTAATTGTATAAAATTATATCATGTTTTTGCGTAGCAATTCAAAACTGAGCAGGTTTTTACGAAAAATTTGCTTACAGTGTTACAACCTGTCTTTGCCCCCTTCGGTGCGCATGGCGATGACGCGAAGACGCGGTTTGCCGACTAACCGTGGCAACCGTCCCATACTATTACCCAGCCCATGAATCAGCGCCAGCAACCGCGGTAAGTGTTGCCGCTCAACGCGCCGAAAGCCAAGCCGCGCATAGAAGCCTTCCAATTCAGCCAGACAAAAGAGATAGAGCGGCCCACCATGCTGCGCCACCAACGCCCGCACCAACGCCTGTCCAATCCCTTCCCCCCGCCGATCAGCGGCGACCACCAGCGAGGCCAGTTCAGGCGTGCCGTCGCGATGACGTTTAACCTGCCCAATGCCGATCACCCGGCCCGCCTCCTCCGCCACGAGAAAGCAGACCGGTTGCAAGTTGACGCGATTAAAATCCCCCGGTCGCATCAAGCCGAGAATGGCCGTGCGATCCGCTTCCGTTGCTGGACGAATGAACATCCGGTAAAGCTCCTAATCATCACTTACCGTAACACCGGCGCGCCTTAACTTTTGCGCTTGCCAAACCTCTAGATTATAGTATATCGAACGTAGATCAACTGTAGATCAACAGGTTATTTGCTGAAATTCCCGTGCTTCGTACGGCGTGGCCTTCGACAGGCTCAGGCCACGCCGTACGAAGCACGCAAAGCATCGTTTATGCTTGGAATGGCTGAAGGCTATGGAGAAAATGCTGTGATTGCTCAACCGATCATTCAAACAACATGGATCGCCGATATGGTTTTGATTCCGGCCGGCCCGTTTCTCATGGGTAGTAATCTGCGTGATGATGAAAGCCCTGTGACTGAGGTATGGGTCGAAGCCTTTGCCATTGACCGCACACCCGTCACCAACGGTCAATTTCGCGCTTTCTGGGAATCAGGCATGTATGACGATCCCGATGCACCCTGCTGGGGGGGCTTGCAGGAGGGCTACCGTTGGATTCACAAAGAGGAGATGCGCCGCGTCCCCCGTTATTGGTACGACGCCCAGTGGAACGCGCCGCAGCAACCGATTGTCGGCGTCACCTGGTATGAAGCCTTGGCCTATGCACGATGGGCCGGTAAACGTTTACCAACCGAAGCCGAATGGGAAAAAGCGGCTCGTGGCGAAGATGGCCGTCAATATCCGTGGGGCGATACCTTTGACTATAAATGTTGCAACGTCGCCAAGACCGGCATCAAAGGCACTTCCCTGGTCGGCCATTTCTCGCCGCTCGGTGATAGCCCCTATGGCGTCACCGACATGGCCGGCAACATTTGGGAGTGGACCAGCAGCCTCTATGAATCTTACCCCTACCACGCCGACGACGGTCGTGAGGACTTGCGAGAAGATGCCGGTCGGCGCGTCCTCCGCGGCGGCTCCTGGCAAAGCCGTTTCATCGAACACACCCGCTGCGCCAACCGCTACGCCGCCAACCCCAATTTTGGTTTTGTGACGACGGGCTTTCGCTGTGCGAAAAGTTTGTGAGAGGAAGCAGGTAGATAGGTAGACAGGTACACAGGTACACAGGGGATAAGACCTGTCTACCTATTTACCTGTCTACCTACCTGCCTAGCTCAACTGCGGTCGATCCGGGTGATCGACAATATAGACTTCTTGCGGCAGGCCAAAGTAGATGTTCCAGTCCTGGACGGCAAGTCCGGTCGAGCTTACCGGCAACCCTTGCACCCACGGCTTGTAGAGACTGACACCAAAGGGGTAGTAGACATAGGTCGCTGCCCCATCTTCGATCATGCGCTTTTCGGCTTCGGTGTAGATCGCCATGCGTTCTTCCATGGTGGGGGCGCCGGCGGCCTTTTCGAGCATGGCGTCATAGTCCGCATCCTTATATTCATGGCGCGAACCGCTGGAACGACTCGAGTACCAGACCAGGAAGTGGTTGTTGTTGGGATCGGGATAGTCCATGTACCAGCGCACATAGGTCAATTGATTCTTATGTTCCCACATGCTGCTGCGGAAGACGGCATTCTCCAAGCCCTCCAAGGTCACATCCATATTCAAGTTCTCTTTGAGCATGGCCTGAATCGCCTGCACAACGAGGCCAGAGATGCCACCCAACTCATCGGAACGGTAGGTAATCTTGACCTCCGGCCAGTTTTGACCACCCTCATACGGTGTACCCTTCAACAGATCCATCGCCTTCTGCGGGTTGTAGTCAGTCAGTTCACCCACCCAACCGTACTGCGCCGGATCAACATAGCCTGGCGAATCGGGCGGTACAAAGGTATAGGCGACCTGACCAACGCCTTGCAGCACTGAATTGACAATCGTCTCACGATCGATGGCATGGTTCAGCGCCTGGCGAACTTCCTTCACATCGAAGGGCGCCATCGAATAGGAGGGGGCCAGATAGAAGGTGCCGGTCAGCGAGAAGGTGTGCAACTCCTGCGCAAGCGCCGGATCGGCCTGCAAGCGCTTGATTTCGGCCACAGGGACTTGTTGGGTGCGATCAACTTCATTGGCTTCGTAAGCTGCCAGTTGCGCGTCACTGGCGATAATCTGTCTGATTAACTTGCGCAGCTTGGCCTTCGGCTCAAGTTTGAAATCATCGTTGCGCTCGGCCGTGTATTGCGAATCATGCTCCCAACTGGTCAATTTCCATGGACCATTGGTGACAATATTGGCCGCTTCGGTCCATTTCTCCCCAAATTTTTCAACCGATGGGCGGTGAGCCGGCAAAGCTGCCGCATAGGCCATGACCGTCGGGAAGTAGCCGCGCGGTCCTTCCAGCGTGATCTCCAAAGTTGTGTCATCAATCGCTTTGACGCCGACATCATCAGGCGTGATGCCATCCGCACCCGTATTCAGTGCTTCACCATTCTTAATATCAAAGAGGAAGGCGGCATAGGGGGCGCCGGAGGCCGGGTCGAGTTGGCGTTTGAATGACCATTCAAAATCCGCCGCCGTCACCGGATCCCCATTGGTCCAAGTCAAGCCAGGAGTGAACTTGAAGGTGTAGACCGTGCCGTCGTCACTGATGCTGAAGCTTTCCGCCACATAGGGCACCGGCTCATAGTCTGTATTGAAGCGGGTCAGACCGGCAAAGAGTTCGGTGAAGCCATTGTTGTAGAGGTCAAAATTGAAGTCGTGGCTGGCCGGCTCATTGGTTGAAGGCATCCGCATAATCTGCTGCTCATCCGGCAGCATCTCACCGGCGGCAGGGGCGGCCGTCTCACCACTCCCGGATTCGGTCGGCGCCGGCGCACCGGCGGGGGCGCAAGCTGCCAGGGCTGCCGTGGTAGCCGATGCGGCCAAAATCTTCATAAAGTTACGACGACTAACCCCGGCTGCCGCTGAACGCTGCATAAAGAGTTTGACCTGTTCTGCATCTTGTGTCCAATGTTGCATGTGAATTTCCTCCAAATTAATAAAATTTCGGTAACTACCAAGCTACCCCCACCTACCCTCCCCCTGCTAAGGGGCGGAACTGTCCCTCCCCTTAGCAGGGGGAGGGCAGGTGGGGGTTAGTAGTTACAAATTTCGTTAAAAATCGCTCAATCTCTCAATATCAAGGTGAGTACTGAGAGATTAAGTAATTAGCGTTTCATCCGTGGATCAAGGGCGTCGCGCAAGCCATCCCCCAGGAAAGAGAAGGCAAGCATGGTGAGACCGATGGCGATACTAGGAAAGGTGGCGAGGTACCAATAGCTGCGTAGGTATTTCTGATATTCACCCACCATTTGGCCCCAGCTTGGCGTGGGCGGGCTGATGCCGACGCCGATGAAGCTAAGCGCGGCTTCTGTAAAGATGGCCTGCGGAATGCCAAAGGTAAGGGCAATGATGATCGGTGTGAGGGCATTCGGCAACAGGTGTTTGGTGATGATGCGACCTGATCGAGCGCCAACGGCGCGCGCTGCTAACACAAATTCCTTCTCGCGTAGGGATAGCAACTGTCCGCGGGTCAAGCGGCAGAGCGTAACCCAGCCGGTGAGGCCAAGCGCAATAAAGATATTGACCATCCCCGGTCCCAAGGCCGACATGATCAGAATGACAAAAAGAAGGGTGGGGAAAGCATACATCACGTCAACAAAACGCATTAAATAGAGATCCGTTTTCCCGCCATAGTAGCCGGCAATGGCGCCAAGCGGCACCCCAATCAGCAGCACAATAACCTGAGCGCCCAACCCGACCAACATGGAGACACGCGCCCCATAAATCAACCGGCTAAGCATATCTTGCCCTAGTGGGCTTGTGCCGAGCGGATGTTCCGTGCTGGGAAATTGATAGGTTTTGGCAAAATCAGCGTCATCATAACGATAGGGTGCAATGAGATCGGCAAAAACGGCTAAAAACAAGAAGAAAAGCACAACAACCATACCGGCCACGGCTAACTTATTGCGCAGCAAACGGCGCCACGCGTCACGCCAGAGATTTGTCTCTTTGCGCATCTGCAATTTGCTGTCATCGGCGCTGTTCGTTGTTGACTTGCGTCGACCTGCGACGGGCGCTGTTGCTGCCATTGTCCAGCCCTCCCCAAGCTTTAGTCAAATCTGATCCGCGGATCAAGCCACCCATAGATCAAATCGACAAATAAATTCATGATGCCTAGAAAAACGCCATAAAGTAAAATGACAGCCATAATCATGTTGTAGTCACGGCTACTCATGCTGCTGACAAAGAATTTACCCATACCTGGCACCGAGTAGAGCGCTTCGACAAAAAAGGAGCCGGTGCCAATTGCGGCAAAGATGGGGCCAAGGATGGTGACGACAGGAATTAAGGCATTTTTCAAAACATGGCGTGTAATAATCATGCGGTCGCCCAACCCTTTGGCTTGCGCCGTGCGCACATAATCGGAGCGAATCACATCTAAAACACTCGACCGTGTGTAGCGGGCAATGATGGCTAAAGGACCGAGGCTGAGCGTAATCGTGGGCAAGACCCAATGCATTGGCGTATCCCAACCCACCATTGGAAACCACTGCAAGGTAATACAAAAGAGCAAGATAAATAAGATGCCGATGACAAAGTTAGGCAAACTGACGCCTAAGGTGGTAATCATCACACAAAGGTAGTCGATCCAACTGTTCTGCCGCATGGCGGCTACGGCACCCAAGGTAATGCCGACGATGACGGCCAAAAGAAAGGCCAACGTTCCCAATTGCAGCGATACGGGGAAAGTGTTGCCAATAATCTCGGCTACCGTGCGGCTCTTGTACTGATAGGAAAAACCAAAGTCAAGGCGTACCGCGTTGGAAACAAAGGTGATAAACTGGATATGCAGCGGCTTATCTAACCCATACTTCTCAGCTAAATTTTTTTGGAGTTCGGGCGGCAGCGGATTCGCATTCGGCGCCTGGGGATCAAGCGGACTGCCAGGTGTAGCGTGCATGACCAAAAAGGTGACTAACGCCATTGCTAACAGCGTCGGCACCAACCAGATGAGTCGTTCAATTGTGTAACGAAGCACGCTCCTTCTCCTTGTCTCAACAAAAGCGGATAGGGTTCGATGAGGCGGCTAGCTATAGAACACGCTACGCCGGCGCCGGGAACAAAGCTTGCTGATAAAATGGTATACGCCAACAGTGAGTTAACCAGCGGGTTAACCAACAACGATTGATTGCAAAAGTTGGGGCTTGAAAATATGTAACTACTAAGTCAGAAACCAGGTTTTTCACCGGCAACAGATGCTGATTGGTTGAGCAAAAACTTGGTTTCTTCGCAATTGGGCGGTAAAGTGCATCTATTGTAGCCGAAGCACCCATTCTTGTCAACCAGAGTGTCGCCAATTTCTTTACCAATGTTTTCCTGCGCGTTTTGTTCAAGTTGCCTGATAACGAAGAGATTGGGAGATAAAGAGATTGAGCTGCTGACATACCATAATCGCTCAATCTCTTTATCGCTCAATCTCCCCAACCTATTGAAGCTGTAACCGCGTCAGCAAATCATTGAGATCACGCAATGTCCCTTCATCCAGCGGCGCATAGGGCTGACGGGCTTGGGGGGAGGCGATAGCGCCGCGCTGGTAATAGAGTTGCTTGCGCAGGGTCAGGCTGATGCCCTCTTGCGCTTCAAAGCGAATCAGGGGGCAGTAGCGGTAGAAAGTTTCCGTAGCGCCGTCGATGTCGCCGCTGTGGAACTGGCGGTGGATCTGGACCAGGATTTCGGGGAAGCCAAAGCCGGTCATTGTGCCGTCGGCGCCATTTTTTAGCTCTTCCAGAAACATCATGCCCCCCAGCCCGCCAAAGATGATCATGCCGGGGTAGGCTTTGCGCACTTTGGCGGCTTTGGGCGGCGACGGCACATCTTCCAGTTTCAAATAGCGACAGCGCGGCGCTTCCTCGGCAATGCGCACAATCACCTCGACGCTCATGTGGACGCCGGAACTGGCCGGGTGATCCTGGACGACAATCGGAATGTCAATCGCTTCAGCCACCGCCAAATAATGGCGACGGAGCGCTTCGTCATTGGTGCGGCTCAGTTTCGGCGGCGCCACCATGACGGCCTGTGCGCCCAGTTCTTGCGCCCGTTTGCTATAGTCGATGCAACCCCAAGTGCTGGTATGCGTCGTGCCGACACAGATGGGCAACTTGCCATCTGCCGCCGCCAGCACGCCGGCAATGATGCGGTCGCGCTCAGCGTCGGTCACTTTGCTTGTCTCGCCCATGACGCCCAGGATGGTCATGCCATCGACTCCTTTGGCAATGTTGAAGCGTGTTAACGTACCAAGACTGGCTTCATCCAATGAGCCGTCAGGATGAAAAGGGGTGGGGGTGATGTTGTAGACACCGTTGAGATAAGCAAAATTAGTCATAAATTTCCTTGGATTATGTAGACTCATGGTAAGGAGCCAGGTTGCCGGGGCTAGACACCGCGCTACTCATGCGGTTCCATACCCACCGGCTTTACACACGGCGGCTTCGAGATAACCCCTAAAGCTTGTTTGTCACCCTGAAAGGGTCTCCTGGTTACAATAGGCAGGAGACCCTTTCAGGGTGACAGACGGGGTCTAGCGGGTTGGCAAAAACGCCTACGCTCAATCATTAGATGCCTAAATAGGCCCGTTTCGTATGCTCGTTCTCCGCAACCTCGCGCCCGGAACCTTCCAACACCACCTGGCCGGTTTCCAGAACATAAGCGTAATCAGCAACTTGCAGCGATTGATGAACATTTTGCTCGACCAAGAGAATCGTCAGGCCGGCCGCTTTGAGTTGTTGGATGGCAGCAAAAATCGCTTTGACCACCAGCGGCGCCAGCCCCAGCGACGGCTCATCAAACATAATTACCTTGGGCTTGGACATGAGCGCCCGACCAATTGCTACCATCTGCTGTTCGCCGCCGGAGAGGGTTTTGGCAAGCTGGGTTTGCCGTTGTTGCAAGACCGGGAACATAGCAAAAATTTCCTGGCTGGTCGCTTGCCGCTGGGCACGCACCCGTGGCAGAAAGCCGCCCAACAACAGGTTCTCATGAACGGTCATGTCGGGAAACAATTTGCGCCCTTCCGGCACCTGGACAATCCCCAAGTCGGCAATTTTATGACCGGGTAAAGCCGTGATGTCATTGCCTTCAAAGCGCAGCATCCCGGCCACCGGCTTGATCAGCCCTGAAATGGTATTGATCAGCGTCGTCTTGCCGGCGCCGTTGACGCCGACAATGCTCACCACCTTGCCGGCGGGAATGGTCAACGACACCGCTTGTAGCGCCCGAAACGCGCCGTAATTTACGCTCAGATTTTCTACCGTTAACATAAATTTATCATCTCAGCGATTGCGCAATTCAACGCTTACGTTCTCGCTTGTCACCCTGAAAGGGTCTCTGCGTGGCCGTGAATGAGACCTTTTCAGGGTGACAATTCGGACTTTATTTGTAACTACCAAGCCACCCCTCCCTACCCCTCACTGCCATTAAGTTAAGGGTATGCTATCGACCACTACAGCGGATTTTGGCGGCAACGGATAGGCTGTCACAAGAGAAAATCCGTTACCGCCTT
>QWII01000083.1 GCA_021405325.1 Caldilinea sp. CFX5 | reverse complement strand
TTGTATCAGTGACAACTCCCTACTCATCGGGACAATTTACTCCACGAGGTAAAGCAACAAATGATCATTGGTTTGGCATGTTTGTGACAACTCCCTACTCATCGGGACAATTTACTCCACGACAGACACGGTTCCAGTCCGATTGGACAGGAATCGGTGACAACTCCCTACTCATCGGGACAATTTACTCCACCGGCCGACAGCAGCTGGGTTTTTGTAGAGGTACAAGGTGACAACTCCCTACTCATCGGGACAATTTACTCCACCATTCCCTGAATCAATCGGAGAGTCACCTCTATAAAAGTGACAACTCCCTACTCATCGGGACAATTTACTCCACTGTGGGTCTGGACGCCAACCGAGCAGCCGCCGCCGAGTGACAACTCCCTACTCATCGGGACAATTTACTCCACATCTAAGCATAATTGCGTATAGATTTAATAAAAAGTGACAACTCCCTACTCATCGGGACAATTTACTCCACGCGTAGGCGTCATGACGCACCACGGCCAGATCATAGTGACAACTCCCTACTCATCGGGACAATTTACTCCACGTTGGGTTGCCTGTGGGTCTAGTTGTTGTTGGCTTTGTGACAACTCCCTACTCATCGGGACAATTTACTCCACTCAATTTAAAAACTTTCAAGTGCAGTGAAGCACTTTGTGACAACTCCCTACTCATCGGGACAATTTACTCCACTGTAGAACTAGGGTGTTCCTCATTGGCAATTAATATTGGTGACAACTCCCTACTCATCGGGACAATTTACTCCACTTTTACCAAGGCGCAATGCCTGTTCCGCCCAAACCTGTGTGACAACTCCCTACTCATCGGGACAATTTACTCCACGTGATAAATCGTTAAGCGTAAAGCTTTTGTTCCAAGTGACAACTCCCTACTCATCGGGACAATTTACTCCACCAGAAACCTCTGTTGTCATCTTTGATGAAGGCATTAAGTGACAACTCCCTACTCATCGGGACAATTTACTCCACTGCTTTGGTTTGCATTGCAATTTTGTTAAGCAGTGCAGTGACAACTCCCTACTCATCGGGACAATTTACTCCACACTCCGCTAACCCTCCATGACAACGGAACAGATTTTTTGTGACAACTCCCTACTCATCGGGACAATTTACTCCACCCTCTTTATGTGTTTTCTGCTTCACAGCAGAAATATGTGACAACTCCCTACTCATCGGGACAATTTACTCCACTGTTCACGGTTCCCTACATGGCAATCAAGTTGGGAGTGACAACTCCCTACTCATCGGGACAATTTACTCCACTCGAGGGTTGGCAGCAGTTCGTCGCCAAGCACATGTGACAACTCCCTACTCATCGGGACAATTTACTCCACATCCAAAGATCGCCCCACTCTTTTTATTCTTCTACGTGACAACTCCCTACTCATCGGGACAATTTACTCCACTTAAATGTGGCCTATGGCCAAAGGAGAGCGATATGTTGGTGACAACTCCCTACTCATCGGGACAATTTACTCCACATGACGACTGCTTATTCGGAGGGAGGTGAGGCCGGCTTGTGACAACTCCCTACTCATCGGGACAATTTACTCCACGCCGCCGAGGGCGGCACAACCTGGCTCATGGATAATGTGACAACTCCCTACTCATCGGGACAATTTACTCCACTCCCGTGACTTTGGTCACGATCACCTCGCAGCCATCTAGTGACAACTCCCTACTCATCGGGACAATTTACTCCACGCACAGCCTGAACAACAGACAGAAGCAGTACCGGTGAAGTGACAACTCCCTACTCATCGGGACAATTTACTCCACAAGGAGAGAAACTCATGCTCACGTGGATTGTTCTAGGTTGTGACAACTCCCTACTCATCGGGACAATTTACTCCACTGACGCCCACGACCCCGACCGCCACACCGACTACGCGTGACAACTCCCTACTCATCGGGACAATTTACTCCACCAACAGCAACTTGCGGACGAGTCCGCAAAAGGCCGAGTGACAACTCCCTACTCATCGGGACAATTTACTCCACTTTGCTCTGCTCCTGGAATGCTTGCGCCACAAGGATGTGACAACTCCCTACTCATCGGGACAATTTACTCCACTGGCGCTCTGGATGACGCCACCAAAGACTTGTTCGGTGACAACTCCCTACTCATCGGGACAATTTACTCCACTTGTTGTACGTCTTTGTGTGTGTCCGGGCGATCTTTGGTGACAACTCCCTACTCATCGGGACAATTTACTCCACCAAGGCATGGCGCTATCGATAAATATTGGTGGAAACGGTGACAACTCCCTACTCATCGGGACAATTTACTCCACTTGTTCATAGAACCTCCTGTAAAAGGCGGCTTCAGGACAAGTGACAACTCCCTACTCATCGGGACAATTTACTCCACAGCTCAGAAAGAAAACGAGCTCCAGGTTGCAAGACTGAGTGACAACTCCCTACTCATCGGGACAATTTACTCCACATCAGCCCCGCGGCTCTGGCGATCGAGGCGCTCATCGTGACAACTCCCTACTCATCGGGACAATTTACTCCACCAGGAGGATTTTATGTCATCGTCAGAGACAGGATGCAAGTGACAACTCCCTACTCATCGGGACAATTTACTCCACCACGAGCATGGCCAAGGCCAGGAGCAACAACCGTCAAGTGACAACTCCCTACTCATCGGGACAATTTACTCCACAACAATAAGGCACCTAGTAGTTCTACCTCGCCCAACGTGTGACAACTCCCTACTCATCGGGACAATTTACTCCACTTGATGAAGTATATAATCTATTGGAGGCCTATGAGTGACAACTCCCTACTCATCGGGACAATTTACTCCACTAATCGACAAAAACACGATGGGGCCAACCGGCAGCTGTGACAACTCCCTACTCATCGGGACAATTTACTCCACTACGGGTAAAGGTATCTCGCCAACCTGCTGAGGTTTGCTTGTGACAACTCCCTACTCATCGGGACAATTAGGTGACAACTCCCTACTCATCGGGACAATTTACTCCACCGACCAACACCTCGGTGCCGCCGACGGCCACAAATATGGGTGACAACTCCCTACTCATCGGGACAATTTACTCCACGCCGCGGCAGACGCCGTATGGCCGGGTGCCCAGTTTGTGACAACTTCCTACTCATCGGGACAATTTACTCCACGTTTACCCCTGTTGATCTAAGTTATAGTGCTATTGGGTGACAACTCCCTACTCATCGGGACAATTTACTCCACGAACATGGATGGATGAGATATGATAGAGGAAATCTAGTGACAACTCCCTACTCATCGGGACAATTTACTCCACTGTCCGTGTGTTTCATGAACAATTGCCTGAAAACGCGTGACAACTCCCTACTCATCGGGACAATTTACTCCACGAGAAGAAAGAAGAGGCGTCACCTGAACCAACAGTAGTGACAACTCCCTACTCATCGGGACAATTTACTCCACAAGATAATTGTTTCGTCTATGAGTATGTACCAATTGGTGACAACTCCCTACTCATCGGGACAATTTACTCCACTCTGAGAGTTCTACCACGAGTAGAAGTAACACACACAGTGACAACTCCCTACTCATCGGGACAATTTACTCCACAATTTGCATGTCAATATGCTGTTGGATTAGTTTGGAAGTGACAACTCCCTACTCATCGGGACAATTTACTCCACCTGATGTTGCAGTGATAACTTTTGAACTGTCAACATTGTGACAACTCCCTACTCATCGGGACAATTTACTCCACGGCACTTTGCCTACCATCGATGACCCTCCGTACACTGGAAGATCGTATTAGAACGGCGCTTCTCTTCACAGCTTTCTTCCCCCTTTGACGACATGGAACAAAGGCAAATTTGACAAAACCCACTAAGTGTAGGCAAACTGTAGGCAATCTGTTCTGCTCTAGGGTCAACTTGGCGGCGCTCGCCTGCCCGCCGTGCAACCAATGGTAGGCAAAAGATGGTCGTGGCCGCATAGTCGCATAGTCATGTAGTCGCGGGCTTCCCTTTATCGACACGAAAACCAGGGATCAGCGGATTGCAGGAGACACGTAGTCGATGCACCTGTCTCTACAACTGCGCGACTATGCGACTATGCGACCTCACGACGACGCCCCCCCATCTCAAGGAGCTTCCCATGCCAATGCTACCCGACCTGCATACTTGTTTACGGCAGACGCCCTGGCGCCAATTGTTGGGCATTATGGCGGCCAATGGGTTGTCGGCTTCGACGCGCTGGCCCAAAGCCGATCTTGTCGCTGCCCTACAGGCCCACCTGCAACAGCCAACCTGGCTGACCACAATTATACCTGCTTTTCCTGCCGCCGTCCAGCAAGCGCTGCAGGCGTTGCTCCAGGCTGGCGGCCAACTGCCTGCGGCCGGCTTTCAAGAGCGCTACGGTGCGCTCCAGCCCTACCGGCCCTGGCGCACGGCCGCTGCCGCCGCCGGGCCGCGCACACCCCATGCACCGGATGAAGAGCCGGCGTTGCCCCCGCCCTGGCAAGCGCCGGCCACGCCGGCCGCTGCGCTCTGGTGGCGTGGCCTCATCTACCTCCATCCGCCCAAAGCCGACCCCCGCATCCCCCAACAGATCACCCTCCCCGCCGAACTGCTCCCCCCTCTCCAACAACTCCTTGCGCAAGACCCCATCATCTTGTCATCCAGTCACCTTGTCACCTTGTCATCTGCGCGTCCCGGTCAGCCCCCGGATCTCTGCTGGCACCTGGCGCTCTGGCTGGCCACATTGGCCGCCGCACCCGTGCGTACCCTGCGCGGCGGCTGGCTGCCTCCCAACACGCTCCATGCCCTGGCGCAGCGCGTCGGCTTGGTGGAAGCGGACGCCCCCTTCAGCGGGCGCAAGGCAGCCCATCGACCGCGCAGTGAACGCGCCTTTCCCTACCTGGCCTTTTTGCACTACCTGGCCTGTGCCGCCGACTTTGTCAACCGCGTCCCGCCTCAGGGCGGTCTCTTGGCGCTCACTCCGCTGGCGTGGCGTTGGCTGGCCGCCGAGCACAGCGCCCAATGGCAGCAACTCTGGGCGGCCTGGCGCCAGCCGGTGGTCGCCGTGGCCGGCCCGCTGGCGTCGCTTTGGCCCAGCTTCACCCCCAATCGTCAGGAGCTACTCCTGGCGCAACTGCGCCGCCTGCCCACCGATCACTATATTCCGCTGGCCGACCTGGTGGAACAGGTGCATTTGCACGACCGTTATCAGCACTTTGGCCCGCCGCCGGGCGTGGCGGCTCCCAGCCTGGTCACAACCCCCGCCGCCGCTTCGTCCGGCGTCTTCACGCTGCCGACAACCTTTGCCGACAGCGACGCCGGCGATCCCGCCGCTGACCTGGCGCCGCCCCTGCCCGCCGCCGACCCGCACAGCGACCAGGGCGACCTGTTTGACGATTTCCGCGACCCCGACTCTGCCGAACTGCCGGTCGATCCGCTGGCGGATAACCCCGTGGCCGCCCTTTGCACCGCGCCCCTCTTCTGGCTCGGCCTGGTCGACTGCGCCACCAGCACCCCCCAACCAGCGTCCTTGGCCAGCGCAACGCCCCTCCTGCGGCTGACACCGTTGGGCGCCTGGCTGCTGGGGCTGGTCGGCTGGGCCGCGCCCGCCTTTGCCGCGCGCCCCCTCTGCACCCTGGCCGGTCAGACGCCTGATCTGATCCTGGCGCCGCCACACGTTGCGCCTGTCCATCTGGCGCGCCTGGCGCCCTTGTGCCTCTGGCAACCGCCGATCGACGCGTCGTCCGCCCAACGGCTACAACTGACGGCAGAGCGGGTGGGCGAAGCTGTAGCGGCCGGTCTGGCCCCGGCCCAGCTTTTGCAGATCCTCGCCGACGCCCTGGGGCGTGCGCCGAGCCGGCGCCAGCAACAGCGGCTGCGCGCCTGGGCCACCGCCGGGCAACAGGTGCGTCTCCAGCCCATGCTGGTCTTGGAAACCGCCGACGCCCCCCTGATGGGGCGGCTGCGCAGCCGCGCTCTGGTGCGCAACCGCCTGAGCATCCCGCTTTCGCCCACGCGCAGCGCCGTCCAACCCGCCCAGGTTGCCGCCCTTGTCCAAACCCTGCGCACCCTCGGTCTCTACGTCCAGATTCCTCCGGCGTATGAGAGAGCGCAGGAAAGGATAGCGGACAAAGGGGCCGAGGATCGAAGGAGCGAAGCGCGGGAAGGGCATGACGGTGGTGCGTCCCTGACCAACGCAGCAGTTGATTCGCTGTCTTCTGTCTCTCTATCTTCTGACTCGCTGTCTTCTCTTCCCTCTCTGCCTTCTCTGCCCCACAGCGGCTTCCTCTGGCTGCTCCTGCAACTTTATCAGGGGTTGAGCGCCTATGTGCCGCTGCCGATGCACCTGCCGCCTGGGCTGCGCGAAGCCATCGGCGTCCAGTTGACCCTGGCGCAACAGAGCGCCGCCGAAGCCGCCGTGCGTCAACTCTTGGCTGCACTCGATCAGAGCCTGCGCGGCTATCATGCCTTGCCCAACCCGGTCGCCCCGCCGCAGACGGTCGAGCCGCTGCCCTTGATCAAAGCCGCCCTGGCCCAGCAGACCGATCTGACGATCCGCTACAGCGGCGGCGGGCGCAACGATGAGAGTACCCGTCGCATCACCCCCTACTACCTCGAAACGCGCAACCAGATCGCCTATCTTATCGCCTGGTGCCACCTGCGCCAGGCCGAGCGAGTCTTTCGGGTAGACCGCATCACCGCCGCTGAAGTGGTGACAGGGTGACAGGATGACAAGGTGACAAGATGACAGGGTGACAGGGTGACAAGATGACTTCCCTTGCTCCCTACTCCCTACTCCCTATCACAAACCGGCCGTTGCCAAAGACCGCGTTTTTGCCCACATGGATCAACTCGCCCAGGCGCAGGAGGGGGAGGAAGGGGGTCAGGTCGCCCTGGTAGGTGACTGTGCCCACCAGCCCGCCCAAAGGCATCCGCCGCTGGGTGCGGGTGGAGTAGCGGCTCCAATCTTGCCATTGGACGGCGGCGGCAGTGGTGGTCACCGTTTCGGCGCGGGCGATCCAGCCGCGGTAATCGGTCTCCCAGCGTCGGCCGCCATGAAAATAGCTCAACGCAGAGACGCGACGCAGGAGGGTGCGGACTAGCACATGAAAGGGCGGGGCCTGGGCGATGAACGCATCGGCATATTTCAAGCGCGTAGGCGTTTGCAAATGAAGCGTCAGTTGCTCTGTCGCCACCCCCATCCCTGCCCAAACTTGCACCGACAACGGCGCCGGTTGTGTGCGCAGACGATGGCTACCCTGCGCCTTGTATAATACCTGTTCTAGACCATCTGGCGTCAACCAATCGACCGATGCCAACGTGCAATGCACCCGTTGTTCGCCTAAGCCCTGGGTTGCCAACACGCGCAAAGCTGCGATCAGGTAGGGGAGGTAGCGGATGGCATGGCCGATCAAGGTCAAGGTAAACGGCCAGGCTTCGCCGGGGGCAATGGTGGTTTGCTCATGGGCTGCCGCAAAGACATATGGCTGCGGAACCGTGTTCGATGCGCTTAACACTTCCGCGTCCGGCGGCGTCCGCCCTTCAAACAGATAAGCATAAGGGCAAATCTCCGGCGCGGTACAGGCCGTACATAGATCGCCGGTCGGGCGAATACAGGCCCCTTGTTTTAAGGCCAGCCCCAAACCGCCGCGCAAGCTGATCTCCGGTTGTTTGGGTAATTGTAACGGTTTGTGAGGGACAAAGGTGATGCGATACCGCGCTAACGGCAACCCGCCGGGTAATTCGATGGTTGTACTCATGCCACCGCCTCGGTCAACGCCTTATCATCCCCAATGAATTGGGTGAAAACGCCGGCGAACAAGATCAATGTGGTTAAAAAGAAGACCAGGATTGGATAGGTGGCGCCAAAGACGCCAGGGATGCTCTGCAATGGGCAACCAGGCAATGTAGCACCGGCTCCCTTACTCACATCCGTCAAATAAGTGGAACCCAACATATCGACAAGCAACAGGCTAAACAGGAAGGCAATCTGCAACCCGCGGCGCATAACGGCCAACGTCCGCTGGCGAACAACCGGCTGCACGGCCACGTTTGCAAAAAGCGTCTGCCAGCCCTGTCGCCGGCGCGCTTCCGCCCCATAGCCGGTGGCCTGGCTGACCTTCTGCACCATGACCCGCCCGGCCGCCAATAGAAAGACCAAGCAGATCGCGAGCATGATGAGAAACCGGCCCGTCGGTTGCCCATCCAGATAGACAAACCGCAGCACCGCATCCCAACGCTGTTGAAGGATTGTCCCGATGACGGCAACGACAATACCCGCCATCAAGCGTGGCAACGAAAGATCCGGGCGTGTGCTGCAAAACCAGAAGAGCAAGGGCGGCAACCCGCCAACACAGTAAAGGGTGTACATCAAGATCTGCACCACGGTTGCCCCCGCGCCTTGTTGTAGATAAGGCCAAAGGACAGGTGTTAGCAACAAGTAAACAACCATTATACTGAGAACAAAGCGCTCTGACCAATGCAACCAACAAGCCCAGCCAATTCTATGTGCAGGCAGGTAACCATGCTTGTCTTCTGTCTCAAGTGAAGCGAGCGCTGCTTTCAGTTGTTCGGCGCCTTGTAAGTCATAGCGTGGCAAGAACCAGCGTTCGATTAAGGTGCGCACCGCTTCCTGCCCCTGTTGCGTTTCACGAAAGAAGCGGCGCAACTGCATTCGTTGGGTGTAGTCAACTTTCACCGGTCGTGTTACCAAGGTCAACAGCGCAGCCTCGCGGCGCCGGGCAATTTCGGCATCATTGACTGCCTTGGCCGCAACACTCACCGCTACATGGTCGGGCTGCTCGGCGTTGACCTTCAACACCAGATGTGCAAAGAGCCAACTGTCGCCAGGGTTGGTAATACGCGGTTGCCAGGCGCGAAAGGCTTGTTTGAAAGCCTGTTCCAAAACGCGATAACGGCCTTGCGTTGGCCTTGCCGGTTCATGTTCATAGAGTTCGGCCAACGCTTCATACGCCTGTTGCTCAAGCAGCGCCTCTGTTGCCAGGAGACCCGCATTGTCAAAATGGGCGGCTAGGCGCGCAAAGAGGAGGGCCAGGCGCGCCCGCCATTCCGTTTGTTGCGCATACTGCCCGGCGAGCAGGAGGGGAAACCAGGGCAACAACTGCTCCACAACTCGCATCTGGTTATCATCAAGCTGTAAGAACTCCATTGCCGCGGCTAGAGGGATCTTAAACGGATTGGCGGCCGCCAAAGGCTGGGCGAACAAAGCGCCCAGCCGCAGGGGGCTAGCGGCATCAAAAAAGTCCGGATCACTTTGTTGGCTCAATTCCCAAACGCCATCACCGGTGATCCGGATCAGGCCGGCCGGAATCAAGGCGTCATCATGGAGGAGCCATAAACCTGCTGTCGTAAGCCGAGCTTGCATAGCAATCAACCAACTCTAGGGCTACGCGCCGTCGCTGACAAGCGCTGTGGGTGTTACATAGCCACTGGCTAGGGCCTCTTTATAGGCCAACAGATAAGATAACACCCCGGTCGCCGAAAGCTTGATTACCGTTTGCCCTGGTGTGTCTGTTTCTTCTTCTTGCAGCAGCCCGCCATCTCTGATTTGGTGTTGCGCTTGGTTAAAATCTACACCCGCCTCAAGTTGCAGACTTTGCCAGAATGCAGTCGTGCGTATACTTTGGCCCGGTTGAATCAAATTAAATGTTTCCGCGTAATGCTGGATAAGAGCCAAGTCAAATTGGACCGGCAAAGGGCGCAGTTCCAATAACTCTTCGGACTCTTCATAAAGATAAAAGAGCGGGATGCGCAAGTGCATCGCCACTGGCCCTAGATAGGGTAGCAGCCCTTTGTAGCCGCCGCTGCCAATCAACAAGGCATTGTCGGCATATTGATTGAGTAGACGGGCGGCGTTGGGCAACCCTTGTGCAACAAAGGTCTCCACACTGTCTGGGCGCAGACCCGGAATGGATTTCACCTGTACGCTTGCCACCTTGGGCAGCCCAATCATTGCTTGCTCTAACACCTCTTTCAGCAGCGCGGCGCAGAACGCCCCCGATGGCGTGTCCGACGCCAGCAAAATAATTTGGTCAGTGGCTTGCAGCGCGTATTTCGATTGACCGTTATTATGTAATGCCTTCAGGCTGGCGAGTTCTGCGCCGGAAAGCAACCGCTTCCTTTTCTCGTTTGCTGTTCCCTGCCAAAGCGCTGCAACGGCTTGCGCCAGTTTGCTGCGCGCCCGCACCCATTGCCGTTCATCCAGATTAAAGGGGTAAGTTGCGCTTTGTTGCTTGCGCTTATCCTCTTGCCTAAGCTGTTTCTGCACTTTATCTAAGGTGTTGAGCGTGCCGCTCTCCGCCAGGTTTTCAAAACCAACCTTGGCTCCCTCTTTTTCGGCAATCTCTTCCCGCAGCAGCGAAACGCCGACCGTTACCAGAAGCTTACGTCCCATTCTCTCTGCTCTTTCTTGTGAACACGCCACTTTTCGGGGATGCTCCCCTTTTTGCTATTTGCTTTCTGTTGGCATAGGCGTGGCTGTACAATACCGTACAAAGCTGTCGATGCCTTGTGCATCGATATAACGGCGGATCCGGGCCGTGGCATATGCGCCGCGCCATAACAATAACTGCTCGTCTACCACTTGGTCGGCGGCATGTACCATTGTGTCGATCTTCAGCGCCTGGAGTTTCGTGCGGATCGCTTCGCCTTGTTCGCCATCTACCGCGGTGATTGCCTTGCCATTCACCGCGATCCGATCGACCAGGATCACTGCCCGTAGCTGTCGGTTATAGCTGCGCCATTGCACCTCACCCCATGGGCCAAAGACCCGCCCCCGTTGCCAGGCTTTGCGTGGAAAGCCGGCCCAATCAGCCAGGTGACTGTCGGTTGCCTCTTCGCCCATGGCCAGCAACGTTTGCGGCGTTCCCAAGAGCGCTTGGCATTCATCAACCAACGCCCACAGCGCCGTATAATCCGCCAGCAAAGTATGACCGACGATCATGGCATTCCCTCCTGCTTCGTTGCTGTCGCTTGCCGGTCGTGCGCCGGGTGGAGCATCAGTTCGCCCAAAGCCTGCGCCCCCGCTTGCCAGAGTCTTTCTTGGGCGGTTGCGCCTAAGGTCCATGCACAGCGCAATCCTTCAACACGCTTTGTAACATCGGGTAAGATGGTTTCAGCTGCGGGTTCCGCCACCCACTGATAGCGTTCCCGCAGCGCCACGTCGCGGTTTAGTGCGCCAACACCGTGTAACACACAACCATCGCTCCCTGCAGCGCGGTTTAGCCCAAAATAGGTTAGCGTTGCCTGTTGTACACTGCCCGTCAGCCGCCCTAAACCGCGCTGGGCGCCATAGCCCACGGGCAGTTGTCCTGTCCAAAGTTCATGGAATGGATGGGCGAGTAACCCTACCTGCCAGAGTTCAAAATTTTCCAGCGTTATTGTTGTCTGAAAAAGCCCCTGCTCTAACACTTCATAGAAAAAGAGCGCCTTGGCTTGCGCCGCCCCGCGTTGGCGGTTAATGCCTACCCCGCTGCGCTGACCAAAACTAAAAGTGGTATTGGGCGCTAAATAAGCATCACTGACTTGCACGCGGCCGGCCAACCCGCCACAGCCGAAAAGCTGGCAGATTCGGCACGCTTGGGCATAGCGCAACCCGGCTGCCACCCCTTCTATCGTTTTTGTACACGACCGAACTGCACTATCGGTTATCGGTTCAGCAAAAATGTCACAAACCCTCTGCGCCGGGAGAAACGTGCGCACCAACTGTTCGGCACGGCTGCGCAGCACCCCTTTCAGGCTGGCCCCAGGCAAATAAGGTTCATCCCGACCATTGCGCCGCGTGCGTACAAAGCGCATATCCAACTCCAGTTTTTCGCGACCTTTGCGTTGATCGCCGGTCGCGGCAACCAGTTGCGCTTTGTGGGCTGCGCGCACGGCCCGTTCGCTATCTGCGCGCCCACGCAGCGCCTGTTGTAACTCTGTCACGACGACACCAAACGGCTTCGCCCACTCTTCTGCCGCGGTTTTGTCTGCGTCATAGGCTGACCAGGCGCCAGGATCATCACCGGCTTTGATCAATAAGGGTGCCTGTGGCTTTAGCTGGATGACCAACCGTAATTCATTCAAACGTTGATGAAACATGGCGTTACCTTGCTAAATTCCTTGGCTAGATTTCTTGGCTAGATTTCTTGTAGCTGGGCCAACCACTGTCCGATTTCAGCGTCAATGGCGGGGGCGCCCTTGCGCTCGTCAAGCCCGGGGATCACCGCTTTTTGTCCTGCGGCTGTCAGCGACGGTGCGCCCAAATAGGCCAGCAGCGCCGCTTTGCTTCCCAAATCAAGCCGCTGCACCCGCTCAAGCCGGAGTGTGCAACGCCCCAGCCCACGTGACCGAATTCCTCCTAGCGGAGCAAAACCTTGCTGTAGTTCGCGCACTCCCAAAGCGATCAGCAGTCGATCGAGTGGTGCGGGGCGGTCGATGATCAATTCCACGGCAAACGCCTGTTGCGAAGGCCAGACCTCGTAATCAAACTTGATTTGATCGCGCGCGGTCAATGTTTCCCGATCAATGCCCACTCCGTGGCGAATTTCACTCTGCGGGCTGGAACCTTGCCCTTGCTGCGTTGCTTGCGTTATCTGTCCCAGATCTTTCACATAGAGCCGTGATTGGGCAAACGGTGAACCAAAAAGCCAACAGGTATCACAAAGCCCATCCTGACCACGGAGAAAGGCGAGCAGCGTTGTCTCTGGCTCCTGACTTTCCTGAAGTCGGCTGTACTGTTGTTGGCGCGCACGATTGGTGCTTAAACAATCGGCGTAGCCATCAGCGAGCTGACAACTCGTGATCGGATTTCCCCCCAGGCCGCCAATCAACCGTTCCACGGTGCTCCGCAAAACACCTTTGAAGGAAGAACCAGGAATATAAGGGCGCCCCCAGGCATCGCGCACAATCGCCGCATCTGTGCGCGGGGTGCTGAAGCCACTGCCGATGTGCAGCCCCGTATCGGTCATTAGTTGGCCGGTTACTGTGTAGCGTACGTTTTCACGTTGCCGCATGTTTGGGTTTGGCATCACCCGCTCCTTCTATGGCGCCGCTCTGCACCATTTGTTGCTGAATAATCGCCAGCCGCACGAGCGTATGTGTGTAGGCTGCGATGACGTTCATGGTCAATTCGCGTTGGACGGCGGCAACGATGTTGCTCTGCGCCGCCCAATAGGCTTCCTGCTCACTGTGCAATTGCTCAATTTCGCTGCGCCATTGCACAAGACAAGCCGCTTCAATAGACTCAATTTCATCAATCACTTGCTGGACGAGACGCTGCCAACCATTTGTTACGGGCTGTTCTGCCAAACGGTTTTCCTCCGCTTTTGCCGCCCGCAGCGCACGCCAGGCTAGAAATTCCGCCAGGGCGCGGCGTTGTTCGCGCGGGGTGCGCCGCCCCCCTGTCAGCGCGTTTACTAGCCCACGTAACTGCGTAGGGTTCAACGTTTGTAATGCCGGCGCTACCTGTCTAGCTCGTTCTTGAAACTCTATGCGCAACTGTTCAAAGCTGGGCGTCAAGCGCAGGTGGAGCGTTTGGGCCGGCGTCAGTAGCAAATCCTGGTTCATAGCCAGCCTCCTTGGAGATGAAAAGGCAAGGCGACGGCAAGCTGACCAAAACCTTCTGTTCGGCGTTCTCCTAAGCCGTTTGTCTCCAGCCAATGACATAGGTCGAACAAGGCTGCCGCCTGGTCTGGCGGCGCCGCCAGGACAAAGACCGAGCCGGCCACGATTGCGGCGTCATCAAAGCGTGGCCGGGCGGGCTGCGAACCGGTATTCCAGCCGGCTACCCGTTTACTGCTCGTGATGCTCTGGCATAAGGTTAATTTGTCTGGCAACGGTGGCATGCTTTGGGTCGGCGAAGCTGCTTCAAGGGCGTAATAGGCGGCTAACACCTCCGGTGTAGGGGCGCTGGCAAAACGGAGAAACCGATCCAACAAAATTGCATCCGTCAAAAAGGTGATTGGCGCTAAAACCCAGTGCGCGTTAATCGTAGGGGTGAGGCGTTGTTGAAAACGCTCCCACCGCGTTTGGAGCGGACCAAGCCATTCCGCCACAGGGTCCCAATCCGGCTTTAACTCCTTTACGACGATCTGACCCAATCCGGCGGTACGCCCGGCGCCAATTTGAAGACGCACACCACTGTCTAGCAACGCTTCGATAGTTTGTTGCAGCGTTGTGTCGACATCGAGAAAACCGGCGAACTCCTGGCCGCTTTCCACCGCTTCGCGACTAAAGAGCGCGCCAGGGCGTGCGCTTTCTAGCTCATCAAGCAGCGCTGTCCGCGTAAGGAGCCGCGCTGCTTGCGGCGCCTTACGTATCTGTGGCGGCTCCATATGCTGATCCCATTCAAAGTAGCCGCCAAAGCGTTGCAAAGGCGCCTGGCATCGGGGACATGCTTCACAGGCAGCCAAGCCACGTCGCGTTGTTGCCGACTCCTCAGGGTCATACCCCTGTTGCCGCGCTTTCTCCTCGATCACGGCAATCAAGGTATCCAGCACCCCATGACCACATTGCGCCAGGCTCGGTTCATTGGCAAAGCCTGGTTTGCGCTTACAACTGCGCGCTGTTAAGGGAATCGGCAACGCAATTGGCAGCGGTGAAAATTGCCGCGCGTTATCCCCGTAGATTGGATAGAGCGGCCCGCAGCGCAAGCCGCCTTGATCAAACATGCTTTGAAAGATAGGCTCTTTTTTCAAAGCCGGATTATCATTTAGCATTTGCCACGCCAGCGCACCCCGCAACGTGGCCCCCGGGATATAGGGCAAGGTCGGATTAGCCAGGCCGGTGATATTCTGATGGCTGGTGATACTGAGCGGGCTGTGTGTCTGCACCCGTAAATAATAGCGAATCACTTGAGCGCCTCCAATAGTTGCTGCCAGGCCACCGCTTCGCCGTTGATGCGTAATCCTTCCGGCTGAATTTCCAGCCGACAGCGGCTTACCCCACGTGATTTGCGCCCGCCCATGTGGGTCAGCGCCCGACTGGCGGCAATCAGCAATGCCAGGTCGCGTGGACAATCGGCGCCATTAATCTTGAGCGTTGTCTGCGCCTTCGACGCATCAAGGGCAAGGTAGCCAAAAATCTCGCCGGTAAAGGTAAAATGCGCCGGCGCCGTTTCCACCGTAAACAGGTGCTGTTCCAAAGCTACGCCGCGCAAACGACTGAGCATGACATTGGTTCGCTGTTGCGTTAACAAATCGTCTATGCGCTCTCCGCGCGCTGCCATTTGTTGAAACAAGCGCAGCCATCCGTCACTCAGTCGTAAATCGGTGAAAGTCAGCGCACCTGCCTGCTCACGCGCGCCAAAAAGACGCGCTAACACTTGATCTCCATTGCCGGCGGCGTCTAATGCCGGCAGCAACCCACGCAGATAGTAGCGTAGGCGACCTTTCAGTGTTGAGCCGGCGATATATGGATAACCCTGTGCATCCAACAACGTGCGTGCATCCAGAAAGCCGGCGAGACCGTAGCCCACACCAGTATGTAGGGGCGCTTCCAATATCAACTGCACCCTAATGTTAATTTTGCACCGTGACATGGGCCTCCTCGCTCGCTTCCGCTTGTGCAACTGTCGATGCTAACGGATTGGCATGGACAAACTCATACAACTCAACCAAATCGCCAAAGGGCGTGAAGCGTTGATTGGCTTGTCTTCCCCAGGGTAGCAGTGGCGCATCTTGATCCGCACCTTGTTTTAATGTAATCCCAAATTCTTGGAAAAATTCATCGAACTTCTGCTGCTGTACTTGGTTCAAGCGCGACCGTAAAAAGAAGGCTTCAAAGGCTGCCGCATCTTGACCCGCCGCCAACGCCTGGTAGAGGGCATGGAGCTTGTTACGCGGCAAAGCGCCATTTTCGCCGCCCTGTTTGAACAGCCAGGTGTGGTAGAGCAAACGGGTCAACTGCGTCAGCAGTAACGGTCGGCTGGTTAAACGTGCTTGATCTAGCTTGTGTGTGTACGCTTGTTCGCGAATCTCATCAATTGATTGCAAGACCGGTGTCGTGACAATATGAAAATCAATGGCGGGCTGACCAGGGTGCTCGCGCTTGGCCCGGCGCAATAGCTCACGCGCCTGCTGTTCCAAATTGAGAATCGGCTGGCCGGGATGGGCGATCACAATGCCCAAAGAAAGGGTAAGCGCATCGTCGCTATCCACGTCGCGGCTCTCTGCGGTGAACCGTTCACCCAAGGTAACGGCCAACGGCAGCACCTGGTCGGCAACCACAACCAAGATCACATCATCGCCACCTACGGCAATCAACTCGAAGGGGGCGCGGTCATCACTGCGTGGGCTTGGAAAATGCTGTTGTAAAGCTTGCCAGAGCGCGCGCCGCAAGGCAGAGGAGATGCGTTGGCTGAGGGCGCGATAGCCGGCCGCGCTGGTCTGCTGCTGCAGTCGCTCACCTAGACCATTGCCGTCAGCGTAGAGAAAGCCCAAATAGTTGCCCGGGCGCGCCAGTTCCGCTAATTTGCTCAGATTTTCCGGTAATTTTGCACCAGCCCAACGATAGTAATCGGCTGCTGGCAGTGATGCTAAAAACTGGCGTCCCCAGTCGGTTTGAGCAAGATAAATGTCGTCACCAAAGCCGTCGCTGCGTGTGCGTGAGGTGTCGGCCTGGCGGCGTTTTGCCCAACAAGCGGCACATAGTTCTTCTTCCCCCAGCGTAGTGACCGCATAGCGATGGGTAGCCGGCCGCGCACCGCACGAAGCGCAAGGGAATGTAAAAGGAGAGTGTGCTGTTTGCCAATAAACCTGGCGATCTTCTTTGGCCAGTTGGAGCTTGCGCGCCGCTGCTTGCACCGCTTGTTGAAAGGTCTCTGCGGTGTAGGGTTCGCAGACCGCGGTCAGACTCGCGCCATGCGTGATTTTACGATAATTCGCCATCAATGCTTGACAACGCGCTTCCGCCTCTTCTTTACTCGCTGCGGTCAGCAAGCCGGAGCCGCCTTCGGCAAAAATAATCTGGGTTGCGGGTAAATCAAGATCCTGCTGCAACCTATCGCTGTCTGTCGCATCACGTACAAGTTGGCTCGCCCCGCGAATCTCTTTCAGCCGTCCCGTCGCGAAGACAAAGTCTTTGATGCGGTCTGCATCGAAAAGCACAAGGTGGGTTTGGTCACTCATGGTCGGTTGCCTCGGTTTGGTTCGCGCACCCCCTGTTGGTATTCCGCCAGGGTGATTTCGCCGCTGCCACGTGTACGGCGGAACCAGTCAAAACTAGGATATTTGTAGAGCGCTTGACCGGGCCAGTGGAGAATACGTCTGAACTGACCAACGGTCTGAATATAGCTTGTGCGATCACTGAACCGTGTTTCCCATTGTTGTCGCGTTTTGTCAACCCGTTTCTGGATCCACTGCTGGAGATCGCTCGGTCGCGTCGGTTTGGGGCGAAAGGTCAGAAAGCGCTGTCCTCCTTGGGTTCCTGGCCTTTCCCATAAGTGGACCGCCTCAATCCGAATTTGGGCGCTGCCTAGACCATATGGTTTGCCATATCCCAAATGATGGCGTAAGTCGCTTTCGAGTGCTATGGTATAGACGAGGGTATTTAACTCATCTTCCGTAAGATTTTGAAAATCTATCGTAAATTTAAAGTCTCCTTGCTGGCCCTCAACCTGAATCAGACCACCACGCCCACCGTCACCATATAAAGCAAGCGTCGCTTGATAATCACGATGATGATAATAAAGCTTGCGCCCTAAGATATGACCTTGGCCGCTATTATCAAAATAAAAAGTACGGTGCCAAGGGTGAGGGCCGCCACCAGCCGCTGGAATTTTTAGCCAGATAGGATCTTCCTTGATCGGATATGCATCAAAGAGTGCCAGTCTGCCGGCCAGTGGTCTACCATCTTCCTGGCGTTCGATCATACCAAAGAGCAAACAAGCTGGACAGATGGCATCAAGACTTGTACAAGGTCGGTATACTTCCGGAATACGCTCTTTTACATCAAAACTTGCATGAGTTGAGCTATATTCTTCCCAACTTATACCCTTATACGTATTGAAATGCTTATCGAACTGTTTATCACTTAGCTCGTAGCGGTCAGCGATAGTGCTCAGACAACTCCCACTAACCGTTTCATAGATGGAACGAAGCGCGCCTTTCAGTGTGCTGGCAGGAATAACGGGGACCTCATTCATGCGAAAGAAACTACGCTCCTGTTTCCCTTGTTGATTAATCCCATGCACAAAAAGCGGCGTTTCCGGGTGCAATACGCAATGGAGGCGACCGCTGAAACGATCTGGGGCACAGCCATCTATCCGATCCTTCACGGGGTCCCATTTGTGCCGGGATAGCTTTTGATTGGTTAGGTGTATAAAATCATAAGGATTGGGGTAATCAGGCATGAGTTGCCTCCTCAGTAGTGGGCGAATAAGCAAAACCGCGCAGACCGGCTTCCAACTTCGGACGCAACGCCTGTTCAACACAGGCGATCTGTAAAGTCGCTAGGGTAGCTTTGTCCAAAATCAAGCGCGTCCACCATTGCTCAGACCAATGTTGCGGCTCAACCGCTTTAACATCCGGTAAAAGCCACTCCTCTGTTTGGGGATACGCTAGCTGATCTTGGGCGACCGCCAATGCTTGGGTTGAAGCCAGCTTCTCGTGCTTGTCTTGCACCGCCGCTGCATAAAGTACACTGGGGTAACGAATTTCAGCCTGCTGCCAGGAAATTTCTACATGTCCTCGCCCGCGTCGGGCGCCACTCCCCAGCCGCACTCGCCCTTCACTCATCTCCCGACAAACCAACGCAAGTAAACCAAGTTGCCAAAACTCGAAATTTTCAAGCGTGATACTTGTTGTAAAGGTCGTGCTAGTTGGTAACGCTGCCTGTTTATAGAGTGCATGTGCCTTCGCACCACCAGTAAAGCGATCAATAGCAATTCCTGTGTAAGAAAACGGGATAGGGTTGCTGGTTGCCCAGGCATCTTGTACTTGGACTAGACCGGCATGGGCTGTACTACCAAATAAGCGACAGGCAGGGCAACTGGCAGCGTAAGCAAACTCTGCCGCACCCTGCCGTTCCAACCGTTTCGAACAAGACTGATTTACACCGGCTTCCTCGCAAAATGGATCACAAGCTAATTGGGGGTCGAAAGTGCGTAAAATACTTTCAACTGTGCTACGCCACACTCCTTTAAGCGAAGAAGCAGGAATACAATACTTTTTCTTGTTGTCTACCGGGTCGTGCGCTTCGTAAAATGTGGCCGTGCCGGCAGTTGCCTGCGCACCTTGCACCAGTAGCGGTGACTTAGCCGTGATTTGCAGCTTTAATGTGCAGATGGCATAGCGTCGTCTGTGCATGGGAAGCTCCATTCCAAACAAAAAACACCCCTAGCGCCCATCTGCTAAGGGTGTTGCGGTCAGGAGAATCAGGGAGATGTGTGCCCAGATCCTGACCAAAGCGGCCAGCAGACGGGAAGATGCCGTCATTGCTGACGATGACGGCATGCGAAGATCGGTCAAAGGGTTTAGTTACTCTGACAAATGAATGGTTTACCCGTAGTCTACCATAGATAACAAGAATGTCAACTTACAATTATGGCAGTTCGGATGGACAAGTAGGTCAAAAAACTACTCTTTGAGGAAGGCCGCCAACCCAATCGCCCGCAAACTCCGCGCCATTGCTTGGTAGTTGGCTTCGTGATTAAAGAGCCAGAGAATGCGGGTATGCCGGTTTTGCGGTTTAGGGGGGATGGGCGCATAGCCATCGGTGAAGATGATCAAGCCGTCATAGTCGCGGTGTTCATCAATGTAGGCCAGCACCGGCGCAAAGCTGGTGCCGCCCCGTCCCAAGACTTCCACCGCCCGCCGCGCCCGTTTGAGGGTGAGCGGCTTACCCTTGATCTCCGTGTCAAACTGAATGACATCAATCTGCTCGATGCCATAGCGGAAAAACTGATTGATGAGGGAAAAGCCCCGTTCCAGATCCGCGCTGGGGATCGACCCGCTGACATCGACGGCAAAGAGCAGCTTGGTGGTAAAATCGCGACGACTGCCCATGTATTGAAAGCCATAGCGCCGGCTGGGCTTCATGCGCGTCAACACGCGATTGGTCGCCAAGATCGAGGTGCGAAATTGACGCAAGATGGCCCGGTAATCCAGCTTCGGTTTGAGCGCCGCCAATACCCGTTCCCGCAACTTGCCGGCAATGGTGCCCCAGCGGTTGCTCGCCTGCGCGACGCGAATCACCTCGTTGATCCGCTCGTCGAAGAGGGTGTTTTCATCCCAGTCCTCCGTGTTTTCGCGGGCGGTTTCTTCGTCACCAGTATATTGTTCCAGCGGTGAGGGGCTTTCTGCCGCTGGCGCCGGCTGCTCTTGCGTTTGCTGCTCTCCTGGTTCATCAGACTGTTCACCAGGCGGCTGGCTATCACCGCGGCCTGCTGCACTGCCTGTGTCTGTTGCTGTTTGTCCTGCGCCCTGCTGTCCGTTACCAGCGGCGCCGCTACCCATACCGGCGGCGGCGTCGGCCAGTTCCAACAATTTCTGGTAGTAGAACTCAAAATATTGTTGGTTAAACTCGTCGCTGCCAAAGAGGGCGTGGGCGTTGGGAAAGGGCAGGTCGGTGCGCAGATACTCTTGCAGCGTCACATTGCTGGCGGCATAGGCGATGGGCGCGTTCTCTTTGCGTCGCTGGTAGGGGTGTTTGAGCAGAATGCGCGTCGCCTCAAAGCGCAAAACCGCTTCCAACTGCCGTTTGTCCAACGACTCAATAAAGGCCGGGTTGACCTCAATCTTCCCCTGGCGCACCCGGATCGTCGCAATGCGCGGCTCCAGCACCAGATCATGGGTCGTCCACGCGGCAAAGAGCAGCGGTTCGACCAGAAACCAGCGTTCGAGGGTTTGGCGGATGCGTTCGCGTGTGGACATGGGTGATTGGGTATTGGGTGATTGGGTCATTCGGTGCTTTCGACAAGCTCAATCACCGAATGACCCAATCACCCAATCAACTAAACTTGAATCCCCTGCACATACTCGGTCAGGAACAGAATGATTTCCAGCGACTCGGCGACAAAGCTGCTGGCGTGTTCGTATTGGGGCTGTTCCAGGAGCGAGGCGAAGTGGGCGACGGCTTCCTGGTTTTTCATCTGTTTGAGCGCTTTGAGATAGGCCAGCAGGTTGGCGCGAATATCGTCGGCGTCTTCGGGGGCGTAGCGCTTGCTGTTGAGCCAGAGCATGATCTGCTCGTTGAGCAGCACAATTTCTTGGAGCGACATCTCTTTGAGCTTGGCGCGATGGCGCCCAAAGTGGAGCAGCACCTGTTCGACATTCAACTTGGCCGCGGCGATCAAACTCTGTTGGAAGGCCAGCGCCGCTTGAATGCCCACCATGCCGGCAATGGCCTTGAGCGCCAATTCCCCTAGTTGCTCATGCGGCTTGATAAAATCGGAGACACGCACCCAGGAGCGGCGATCCGGCAGCTTGACCAGCCCGGCATGTTGCATCGCTTCTTCCTGGCCCACCCGCTCGCCGTCCAGGTGGTGGTGATGCTTCTGGATAAAGGCGATCACCCGCTCGTCTACGTCATGATTGCTGGCCCACACCAACCACTCTTCCACGGTGGGCGCAAATTCATAGAGATTAAAGCGGGAGACCAGCGCCGGGTCGAGTTCGGTCAGTTGGTATTCGTCGCCCTCGTTGACGGCGGCGATGACAATGCTACCGGCGGGCAATTGCTTGCCGGCCAGCCGCTTGTTGAGCGCCAAGTCATGCACCGCCTGCAAAATTTCCGGGCGCGCCCGGTTCAACTCATCCAGAAAGAGGACAATCGGTTCGTTCGGTTGCGGCCACCAATAGGGCGGCAAAAAGACCGAACGCCCACTCGCCTCATCCTTGTGCAGCAGGCCAATCAAGTCGCCGGGATCGCTCATCTGCCCCAGAAAGAAGGCAACCACCTTCATCCCCTGGCGCCGATAAAAGTCGGTGATGATCTCCGATTTGCCGATACCATGCCGCCCGATGAGCATAATGTTCTGCGTGGCGGGCGTCAGGCGGAGTAATTCGTGTAATTCTTGTGCGTCGAGTCGAATGGCCATAGTTCGGGTTGGTTGGTGAGTGGTTGGTTGGTTCGTTGGTTTCGACAGGCTCAACCAACGAACCAACCAACCAACTTACACTATAACGTCTCATGCCGAATCCAGCTTTGACTGCGCCAACTGGATGGGCTGAATTGACTGATCTTGAATTTGATGCCACGGGCGTAGAGTTCGCGCACAGCCTGGATCGAGGTGCGCAAGTGGGGCAGCACTTCCTCAAATTTGGGGAAGGGAACCTGTAACTCCACACTCTCTTTGTCGGAGAGGCTGACATAAAGGGTCAGCTTTTGCGTGTCCGTTTCGGTGTAAAAGTCGAACTTGTCTTCCTTGGCGATCTTTTTGACTTGGGCCACAATCGCCTGGGCTTTGAGGTCGCGCACCTTTTGGCGTCGGCTCTTCTGCGCGATCTTACGGTCTACCGCTTCCTGACAGGCGACCACAAAGGCGACGATCTCATCCAAACTGGAGACAAGTGCAGCATTCTTCCAGTGCGCAATCGTCAACTGGCTGCGCTCGTTGGTTTTTATCGTAAAGTTCGTGCTGCGGGAGTAGTAGCGAAAGTCGGATGGTTCGTTGAGCGAGAAGGTGCAGATAAAACGATCCTGCTCCCGTTGGTCCATGTAGTAGGTGTTGCGCTCGGCTTCGACATATTTCATGCCGGCCAGCCGCTGGCGGATCTGGGTTGCCCAATCGGCGCGTTGATCCGTCGTCACCCGGATGGGGGACGCGCCGGAAAAATGTTCGCGCAGGAGACGACGAATCGTCGGATCGGGTATAGACATAGCCGGTAGTATACACCAAAAGTGGGAAAAAGAGGAATTGTAGAACGCATGTTTTGCGGGAAACAACCGGCTACCGCAGAAGACCTGTAGGGTTTCGCAAACCCTACAGGTCTGGGTAAATGAACAATGCGCTTAATACAACTGCCCCAAATTACCGGCGCTGGTCGCCATGAGGGCAAAGAGGACAATGCGACCGACAACTTCACCGGCTAACAACAGAACCGGCAACCAGGTTGGAATCTGGCGTCGCCACCACAGGATCAGCAAGGGCAGCACCAAGCCAAGCCCGATATAGATCCAGTAGAGGGGGGAGGCCAGGTAATTTTGCGCCGTCTGTTGCAATACCGCGCCGCCGGACGACCAAATGCTGGGCGCCGTGAGGTTGATCGCCAGCGCGACAAGCAAGGCCGTGACCAGCGCGCCAAAGAGCAGTGGTTGATGGCGCGGCTGGGCAAAGTAGCTGCCAAAGGCCGTACCCAAGATCACCGCCGTCAGGGCAAAGAGCAACATGGGCAAGCCGTTATTGAGGGCTGGCATGTTGGGGGGCGTGCTGTAGGTCATGCCCGTTGCAAAGAGCGTCGCCAGGGCCATGACGGCACAGAGCTTGAGCAACCAACCGGGCGCTTTGCGCCGCAGTTCGGTTAAAAAGATAGCGGCAATCAACAAACCAAAGAGCATCACCGCCAGAATCTCACGGCTGAGCCAGGCGCTTTGTAAGCGGTTCAACGCCCGCAGCGCGCCCCACGGATCACCCAAATGGAAGAGCGAAGCCACCACCGCCACCGCCAGCAAGCCGCCAATCGTCACCCACTCGACCTGCACACGCGGACTGGGCGCATCAATGACCGCCCATTGGCGGGTGGTGCTGATCAACACCAGGCCAATGGCAATCTGGCTAAAGACGGTAAAGAGCACCAGCGGAAGCACCAAGCCGACGCTCGTCTCCTGAGCAAGTGTCAATAGATCCATCATACGAGTTCCACCTTTCTGCGGACCACCGTTGGCTGTTTGGGCAGCTTGAAGCGGATCGAGGGATTCACCGCCGGCTCACTGGGGAAACCGGGCGGGAATTGGGTTGTGCCCGGCTCATCAAAGGCCTCGAGGTCGATCAAGCTCAAGGCGCCGGTTGGGCACGCCTGCACACAAGCGGGCAACAGACCGGCGTCAATCCGTTCGTAACAGAGATTGCACTTTTCCGCCTTATGGGTCACGGGGTTCATGTGCGGGGCGCCAAAGGGACACGAAGTCACACAGTTGGCGCAGCCGATACAAGCGTCGGCGTCATGGATGACAATCCCGTCGGCGCGCTTCGTGTAGGCACTGGCGGGACAATCTTCCAGACAGCACGGGTTTTCACAATGGTTACAGGCCAGCGAGTAGAAGGCGCGTTCCAGGTGAGGATAAATTTCCTCGCTGAGCGGATACAACTGCCGCCAGACGACGCCCGGTTGTAAATTGTTCTGCTGTTTACAGGCCATCCCACAGGAGGCGCAGCCGATGCAGAGGTCGGCGTTGACATAAAAGCCATAGCGTGCCATAAATCGTCGCTCCTCTATTTTCTGGCGGTAGCGCACACCTTGTGTAAATCGCGCTCACGCCGCGTCACGGGTTTTGCGGATGATTTGCGATTTGCACAAGGTGGCATACCGCCCTCTTTACGCTGCCACTTTTTCAATATCAGCAAATTGATCATGAATGGCAACGCCTGGGGAACCGGTCTTGTATTTGCCCATGTCCGACGAGGCGTCATCGACCAGATTGTTGACATTGAACTTCTGCTTGCGGCTAAACCATGCCTCATACATCAGCAGCGTGTCGGCCGGCACATTGTCGGTCAGCTTGGCGCGCAGCCGTTCTTCGCCCACGTCGTTAAAGACCCGCACCAGATCGCCGCCGGCAATGCCCTTTTGCGCCGCCAACTGAGGATTGAGATAGACAAACGGCTCCGGGTTAAAGTCAGCCATCCAGTCCACATTTTGGAACTGGGAGTGGATCGAATATTTGGGGTGCGGGGTCAAAAGCCGATAGGGGGCGTAGGCCGGGCGTCCTTCTTTGTAGCTGGGCAACGCCGTGTGACCATGCTCGGCAGCCAGCTCTGAGACAAATTCAAACTTGCCCGAAGGCGTTTTGAATTTCAGGTCGCTCCACGCCGCCGGCTGCACTTGGGCCTTGACCGGGCCATTGCGCAGCTCTTCCCAAGACTTGATGCCAAAGAGTTGGTAGATGCCGTCGTTGAACTCCTTCGCCATCCATTCTTTGCTGTCGATGGCGGTAGGGAAGGTGCAAGAGCCGGCTTGCAAGGCGTTGAGTTTGGCCGAGAGCGCCGATGCAATCTCAATGTCGGACTTGCTTTCAAAGAGCGGCTGAATCGCCTGCTCATTGACGCTGAGCCAGTAGTGCCAATAGGAGACGTTGACCGTCCAATCCTCAAAGGGGGTCACGGTGGGCAGCACAATGTCCGCCATTTCCACCGTTTGATTAAAGAAGAGATCAACGACGACAATCAACTCCAACTTTTTGAACGCTTCCTCAATCTTGTTCCGGTCAAAATCTTGGCTCAGCACATTCTTGTTGGCGACCCACAGCAGGCGGACGGGCGGCTCGTTGGCGTCGAGAATTTCCTGGGCGATCTTGTTGATGTTGAGGGCGCGATCGCTGTATTCTGCCTCTTTTTTGCCGGCGCCGGTGTCAAATTCGCCCATGGGGCCGGTCTCGCCGACAAAGCCGACCGAACCGGCCGGTTTGTCATGAATCATGGCGTGGTAGTTAAAGCCCCAGGTGTAGAGATGACCATAGCGCGCTCCGCCGCCGACCTTGCCGATATTGCCGGTCATGGCGACCAGGGCGTCAATGGCGCGCACATTCTGGCCGCCGTTGACATGGCGCTGCATCCCATAGCCGATCCAGATAGTCGCCGGTTTGGCGGTGGCAAACTCTTCGGCAACCTGTTTGATCGCATCGACGGGAATGCCACTCTTCTCGGCCGCCCACTCGACGGTAACGTTCTCCTTGAGATAGCTTTCAAATTCGGCATAGCCATGCCCGTTTTGCTTCACCCAATCACGGTCAACCAGCTCGAGATCGACCAGGTGGCGGGCCATGCCCAGGGCCAGCGCGCCATCTTCGCCGCTGTTGATCTGCCAATATTCATCCCCTTTGGCGGCGGTTTGGGTAAAGACCGGGTCGATCACCACCACTTTGGCGCCGCGCGCTTGGGCTTGCGTAATGTACTTCATTGAGTGGATCGAGCAATAGGCCGGGTTGGCGCCCCAGATGATGATATATTTGCTCTGCGCCATATCTTCGGGGTCGTTGCACCACATGTCGCCCATATCGTAATTCTGCGCGTCGATGCCCGCCGGCCAGCAAGGGGTGCCAACAAAGCGGGTTGTGTAGCCCAGAGAGGACATCATCCCCTCGACGCCATAGTGAGTAATGCCAAAATTGCCCGAATATTTGGTCAACGCCATGCCGAGCAGGCTGCCATCGGTTTCTTTGATTTCCAGAATTTTTTGTGCAATGGTCTCCAGCGCTTCGTCCCACGAGATACGCTGCCAGTTGCCGGAACCACGCCCCACCTGTTTCATCGGATATTTGATCCGGTCCGGGCTGTAGACGGTGCGTGGGTAAGCATAGCCCTTGACACAGAGACCGCTGCCGGTAAAGCTCGACTCAGCACCGCCTTCGATAAATTGCAAGACGCCATCCTTGACATAACTTTTGATGCTACAGGTGTCATAGCAGTTGCGCGGACAGGCGTTACGAAAGATTTCATAGGCGCCGTCACCGGCATAACCGCCACGTATGTTGGCGCTGAAGTCAATCTCTTCGGCCAAGAAGTTCTGGCCCCCGCGGGGGATAAGATAGCCACCCGGCAGGGCGCTAATTACCCCGGCGGCGGCCAGCGCCTGTAAAAAGCGCCGTCGTGAGAACGGCGAACTAAAGATTGCGTTCCAACCATTGGTTGTTTCGTTCATAGGGCAACTCCTTTCATGGCTATCTGGTTGCTCAACGGGCTGCTCAGGCTGATTGGCGTCTCGGCGGCCAGCCACTGGGTCAACTGATCAACCACAAAGAGCAGCGCCGGCGGCGTCCCTTCGGCACAGTGGACCCTGCTGACAAAGAGCGGCACCCACTGGCGCAGATGGTCACGGAGGGCGCTCAATAATACGAGCAGTTCCGGTGAATTGACCTTGGTGGCGGCTATTTGCAGTTGGTAGTAGGCGTCAAGCTCCAAACCCAGATGATCATCCGGCAGGGGGTGGCGCGCCGGGGTCGCCAGCGTGAGTAGTCGGTAAAACTCACGGATTTTCAAAGTTGTGCGCCCCATTACCTGCGGTTCCGGTTCCAAATAGACCGACGCATAGGGCGGTGCAAAGAGCGCTTTCGGGCCAACAAAGAGCCGATTAAAGGCAAATTCCAACTCATCCCACTTGGGGTAGCGCGGCGCCGGTTGCGGGGCGACTTGCGCCAGCGCCAGATAGGCGGTGCGCAATTCGGTTCGGTTGCCGGCCATAAAAAAATCACGTAGCGCGCTGACCAGGGCGCTATTCGTGCTTGCTGTCATGCGTAGCTCCTTTCCGTCTATGGTTTGTGCTGGCTGTGCTGCCGACGCAACCAAAGGCGCGGACAAAGCGGTCATGGGCGCGGGGGTAGCGGGGCTGTGCCGGTTTGTCGCCTCTGCGCGCGGGTTGCGATGAGCGGCGCAAGCACTATCGATCTGCCTAAAAAGTTGCTCCGTCGAGCAGCCGCTGGGCAACCAGGCGGTAATGCCGGCGCGTTGCGCCCGGTGGCGCGCTGGCTCGGCGCCGCCGAGCAGAATCGTTGCAATGGGGGCGGGCTGCTGGGTCAGGTCACGCAAGATCCGCCGCTGGTGGTCAGACGGGAGATCCCCATCCAACAGCACCAGATCAATCGACGTGGCGGCAAGTTGCTGGCAAACCGCCGCCTCATCACAGGCGGTAATGACGGCGCTGACCTGTGGCTGCGAAGCGATAACCGCCTGTAGACTGCGACAGAGCCGGCCAGCGGCTGCAATGATGAGAACGCGAATCGGCTGTCTGTTCATGGGTCTTGCCTGCCTTTGTGTGACGAGCATTCATATGTTGCCAGCATACCACGGCAGGGCATACCACACATCGTCGCGCAAGATGCTTTCTGATCAGCAGGAAAGATGAGATTGGCGGCAAGATCATCCAAAAGGATGAGAGACAAGACTTGCGTAAGTCTTATCTCTACAAATGATGAAAGTTACTGCGTCGCTTCATCATGCAACGACGCAATCTGATTGCGCAGGGCATAGAGGATTGCCTGGGAGCGGTTGACCAGGTTGAGTTTGCTGAGGATATGACTGACATGCGTGCGCACGGTGGGCAGGCTAATCACCAACCGGTCGGCGATCTCTTGGTTGCTGAGACCGTGGGCGATCAGGCGCAAGACCTCGATCTCGCGCTCGGTGAGTTGATCGGAATGGGGTTCGGGGGCGGGCGGCTGTTGTTGCTGTAAGAGGCGGCGGGCAATGGCGGGATGGAGCGTCAGCACGCCCTGGTGGACATCGCGAATGGCTCGAAAAAGTTCCTGGGGCGAAGAATCTTTGAGCAGACAACCCAAGACGCCGACCTCCAAACAAGCGGCGATCTTGTGGTCATTGGGGAAGCTGGTGAGCAGCAAAATTTGGGGAGCCGGTGGCTGGGCCAGGATGGCTTTGGCCGCTTCCAAGCCATTTTGGCGCGGCATCTCCAAGTCCATGACAATGACATCCGGCTGGCGGGTGCGGGCCAGGTGAACCGCCTCAACGCCATCTTCGGCTTCGCCCACCACCAGAAAGTCCGCCTTTGTCGCCAACACCCCGCGCAGACCTTCGCGCACAATGGGGTGATCATCAACAACGAGAATCCGAATTGGGTTGTCGTCCATGTTATTCCTTGTCATCCAACTTGAGGAGGACGTTGATCCGGCTGCCTTGACCGGGCGCCGCTTCGATCAGCAGTTGCCCACCGATCCGTTCGGCCCGTGTACGCATTGTTTGTAGACCCATGCCGCCACTCTGACAGGCAGTGCTATAATCAAAGCCCACGCCATCATCGGCGATACAAAAGCGCACCAGCGGGCCATCGCGCTGTAACTGTACCGTCATCCGGTGGGCGGCCGCATGTTTGAGCGCATTGTTGAGCGCCTCACCGGCAATGTGATAGAGTTCCGCTTCGACGGTTTCAGGCAGCTTCAGCGTGTGGTCAACGTTGAGCGCTGTTTCGACCCCCGCTCGCTCTTCCACGGCGGCGAGTCGGGTTTCCAGCGCACTGCGCAGCCCTTCCTTTTGCAATTCCGCCGAGCGCAATTCATAGAGCATGAGGCGCATCTCCTTGAGCGCCTGTCGCGCAATCGCCCCAATCCGTTCGAGCTTGGCGTCGGCCTCGCTGTAGTCGCCATTGTGTAGCAGCCCTGCGGTCCATTCACTAAAGAGCGTGAGGCTATAGAGCGACTGTGTCACCGAATCGTGCAACTCACGCGCCAGCCGTTCACGCTCTTGCAGCACCGCGGCTTGCCGGGAACGCCAACTATTTTCCACCGCCAACCCTACCCCTTCCGCCACCGAAGCCAGCAGCGAGACCTCACTGACGGCAAAGGGTTGACCGGCCGCACGATAAAGGCTGAGGACGCCCTGTGGCCGTTTGCTCGCCCCCATTGGCGCGCCGACATAGGTATGATCAGTGCGGATAGCAGGCGGCACTCGTTGATCCGCCCCCATTTCGGAGATCACTAGCGTCTCATCATGGGCGACGACCCAGGCCGCCAACGCACTGGTATTGGGCGTAGCAAAGTTCTTCCCATACTGACTGCCGGCATCCGAACGGGCGACCAACCGCAACTCACCGCTGGCCGGGTCGAGCAGATGAATGTCGCCGCCTTGACATTGCACCGTGCGCAACACCCGCGCCAAAACATCAGCCAACATGCGCTCCAGTGGTGCGGGCGCGCCGGCCAGGGCGGTGACATCGTAGAGGGTTGAAAGCTCTTGGGTGCGATGGTGCAGGGCGCGCTCGGTCTGTTTGCGCTCGGTCAGGTCGTTGAGCAGGACGACGTTCCCCAGGTAGCGCTCGCTCACATCAAGCATCCGCTCCACCTTGACCTGATAGTAGCGGGGGCCGATATTGGTGGCGAGGGTCTGCTCAAATTCAAGTTTGTCCTGGTTGCCTTGCGCCAGTTGCCGGAGGCTGGGCGTCAACCAGTCCAGGGTCGGCGTATCGGGCACCTCGCCATAGTAAATGTCGCCGGGGTGCTGGGCGGCGGTAAAGAGGGCGGCGGCGGCATGGTTCATATTGGTGACGGCCCCGCACCGATCAAGCAGAATCACCGGCGCATGGAGGCTTTCAAAGATGGTAAGATATTTGTTCTTCTCGTTCGCCAGATGACGGTTGGCGCGCTGCAATTCCTGAAAGCGCGCCTCTTCATCCGGCGAAGTCCAGACGGAGATCATACCCAGTTCAATGCGATCAAAGCAGCGATTGACAAAGGTGCCGTAGTGGCGGCTCTGTGCGGCGGTCAAGGGCGCTTGCTCAATCAGGTCGATGTAGCTCTGGCGGTAGTATTTGAAGAGACTCATGTACATGGTCAGGGTGAGACCACGGGCGCGATGTTTGCGCCCTTCTTCCACGCCAAAGGCGGCAATTGGATCCTGGCTATAAGCGTCATCGGGGTCCAGTTCGGGGATACGTTCGTCGCGTGCCAGCGCCGTCACCAAGGCCAGGGAGAGACTTTCCACCGAGATGCGCCAGGCTTCCAGCAGGGTGGAGGTGTACTTGACATAGTTGTGGACTTTGGCATAATGCAAAACCCGTTGCATGAGCCAACGTTCGTTGGTTAAGAGCAGATCTTTGAGTGCTTCCATTGCGCCATTATACCATGAAGGCCGCGGCGGATAGAAGCTAAAAAATGGACAACATGGCTTTGTCGTGAAGCACCGGGTGATGCTATGATCGAGTGGCGATGTACAAATAAAATCTCAACCATTTGATAAATACTTTTCACCGGAAAAAATGCTTATGCCAGACACAAAACCGAATCGTACAACCCAACGGCAAACGATCCTTCACCAGATCCGCCACGGCCTCATTGTCTCCTGTCAAGCCTTGCCGCACGAACCGCTCTATGGGGCCGACATCATGGCGCGCATGGCGGTTGCGGCCAAAGCGGGGGGCGCCGTCGCCATCCGCGCCAACACGCCGGTCGATATTGCCGCCATCCGCGCTGCCGTCGATCTGCCCATTATCGGCCTGTATAAAGAAGATATTCCCGGCTATCCGGTCTACATCACACCGACGCTGGCCCACGCCAAAGCAGTGGCCGCTGCCGGCGCTGACATCATCGCCATTGATGCCACGGCGCGATCCCGCCCCCAACCAGGGACGCTGGCCGATTTTATTGCCGCCATTCACGCCGAAACGGGGCGGCTGGTGTTAGCTGACGTTGCCACCTTTGCTGAGGGATCGGCCGCCGAAGCCGCCGGCGCCGACATGGTTTCGACCACCATGTCCGGTTACACAGATGACAGTCCGCAACAACCCGGCCCCGACTTGGCGCTGGTTGAACAGTTGGCGGCGCGCTTGACGGTGCCGGTGCTGGCCGAAGGTCGTTTTAAGCTGCCGGTTGAGGTGAATCAAGCGCTGGCGCTGGGCGCGACGGCGGTAGTCGTTGGCGGCGCAATCACCCGCCCGCAACAGATTACCCGTTGGTTTGTGGAAGCGCTACCAGGATAGCCGACCGACAATATTAACGCCTCTACGGATTCAACAACCGAATCACTTCGTTATGAATCGTGCCGCCGGTGGCAATGATGCTCTGGCCGGCGACGGCGGCGTTGCCCTGCCAGTCGGTGATGACGCCGCCGGCCCCTTCGATGATCGGGATCAGCGCCATGAGATCCCACGGGTTCATGATCGGGTCACCCATAATATCCGCCCCGCCGACGGCGACGACGTAGTAACCGTGACAGTCGCCCCAGTTGTTATAACGCTGCACCCGCTGCGAGAGTGAGAGAAAGGCCGGTCCATTTTGATATTGATGAACTGTCCAGATGGGGGCGCTCAGAAGGATGGCGTCTTCGATCCGGTTACAGGGCCGCACCTGCACCCGTCGCCCGTTGAGCCAGGTCTGTCCACCCATGCCGACCAAAAAATCATTGAGCAGCGGATGATTGATCACCCCCAAGATCGGGCGACCATTTTTCAGCAGTGCAATCAAGGTGCCAAATAAATAGCTGTGGCTGACAAACGCCTTTGTGCCGTCAATCGGATCCAGCACCCACTGGTAATCGGCGTCAGGCTGGTAGGCGCCATGTTCCTCGCCCAAAATGCCATGCTCCGGGAAGCGTTCCATGATCAACGCCCGCATCACCTCTTCGGCCCGCCGGTCGGCAATGGTAACGGGCGACTCATCCGCCTTGGAAATCACCTCATAATCTGTCCGAAAATATTGGCGAATCACCCTCGCACTCGCATCCGCCAATTCCTTCGCAAAACCAATCAACTCATCCTGTGACAACCCCATAACCCTACTCTCGCATTCTTTGTCTTCTTGTCTTCTTGTCTCACAACAACGCGCCCGTCGTCTCGAAATACTTCGCAAACCGCTCCTGCATCTCGGCGTCGAGCAGATCGACGCAATGGCTCCAGGCCAGGCGCGGCAGCAATTTGCCCTGGGCGGCCATGCGCCGTTGGTTGATGGCGACCTGGAAATTTGCTTCAGCATTGTCGGCGCGGTCGCGAATGGCCCACCCCAAACCCACCAAGAAGAGTAGTTGCCAATCATAGCGGCGCGACTCTTGCAACATTTGCAGAACGCCGCTTAAGCCAATGCGCTCTTTGTCGCCGAGATAGTAGTGGGTCAGCACCAGTTCGCTGAAACTTTGTTCGGAATTGTTCTGTAGATCAATCTTTGTGATCTTCTGCCACTGGCGCTCGGCTTCTTCCCGGCGCCCCAGGCGGTGGAGCGCCACACCTTGCCAGAAGCCGGCGCGAATGGGATGCTGCTGATCCCGTTGGAGATAGGGCAGGGCGCGTTCCGGCTGATCATAGCGCAGGAGGCGGGTATAATAGAGATGAAGGTTCTGTTTATAGAGTGGATTCTGCGCCATTGCCTGCTCAAAAAAGGCTTCGGCCTCCGCCCATTGCCCCTGCGCCATCGCCAGGTCAGAGCGCATATTCGCCAGATAGCTATGATACTCTGGTCGCTCTTCCTCATCCAGCGCGTCGCTCTGTTCTTGCGCATTCACCCAGGCTGTCGCCTCTTCAATGGTCTGGGCTGCTTCCGCCAGCTTATCAATACGGAGATATTGGGTGAGCAATGCACCCCAGTCGGAAATGTCGGCGTCGGGGGCGGCGGCAATCGCGCGCAGACAGCTTACCGCTTCTTCCACCCGCTCTGCCATCGACAAAACCTGGATCTGTTGATAGCGCACCGCACTCACCGATGATTCTTCCACCAAGCTTTCGAAATCGCTTAAAATCGCTAAGGCTTCGTCATAACGCTCACGCATGGTGAGGTAGGCTTGTAGCTGGTAGATCGCTTGAAATAGAATGTTCTGGAGCCGCTCGTTGTTGGCCTGGCGTTGAGCTTCCGGCAACTTGCGCAACCGCTGCACAATCTTTTCAAAGAGCGGAATCGCCTCATCATTCTGCTGGGCCACCAGTTGTTGGGCCTGCTGGAGCAGATCCTCCCAACTGCCTTTGATGATGATTGGTTCTCTGTCCGGCGCGGGCGCCTCTGTGCTATCAAAGTCGGTTGTCATGGTGTGGGCTTCATCCTTTGTCTCGCGAATCACCCAACCACCCAGACAAAAAGCACTGAGGTGATTGGGTGATTGGTGGTTTTCTGGTTAGGTGGGTAGTTGGTTGGTTCGTTGGTTTCGACAGGCTCAACCAACGAACCAACCAACTACCCGCCTAACTTATTACAAATCAATCTCGCGCTTCACGGTCTTCAAGAGCGTATCAGCGCGCAGTTCGGGGAGGCTATAGCAAGTGCCGCCGAGAGCGTCGGCCAGCTTTTGGGCCAGGCCACGGTCAAAGGCGGCATGTTCCATGTTGACCACAATCGAACGCAGATTGGACTGCTCGAAGAGGCTGGCAATGCGGTTGGCCTCTTCTTGGGCGGGCATCCCGGTCATGCTGACATTACCGGCGCCGTCGGTCAGGAGGATCATGAGCGGGCGGATTTCACCATCGCGGCGACGGGCGTTTTCGATCACCTGCCACGCCATGTGCAGACCGCTGCTCAACGGCGTCTTGCCGCCGACGGGCAGATCTTTTAACACCCGCTGCGCCAGATCGACGCTGCTGGTGGGCGGCAGCACCAGACGCGCCTTGTCACGCTGGAAGACCACCAGGCCCACCTGGTCGCGCCGTTGATAGGCATCGACCAGCAGGCTGAAGATGGCGCCTTTGGTCGCTTCCATGCGTTCACTGGCCGCCATCGACCAACTGGCATCCACTACAAAGAGAATCAAATTCCCTGTGCGGCGCACACGCACTTTACGTTGTAAGTCCCCTTTGCGCAGTTGCAGCGCCAGATCATTGTCCGCTTCCGCCAGCCGTTGCTGTTGGAAAGGGGCGGCGGCGCGCAACGTTGCATCGAAGGCGATGTCCTCCGGGCGGTCGCCGGCAGGGCGCGCTTTAATATAACGACCGCGCTTGCGTTCGGTCTGGGTATAGGAGCGCTTGCCGGCCCGCTCACGGGTCATCTTGTCGAGCGGCGTATCAATGCGCTTGGTTTCAAATTGGTCGCCGATTTGCACCGGCTTACGAGCGCCTTTGGCATCTCCGGGCGATGAGCTTTGCTGGGGCGAGGCATCGGGTTGGGCAACGGCGCCCTCACCCCCTTCCCCAGCATCCATCATATCTGACTCATCGCCCTCCATGCTTTTTTTTCGTCTGCCCCCGCCGCCGCCATCTGCATCCCTTCGTTCTGGTTGTCGCCGTCCGGTTGTTGGTCAGCTTCGGCGCGCGCCTGACGCACGTTGTTTTGCAACTGATCCATATTCATGACGGCGTCTTGGAAGGGCTGTTTCTTCATGCGATGGGGCAGCGCCAGTTCGGCGGCCAGCAGGATGTCGCGATCATTGATTTGCAGACGCCCGTCGTAGGCGGCCTGCGCGCGAGCGGTGCGCAAAATCACAATGTCGGCGCGGTGGCCATCTACCTTGAAGCTGGCGGTCAAGGCGGCAATGGTGTAGAGGTCTTTGTCCGTATATTTGACCAACGAATAGCGTTCACGGGCGGCTTGAATGCGTTCGCTCAATTCCTGTTCTGCACTCTCAAAGGCGTCAAGAAAGCCTTCGCCGTCTTGTTCAAAGAAGATGCGGCGGCGCAAAATTTCGACGCGCTGCTTGGCGTCGGTCAGGCCGATCACATCGACCGAATGGGCAAAGCGGTCGAGCAACTGGGGGCGCAGATCGCCTTCTTCCGGGTTCATCGAGCCGACCAGCACAAATTGCGCCGGGTGTTGAAAGCTAATGCCTTCGCGCTCGACGACGTTGATGCCCATCGCCGCGCTGTCGAGCAGCAGGTCAACCACATGATCATCCAGCAGGTTCACTTCATCGACATACAAGACGCCCCGATTGGCCGCGGCCAGAATACCCGGTTCAAAGTGGCGTTCACCCTTCTGAATCGCCTTTTCAATGTCGAGCGTGCCGACGACGCGATCTTCGGTCGCGCTCACCGGCAGATCGACAAAGGAGGTAAGGCGGCTGGTGCTGGGCAGCGTCCCTTCGACCGCCATCCGTTCGCGACATTCGTCGCAGAAGAGATCGGGCCGATTGGGGTTGCAGCCAAAGCGGCAACCGACCACCACCTCGATCTCTGGAATTAAGGCAGCCAGCGCACGCGCGGCTGTCGACTTCGCGGTGCCACGTTCACCACGAATGAGAACGCCACCAATTTGTGGGTTGATGGCATTGAGGATCAGCGCACGTTTCATGCGCTCCTGCCCGACAATGGCAGTAAATGGGTACGTCGTTCGCATGACAGAGTCCTTCGATTTGAGTTGACATAATCAGGAGGGTGGCATTAACTCCACCCTATCTTACTTCTACGTTGTATTATAAACCAAGTATGCCGTTCCGTAAAAGTGGATAGGGAAGGTGGGTGGATTTCAAGATAACTGTTGTCCTATTTATTGTGATGTAAAAGTAAGACAAACGAAAGTTAAATTTTGGTAAAATTGTGTTAATATTCGTTCTAAACCGATATTGTTAAACCTACGCTGTTGCTTTCTTCGCCAAAATTCATGCTGCCATTCCAATTGCTGTAAGCTCTCTGCCGCCGTGCCATCATACAGCCGGTGCGCATGGCGTTTTGCTTTGTCGGTTTTGCACGGAAGCGCATCACAAGTTTTCAACGTATCAGCGGGTGGCCATATCGCTACACCCCTTCAACCTCAGACCGCGCCATGTTCGTGTGGCCGATTTGCTACACACAATAGGACAAAAGCATGAGCCTAGTAATTGCTATTGTTTTGGTTGTCTTACCGCCTCTTGCTATCATCTGGTGGCTCGATGTCACGGTGGCAGATGAATTTTTTGATAATTTCAAGCCGGAAAACCGTGCCGCTGCGGCTGAGCCACGCTACGCAAAAGAGACGCATCCTCCGTTGTATGAGGAAACCATTGATGTTGCCGCTAATCAAAGTCGTTGCACCTATGCGTAGTGTTGAGTGGCGCCTGCTGCTGTCATCGGACGCCTGGCCCAAGAACTTTATCTGATTTGGGAAGCCAGCGCGGCCGAGGAATGCTGGATCGGCTGGAGCGAGTTCCCTTTTCATAATGATCACAGAACCCGACTTACCACCTGCTACTTCGCCGACTCACCCCCGTCGATGGTAAGCACTGCGCCGGTGATAAAATTGGCTTCGTCGGAACAGAGAAAGGCGGCGGCATGGGCGATGTCTTGCGGCGCACCAATGCGCCGGAGGGGAATCAACGGCACTTGCGAATCAAAAAAATCGGTAGGCATGGCGGCAAAGGCTTCAGTGCGGATCAGGCCGGGGCGAATGACGTTGGAACGCACGCCGGTCGCGGCCACTTCCAGCGCTAATTTGCGGTTGAAACCTTCCAACCCGGCCTTGCTGGCGGCATAGGCCACATCGTCCACTTCGCCGGCGATGGCGCTGATGCTGCTAATGTGTAAAATCACGCCGCGCCGCGCCACAAGATGGGGCAAGGCGTGGTGAACTAGGGCAAACGCAGCGTCCAGGTTGACGGCCATCACCTGCCGCCAGGCGGCGCTATCCATCTCTTCAATCGGCATACCGGCAGAAATGGCGGCGTTGTTGACCAGGACATCCAGCCGCCCCAGCGCGGCGACGGCGCGTTCGACAAGCTCAGCCGCTTCGGTCGCCACATCGCCGGGAATAGCGACAGCGGTGTGACCAGCGGCGGTCAACGCATTCGCCTTCTGTTGAATAACCTCGGCCCGCCGGCCACACAGGGCGACTGCGGCTCCTTCTTCGGCAAACTGTTGGGCAATGGCGGCGCCGATGCCTGTGCCGCCGCCGGTGATCAAGGCTGCTTTGCCTGCAAAGCGTCGTTGTTGGCTCATGGTGTTCTCCTGTTGCGTGATGCGTGGGGCGTGCTGCGTGTTGCGTGAACCGTGCAACAAACGCGCTAGGTAGCTTGTTTGTCATTCTGAAAGAATCTTCATGGTACTAAACGTTGAAGATTCTTTCAGAATGACAACTAAATCTTCGATCACGGTTCACGCAACACGCAACACGCCCCACGTTTATCGACCTGGTTGGATCTGATAGTTGGGCGCTTCTTTAGTGATTGTGATGCTATGTGGGTGGCTCTCCTGGTAGCTGGCGGCGCTAATGCGGACAAAGTGCGCCTTCTGCCAGAGATCGGGCAGATCGACGGCGCCGACGTAGCCCATGCCGCTGCGTAAACCGCCCATGAGTTGGAAGACATAATCCTTGAGCATCCCTTTGTAGGGCACCTGCCCTTCAATGCCTTCGGGGACAAGCTTGCCGCCAATGTCCGGGCTGGCGCTGCCGGCGCCTTGCGCCGATTGGTAGCGGTCGCCGGCGCGGCCACGCATGGCGCCCAAGCTGCCCATGCCGCGGTACTCTTTGAAGGAACGCCCTTCGCGGATCACCACTTCGCCGGGCGATTCATGGAGACCGGCCAACAGACTGCCCAACATGACCGCCGAGGCGCCCGCCGCCAGCGCTTTGGTAATGTCGCCGCTGTAACGGATACCGCCGTCGGCAATGATGGCGACGCCAAGCTGTTGCGCCACCATGGCGCACTCAGCAATGGCCGTTAACTGGGGCATCCCGGCGCCGCTAACGACACGGGTGGTGCAGATCGAGCCGGCGCCGACGCCGACCTTGATGACGCTGGCGCCGGCTTCCGCCAAGGCGCGCACGCCGGTCGGTGTGACCACATTGCCGGCCAAAATCGGGATGTCGCGATTGACGCGGCGCAAGGCGTGAATCGTCTCCAAGACGCCGCGACTGTGGCCATGTGCGGTGTCGATGGCAATGGCGTCAATACCTGCTTCGATCAAAATGCGCGCCCGTTGTAATCCACTTTCACCCACGCCCACCGCACCGGCCACCAGCAACCGTCCCCGTTCATCTTTGGCGGCGTTCGGGTAATCCTGGCGCTTGAGAATATCTTTATAGGTGATCAAGCCTTTGAGGTGCTGCTGCTCATCGACTAAGGGTAATTTTTCAATGCGGTAGCGGTGGAGGATCTCCTGCGCTTCGGCCAACGTCGTGCCGATCTGCGCGGTGATCAACTGTTCGCTGGTCATGTAGTCGCTAATGGGGCGGTTGTAGTCGGTGGCAAAGCGCACATCGCGATTGGTGAGGATGCCCACCAATCGGCCCGTCTTGTCGGTGATGGGCACGCCGCTGATCTTGTAGCGGCTCATCACCGCCTCGGCTGCGGCCAGGGTTGCGTCCGGCGCAAGGGTGATGGGATCGACGATCATGCCGCTTTCGCTGCGTTTGACCTTATCGACCTCTTCGGCCTGCCCTTCCGGCGTAAGATTGCGGTGGATCACACCAAGCCCACCTTGGCGGGCCAGGGCAATTGCTAGTTCACTCTCGGTGACAGTATCCATGGCGGCGCTCAACACGGGAATGTTGAGTTGTAGCCGTTCGTGGAGACAGGTGCTGATCTTAATTTCTGATGGTAAGGTTTCCGTATAACCCGGCACCAACAAGACATCATCAAAGGTGACGCCTTCTTTGGCAAAGCGCTCTTGCACCTGCCTGGCAATGCTGCTCTCTTCCTGGTAATGGGTGGTCGCCCCATTGACGCCAAACCCATTCTGGGTGGCAATAGCTGTTGACATGAACTTCCTCTCCCTCTCGTTGCTGTGTTGCTAAAATATCTCGCATTGTACCACCGCTTGCACCTTCCACCAACATTATGCGATCCGCTGAATCTCGCTTGGGGTATGTCAAGTTGGGGGCGCGGCACGCTTGCCCTGATCGCTGCCCAACTGCCCCAAGTTGGAATAGACCCATCTCGCTTGAAGCGGTTGGTAAAAGTGGTAGAACATGGTACAATAAGCTAGGGACAGTGATCAGCCCCAACTCAACAAGGTCTATTGAAGCGGCGCAGGCAAGCTGTGAAGTCGCAGAGTCCGGAGTCCTGACCACACGACTTAAGACTCCGGACTCTACGACTTCACAGCTTGCCTGTCGCCGGAAAGCAAACAAAGGTGGATGGTATGGCAGTAACTGCGATTGTTGGCGCACAGTGGGGTGATGAAGGGAAAGGGCGGATTATTGACTTCCTGGCGCAGGAAGCGGATGTGGTGATCCGTTTTCAGGGAGGCGATAATGCCGGTCATACGGTGATCAATGAGTACGGCAAACACGCGCTCCATCTGATCCCCAGCGGGATTTTTAACCCAAAGACGCAAAATGTGATTGGTTCCGGTTGTGTGGTCAACCCCCAATCGTTGCTCACTGAGATGGCGGCGTTACGTGAAGCCGGGGTGACGCTCGATAACCTTTGGATCAGCAACCGCGCGCAGATGGTGCTGCCCTATCATCGCACCCTGGATGCGCTGGAAGAGGCGTCGCGTGGCGCTGATACCATCGGCACCACCAAACGGGGCATCGGTCCGGCCTATGCCGACAAGGCGGCGCGCGCCGGTTTGCGTTTGGGGGATCTGCTGCAACCGGCTTGGTTAGAAAGTCGGCTCGATGCGGCGCTGCGCGTTGTCAATCGTAAGATTCAGTTGCTGGACGGCGAACCGGTGGATGGCGCAGCGCTCTACGCCCTTTGCCAGGAATTTCAGGCCAAATTGGGCCACCGGATTATTGACACGGTGCCGCTCCTGCGCAAGGCGGTGGCGGAGAAGCGGCGTATTCTGCTGGAAGGGCAGTTGGGCGTGATGCGTGATCTGGACTGGGGGATCTACCCCTATGTCACCAGCAGCAACCCGACCGCTTCCTTTGCGGCCTCCGGGGCCGGCTTGCCGGCGCGCACGATTGACCGCGTCATCGGCGTCGTCAAAGCCTATAGCACCTGTGTGGGCGATGGCCCCTTCCCGGTGGAACTCCACGATGCCGACGGCCAAAAGCTGCGCGAGATCGGCGGCGAATATGGCGCCACCACTGGTCGCCCCCGTCGTTGCGGCTGGTTTGACGGCGTGGCGATTGGCTACGCGGCTTGGCTCAACGGCATGACCGGCCTGGCGATCACCAAGCTCGATGTGTTGGATCACTTTGCCGCCCTGCAAATCTGCGTCGGCTACCAACTGCCCGACGGCACGATTGTGCGCGACTCCATGCCCGATACGCCGGTGTTGACGCAAGTCAAACCGATCTATGAAAGCTGGGCGGGCTGGCAAACGTCCACCGAAGGGTGTCGCCGCTGGCAGGATCTCCCCCGCCAAGCGCAAGCCTACATCAACCGCCTGAGCGAACTGGCCGGCGTCAAAGTCGATTACGTCTCCGTCGGCCCGGAGCGGGAGCAGATGTTTGCTGTGTAGGTAGACAGGTAAATAGGTAGACAGGTAAATAGGTCTTATTCCCTGTCTACCTGTCTACCTGTGTACCTGTGTACCTAATGTAAAGGGAGAACCACTATGGCCCCATCCTTAGGTGAACGGATTGAAGCGGCGCGGCGCAGTCGATTTGTGGGGCGGACGGCGGAATGCGAACTCTTTCGTCAAGCCTTGACGGCAGAGGAACTGCCCTTCTATGTCCTCCACATCTTTGGCCCCGGCGGCATTGGGAAGACGACCCTTTTGCACCAATTCGCCCATCTGGCGCGTGAAGCGCAGGCTGCGCTCTTTTACGTCGATAGCCGGGAGCTGGATCCGTCGCCGGAACGTTTTGTCGCGACCTTGCAGGCAATGGTCAATGCGCCGGCGGGGCAGACGCTCTTCCAGTTTCTGGCTACCCAGAACCGGCGCTATGTGATCCTGCTCGACACCGCCGAACTGCTTACGCCGATCGATGGCTGGCTGCGCAACACCTTCTTTCCTCAGTTGCCGGCGAATGTGCTGACCGTGCTGGCGGGACGCCATCAACCGGCCGTGGAGTGGCGCACTGATCCGGGGTGGCAAGCCTTTGTCCGCATCATCCAACTCCGCAATCTGGCGCTGGAAGAAAGCCAATCGTATCTCGCCAAACGGCAGGTGCCGACCGAGCAGCATCGCCGCATTTTGGACTTTACTCACGGCCACCCACTGGCGCTTTCCCTGTTGGCGGACACCTTTGCCCAGGCCACCAACCTGTATTTTCAACCGGCGGAGACGCCCAATATCATCACCGCCTTGATCGCGCGTTTTGTCGAACAGGTGCCGAGCGCTGCCCATCGCGCCGCCCTGGAAGCGTGCGCGCTGGTGCGGGTGATGACCGAGCCGTTGTTGGAAGAGATGGTCGATGACCCCGACATCCACGAAATCTTTTCCTGGCTGCGCACCCTCTCCTTTATGGACGCCGACCGGCGGGGCCTTTTCCCCCATGATCTGGCCCGTGACGCCCTCTGTATAGAGCTGCGTTGGCGCAACCCGGAACGTTACGGTGAATTGCACAGCCACGCCCGCCGTTATTACATGGCCCACTTTGCCGAGGGCAACCGGCAGCAACAGCAGAATGTCCTCTTTGATTACATCTACCTGCACCGGGAAAACCCCGTCGTGCGCCCCTATTTTGAGTGGCAAGAGCGAGGCGCCATCTTTCTGGAGACCATGCAGCCGGCCGATCGCACACCGTTGCTTGCCCTGATCGAGCAGCATGAGGGTGCCGAGTCTGCCGGCCTGGCTGAGTATTGGATGGGGCGCCAACCGCACAACTTTCTCGTCTTCCGGGATGCCACGGCAAAGATGCAGGGCGTGCTTTTCCTCCTGACGCTGGATCAAGTCCGCGATGCCGATCTTGCCACGGATCCGGCGGCGCGTGCGGTCAATACCTTTTTGCGCCAACAGGCCCCCTTGCGTCCTGGCGAGTGCGCCACCTTTTTCCGTTTCTGGCTGGCTGCTGACAGCTATCAGGCCGTGTCACCGGTACAGAGTCGCATCTTCCTGACGATGGTGCAGCACTACTTGACCACCCCCGGTCTGGCTTACACCTTTGTGCCATGTATTGAGCCGGACTTCTGGACTGGCGTCTTTGCCTACGCCGATCTCCAGCGCTTGACCGCCGCCGATTACACCATCAGCGGTCGCACCTATGGCATCTACGGCCATGATTGGCGGGTGACGCCGCCGCTGGCCTGGCTCAACTTGTTGGCGGAACGGGAGATCGCCATGGGGATTCCCCATACGCCGCCGCCGATGCAACAGACCAAATTTTCCCTGAGCGAACTTGACTTTGCGGAAGCTGTGCGCGCGGCACTGCGCGATTTTCATAATGCCGTGGCGCTGCGCCAGAATCCCTTGCTTCGCTCTCATCTGGTCGAACGGCATAGCGCCGGCGAGAGCGAGCCGGCGGCGCAATTGGGCGTCCTGCGCAATCTATTGCAGCGTACAGCCCTCCAGTTGCAACAGACGCCGCGCAACAACAAACTTTATCGCGCCCTCTATCACACCTATTTGCAGCCGGCGGCGACGCAAGAACAGGCGGCGGAATTGCTCGACTTACCCTTTAGCACCTACCGTCGCCACCTGCGCAGCGGTATCGACTATCTAATTGAAACCCTTTGGCAGCAGGAGTTGGAACAGTTGACGATATAAAACTAGTAAGGCGCTTGCAAAGAATAAAATCCCCCGTAGGGGGACGCCCCTACGGGGATTCATTTCTTTGGAATAGCCTAAGGAGGCACCAATGGCGGGACGACCACAACGTATTTCCCAGTTACTGCAGAGCGAACCCATCACCGTTGGCGACCGGATTGTCCAACCGGTGGCGCGCCTGGAAGGATGGCTGCTACCGGTTGGCGACAACGCCGGCGGCGCGTTCGTGCGGCTGGCGCCGGCTACTGTCACTGTGCAAAAGCATGATCAGCACTATACGATCGCCCTTACCGATCCGACCTGGAATTCTCTCCGCTCGCTTTTCTTCATTAGTGGCGTGGTGGCGCTGGTCGCCCTATTCGTTATGCTACTTACAAAGTTACTTGCCCGTCGCCCATAAGATTGGCGCCGATAAACTTGACGATGCGGGCCGAAGTTCGGCTCTCATGCGCACCTGATCGAGGCGCTGCGCATTGGTTTTGCCAAAGCCGAACTTTTTGTGAAATGGAAGGAGCAAATCATGATGGACATGAACACAATTGCCAACACAGAACCGATCCAACAGATGTTGCAACGCTTGGGCGCGCAAACGGTCTTTGGCGAACCGACAACGCAAAATGGCGTGGTGGTCATTCCCGTGGCCGAAGTGACGATGGGCTTTGGCTATGGCGGCGGTTATGGTCAAGGAGGCCAGGCCATTGCCCCCGATCCAACGGCTGCGGGCGAAGGCGGCGCTGGCGCCGGCAGCGGCGGCGGCGCCGGTGGGCGCTCGACGCCCCGTGGCTTTATCCAGATTTCGGCCGAGGAAGTCAAGTTTCAGCCGATCACCGACGAAACACGCATTCCGTTGGCCGGCATTCTCATGGTCGCCTGGATTGTCTTTTGGGTGATGGCAACCATTCGGGTTATCACCAAGGCAGTAGCGAAAACACAACAGTTAAAGTGGCAGGCGAAACAAGGGCAAAGTGCAATGTGACTTCGTGTCGTGACAAGGGCGCTACATTGCCAGTTTGGGACGACTGTACAGGTGCGTCCTATGTGTATCAGGATAAGAAAGTAAGGTCACACACAACACAACAACGGATGTAGGAAGCAACAGCTGGTCTGCCGGTTTACGGGCAACGAATGGAATGGGGTGCGCAAACAGTTGATTCGCATTAAGGCAGCGCCGCCCTGAAAATCCGCTGCTTCCTACATCCGCTGTTGTGTTTGGCGTCCCCCGATCCCTTCGTTGCCCCCAATTTCCCGTTTCCTGTTAGAGTACCCCTTACGGGGGTGTGTCCGCAATTGGCGACGCGCTGCCCTTACAGTTGTCCCGGCCGCCAGGAAGTTGCGCTACAGACAATCTCTTCTGTTTGTGCAATAATTCACAAATAACGGTGTGCGAGTTCACACACCAGTGATCTATTCGCGGGTATAATACCTGTATGGATCGGATGAGAAAGGGATTGACCAATGACGAGCCAACGACCCAAAGTTGTGATCATCGGCGCCGGGTTTGGCGGCCTCTTTGCCGCCAATGAATTGGCCGGTAAAGCGGTTGATGTGCTCCTGATTGACCGCAATAATTTTCATACCTTTACGCCCCTGTTGTATCAGGTCGCGACTTCGGCGCTCGACCCCAGTTTGATCGCCCAGCCGATCCGCACTATCTTTCGCGATAAGGCGAATGTCAATTTTCTCTTTGGCGAAGTAACGGCGATTGACGATACGGCACAGACAGTGACGGTGATGGCCGGCGACCGTGAAATGGTTGAACCCTATGACTACTTGATCATGGCGGCGGGTAGCATCCCCAACTACTTTGGCAAGGATGAATTTCGTAAGAACGCGTTTGAATTGCGCACGCTGCGTGATGCCATCCGGCTGCGCAACCACATTCTAAATCTTTTTGAAGAAGCCGTGTGGACCAAAGATGAGGAGCGCTGCAAAGCCTTGTTGACCATTGTGGTGGTGGGGGGCGGCCCAACGGGCGTTGAAACTGCCGGCGCGATCTATGAACTGTACAACCATGTTCTCAGTCGTGAATACCCGCAGGCCGAATTGCAGGCGCGCGTGGTGTTGGTCGAACAATCAAAGATGCTCTTAGGGCCATACCCGCCCAAGTTGCAAGAAGCGGCGCTCCGGCAAATTCAGTCATTGGGGGTGGAGGTACTGTTGGGACAAGCGGTGACGGCGGTGAATGAGGATAACGTTCAGTTGGAAGATGGCACGAGCATCCCGGCCCGCACGCTGGTTTGGGGGGCGGGGGTAAAGGCGGCGCCATTGGCGACTTTGCTCAACATGGAATTACAGCGGGGCGGGCGCGTTCCGGTGGAGGCGACGGCGCAAGTGGTAGGCAAGCCACGCATCTATGCTGTCGGCGACATGGCTCACATGGCAGATCGAGAAGGGCGACCCTTCCCCATGCTGATTCCCGTCGCCCAGCAACAGGGCAAATTGGCGGCACGTAACATTCTGGCCGATATTGCCGGTCAACCGCAAGAGCGCTTTGTCTACCATGATCGCGGTATAATGGCGACCATTGGGCGCAGTCGCGCGGTGGCTTGGATCTATAACCGTATCCCGCTGACGGGCTTTCTCGCCTGGTTGGCGTGGCTGGGCTTGCATTTGGTCATGTTGCTCGGTTTTAGCAAGCGGGTGAGCGTCTTTATCAACTGGGCGTGGAATTACCTAACCTACGATCGCGCCGTGCGAATCATTTGGGTGCAGGAGAAGAAAGCGCCAACGCAACGGGAAAGCTTCCCCGAAACCTTTTTGCCTATTCAGGATAAGAGCAGACCCGCTGAGCCGGTCACCGATCCGGCAGAGGAAGCGAATCCGCTACGCCCCCAACCGATCAGCGCCGAAGCCATTCACAACCATGAGACGATCCGTGAAGCGTGAGCAACTGGCCTGGACCCTGGTCGCGCTTTTTAACCTGTTGGCATTCGTCGTTCTTGCGATCGGTCTTGCCCCGCTTGATGGTTATGCCATTGCCTTTACCTGGCAGCTCATCCTTGCGCTCTTGCTGGCGACATTGCTGATGGCCGCCGGCTTACTCTGGTTGCTACTGCGGCGGTAACAGACGTTCCAGTGGTGTACTTATACTCAAGTCAGAAGGAAAGCCGGCTTATGGTAGGGGACGCCCCTACCATAAGTCGGCTTCGCCATTTGATTTCGGTATAGCTAGGTTCGGTTGCCAAAACCTGTCAGGTGTTTCAGCGGCCACCACGAAAGGACAACCGAACCTAGCGGCTGGTAATCGGCAAGAAGACTTTATTGCCTTGTGCCGTCTCTGTTGCGTCGGCTTCTTCCGCTTCGCTGTTGCTCAGCGGCGGGCTATCTTCGGCAATAAACGCGGCGGCTGTCACGTCGTTGCCCCAATAGGTGCTGTTCCAACTGACTGAGTTCCAACTGACCGAGTTCCAACTGACCGAGTTCCAACTGACTGAGTTCCAACTGACTGAGTTCCAACTGACACTGCTCCAGGTAACGGGGTTTGGCCCGGTCCAAAGCAACTGGCTGGCTGTGAGCCCGGTGTTGGCGCTGGCCGTGGTTGTGCCTTTGACCGCCGCATAGACATCGAGATAACCGGCGCCGGCGCGCATGGGGTCATAGCCGCCCCAATCTTTGCGTGCGGTTGCCATCAACCGGAACTTCACCTGATCCGGCGTCAGCGTTGGCTCATCCTGCAGCAACAGGGCAGCCGCGCCGGCGACAATCGGCGCCGCCATCGACGTGCCGGTCATGCGGAAGTAGTTATTGTCGATCTGGTTATCCGGGTATTCCTTCCCCATCACCAATTTGTTGTTGTGGGGCAGGCTCATCACAATGTTCCGGCCCGGCGCCACCAAATCCGGTTTGGCGTGACCATCAATGGTGGTTCCATAGGCCGAGAAGACGCCCACCACATCATCAGCAATGCTTTGCGTCCCCCGATCATCGGTCGCGCCGACGGTGATGACAAAGGGATCATTGGCCGGTGGGAAGAGTTCCGCCGTGCCGTTGTTACCGGCAGCCACCACCACCACAATGCCATTGAACCAGAGAATCTCGACAGCGGCATTGAGCGGGCTTTGGTGATAGGACATGGGCACGCTGGAATTCAACGACAGGTTGATCACGCGAATATTGTACTTCGTCTTGTTTTCGCCAATCCAGCGCAACGCCTCCACTACGTCGGATTCGTAGGCCATACCTTGATCATCGCTGACGCGCACGTTGAGGATCTGGCTGCGTGGGGCAATGCCCAGATAGGCGCCGTTGGAGTTTTTGCCGTCGCTGGCGATCATGGTGGCGACAAAGGTGCCGTGGCCATACTTGTCTTTGCCATCTTTGTAGCCATGGTTAAAGTTGACATTGACGACATTACGCCCCTTGAGGTCTTCTGTTTTGGCAATGCCGCTATCGACGACGGCAATGGTCATGCCCTGGCCTTGTACATAGCCCGGCGCCTCATTCCATAGCTCAGGCGCCCGCACGGCAAAGGGGAAGACATTGAGCATATTGCTGGTGGCAATCGCTGCTTTGGGTAAGGCGGTTGTCGCCGCTGTCGTGAGGCTGTTATCAACGCCTGGCTTTGTCATGACGCGCAGGCCGATGGCGTCATAGTAGATCACCTGCGAACCACCCATGCCGCCTGTTGAAATGGCGAGTTGAAAGTTATTAGCCAGGTCCGCCCATGTCCAACTGCGCAGATTAGTGATATCAATATAAATGGGGCGGGCATTGGACGCGCCGATTGCGTTTTGGAAAATGTCAGTCGCTACTTTGACATCAGCGACTTTCGCGCCGCCGACATAGGGCTTGATCGTGAAGTCCTTGTTAAAGTAGGTGTTGACATAGCCATAGACCACCACTTGTAGCTTGTCGATGGCGTACCCGGGGACGAGTTCGGGATCAAAACCGGCAAAAGCGCCTTTGCCGTTGCCGGCGCGATAGCCATAGAGACCATCCGGCCCAAAGCCAGTCGGATCCACCATGTTGGCCGCGTCGACGATATCGGTCGCTGAAACTGTCCCCAGCGCCGTGGCCCAG
>QWII01000082.1 GCA_021405325.1 Caldilinea sp. CFX5 | reverse complement strand
ATATTCATCATTCCCTCCTGATTATGATCTTTTTCGCACTCTGACCATATCAGAAGAGTGGGGATATTGTCCACTTCTTTCAAACCCTACGGTAACTAGGTCTGAAAATAACAGCATGATCCAACACTTCCCACCAGTAATAATTTGATGTGAGTGATACACAATTATCAGGGAGGATGCGATCTCCGATAAATTTCAGCTCTTCAATACGGATGAGCAAATCAAAAGCGTAAGGATAATTATCCAAAAAGTAAGACTTTGCTTCTTCGCTATAGTCAATTTGTCGCATCGGGGAAAACTCCCTTTGCACGCTTTTCTAAAAGTAAGCGTTTTAGTTCTTCGTGGGAAGTCCTTTTTGTAGGATCTGCTTCCATTTCGGCAGTGATCCGTTTCGCTTCGGCTAATGCTTCCAATTGTTGTAAACGTTTCAAACGACTTGCAATTGTATTCCATTCTTCAACGGAAACCAGCACAGCCGTTGCTTTGCTGTTCTGCAGAAGAAGGACCGGCCCATTTTCAACTTTGGTGAGCGCAACTTTATAGTTATTTCTAAAGCCTGAGACGGATTCCGTTTGGATTGCTTGCATAATAACCACCTTTCGCAAAATACTAAACAAAATTCTGCTAAATTATAGTCTTTATCTAGCAGCCTGTCAATCAATCGGTAGCATCAAGGCGCTTCTGCCAAGTTGGCCTTCATCTGCTGGCGTTGTTCGGCCCGGTGCAGTTGCAGGGTGCGATCGGTGACGCCCAACCGCTGGGCTGCCCGTTGCACATTGCCCGCTTCGTCCTCAATCGCCAGGCGAATGGCCGCCTCTTCGACCACTCGCTTTAACTCTTTCAAGTTTGTCCCCGCTGTGAGGGCGCGTCGTACTAGTTGCTCCAAACGCAGATCGCACCAGGCGTCGGCGCCGCCGTAGGTGACGGGGCGCTCATCCGGCGGAATGGCGCCAATGGTGATCGGCCCCGGTCCGACATGGCGAGCCGCAATGCGGAAGACCAGGTTGCGCAGATCGCGCACATTGCCCGGATAGGCCCGCTGCAGAAAATAGTCCTCTAATCGACTATCCAACAGCGGCGGCTCGCCGTTGGGCAGCGCCTGACGCAAGAAATGGCGCACCAGCGGCAGGATGTCCTCTGTCCGTTCACGCAACGGGGGAAGCCGGATCACCCAACTGGCAAGGCGGTAGTAGAGATCGCGCCGGAAGCTGCCCTTGGCTTCCTCCTGCAACAGATCCCGGTTGGTGGCGCCGATGAGGCGAAAATCGGTCTGTCGCCAGGTGTTGCTGCCCACCCGTTTATAGGTATGTTCTTGGAGAACGCGCAACAATTGCACCTGAAGACTAAGCGGCAATTCGCCGACCTCGTCCAAAAAAAGCGTACCGCCGTCAGCCAAGGCAAAGGCGCCCTCCCGCAGATTGACCGCACCGGTGAAGGCGCCACGTTCATGCCCGAAGAGTTCGCTGCCTGCTAACTCCGGCATCAGTGTCGTACAATCCAAAATCACGAGTTCATGCCGATCACGCCTGGGGTCAAGCGTATGAATGAGGCGCGCGGCGAGTTCCTTGCCGGTGCCCGTCTCACCCATGAGTAAAAGCGGGGCATCGGTAAAGCGCGCAACCTCCACGAGTTGACGGATCACCATCTGCCAGCCAAGGCTCTCGCCGACAAGGTTCTGTTTGACCAACGGTGAGACTGACAGGGCGTCCACCTCACGCCAACGCTGTAAGTGCGCCCCGATCACAGCCAGCGGGTCGGTCAAATCGGCCCAAATCAAGATATCGGTGGCGCCAGCCTGCAAAGCCGACCAGCCATCCTGCGGCGCCGGCGCCGTCTCGCCCACCAGGATCACCAACAGCCGCTCGGCGCCATGCCGACTGAGCGTGCGGATCACCGCTTCGACACTGGCATTGATCTGGGACGCCAGCAGGATGCCGAGGCCGCGCTGCGCCTCCATCTGGCGTAGCGGGACAGCCAATCCTGCGGCTTGCAAACAGGCAACAATCTCTGCCGCCGCCAGATTATGCGTTGGGCAGAGATTGTATACCCAAGGTTGGGTTGTGAAAGCAGTGGGGGTCATTGATGGCTCCAAATAACTGCATTCAATGGTTAGTTAGTTGGTTAGTTAGTTGGTTGGTTAGTTGGTTGGTTAGTTGGTTGGTTGGTTAGTTAGTTGGTTGGTTAGTTGGTTGAGCTTGTCGAAACCAACCAACCAACTAACTGATGTTACGCACCGGGCCCAGTGGACTCCCCGCCGCCATCTCTGGCAGCAGCCAGCAAGGATGCTGGCGTTCCCAGGAGAAAGTGCGTAACATCAGCAACTAACCAACCAACCAACTAACCAACCCTACCGACAATAACTCACGGGAATCTTTAACTGCTCACGGTATTTGGCGACGGTGCGCCGGGCCAGACGGATGCCTTTGGCGTGTAGACAATCAGCAATTTCCTGGTCACTCAGCGGGTGATCAGCGGCGGCCAGCACCTGACGCATGGTCTCCTTGGCCGGCAAGGTGTGGTCAAAAAAAGCGGTCAGCGCCAACAGGCGACCATCCGGTAGTTGCACGTACTTATCATGGACCGCCCGGCTGACGGTCGATTCATCCAGCCCCAGCGCGGCAGCAACCATCGCCTGGGTTAGCGGTTTTAGGCAAAGCGCCCCTTGCGCTAGAAAATCTGCTTGATAGACAATCAGGTATTCACCAATACGATATAGCGTTGCCCACCGTTGGTGCAGAGCAGCAATGAATTGACGAGCGCGCGCAATCTGGTTATTCAACCAGACACGCTCTGATGGTAACACATTGTCTGTATTTGTTACTGCACGCAAAGTATCCACAAAAACGTCATTTACCCGCAATTGATAGCACTCAACATTGGGTATCTCGATAGAATAAACCGAAGAATCAGCCGAAATTTGCTGACGAATGATCAAATCAGCACGCGCCGGTGCTGTTGTTGGCATAGAATTCCCGGTTACGAGCGCCAACGGATAGGGGTAGAGGCGCCGGCGGACAAATTGCTGTGCCTCCGCCACCTCTCTACAGCTTATCTGAAGCTTGCGCGCGACATACGACCACTGCTGTTTGGTAAAGGCTTCCCATGCCTCGCTCAGGATACGACAAGCCAACCTGCACTCCACCCCAGCCGCCGCCAGGTAGGCACATTGGAGTTGTAAGCATTCACGCAGATCGCGCGCGCCGATCCCTGGCGGCTCCAGGGCATGAAGCAACTGGATCGCCGCTTCGATAGCGGTAGCATCTACCCCCAATTCTTGGGCCAGCGTTGCGGTTGAGGCGCGCAGATAACCATGATCGTCCAGACAGGCCAACAACGCGACCGCCAACCGGTAGGACTGACCATCGGCCATGAACGCAAGTTGCGCCGTCAACTGTTCAATGAGCGACGCCTGGGCCGTCAACTGCTCGGTCCAGTCATCCAGATCAGGCGTCGCTTCTCCCTGTGGGTAAGCAGAGAGATAAGATAAAGTCGCCTGGGGCATGGCGTCGCTTACCGTGTCCGTGGCAGCCGTTGTCTCAACACGCTCCAGGGCCGGGTTGGCAGCCACTTCCTTGGCCAGCAACTGATCCAGATCAACAAGCGCAGCTTGTAACAAAGTACTCGCCATCACCTGCTGTGGTGCAATTTTGAGTTGTGTTTTGAGTGCAAGTCTTGCGTGCATAGCGCCTCTTAACCGGTAGAGCATGATAGCCTTGATAGGCCGCTATCATAGCAGCTTTCAGTTTGCCAATGTTGCCATTTTTTGCCAAACGCGTTGACAACCACTACACATTTTTTGGCAAACAGGAGTTACGCAAGTGATGTGTTGCTCAAACGTGTGCAGGAAGCTGGGCCAGCAAACGCTGCAAGGTGTCACCCAACACCAATCGTTCCTGCGCCGGTGGCAGCCCCAACGCGCGTATTTTAGCCAGCTCAAGCCCAGGGTGCAGCCACGGCCCATCGCTGCCAAAGAGCAGCTTGTGCGCGCCGGCGCGTTTGACCGTTTCCACCAACAGATCGAAACGCCGCACGCCGGAGCTGTCGGTATAGATGTTGGGGTGGCGTACCAGGTAGTCGATCAGCGCGTGCTGCGCCCGCCAGTCATCGGCAAAGCTGCCCAGATGCGGAATGATAAACGGCACCTGCGGATATTCAACCGCTAACAGTTCGACTACCGCGACCTCACCCATGACATCATAGAGAACGGGCAAGCGATAGGCCGCCGCCGCTTCACAAATTTCGCGGGTAATCCGTGCATCATGGCGATGCACCTTGATGCCGACAAAGCCATGCTCCTCCACCGCCGCGCGCACCAGCGCCGCCACCCGCCCCCGGTCATGGACAGGGTGAATGAAGGCAAAGCCATAGAAGCGTTCGGGGCGGCTCTGCACGATGCGCGCCACTTCGCGGTTGGCAATGGCATAGTCCGAATGAAAGGCAGCAAAGATCACCGTGCGCTCGATGCCGGCTTGTGTTGCGCGGCGCAGATATTTGTCGAGCGGGGCGGCAGTATCCCACGGGCCGGTCAACCCGTCGCCCTGGCCGGCGTGACAGTGGCAGTCGATGATCATGGTCTAGTGGCTCTCTCTTCTCACTCTGCCATAAAACATACATAGTCGGTGTCCATAAGCCAGAAATCAGCGCGGGCATTCACAAAACACCCCTTCAGCTTCTTCCGTAGGGCAGAGCGTTATCTACCATCCACAGACCAGTGCCATGGTTCGCTTGGCAGATTTTTTAACCCGAACCTGGCCGCATTACTGGCCAGCCACTGAAACCCAGGGTTGTTGCGCGTCTTGATCCCTTGACCATTGTATGTAAAGTCGATGGCAAGTCCCTTTTCGTGTTGTGATCGTCCAGGTGGAGCAGTCGGTGGACTACATTGGGAGGACGGTTTCTCATAAATATCATAGTGGCTACTGCCACAATTTTGCTTTCGCAACGCAATCTGTCGCTCAGTTGAACGATACCCACCGCCGCTCAGTTTGACGCCATCCGCTTCGGCGGCAGCGAGCAAGGCTTCGACCTGAGACGCGATTTGCCGGGCGACTTGAATGCCACGCACGCTTACAATGTCAGGTGTTCCTTGGGGTGAAGCACCGCTCCCGGGAACGTAGGAGGTAGGAGCAGTGCTGCCCAACTTTTTCCTCACCATCGCCGCCGCTTCAGTCACGGTGATCTTGCCATCCTTGTTTAGATCGAGCAGTTGGTTTTGCTGATATTCTCTTGAGGGTGAACTAAACAGCACATAATTATTACCTTGTCCGATGGCTGGGGGCCAGAGTACGGCCATGTACGCATCTTCAAGAGTTTTGAGCCGGCCTGTGTATGGCGCAAAATATTTCGCCACGTAATCAAGCTGTTGCTCTGCGGTCATTCGGGCTAGTGCATCAGTGGTTGTTCCCAGTTTTTCCGCCGTTTTTGGCATGAACTGGATCAGACCGGTAGCACCGCTGTGTGGATTTTTGGCTTGCGGATTGAAACCGTTCGATTCAAAACTCATAATCGCCATCAGAAAATTTGGGTCGGTGCCGAGTCTTTGTGCCATCTCAATGACCTTCTGCTTGAACGCCTGGCTTGTGTTTTCAATCCCTGACACAGGCATGAGACCTCCCTGTGTGTTACTGGGAGGCACTTCATCCTCCCAACTTTCCCATGCTTGCTCGGCAACCTCTGTTTCCGTGGGATCAGGCGCTGCCGTCTGTTTTCTGCTCTTGGTTGCAGGTTGACCAGCGCGCGCGGCCAGCAACGCCCGCTCGGTGTCCGGCCCCACAATGCCATCCACCGGCAACCCTTGCTGCTGCTGAAAGCTACGCAGCGCGCTACGCACGGCTGAGTCCATCACGCCGTCCACCGGCAGGCTTAGATCCATGATCTGATTGAGCGCGCTTTGCAGCCAGCGCACATATTCGCTCCCGCCCGGCGTACGCACCAGCCAGGGACGGGGTCGCCACCACCGGCGGGCCACCACCCGCGGACGAGCGACCCGCCGGTGCAGCCGGCCACGGCGGCTCGCTTCGTCTTCCCATTCCTGACCGGTAAATTCGCCATCGTACTCGCCAGCATACTCGCCAGCAGCTTCGCCAGCAAACGTAAAAGGTTCGATGCTGAATTCAGGGTAAGTATTCATTTGATCTTCTCCTGTTTTGCCAGATGCCGGATGCAAGCCTGTCACCTACCTTGTCGCTTGCATCCGACATCCTACAATTCCATCAAAACTCAAGCTTCGATGAGCACCACGGCATAGTATTCCGGCTCTTTGATGTAGCCGTTGTGATCGATTTTGATGCTCCGCTGCACAACCGATTGGCGCCGATTGCCGCCAATGACCTTGATCTCACCGCGCAACACTTCCGTCACAATGTCGCAATGGGGAGGCCGGTTCTCTTTATCGACATTCGCGTAGGTGATGCCGCTACAGACCAGGTCGCCGACGCGGGGGGCTTTTTCGCTGATCGGGTAGGCTTTGAAAGGGTTCTTGTTGTCCTCCAGCTTATTTTTCTTTGCCGCGCCAACAAAGTCCGTAGGCCGGTTGGAATAGTGGAATGCGTCTTTGAATGGCGTACCCGCGCTGGCCTTGCGGATCACCCATGAGATGAAGACCGCGCTCCAAGGAAGTTCATCACAATAGTTGGGCTGGTTGGGTATACGGCCCACGCCCCTTTGCCAATACTCTTCCAGGATCGCGCGGCCCCGTGGTTCGCACTCTTTAAGGGCGCCTTTGCTCCAGCGCTGCCGCCACTCTTCGGTTGCGATCTCGGCAATCTTGCTGCGTAACTCTTGGCGGGGGGTGAGATCATGCGTGTTATTCCTCTGTGCGCTATTCCTCTGTGGGCCGCTTTCGCCTTGCCAACTTTCCCATTCTTGCCAACCATACTCTGTTTCCGGGGGATCAGACGCTGGCGGCTGGTCGCCGTTCTTGGCCGCGGGTTCAGACGCCGGCTCCTGGTCTGCGCTCTTGGCTGTGGCGTCAGGCGGCTGATCGGTACGCTTGGCCGCGGCTTGACCGCCGCGCGCGGCCAGCAACGCCCGCTCGGTGTCCGGCCCGACTGTGCCATCTGGGGGCAGCCCTTGCTTTTTCTGAAAGCTACGCAGGGCGCTGCGCACCGCCGGCCCCATCGTGCCGTCAACCGGTAGCCGTAGATCCAGGATCTGATTAAGTGTACTCTGCACCCAGCGCACATACTCGCCCGACCCTTGACCACGCACCAACCAGGGGTGCGGGCGGCGGCGGCCGCGCACTCCTGCACGCGGATGGGCGGCGCGCCGCGGCAGCCGTCGCCGACGGTTCGCTTCCTCTTCCCATTCCTGGTTGGCAAATTCGTCCGCAAACTCGCCAATATATTCGTTGGCAGACGCGCCGGCGTATTCATCAGCCGACTCGCCCGCATATTCGGCGGTATTAGTCATCCACCATTCATTGTTCATTGGATTCCTCCCTTGGCTCTCCCAAGTTTTTCATTTCACTTGTGCATCCCGCTTGACACCCGACAGGTCTTTGCGACCTGTCGGGTGTGGGCAGCCATCTGCATCAGGTAGTCCGGCGCAGGGCGCGGCGCAGACGGAAGGGCGCCGGCAACGGCGGAGCGGCCGGCGCGGGCAGCGCCGGTGACAAAGCGCCTGGCAGACGCTGGCGCAGCAAAACCGACGGCTGCGTGATGCGTAGGGCAGCCTGCTGGCTGTCCGTGACGTTGGCCGTCAGATCGACCCCGGTGGCGGCGCGATAGGCATGAATATAGCCTTGCACCTCGGGCCGCCAGTAGTGCGCCCAGTTGGCCGCCTGTGCCGGGTCGCTGACGTCGACCCAGTTGCCATAGCGCACGGCCAGCAGCAGCGGTTCACCATAGATAGCCAGGTCATGGAAGTGGCTGACCGACACATCCGTCCAGCCCTGTAACTTCTTCATGGTATCCACCTGCGCCATCCACGGCTCTTTGTAGGGCACCATGGGGCGGCTCTGCAAAAACTCGCGCAGTTCGGGCCGCGCCAGCAGCCATTGCTGGATCAACATTTCGGCCCGCGCCGTCCACGGCAGGTCGCCAAACTGGTTGTGGGCGCCCTCCGCCAGGAGCAAATGCACTTCGCGCAGGGCATTCAACACCGAGAAGGCATCCGGCACATAGGTGGTGTCGTCGGCCTGCTTATAGAAGACCGTCAACAAGTAGAGCAGGTTGTGAAACGCTTCCAGGAACTTGGATCGGCTATCCACCGGGCGCAGATTGGCAACTGCTTTGCCTTGCAACGCCAGACCATAGTGGTGAATATATTCGTGGGCCCGCCGCAACACGGTTAGACGATCATCCTCTCCCTGAATGTAGCCCCATAACACGTTGTTCAGCGTACGCAGCGGCGAGGTCTCGAAGTGGGCGAGCGGGTCGTTTTCCAGCGGGCCGCGCTGGTTCTGGAAGCGCAGACTGATGGCATTGAGGGTCTGCACCAACCCGCCTGCCTCCTCCCAGTACGACCAGATCAGCTCCATCATACACGGGTTGATGCGGGCGTTGAGATAGCCATTGCAGAAGGGGTTGTCTGCACCGTTCAATTCCACCAGCGTCGCATCGAGAATGCGTTTGATGTAGGGCAACTTGTCGTCGCCCAGATAATTCGCCAGTCTTTGCCGAATCTCGCCGAGCGGCACGGGCGCGCCCAGCCGTGAGGCTTCTTCGCTCGGTTTATAGAAGCGCTCATCGATCACCAGGCCACACTGCAACAGCAGGAAGGCTTGCGTGGCGGTCTTGAGCAATTCATAGGCCGTCACCCCGTGCAGCGCCGCGCCTGATTCATAATACTGACGCGCCAGCAATGCGCCGTTCTCGCTATTGCTCCCCTGGTTGATTTCGCCTTGACAGAGTACGCGGTCGATAAAACGCTTGTAGCTGTTAAAGGCAATGGCTTTGGTACGGTTGCGGATCGCCACCCACAGCGCCTTGTCGTCGGTGTCCGGCGGGAGAGAGCGTTGCAGGCTGACCGGCAGCGGGATGGGCAGATCGCTTCTGCCATGCGACGCGGTGGCCGGCACCACAAAGACTCTTTTGCGCAAGCTGATGGAGCTACCCCCGTCATGTGTGACCAGTGCGGTGATATCAATCGGTCCGTTCTGCGCCGTTGGGACGATGAAGTGGATCGCGCGGGCGTTCTGTTCTTCGCCCTGCTCGACAAAGTTACCGGCGGTTGACAGCCATACATAGCTACAATTCGCATCCGGCGCGTGGTCGGCTGTGACGGTGATCGTCTCGCCGGCCTGGACAAAATCGCTGTGCGTGCGCCAATCGAGCGGCGCGGTAGCCAGTTGACCATCGCCGATCTCAAACTTCACATCCAGGCAGGCATCGCCGGCATTCACACGGATCGACCGGGTGCTGACCTTGCCAAAGGCGTTTACGCTGATCGTGTAACGTCCGGGCGGCAAGTTGAACGTGACCTTGCCGTTCACACCGGTAAGGTACACGGCATCGTCTACTTTCACCGCTGCAACTTTCACCTCTGCCTTCTCAATCGGATCCCCGGACGCGGTGTAGACGGCAACATTGATGGGAATCGGCGCTTCACTTGATAGTACAATGCCTTTTTCACTTTTGGCTGGTGGCAAACCAGTAACTTCGGGCTGTTGGGATATGATTTCGCTTGACATCGGAACCTCCCTATGTCTGACTAGGCCGCTGGGCGGCAACAGGATGGGTAACATTTGTATGGTGTGCGCTGGCTTTGGCGGCACAGACCACCGACAGATCCAGCGTGCTGCGCAAGGCCCAATCGGTCAGCAGCTTGCCCAGCAGGCGGCTTTCCGCTTCCGGCCCCAGTTTGCCATCGGCGCGCGCCTGGCCGATGACGGCAAAGGCCAGCGCCGGCGGCGTCTGCCGCAGGTGCGTGGGTGAGTGGCGCCACTGCTCGAAATGGGCCTGTAGGTGAGCAGGTTGGCGTTCGGCCACCGCCAGAGCTTCGACCAACGACTTGCCGCGCAACGACGGCGGACGATGGTTGACGAGCAACGCGACAAAGGCCGGGATTGCGCGCTCGATTTGGGTCAGCAACGTCTGCTTCGCCGCATCCAGACCATGCAACGGATAGTATTGCTCCCAGATCGCGGCCAGGATCGCCCACTGCGGATGCGGGTAGAGCGCATGGCCCATAGCGCAACTCAGCTTGACACGGATCCAGGGGATCGGGTGCGGGTCGTCCAAATTGATGCGAAAGACAAAGGCGCGCGGCAGGCTTACCACCCCCATCAAGCCCAATGGCGCGGCAACCCCGACCCGCGCCACCGACCAAAAATCGGCAAGAATCTCGGAAAGCCAGCGTTGCCACCATTGCGCGGTGGCGGCTAAGTCCGCGTCATCTGAGTGTAAACATGCCAAAAGCGGCCGGAATGCGTTGATCAGGTTGAGCAGCGTCACCGCTTGATGGCCGACCTCATGCACCAGCGAGGAGGCAATACCGCTGCCGACCATGCGTTCGCGCGGGACGCGAATCACAGCCACGGGGTTCTCGCCCCCGCCCGGCAAGCGGGTGCGCGCCCGCCGGATCGCCGCCCCATGTCCCCGATCCAGATAGCAGACCACCGGCGGGGGCGTATAGTAGTCGCCGGGCAGGGCCAACGCATCCGCGGCCACCAGATCCAGGCCCGCCAACCAGATGCCACTCTGCTGTTCGCTGCGTTGGGTCATGACGACCGAGAAGATGTCGAACTGGGTTAGCACACTGTTAAAGCGCAAGCGCAAGAAGGTGAAACGGCGTTGGGCTTCCGCCAGCGTGGCCTGCTGGCCGGGCGGGCTGTGCAACCAGCGCAGATAGGCAAGCACCTGGCGGCGCAGGTCACGACGTCCCTGCGCCAGATAGTGCTCGATGGCAGCTTGCGCGGCCGGTAAAGGTGCGGCTGCCGGCACCATGGTCTCATGCAGGGCGAACGGCTTGACCCGGGCCAGCCGGGTGAGCAAAGCTCGCGCCTCTTGCGCCAGCAAACGCTGCGCGATGGCGTGAATCGGTAGGTTGTTCATAGGCCTTCCACAATGATGGTTTGACCGCGGCGCAGCCAACGCCCACTGTGCGGCCGCCTGTCGTCCTGGGGGTGTGCGCCGGTGGGCGGTTGGTTCGCCCGGAAAAAGCCAGGCGCCTGCTGCCGCACCGCTGCCAGCACCCCGGTTTTCACGGCTTCGTGCGGTGCGGTCGCCGGTAGCAGCCGGACGGCTTGTTGGGCGGCGGCGCCGGCCAGCCGCACAAAGCGGCGGGCGTGTTCAAACTTGCGCTCCTCGGCCTCCATTCCCTCAAACTCCGCCTCAAGCGCCTTGCTCACCGCGCTACCTACGGCCGTGCCAAGCGCCGTACCCACCCCCGGAATCGGGATGAACGACCCCAATGCGCCACCCAAGAAAGGCAACGCCTTTTTTGCCACCGGTTTGAGGACGCTGCCCAGGGGCCGCAAAAGCTTCCCCCCATCTTTGCCGATAGCACCCACGGCGCCTTTCAACAGAGCGCCGATAAACTGGTCTAGCTCCGCTTCATTGGAAACGGAGAGCAACTCGGCAGCCAACGCCATCTCCTCGCGCTCGTGGAAAGGGCTTTCCGCCGCGCCGTACCATTCTCCCTCATCGGCAAATTCAAGTTCGTTAAATGCCAATGGTTTCATCGTCAACGGTTGCGGGTTGTACATACGCTTCTCCCCTCTGCCCCACCCGACTACACACCGAACAGAACAATCGTATTTCCCTTGCGCATCCATCGCCCGCGGTCGGATACACGCGGGTGCGCTGCATGTTCCGCCTCACCATTGCTGTTTTCGTGGAGTAAGCCAGGTGCGTACATTTCCGCTGCGCCGACCAATGCCTCTTGCACCAGCGCTTGGGGCGATGCAGTGGGTGCAGCCATGCCGACCCGGGTAGTCGCCTCGTCGGCCAGACGTACATACTGGCGGGCGACTTCGAATTCCTGGTCTTCAGCGCTCAGCCCTTCGAGTTCCAAGCCAAACATCCGGCCACTGGGGACGGCGACCAACGAATTCGGCGCGCCTCCGTCAAAGGAGAGTACTCTTTTGGCAATGCTCTTTAAAGCACCGCCCAATAGCCGCCCCTGAGAAGAGCGGCTGATGTGCTTAAAGGGGCTGCTCATAATCAGGGTGCCGATAAATTGGTCTAATTCTGCCTCACTGGCAACTTCCAACAGTTCAGCGGCCAATTCCATCTCGTCGGCTTCGCTCAGCGCGCTCTCCATCATACTTTCGCCATATTGCTCCTCCTCCGTCTCGAAACCGAATTCATCAGGCGTATATTCATCGGTTTCCCAACCCATCTCGAGTTGTGTGCGATCAATGTCGTGCATCCTATCCTCCTTATGACTGGTCGTCAGAAAAGTAGTCCAGAGTCGTGTAGTCGCGTAGTCCAGAGGCCAGAGGCAGGCGATTACACGCTCGGCTACAGTGCGGTCTACTGATAGATTGTTGCAAGTTTCGTGCCAAGTGGGCGGTTTGGTGGGAAATTCGTGAGGAATTGGCAAAATTCATAAAAAAAACCGGGCTTGCGGTGATCGATTCAACCGCAAGCCCGGTTTTGTCTTGCATTGGCACATGGATTGTAGCGCAACGCAAGCAGCGCAGCGAAGCTTTTTTCGGCGCCGGCTAAGGCAAAGTCCGACAAAACGAAATTTTATTCGACCTCGCCCCGTATATTTCGAGGATGGCGTTGGCGCTACCCGTTCACACTCACTGCTGTAAAGGACATGGGCGGGAGTTGTAGGGCAATTTTGCCGTCGCGCAACGCCACATTTGCCAACTTCTGGGCCGTAATGGCGTTGGGGTTCTCCCAGGTGTTGGCGGCTTTGAGATCGGCGCCGGCCAGTTGCCACACCTCGCTCACGCCACGGGGCGCTTCGCTCTGCCAGTTGATCTCGGTGTTGATCGTCTCGCTCTGGCTGCGGTTGACGATGAAGATCGCCTGCTTGCCGGTCGCCGGGTCGTGACTGGCGGAAACATCCAGGGCGGAGACGCCGCCGTAGCGCGGCGTCTCGACAATCGGCGCCTTGGTCAGCACATCAAGGGCGTTGCCGCGGGCCAGGTTGCTCACCAGCTTGAAGGGGTAGAAGGAAGTCTGCACCAGCAGGCCGTCACGCTTCGTTTGCAGCCAGGAGATGATGTTAACGATCTGGGCGACACAGGCCACCTTGAGGACATTCGACTTGCGCAGGAAGACGTTGAGCCACTGGGCGACAACCAACGCATCTTCCAGATTGTAAATTTCCTCGCTCAGGTGGGGCGCTTCGGTCCATTTGCCGCGTCCGCTGCGATCCTTGTACCAGACCTGCCACTCATCCCACGAGAGGAAGACATCATGCTTGCTGCGGCGCTTGGCCTTGGCATAGCTGAGGGTGGCGGCCATGGTATCGACAAAGTCTTCCAGTTCGACGGCCAGGGCCAGATAGCTGGTGCTGTCATTGTCCCAGTTACCGGCATAGTAGTGGATCGAGTGGTAATCGACCTGCTCCCAGCAGGTCTCCAGCGTGACGCGGTCCCATTCCGGGTAGGTGGGCATCTTGTTGTTAGAGGAGCCGCAGGAGACGAGCTTGATCGACGGGTCATGCCACTTCATCATCTTGGCCGCTTCACGCGCCTTGCGGGCATATTCGTCCATCTCCAGGTGGCCGATTTGCCAGGGGCCATCCATCTCGTTGCCGACACACCAATACTTGACATTGTAGGGGTCGCGATGGCCGTGGCTGGCGCGCAGATCGGCGTAGTAGGTGCCGGTGGGTGCGTTGCAATATTCGACCAAGTCGGCGGCAGACTGGATGGTGCCGGTGCCCATGTTGACGGCCAACATTGGTTCACAGTTAATCGCCTGACAGAATTGCATAAATTCGTTGGTGCCGAACTGGTTGGTTTCAATCGATTGCCAGGCCAGGTCGCGACGGCGGGGGCGCTGATCCTTCGGGCCAACGCCATTGAGCCAATCGTAACCGCTAAGGAAGTTACCGCCGGGGTAGCGCATGACGGTATATTGCTGTTCCCGCAGCGCAGCCAACACATCGGTGCGCAGGCCATTTTCATCGGCCAGCGGCGAGGCCGGATCATAAATGCCTTCATAGACGCAGCGGCCCATCTGCTCGGCAAAACCGCCAAAGAGCAGCGGCGAAATTTCCGCAATGGTGCGGTTGGTGTCGAGAAAAATTTGTGCTGTATTGCTCATTTTTATTGTCTAACCATTCTTGAATTGAAAGAGATAAAGATGATATAATCGAACTAGCTTTGTTTGAACCAATAGGAGGCGTTATGCCATCACCATTTCCAGGAATGGATCCTTATATTGAGCAGCCGGCGGTGTGGGGTGATTTTCATAATGCGTTAGCCACCGAAATTCGGAATCGGCTTAACGGGCTGATTCATCCGGCTTATTTTGCGCGCTTGATTCCGTATGTAACGTATGAAACGGTAGCGATTGGACAGAAACAAGGGACTTATCCTGATGTCAGCTTGTTTCGCTCAACAAAACCACAACCGCTGCCGTTCATGCCACATGGTGGTGGAGCCGTAGCCTTACTGGAGCCGCCCACAGCCGTTGACAGTGAAGTGGCGATTGATTTTCCTTTCCGTCAACATTCGGTCGAAATCTATAGCTCGGTAGGTCAGGAACTGGTCACAGTGATCGAAATTTTATCGCCTGTCAACAAACAGGGCGGACATGAGGCATACCAGCACTATTTGGAAAAACGCCGTCACATTCTGCGCTCCCGCCAAGTTCATCTGGTAGAGATCGATTTTCTCCGTGGCGGCCAACGGCCACCGCTCGCCCACCCTGTCCCGGAAGCGCCCTATTATATTATGTTGAGTCGAGCCGAAACCCGTCCGCGCGTCAAGGTTTGGCCGATTCAGTTACATGACCCTCTGCCGGTTGTCAATATTCCGCTGCGCCATCCGGATCCCGATGTGTCGCTGGATCTCAGCAGCGCTGTTACTGCCGTTTACGAGTTAGGCGCTTATGATGTACAACTCGACTACCACCAGGAACCGCCGCCACCCAAGCTTTCAGCAGAGCAAACCAGTTGGGTGCAACAACTCCTTCAAGAATACCGTCGGCTATCATAGTCCTTTCGTTCTTCCGGTCAACACACTATCACCGCGAATCATGGAATTTGCGAATCTTTCTGCGGCTGATTCGCTAATCCCATGATTCGCGGTGATATAGGATTACTTCAACGCCCCTGCCGTCAGCCCTTGAATGAACTGCCGCTGGAAAAAGAGATAAACGACAATGATCGGCACGATAGTGATCGTCGCTCCGGCCATTGTCAAGGGGAAGTCACGCGTGTAGCGGCTTTGGAAAAACATCAACCCCAACACCAGTGGGCGCAACTCTTCCTTTTGCATATAGATCAACGGTAACAGAAATGAATTCCACGCGCCCATAAAGTTTAGCACCACCAACGTCGAGAGCGCTGGTGTCGCCAGCGGCAAGAGGACGCGCCAGAAGACCGCCCATTCACTACAGCCGTCGATCATGGCGGCGTCAGCCAATTCATTAGGCAAGCCGGCAAAGAAGGCGCGCATCAAGAAAATGCCAAAAGAGAGACCCAGCGCAATGCTTGGCACAATCATCGCCCAGTAGGTGCCGAGAAAGTTAATATCCTTCAAGGTGTAAAAGAGCGGGATCATGAGCGACTGAAAGGGGATCATTAGCCCCAGCAGAAAGGTATAAAAGATTACCTGTGCACCGGGGAACTTGAAGCGGGCAAAGCCATAGCCGGCCAGCGCCGACAGTCCCGTCGTGCCGATCACAATCGGGATCGTCACATAGACGCTGTTCATAAAATACTTGCTAAAGCGCCCCTGCGTCCACGCCTGAATATAGTTATCCCAGCGGATCGTCTCCGGGAAGCCCAGCGGATTGGTCGCCAGTTCACGGGTGGTTTTGAGCGATGTCGCTACAATCCAAAAGAGCGGAATGAGACAGAGCAAGGCAAAGAGAATGAGGACGCCATAGCGCAGCAGCAAGTCGAGGTTGCCGCCGACTCGTGCTGTTCGAGTCCGTTGTTGAGTTGCGATTGTTGCCATGATCGGTCACTCACTCCGCTCGCGTAGGCGCAAGAAAAGATAGGCCGCCGCCAGCGATAACAAGGTCATCACCATCGAAAGCGCCGCCCCATAGCCCATCGCCGACTCTTGAAAGGCTTTGCGATACGTGTAGGTGGCGATCACCTGCGTCGCCGTCCCCGGCCCGCCTTGGGTCATAACAAAGACGATGCCAAAGACATTAAAGCCGCCGATCAGCGTATAGGTGGTGATCATGGTCAGCACATGGCGCAACTCCGGGATGATCACATAGCGGAAACGCTGCCAGAAACCGGCCCCGTCAATCGTCGCTGCCTCGACTAGATCGATGTTGACATTTTGCAAGCCAGCCATGATGATGACAAAACAGAAGCCATAATAGCTCCAGATCGCCGTCACCAACAGCGCTGGCAGCGCCCAGGTCGGATCGCCCAGCCAGCCACGCGCCCAGTCGCCCAGGCCGATGGCGCGTAACACCGTATTCACCACGCCAAAGAGCGGGTGATAGATCCAGTTCCAGACAATCGCCACCACCACCTCAGAAAGCACCACCGGCACAAAGTAGACCGTGCGAAAGATCAACCGCCCACGCACCCGCCCCCAGAGCAAAATGCCCAGCAGCAGGGCAATGACAATCGGTGAGATCGTCCCCACAATCACCCAGATCAGGTTGTGATAGAGCGCCTGCCAGAGCAGATCATCAAAGAGCAGATCCTGATAGTTCTGCAAGCCGACAAAGCGCTTCACCGGTTGCGCGCCATCCCAGTCGGTCAAACTGTAGTAGACCGAGGTGAGGAAGGGCTGAATGACAAAGAACAGGTAGAGCAAAAAGGCAGGCAGGACAAAGGCGTAACCCACCAATGCCTGCCGTCGCCCGCGGTTGGAACGCGCACCGACTTGGGCCGGTGCGCGTGAAAGTGAACCAACCATCGTTATTCAGTAATATCCATAACCTTGCCGGCAGCTTTGGCTTCCTGCATGGCCGCTTCCAGATCGTCGGCCTGCTGTTCAGCGCTCTTGGTGCCGTTGAGCACCTCTTGGAAGCCGTCGAACATCATGGTGTTGAAGTTGTCGGGGGTCAACACGTCGATGTTATAGCCCATCGTATCGGCATTCTGTTGCAACTGTTGCAAAGTGAAGGCCAGCAATTCCGAGATGTTGTACTTGCTGCCGTCAAGTTGCAAGGGCGGGATGATCGCCATCTGCTCCAACCAGACCGGCGCGGCGGCTTCGGAGAAGAGGAAGTCCAGGAATTTGAGCGCGGCTTCCGGGTTCTTGACCTTCTGCGAGACAAAGTAGCCCGACCCCAGACCAGCCGGCGGGGCAATTGGCTTGTTGTCCACCGGCGGGTAGAAGAAGAAGCCGACCGGATCGGCCATGTTATCCGGGTTGGTGTAGCCGCCGATCATCCAGGTGCCGGTCATGTGCATCACGGCCTGACCGCTGTAGAAGAGCAGGTTGGCGTCGTCATAGGTGATGGCATTGACATCAGCGTTGTAATTGGGCAGCAGATCGACCATGGCAATCTGGATCGCACGCACAAAGTCGGGGTCATTCCACGGCACTTCGGCAGAGATGGCGGCGGCCAGTTTGTCCTTGCCGGCCACATTCCCCGCCAGCACGCTAAAGTTGTGACCGGCCGCCCATTTGCCCTGGTTGCCAAAGGCAATCGGGGCGAGATCCGCCGCTTTGACCGTTTCACAGAGCGCCAGCAGATCATCATGGGTCTTCGGCTCACTCACGCCATATTCCTCAAAGAGGCGCTTGTTGTAGAAGACGCCCACCGCTTCAATTGCGTTGCCGATGCCATAGGTTTTGCCGTCAAAGGTAGTGCGTTCCTGGGCAATGGGCAGGATGCGCTCGCGCCAGCCATTTTGATCGTAGGCATCATCCAGCGGCAACAGCAGACCGGCGCGCGCCAGCACGCCGGCAAAGCCGGGGCCGGTGTCGTAGTAGAGGATGTCAGGGCCGGCGTCGGCGTCGAGGGCAGTGCGAATGATGTCGCGCATGTTACCGGTCGATTGGTCTTCCCGTTTGACTTCAATGTCCGGGTTCTGCTCCATAAAGGTGGCAACCAGTTGGTCAATGCCGGCGGAAGCTTCCCCAAAGGCGTCCCAGACGAGAACACTCTGCTTTTCGGCGGCAGGGGCGTCCGCTTGCCCGCTACTACTGCCCCCTTGTGGCGCTGCTCCCGGTGGGGTGCAGGCCGCCAACAAAGAGCCGGTTAACAAGGCGCCGGAAGTACGGAGAAAGGTGCGACGTGTAAATTTTGACATGATGTTCTCCTTTGTAAGGATATAGTGAATATGAAATGAGGGTCTTACTAGCTCGGCCAGTTACCACCATCGACATTAAAGCACTGCTGAGTAATATAATCGGCATCGCTGGACGCCAAGAAGAGCGCCATTGCGGCCACATCCGCCGGCTGCTCGATGCGACCAAGCGGGATCGACGCCACAGCGCGCCGCTTGGGTTCGCCCACGGGCAGATCCATCAGCTTGGCAAATTGCTTGTCCACCTCCACCCAGAAGGGCGTATCGACAATGCCAGGCGCAATCGCGTTGACGTTGATCTTGTGGGGCGCCAACGCCAGCGCCATCGACTGGTTCATGCTGATCACACACGCTTTGCTGGCGCAGTAGGCCAACACAAAGGCCTCGCCACGGCGGCCAGCCTGCGATGCCAGGTTGATAATCTTACCACCCCGCCCTTGCGCGATCATCTGGCGCGCCACGGCTTGACTACACCAGAGCAAGCCCTTGCAGTTGATGTCAAACATGAAATCCCAGTCGGCTTCGGTGGTTTCGAGGAAGGGAATGATCTTGCCGACGCCGGCATTGTTAACCAAAATATCGACACCGCCAAACTTCGCTACGGCAGCATCGACCATCGCCTGCACCTGCTCCTGGTTACGCACATCGATGGCAACGGCTACCGCCTGTCCACCCAGTGCGCCAATTTCGTCCACAACCTTCTGCGCGCCTTCAATTTTGAGATCGGCGACAACAACGTGCGCGCCTTCCTGGGCATAACGTAGGCAGATCGCCCGCCCCATTCCCTGTGCGCCGCCGGTGACAATGGCAACTTTGTTTTGTAGTTTCATGGTTGCTATTCCTCGTACATCAATCTTATGGGTTCTGGGGGGTGGCTCCGGCCTTGAAAGGCCGGGCTACCCTCAATCGTCGCTCTGCGACTGGCCTAGTCGCAGAGCGACGATTGAGGGTAGCCGTGGGTTTTAACCCACGAGCAAACAAGCACGCTCAAACTCAAACTCGATATTTGTCAATCGTCGCCTGGTTCAAGGTCACCCCCAGCCCCGGTCGATCCGGTAACGTGATCTGGCCGTTGCGGTCAATTTCCAGCGACTCGTTAAATAGCTCGCTGCGCAGGGGGTTAACATTTTGGTCGCATTCCAGCAAACCAGCGTTGGAGAGCGAGGCAATCAAGTGCATGTTGGCAATCGTCGCCAGGCCGGAGGAGAAGACATGGGGAATGACCGGCAAGCTATAGGCTTGGGCCAGCGCCGCCACTTTGCGACATTCGGTGATGCCACCCGTCCAGATCACATCGGGCTGGACAATATCAACGGCGCGCCGGGTGATCAACTCGCGGAAGCCGGGGAGACCCGTTTCCGTTTCATAGCCGGCGACGGGTGTATCCAACTGTTGGGCCAAGGCAGCGCTGCCATCTAAATCTTCGGTGGCGACCGGCTCTTCCAGCCAGTGAATGTCAAAACGTTCGACGGCGCGCATAAATTTGAGCGCGACCGATGGCGTCCAGGCGTTATTGGCGTCAATGGCCATCTTCACCTTGGGGCCGATGGCGGCGCGCACGGCGGCGACCCGTTCAATATCTTCTTCCAGGGTAGCGGTGGCATAGTCGGCGGCGGGCATTTCGTGGAGCGGGTTGGTCATCAACTCCGGGTTGCGACCAACCTTGATCTTGACATAACGGAAGCCCCGTTCGACATACCCGGCCACTTCTTCGGCCAACGCCTTGGCATCTTTATTGGCGGCATAGAAACCAGCGGACGCATAGGCATCCAACTTCTCCCGGTATGCGCCGAGCAACCGGTAAAGCGGCGTGCGCACAGCCTGACCGATAATATCCCACAACGCCGTATCGATCCCGCTGATCGCCATCATCAACATGCCGCGGCGACCGCGTTGGTGGGCGCGCAGGGCCATCATCTGCCAGAGCTTTTCGACTTTGAAGGGGTCTTGGCCACGGATGGTGTGGCGCAGATCATTGAGGATCAACGCCTCCATGCTCTCTAACGAACCGCTATAGGCGGCGGATTCGCCCATGCCGACAATGCCTTCGTCCGTATGTACCTGCACCAGCAGCAGCGGTCGCGCCGGCATGTAGTGGATGGCGTCGGCCATCGGAATGGGCATCTCATAACGCAATTTGATCGTGGTAACGTCGGTGATAATCATGGTTGGCTTTCGTAGTAAAGACTTTAGTCTTTGTTCTCGCTAGACAGCACTCGGAGGACGATAGAGGGTGCGTTCATAGGGCAGGGCATCACCGGTATAGCGGGCTAAGAGCGGACTAACCAACGCTTTTGCCGCCACCGGCCAGCTATCGGGCAACACTTGCGCCTTCTTTGCCATCTGCGCCTGCATTCGTTCCGGCAAGGAGCGTAAATCAGGCTGAAACCAGAGCGTGATGACCGTGCGCCGTTCGTCAGTCTGGTTGGCGTGGGTGGCATGTAAAAGACGGGCGTCACCGATCAACAAGTCACCGGCGCGCATCGGCACATCGACTTCATCAGGACGAGTGGCAAACTCAATGGCCTTGGCCAAATCCTGGGCTTCGCTCAACTCCTTAGAATGGGGCGCGCGCAGCAGGTCATGGATGGCATTATGGCGCACATGGGAGCCGGGAATGGCGCGCAAACAGCCATTCTGCGGCGTGGTGTCGCTCAGGTAGTACATCAAAAAGACTTGCGGCGGCGGCAATTCATAGGAGCGGGGGTCTTCCCAAGCAAACCAGTCATAGTGCCAGAAGAGGCGCGGGCTGTGGCCTGGTTTGCTGATGATCCAACCGTCAGAAAAGGTGGGATTGGCAAAACCCAAAGCCGCCAATGCCTGTAACGCCGCCGGCAACGCAATTAATTCGGCGCAGAGCGGGTCGCTGGTTACGGGAAACATACTGCCTTGGGAACGAAAACGGGCAAGCTGCTCCGGGTTTTGTCCCGCCACCAACCGTTCCACCATGTCCCGCAGGGCGGGCAACAGCGCAGGGGGCAAAATATTCGGAAAGGTGCAAAAGCCATCGGTCAGCAATTGCTGTAACGCCTGTTGATTCACCATTGAACCCATTCTGTTTACCGCCCTGCCATACCAGCCGTTGAAATGCCTTGGATAATCTGCCGCTGGAAGATCGCATAGAAGATCAGCGGCGGCGCCGAGGCGATAAAGCCGCCGGCAAAGGCCAAGCCGCGTTGAATATAACTACCCTGGCTCAAGACCAGCAGACCGACCGGCAAGGTCAACCCGTTGCGATCATTCAGCACGATCAAGGGCCAGAAGAGGTCATTCCAGAAGCCCAGCGCTGTAAAGATGCCCTGCGCCACCAACGCCGCCTGCACCAACGGCAAACAGATCTGCCAGAAGACGCGGAAGCGCCCAGCGCCGTCAATATAAGCCGCATCCTCCAACTCGCGCGGGATGGCATAGAACTGCTGGCGCAGGAAAAAGATCGCCCAGGCGTGCGCCAGCGCCGGCAACCAAATGGCGCTATAGGTGCCTAAGCCCAGGTAGGGACCGACCACCGGAATCGTGCCGATGTCGCGCAGGAGGAGGAAGGCGGGGATCAAGGTCACCGTCCCCGGCACTAATAGGCTGGCAATCAACAAGCCAAAGAGAAAGCCGCGACCGGGAAATTGCAAGCGGGCAAAGGCATAGGCGCTCAAAGAAGCCAGGAAGAGCGTGGCCAGGGTGCCAAAGCCCGTGACAATGGCGCTATTGAGCAGCCAGCGCATAATGGGCAGCGTCTTGTCGGAATAGATGTGGATAAAATTTTGAAAGGTAAAGGGAATCGGCACCCAGACAATCGGCCAGCGCAATTGATATTGCTCCGGCGTAAAGGCCATATCCACCATATACCAAATTGGTACGATCAACGTGATCGCCAGCGGCGTCAGAATCAGGTAAATCAGCACCGTCGTCCAGTTAATGCGAAACTTGCGCCGTGTTCGCCGTGCTTGCATGGAAATTGCTTTTGGAGCAGTTGTAGTCGTAGCCATAGTCCCCCAAGGAATTTTGGATTTTGGATTTTTGAGTTTGGATTGCCCACCAATGAGCGAACAATCGCAAATCCAAAATCTAAAATCTAAAATTACATTTCTGTGCGTTCACGCAGGACATAAAACTGGATCACCGTAATGACACCCATAAAGACCGCCAGCCAGAGCGCCATCGTCGAGGCATAGCCCAGGCGGAAGAACTTAAAGGCCGTCTCATAGAGATAGAACACAATCGTGCGCGATTCATGGCCCGGCCCGCCGGCGGTCAGTTGGTAGGCTTGCCCGAACATCTGCATATGGCCAATAAACTGCGTGACGACGACAAAGAGCAGCGTAGGCGCCAGCAGCGGCAAGGTGATGCGCCAGAAGGAATTCCAACCGGTGGCGCCATCGATCTTGGCCGCTTCATAGATTGGTTCGGGGATATTTTGTAGACCGGCCAGGAAGGCCAACATAGGGAAGCCAAAGGTCCACCAGACCGTTGTAAACGACAGCACCGGAATCACCCAAGTTGGGTCGCCAAACCATTGAATGCGGGGGCCATCAAAAACATCCACAATAAAGTAATTGATGATCCCGCGTTGCGGGTCCCAAATGCGGGCGGCAATAATTCCGACCGCCGTCACCGAGAGCACCGAGGTGGCATAGAAGAGGGTGCGAAAGAAGTCGCGCCCGGTAAAGCCCTTGTTCAATACCACCGCCATAAAAAGCGCCAGCATGATATTTAAAACCACGGTCAACAGCGCAAAGTAGACTGTATTCGATGTTACCTTCCACCAGAGAGCATCATTGGCCAGTGCTACATAATTATCGAGGCCGACAAAAGGCTGCTTATTCGTCGGCAGCATGATCTTCCACTCGTAAAAGCTGATCTGCAACCCGCGCGCGATCGGATAGACCAGAAAGACCGCAAACAACACAAAATGGGGCAAGATAAACAGATAGTTCGGCAACTGCTTGCGCAAGTTTACCCAGCGCCGGGAAGCGCTGCCGGAGCGAGGGGCTTTGATTGCTTGAGAGGCGGCCATGATCACCTACTTTATAGAGACTCTTGTCAGGTAGTCGCGTGGTCGTTTAGTCGCGTGGTCGTTTAGTCGTTCGGATTGAGACATTTAGTTCTGTCGTCTCGCAGCCGATGTTGGTTAACCGGCGCCTAAGCGACGCAACAAAAAGACCCAATGACTTCACGACTATCTGACCACGCGACTTCACGACTACCTGACTACGCGACTATGGACTAACCGCGGTCGAGAATCGCCTGGATGGCCGTATTGCCTTCTTCCAGGGCCTGTTCCAGCGGCGTGGTGTTGGCGACAGCCGCGCTGATCGCCGCTTCCCAGGCCGTCTGAATTTCGATAAACGCCTTGTGCGGCACATCGGTCTGGCCGTAGTTGTTGAAGTTCTCGGCGGCTGACTTCACCGACCAGATCGCCTGCACATCCGGATCCTGCTGGACGGAGAGGCGGGCCGGGATCTGACCGGAGGTGGCCCAGGTCTTACCGCTGTTGGAGAGCCATTCGATCAACGCGGTAGAGCGTTCCATGGCTTCGTCGCTAATGCCAACGGGCAAGGCGAAGATGTGGGCGTCCATCTTCTGGACAATTTTGCCGTCCGGCGCAAAAGAACTGAGCGGCGCGGCAATGGTCACCTCTTGCACATCGGGGTTGTCCTTGAAGAAGTTCAAGGCCCAGGTGCCATCCCACCAGAAGGCCAGCGAGTGGGTCTTCATAAAGTCGCCGCCGCCAGGGACGCCGGGCAACGGCGCCGGCGCCACCTGATGCTTCCAGAAGAGATCATGGACAAACTGGAGCGCGGCAATGTTCTGCTCGCTGTTCAGCGTGGCCTTGTTGCTTTCTGCATCAAACATGGCGCCGCCGTACATGCCGAAGAGGGACGGGTAGGTGAAGCGCGGCCAGCTCTGGTGCCAAGCCCAGACCTTGACCTTCTCTACGTCAAAGCCTTCTTCGCCGGGGTGCTTGCCATTTTCATCGGTGGTGATCTTCAGCGCCAGATCCAGGAATTCAGCGCCATTCTTGGGCAGATTGTTGGGGTCGCCGCCCGCTTCTTCCACCAGCTTGGTGTTGACATACATATTCCAACCGTGGTTGTCAAAAGGAATTGCCATCGTGCTGCCATCGACCGTGATGGTGCTCATAATGGCCGGGGCAAAGTCATCTTTCGGCAAGCGGTCGGTGCTGAAGAAGATGTCGTCCATCGCCATGATCAACCCCTGGTCAGTCATCTGAGGCACTTCGGCGGCATGGAAGATCGCCATGTCAGGCGGGGTGCCGGCGGCCACGGCGGTGGGGAACTTCTGGAAGAAGACATCCCAGCCGTAGGTTTCCGAGCGAATCGCCTGGCCGTTGTCCTTGGCGTATTGTTCCAGCATGACAGCAAAGGTCGCGCCGTCGGCGCCACCCAGGCCGTGCCACAGGATCACCGGGTTTTCACCCGACCCGTATTCACCAACGGCGACGGTGGGTTCAGCCGCGGGCGCTTCGGCAGGGGCGGCTTCAGCGGGCGCTTCGGCGGCTGGGCCGGTGGCGCCAGGGGCGCAAGCGGCCAACGCCAGGAAGGCCGATACTGCTGCGCTGTTGATGAGGAATTGACGCCGTGACAAATGCCCGGCACGTGACTGGTCGATCATGACTGGTCTCCTTAGAACTGACAGATTGAATAGATTTTTATTTACACGTTCTACTGCTGTGCAATCGTAGGTGCGGTTTGTAACCGCACAGCTTCATCAAAACCCGTGCGGTTACAAACCGCACCTACGATTGCTGCTGCCAGCCGGTCCGTGACGGCATTTAGTGAGTGGTCACGGACCGGCTGGCAGCGAGGGCTTAGTAGCACAGCAGTAAAACGTAAAAACTAACCGCGATCGAGAATGGCCTGAATGGTGGTATTGCCTTCCGCCAGCGCTTGATCCAGCGGCGTGGTGTTGGTCATGGCGGCGCTGATGGCCGCTTCCCAGGCTGTTAAGATTTCCACATAGGCTTTGTGCGGGGTATCGGCGCGGCCGTACTTCGCAAAGTTCTCGGCGGCCGACTTCACCGACCAGATCGCCTGCACATCCGGGTCCTGCTGGACGGAGAGGCGGGCCGGGATCTGGCCGGAGTTGGCCCAGGTCTTGCCGTTGTTCGACAGCCACTCGATTAAGTTGGAACCACGCTCCAACGCCGCATCGACGACGCCAACCGGAATCGACATAATGTGCGATTCAATCTTCTGCACAATCGTACCGTCCGGCGAGAAGGAACTGAGCGGCGCGGCAATGGTCACCTCTTGCACATCGGGGTTGTCCTTGAAGAAGTTCAAGGCCCAGGTGCCATCCCACCAAAAGGCGAGCGAGTGAGTCTTCATAAAGTCGCCGCCGCCAGGGACGCCGGGCAACGGCGCCGGCGCCACCTGATGGGCGTAGAAGAGATCATGGGCATATTGCAGCGCTTGCTTGTTGGCGTCGCTGTCCAGGGTCGCCTGGTTGCTCTCTGGGTCGAAAATGCCGCCGCCGAACATGCCGAGCAAGGACGGATAGGTGAAGCGGTTCCAGCTTTGGTGCCAGGCCCAGACCTTCACGTTGTCCACGTCAAAGCCTTCTTCGCCGGGGTGCTTGCCATTTTCGTCGGTGGTGATCTTCAGCGCCAGTTCGAGGAATTCGGCGCCATTCTTGGGCAGATTCTCGGGGTCGCCACCCGCGTCTTTCACCAACTTGGTGTTGACATACATGTTCCAGCCGTGGTTATCAAAAGGCACGGCCATCGTCTTGCCTTCAATGGTAATGGGGTCAATAATTGCAGGCACAAAGTCTTCACGGGGCAGGCGGCCATTGGTAAAGAAGATGTCATCCACCGGCGTCATAATGCCTAAATCGGCCATTTGCGGCGTTTCACCGACATGGAAGATCGCCATATCGGGCGGGGTGCCGGCAGCCACGGCAGTGGGGAACTTCTGGAAGAAGACATCCCAGCCATAGGTCTCCGAGCGGACGGAGGTTCCCTTTTCTTCGGCGTACTGTTCCAACATCACGGCAAAGGTCGCGCCATCGGCGCCGCCCAGACCATGCCAGACAATCGTCGGATTATCGCCACTGCCATACTCGCCGATGGCAACGGTGGGTTCGGCCGCGGGTTGCGCCGGGGCCGGTTCAGCCGGCGCTTCACCGCCCGGCGCCGTTGTGGTGGGCACACAGGCCGCCAGCGCCAGGAAGGCCGATGCTGCTGCACTATTGATCAAAAACTGACGACGTGACAACCCTGAGCTAAACTGTTCATTGTTCATCATAGTTCTCCTTTAGTCCAAAAAACACAGGAACACAAGGTCACAAAATGGGCACAAGACAATCTATAGTAAAGGAGCGTGTCGACAGAGCAGGAGACTACGTCGATTCCCGCACAATCCATGTACACGGAATCTCGTAGATCTGATGTTGCTCCATTCCTATCCCATCAATGCGGGCAAAGACCGCTTCCGCCAACCGGCGCCCGATTTCCGCCGCCGGTTGCGCCACCGTGGTTAAGCGGGGGCGAATCCAGGAAGCGGCAGGAATATCATCAAAGCCGGCAATGGCGACATCCTCCGGCACGCGCACATTCAGCGCTTGGGCGGCCAGGATCGCGCCAATCGCCATTTGATCATTGCAAGCCAACACAGCGGTCGGCGGTTGGGGCAACTGTAAGAGTCTGGTCATAGCCTGCTGCCCGCTTTCAATCGACCAATCGCCCTCTTGAAAATAATCAGGATTGACCAACAGACCGGCATCGCCCATCGCCTGTACATAGGCGCCGTGCCGGCGGGCGCCGACCGCAAAGCGACTGGTGACGCCAATGTAGCCGATGCGGGTGTGGCTACGTGCGCTGATCAACCAGCTTGTCAACTCATGGGTGGCTTTGGCATCATCCACCCCCACCACATCGACCGCGGGGTGCGTAATGTGGCGCCCCAGCACCGCAATCGCCGAACCGGTCTGGCTCCAGAGCGCTTCAATGTCGTCATTGGTCAAGTTATAAGGCACCATGATGATGCCATCGACCGGGCGGCGAATAATCGATTCACAAAAGAGCAATTCATTTTCACGCAGGTGGTCGGAATTGGCGACCAACACATCATAGCGGTGTAAGTGGGCGACATCCTGTACGGCGCGCACCATCGGGTGGTAGAACGGATTAGCAATATCCGCGATCATCATCGCCAGCATATGGGTGCGCTGCCCGCGCAAACTGCCGGCGTGCAAGTTGGGATGATAGCCTAACTCTTCAACAGCATTCAACACCCGTTGGCGCGTCTCTTCGCCGATGGGGATGCCTTGCGGCGTTGGGCTAAGAACACGCGAAACGGTGCTTTGTGAGACCTGCGCCCGCCGGGCGACATCGCGCATGGTGATGCGCCGGGCCGGCTGCGTGCGTTTCTGATTGGACATGTAAGGCGCCAAAAGCTCGTTGAAACAGCCTGTGCGTCTTGGCGGGGGTGCGGAAAGCGAGAGCCGACGCACAAGTCGGGCTGGATGAGCGCATACGGCTTATATCCTTTGGCTTCTTCGGCTGCTGCAAGGTGTTTATGCAATCGTATGCGGTAATTCGTATCCTAGCATACGATTGCAAGAAGTGTCAAAATGAAGGGGTTGCAATTTGCAAAAGAGATAAAAAGAGATTGAGAGATTGAGAGATTAAGTAGTGGAATGACGCAATCTCTTAATCTCTTAATCTCTTTATCTCTTCTTACGGTACGGTCGAAAAGGCGAAAACCGTCGTTTCGTGATATTGCTCGCCAGGGCGCAAGACTGTGCTGGGAAACTGGGGTTGGTTCGGTGAATCGGGGAAGTGTTGCGTTTCCAGACAGAAGCCGCTGCGTTTGGTATAGACCTGCCCGCCCTTGCCGGGGAGCGCATCGGGCATCATGTTGCCGGTGTAGAGTTGCACACCCGGTTGGCTGGTGGCGACATCCAGGCGACGACCGCTGGTTGGTTCAGTCACCGTAATCACCTGGCGCAACCCTTTGTCAGCATGGTTAAGCACCCAGTTGTGGTCATAACCACCGCCGAAGCGCAATTGCTCATGGCTTTGCTCAATCCGGGCGCCGATGGCGGTTGGCGTGCGGAAGTCAAAGGGCGTACCGGTGACAGGAGGCAGATCGCCGGTGGGAATCAACGCCGCCGTGACCGGCGTAAAACGGTCGGCATCGATCATCATCAAGTGATCCAGAATTTTGCCCTGACCGGCCAGATTGAAATAGGTGTGGTTGGTCAGATTGAGAATGGTCGGCTTGTCGGTGGCGGCGCGGTAGTCGATGCGTAACTCATTGCGGTTCGTCAGGGTATAGCTGATGGTCACAGCCAGATTGCCCGGGTAATTTTCCTCCCCATCCCGGCTGCGATAGTGCAGGTGTAAGAACACTTCATCCTGGGCTTGGGCCGTCTCCGCTTGCCAGACCACCTTGTCAAAGCCGCGCAAACCGCCATGTAGATGGTTGGGGCCATTGTTAGTGGCCAGTGCGTAGGTCACGCCATCAAGCGTAAATTTCCCATTGGCGATGCGGTTGGCATAGCGCCCGGTAATACAGCCAAAGAACGGGCTGCGCGCTTGGTACTCGGCCAACGTGTCGAAGCCCAGCACAATATCACCGCGGGCGCCGTTGCGGTCGGGGGTGCGCAGCGTCACAATGGTGCCGCCATAGGTCATAATTTGGGTGGTGATGCCGTGGTCGTTGGTTAGGGTAAAGAGATCAACCGCTTGCCCGTCCTTGGTTTGCCCAAAGGGCTGTTTGTGAATATTCATTCATTCTTCCCTTCTTCTTGCTTCGGTTAAAGCCAATCGATAACTTACGCGTAATCGTAGTCTTAAGATTTCGATTTGTCAAAGCCTTTTATGACAAACTATCCGTAGAATCATGGACAAACTTACCGTATTCTTACTTTTGTTCACACGTCAATAGATACGATTGGCGAATTTATTTGGTAAAGTCCACTCTTTTGCGAATAAAACGGGGCAGTGACGCAAGCGCCAGATAAAGGTTACGGTCAATTTGCGGGCAAAATGATGAATTTTTCGTTTGGCTTTTCTCCGTACCAGCGAGGGGCTAACGTAATCTACTTTACTTGTAGGTTTGTCATGGTTTTGTAACGGATTTTCCGTGCCTTTCGGCGTCATGACTTGCAGATAACCAACGAAAAACTCAGTTACCAAATATTTTTGTAAGTGATAAAAATATTTTCAGAAATTGAGTTTGTTTCACAATCGAATCCTGCAAGAGTTTTGTAATCTTTCGTTGTATTTGCTCACCATCGTTGGCCCACCTTAGCAGCAACATAGCAGCCCTACAGGAACGAAAAGAAACTGACCCGTCAAGTTTATGTTCAAATGAAAGGACTTTCTGTCATGACTCAGTCATACTACCCTGTAGCCAATTTGCTGTCGGCCACCACTGCCCAAATGAACGCCGGCCAAACTGATCCATATACAACCAATGTTGCCCAACCTGACCAGCAGACGCCCAAAGTAAGCGTTGTCATTCCGGCATTGAATGAAGCGGGTAATCTCCCCCATGTGCTGCCCCGCATTCCACCGTGGGTGCATGAAGTCATTTTGGTGGATGGTTATTCCACTGACGATACCATTGCCGTCGCCGAGGCGACCTGGCCGGGCATTCGGGTGATCATGCAAGAGGGACGGGGTAAAGGCGCCGCGCTGCGCACCGGCTTTGCAGCGGCCACCGGTGACATTATTGTCATGCTCGATGCCGACGGTTCGACCAACCCGGCTGAAATTCCGGCCTTTATCGGCGCCCTGCTGGCCGGCGCTGATTTTGTCAAAGGTTCCCGTTTTCTGCAAGGCGGCGGCACGGCGGATATGACGATCCTGCGCCGCTTGGGCAACTGGGGCTTTACGCTGGGGGTGCGTATTCTCTTTGGCGGCAGCTTTAGCGACCTCTGTTATGGCTACAATGCCTTCTGGCGCAAGGTCTTACATTACCTGGAACTGGATGCCGACGGTTTTGAAGTCGAGACGATGATGAATGTGCGGGCGCTCTCCAAAGGCTTGCGGGTGGCCGAAGTGCCGAGCTTTGAGGCGGATCGGGTCCACGGCGTCAGCAATCTGCGCACCTTCCCGGATGGCTGGCGGGTTCTCAAGACGATTGTGGGCGAATGGCTCAAGTTGCGCGTGGTGCGGATGAGCGTCAGCGCCACCACTGGTTGACTTGTATGCATAAGAAGCCCGCCCCATGAACTGTAGTAAAGGCTTATGAACGTTACGAAAATAAAGCGGTAACTATAGGTCATCGCCGCCGGCGTGACAAGTTCCAAGGATTACCGAAACCATTCGCTAACCTTCATTAATCTTTCCTACCGATCATGAGTTCCGTAACAAAACGGTATGGTGGGCAGCGACCTTAGATGAAAGGGTAACACCATGAACAAGCTACTACACAAAACCAAACAAGCAACCAGTGATATTTCCGTGGTCATCTGCGCCTATACGGAAAAGCGCTGGGATGATCTCGTCATGGCCGTCGCTTCGCTGCACCAGCAAACCCATCAACCCAGAGAAATCATTGTCGTCATTGATCACAATCCGCAGCTATTCCAAAAGGCGCGTATGGCATTACAACAGGTCATTCTGGTGGAGAATAGCGAAGCGCGCGGTCTTTCCGGCGCCCGCAATTGTGGGATCGCCCTGGCCAAGGGCGCCATCATTGCCTTTCTGGATGATGATGCCGTGGCGGCGCCGGATTGGCTGCACCACCTGGCCGCGGCCTACACGCAACCGGCGATTGTCGGTGTGGGGGGCGCCATCGACCCCCGCTGGGCGACAGGCCGGCCGGCCTGGTTTCCCAGCGAATTTGACTGGGTGGTCGGCTGCACCTATCGGGGGATGCCCTGGCGACCGACACCGGTGCGCAATTTGATCGGCGCCAACATGTCCTTCCGCCGGCAAGTCTTTGACCGGATCGGCGGCTTTCGTACCGGGGTTGGTCAGGTGGGCGCCAGTATGTTGCGCTGTGATGACACCGAATTTTGCATCCGGGTCGGTCAACAGTGGCCGGACGCCCAGTTTCTCTATCTGCCCCAAGCCGCGGTCTTTCACCATGTGCCGGCGGAGCGGGCCAACTGGACCTATTTCCGCACCCGTTGCTACACCGAAGGGCTGGCCAAAGCGCACATCGCCACGCTGGTCGGCCAGCAGGATGGGCTTTCCGCCGAGCGGGAATATACCTTGCGTACCTTGCCCGCCGGTGTGCTTGCTGGTTTGTCTGATTTCATCGTTCACCTTGATCGAACCGGGTTGGCGCGGGCCGGGGCCATCACCCTCGGTTTTGCACTCACGGCCAGCGGTTATCTGGTTGGTCAACTAGGCGAGCGGCTGGCAAACTGGCGCCAGGCGGTGCAACGGGGTCTCACGCCTTTGACGCAACGGGAGGAAGCCGCCCTATGATTGCCCAACCGACCAAATCCTTTACGCTATCGCTCACCCAGGTGTCAAAACAAGCGCCCTGGGTGGCGCCGGTGCAAACCAAAGCGTTACGCATTCTCATGGTGACGCCCCGCTACCTGCCCATTATGGGCGGGGTGGAAAATCATGTTTATCAAGTCGCCCGTCGGCTGGCGCACGCCGACGCCGATGTTACCGTTCTTACGACTGATCTCAGTCGCCAGTTGCCCGCCATTGAAGCAACGGCTGGGGTCAAAATTCAACGGGTTCCGGCCTACCCATCCCAGCGTGACTACTATTATGCCCCCGATCTGTGGAAGTTCATTCAACCCGGGCAGTGGGACATTATTCATATTCAGTCCTACCATACACTGGTTGCACCAATGGCAATGTACGCGGCCTGGCGCGCACAGATTCCCTACGTTGTCACGTTTCATGGTGGTGGTCATTCTTCCAACCTGCGCAACCAGATCCGTGGCCTCCATCAAGCCCTTTTACGGCCCTTGTTGGGCCGTGCCGCCAAGTTGATTGCTACGGCGCGGTTTGAAATTGACTATTATGGCAAGCGATTACACTTGCCGGCAGAACGGTTCACCTTGATTCCCAATGGTTGTGACATTGCCCATCAAGTGCAACCGGCAATGATACCCGTCAATGACGATTTGATTATGTCTGTGGGCAGGCTAGAACGCTACAAAGGCCACCAACGCCTGCTGACCGCCTTGCCCTATATTCTACAACAGCGACCCACTGTGCATTTGCGCATTGCCGGCCATGGTCCGTACGAAGCAAAACTACAGCAACTAGCTGAGCAACTGGGCGTAGCGCATCGAGTGGAAATTCGCGGCATTCCGGTCGCTGACCGCAATACAATGGCCACAGAGCTGGCGCAAGCGCGCCTGGTCACCCTCCTTAGTGACTATGAGACGCATCCTATGGCGGCGTTGGAGGCGCTGGCGCTCAAACGGCCCGTCTTGGTGACGAAGACCTCAGGGCTTCAGGAACTGGCCGAACAGGGGTTAGCGCGCGCCGTTGCGCTCGACAGCACACCGCAAGAAGTGGCAGCGGCTGTACTTGATCAGATGGAGAATCCGCTCATTCCGGGCAAACTAGAATTGCCGACTTGGGATGATTGCGCGCGCGAGTTGCTGTTGCTCTATCGTGCTTGTGTCGGCAGATTTTAAGCGCATCGACGCCATACACCCGTTGTCTCGGCTGGATTAGGACAGATGGTGGTCGTAGGCAATGTGCGCCAAAGGTGAAATCATAGCGTAACAAAAGGAGCAAAAGAATGTCAGTTGCAGAACGTGTGGTAGAACCATTGCGTGTCCAAGAGCTAACGGGAATAGGTGATCGATCAGCGCTCGATGCTGATGCTAAAATGCACACCTGGGCGCCGCCATTTGCCCTGCTGACCGCCGTTGCCTTGTTGTTGATTGCCGTTGCCTACACCGGTTCACGGATGGCGACAGCGTGGGCGGCCCCGCTTTTCTGGCTTAGCTATGTGATGATTCTGCTTCCAGTTTGTGTTCGGTTAACGATGGTACAGATCGCCAGAAGCGAACGCATCGGGTTAGTGGTTGTGCTGGGGCTGGGGCTTTACCTGGTAAAGGTTTTATACAGCCCGCTCATGTTTACGATGGGGGATGAGCTCCAGCACTGGCGCACCGCCTATGACATCTTACAAACCGATCAACTTTTTCAACCCAATGCGATTTTGCCCGTCAGTCCCTTCTTTCCCGGGCTGGAAAACGTGACAACGGCCCTGATAACGATGAGCGGGCTATCAATCTTTGCCGCCGGCACGCTGGTGATCGGCATCACCCGCCTTTTGTTTGGGTTGAGTCTCTATCTTTTCTATGAAGAGGTGAGTGGTTCGTCCCGCATCGCCGGGTTGAGCGCGCTGCTCTATATGGCGAACCCCCATTTTATCTTCTTCAACTCGCAGTTTGGCTATGAAGCGTTGGCATTGGCATTGGCCGCCTTTACCCTCTATGTCACCAAACGACGCGATGCGAGTCCAGTCAACCGCCGGATCCTGGTGAGCATGGCGGCGCTCTTCGGCTTGGGCGCCATGATCATTACGCACCATATCACTTCATTTGCGGTGACGGGTATTTTGTTGGCCTGGGAAGGGTTGGCCTATTACTGGCGGGCGACCAAAAGTGGTTCTGCCAGCGCGGCGACAACCGCCAGCCCAGGCGGGATCGCTCTGTTGAGCCTCATCGGTACCTTGAGTTGGGTTGCCTTTGTCGCCTATAACGTGATCGGCTATCTCTCACCCTGGTTGAACGGTATGGTGAGCGAATTAGTATCGCTTCTCCTGTTGGAAAGCGCGCCGCGCAACTTCTTTCAAGGCAGCGCCGGACAAGATATTGCGCTGGGGCTGCAACTGGCGACCATTGCCCATGTTGTTCTGATATTAGTTGCGTTGCCCTTTGGCGTCTGGCAGGTTTGGCAGCGCTATCGCTTCAACCCCATGATGCTCACCTTTATTCTCGTCGCCATCCTCTACCCGGCGCTACAGATAGCGCGCTTGACGCCGGTCGGGCTTGCCATCGTCACACGCGCAACGGCCATTGTCTTTATCGGGGTGGCCTTTGTGCTGGCTGTGGGCGCTGTCCACTTGTTGGAAAAGCGGCAGGAGCGCCGCTCTTTGACCTTGGGGGTGGCGACCTGGTGCCTCATCATCTTTGTCGGCGCCATGGCCTCGGTGGTTTCGGCCTGGCGTTTACCTGGCCCCGCCATTGCCGGCAATTATTCCCGTTCGTTGGACATGGAGCGGGTTGCGGCGGCGGAGTGGAGCCGTGAACGGTTGGGTACGGAGAATCGCTTTGCGGCGCCGATGGAACATCCGAGCATCTATGTGCTTGGCTCCTATGGCGAGCAACGGGTGGTGACCAATGTGGCTGACAAGGTTTGGCTGCAAGCCGTTTACAGTGAACCGCAATTTACGGATGTTAGTAAGTACTTATTGCGGCGTGGACAAGTCACCTATCTGTGGGAGGATACCCAAGCAAGCAAGCTGCGCCAGGAAGAGACTGTGCAGCCAAGCCTAGGGATCCTAGAGGCGCAAAGCACCAAGTATGACACAGCCCGTCCCGTGGATCGGATCTTCGATAGTGGTGCCATCATTATCTACAACGTAGACAGTTATAACGCGCCAGCTTCTGCCTTAGGAGGCAATACCAAATGAACCGCAAATCAGTCGAACTTCTTGCCATTCTTGTCTTTACGGTGTTGGCCATCGGCGTGATTGCCCTGGATGTTGCCTTTGCCCCACTCCGTCTGCTCTTTGTCCTACCCTTGATCTTTGTTTTGCCGGGGTATGCACTGGTCAGCTTAATGACAACTGACCAGTTGGCGGGGACAGATCGCCTGACTTTGAGTCTGGGTCTGAGTATGGGGCTGGCCGTGTTAGGGGGACTCTTCCTGCATGTCATCGGGCTGGGCTTACAGAGCGATGCCTGGGTTAGCTTTCTCGGCAGCATTACCCTGGTCGCGGCTGCCGGTGCGCTGCACCGGGCGTATCGGAACCAGGACGTTGCTACGGCGCCGATTGCCCAAGCGCCCATACCGATGCGTTCCGTCGGCATGGTGGCCCTGGCCCTGCTGTTGGTGGTCGGCGCGTATCAGGTAGCGCGTTGGGGCGCAAACAATTTCGGCCAGAGCCGCTTCACCCAACTCTGGATGACACCCATGACCGCAACAGCGGAAACGCAGACGATCCAGTTTGGGGTGCATAGCCAGGAAGCCACAGCGCTCCGCTATCGGCTGGAACTCAAGGTCAACGACACGCTCGCCCAAGAATGGAATGACCTTGTCTTAGCGCCCGGCCAAACCTGGGAAACGACCGTGGCCCTACCTCTTGCCCAGATGGCGGAGGGGGAGTTGGCCGCCTATCTCTACCGCGAAGATCTGCCCGCCACCGCTTATCGCCATGTCGTTTGGAAAGCCAAGTAAAGAAATACGGTAGCTTTATCTGCCGAATTATGCCAGAGGAGTTTATCCGATGAGTCTGCGTATTTTGTTAGTTAGTGATCACTATCCACCCTTTATCGGCGGCGCGCATCGCCAGACGCACCTGTTGGGCCAAGAGTTAACCCAACGGGGTCATACGGTCAAGGTTGTGACCAGTTGGCAACCGGGATTGCCGAGCGCCCAACTTGACGGCAAGGTGGAAGTCCACCGGATCAAGGAATTACGCACCCTGTTGCCCCGGTTGGTCAAAGGCCAGGAGCAGCGCCACCACCCGCCCTATGCCGATCCGGTTACGGTGTGGGGGTTGCGCCGCCTGATCAACCGTTTCCAACCCGATATTGTTCATGCTCACGGTTGGTTTAGCTACTCCAGTGCGTTGGCGCTCACCGGCAAACGCACGCCGTTGCTCATCTCGACGCGAGATTATGGCTACGGCTGCGCCACTCGCACCCTGCTGCACAATAATGCAGCCTGCAACGGCCCTGCTCTGGGCAAATGTCTGCAATGCGCCAGCCAATTCTATGGGCCGACCAGAGGGGTGCTCTCTACGCTAGGGGTATTAACCAGTCGTTTGCTGTTGCGGCGCAAGGTGCAGGGGGTGCATAGCGTCAGCCGCTATGTCCAGAATATAGTTGAGCGGGATCTGCTCGGCTTTAGCGGCGCCCAATTTGAAGAGCGCGGCGGGCAGATTGTGGCCAGTGTCATCGCCAGCTTTTTGATTCAGGAGCAGAAGACGCCCGCCGCCGCCTTCCTGCAAGCCTTGCCGGCGCAGCCCTTTATCCTCTTTGTGGGTGGGTTGCAACCGCGCAAAGGGTTGAACACCTTACTAGATGCTTATCAACAGCTACGCAAAGCGCCGCCACTGGTGCTGATCGGCTATGAAACGCCGGATACGCCCAAAAGCTTTCCAGCAGGCGTCATCGTGTTGCGCAATGCGCCCCACGCCAACGTCATGGCGGCTTGGGAACGGGCTGCCTTTGGCGTCATGCCGTCGCTCTGGCCGGACCCTTCACCGGGCGTTGTGCGCGAGGCGATGAGCAAAGGCAAAGCGGTGGTCGGCACGGCGATTGGCGGCGCCGGCGAGATGATCCAGGATGGCAAAACGGGCTTCCTGGTGCCGCCGGGCGATGCCCCATTGATGGCCTCGGCCATGCAACAGTTGATCGACGACCCGGCGCTCTGCCGAGCCTTTGGTCGGGCGGCGCAGGCGAGCGCGGAACAGTTCATGGCAAGCGTCTCGGTGCCGCGCTTTGAACAGCTTTATCAGCGGCTGGTCGATGGCGCCACACACGCCGACAAGGTAGTCAGCACACCCTTGATGGCAGGTGGCTAATGGCACAGAGTATCCTTTCTCAACGCCTGTGGGGGGATGTGGTCGCGCATCTGCGCAGCCCGCTCTATCGCAACGGTTATTTGTTGCTCCTGAGCGGCGCGGTCTCGGCGGGACTGGGCATTGTCTATTGGCTGCTGGCGGCGCGTAGCTATGCGCCGGAGTTGGTCGGCCTGAACTCCACCCTGCTGGCAGCCATGCTCTTTCTCGCCGGCATTGCCCAACTAGGGTTGAACACTGTGCTGGTCTATTTTCTGCCACGGATCGGGCTGGGCGCCACCAAACTAGTTGGTCGTTCCTATCTGGTCAGCCTGGTGAGCGCCCTTGGCGTGGGGTTGATCTTTGCTTGGGGTGCGCCGCTGTGGGCGCCGGCGCTGGCGCCGCTGCTGGCTGAACCTTGGCTGTTGATCGCCTTTGTGGTTTCGGTGGCGTTCTGGTGCATTTTCACCTTGCAGGACAGTGTACTGACCGGTCTACGCCAGACAACCTGGGTGCCGGTGGAAAATCTGGTGGTGGCCGTATTGAAGATCGTGCTGCTAGTGGTGTTGGCCCAAGTGGCGCCGGCTTATGGGCTATGGGCATCATGGATGATTCCAGTCGCCCTGTCGCTGGGGCCGGTCAACTGGCTCATCTTTGCTCGCTTTTTGCCGCAACGGGGGCTGGTGAGTGGCGGGCAAGCAATTACGCCGCGTGAACTTGTCCAACACACCTTTCACAACTACGTCGGTATGCTCTGCTTTCTGGCTTCCACTACCTTGCTGCCGGTGATTGTGACGCAAACGTTGGGGACGCGGGCAACGGCTTACTTCTACATTCCATGGATGCTCTACACCGGCTTGCAATTGATTCCGCAAAACATGGCGATCTCTTTCATGGTGGAAGCCAGCGCCAACCGGTCACGGATCACTGACTATTACCAGAGCGCCTGGCGGCAGAGTTTACGCCTGTTGCTCCCGTTGGTTGGGCTGTTACTGGTGGGGGCGCCGTGGCTCATGGCGCTCTTTGGCGCCGACTATGCCACTGAAGGGAGCACGCTCCTGCGCATTTTGGCGGTGGCGATTCTGCCCAATTTGTACACGGCGCTCTACCTGAGCCTGGCGCGGGTGGAGAACCGGAGCCATCATTTGATTGTGGTGCAAGGGGCGATCTGTTTGTTGACGCTGGGGTTGACAGCACTTTTTCTTGACACATTTGGCATCACCGGCGTGGGGCTGGCCTGGCTGGCTGCCCAAAGCCTGGTGGCTGTGACGATTTGGGGGTATAGGCGCTGATTTAGGTGTCGCGGATTTTTATGCTCTGGCAGCGATCCGCAGATAGAGGATAGGCGGATTTCGGTAGTACGGTTCGGTTGCAAAGAAAGAAAAGATCCGCGCCACCTAAATCCGCGTCTGTACCAACTAGAAAGGCAACATCCGATGAATATGCGCAAACTTCTGTACTTCGGCGCCCACCAGTTGTTGATTGGTAGTGCGCTCGGTTCGGTCTATGAACGTTATCTGGCGGCGGATGCGCAAGGCGTCCCCTTTGCCACGACCAAAGAGGCGCTGGTAAATTTGCTGCGCCACTGTGAGCAACATGTTCCCTACTATGCCGAATTGATGGCGCGCACGGGACGGGACTATGAATGCGATCCAATAGGTTACCTCCAGGCGTTGCCGCTCCTGACCAAGACAGAGATTCGCCAGCATAGCGAACGACTCAAGGCGGACGACCTGGCCCGGCGGCGTTGGATGTACAACACATCGGGCGGCTCTACCGGCGAACCCGTGCGCTTTATCCAGGATCGCCAATACTGTGACCATCAGATGGCGATTCAGATGCTCAGCTTTGACTGGGCGGGGCGCGCCTTTGGTCAAGCGGCAGTGCGCATCTGGGGGTCGGAACGGGATATTCTCCAGGGTGGTATGGGCTGGAAGATGAAGACCTTGAACGCGCTGACTAATGACCGCTACTTTAATGCTTTTCGGATGTCGCCGGAGCGGATGCGCGCCTTTTTGGCTGAATTGAATGCCCAACCGCCGCAATTGATTGTGGCCTACACCCAGGCCATCTATGAATTGGCCCGCTTTGCCGAGAAAGAGGGGATCCCGGTGACACAGCAGAAGTCGATCCTCACCTCTGCCGGCACGCTCTATCCCTTTATCCGCGAGCAGATTGAGCGCGTGTTTGGTTGCCAGGTCTTCAATCGCTATGGGTCGCGCGAAGTGGGCGACATTGCCTGTGAATGTGACGCGCACGACGGTTTACATGTCTTCCCCTGGGGCGTCTATGTCGAAATTGTCGATGAGGAAGGCAACCCTGTGCCGGCAGGGGTGGAGGGTAACATTGTAGTCACCAGCCTGATCAACTATGCCATGCCGCTGGTGCGCTATGCCATCGGCGACCGCGGTATTTTGTCACGCGAGCGGGTTTGCGCCTGTGGTCGCCAGGGGCAGATTTTGGCGAAGGTCTCCGGGCGCAATGTGGATGCCTTTAAGACCAAGGAAGGGGTGCTGATTGACGGTGAATACTTTACCCATCTGCTCTACTTCCGTTCCTGGGTGCAACGCTTCCAAGTCGTCCAGCAGGATCTCTCGACCATTGTCTTTAAGGTGGTCAAGACGGCGGCGGACGCCACCGAACAGGAATTGACCGAGATTGTGCAGAACACACGGGCGGTCATGGGCGCTGATTGTCAGGTCGATTTTCAATTTTTGGCCGATATTCCCCCAGCGGCCTCCGGCAAATACCGTTATACCATTTCGGAAGTGGCGGCCTAGAAGGAGAGCCAGGTGATGTCGATTGCCAGTGTCGTCCAACAGAGCCAATTTGCGTTCACTACACGCCTGCTGCGGCTGCGCTACCGCTACCTGGCCGGGTTGCGACTGGGGCGTGGCGTTGTCTTCAAGGGCATGCCGGTCATTGAGATCAGCAACGGTGGGCAGATCATCATTGAAGAGGGGGTGACGCTCAATTCCAGCAATCGGGGCTATCACCTCAACATGCACTCACCCGTGAAGCTCTTTGCTGATCGACCGGGCGCCCGCATCACCATCGGCGCCCATGCCCGGTTGCATGGCGCCTGTCTCCATGCCTACAACGCCATCACTATCGGCAAACGCTGCTTGATTGCGGCCAATTGCCAGATCATTGACGGCAGTGGCCACGATTTAAGTTTTGGCGCAGTGGAGCAACGGATTTTTACGAGCGGCGATAGCCGCCCCATTGTCCTGGAAGATGATGTATGGGTGGGCGCCAACACGTTGATTTTGCCCGGTGTCACGATTGGCAAGGGCAGCGTGATTGGCGCCGGCAGTGTCGTGACCAAAGCGATTCCGCCGATGGTGGTGGCGGCCGGCAATCCGGCGCGGATCATCAAAGCGGCGGCGTGAGTACCGTTTTTTGCATCGTGTTTTTTTCAACTGTGGAGGAGCTTTCTCATGTTCAATAAACTTTCTTTTCAACCGACCAATCTCTTTGTGCTGCTGGCCTTTGTGCTGCTGGCGATGTTCGGCTCGGTGCTGGTTGCCCAAGCCGGCACAACCTATGCGGGGGCCAATCGGCAGAAAGATTGTGCCGTCTCGGTGCAGGCCGGCTGGCGGCCCTATCGGGTTGGGGTGGGTGATACGTTGAGCGCCTTAGCGGCCGAGGCGCAGGTTACGTTGGAAACGTTGATTGCGACGAATTGTCTGAAAAGCGACCAGATCAGCGCCGGTGATCTGGTCTTAGTGCCAACGCAAGTGGTGGGTACAGCAAATTCGGTAACAGTTGCGCCGGCGGCGGCGAACGTGGCCCAACCCTTACTTCAGGTTATTTCGACGACCACTAACCTGGCAACGGTCAATGTGGCGGCGCTGGAGGCGAGTGTCACCCCGGAGATCGTGCCGATGACGGTCAGCCCCTTTGGTGCGGCCAATCTCATTGTGTTGGCAATTCTGGGGCTGGGTGCAATGGCGATGATCTTTTTTGCCCTACGGCCACGCACAGATGATTCACCGGTGGTTCACAGCGTCTTTGGGATGATGGGCAATGCCATCTTTCTCTTTGCCGGCATCTTGATCGGGGTGATTCTCTTCCCAATGATGCACACGCCTTCCCTGCTGGCGCTGCCGACGGCGGTGAGTGCGACTATTGCGGTCGCCTTGATCGCACTGCTCGTCGCCAAGGAGTTGTTCTTTAGCGGTCAGCAGTGGCGCACGATGAATCGGTTGCTCAATTTGGGCATTGCGCCGCTGTTAATGCTTTTCTTCTTGACCGTGGCGTCACGCCTGGTGGAGATGATTAACTGATGGCGGTAACTGTTCTGAAAATAACAGGGATTTCACCGATTATGCCGATTAACGAATAGAAAAATCTGTGCAATCGGTGAAATCGCTGTTGCATTTTCATCGTTTGCGGCGCCGCTAAGGCATGTGGCCTGCTGGGAAAATAGAACCCCACACGTCAGTAAGGGGCCGACCCGCTAACGCTAGGCGGTTCTGTTTTCATCCTTTGTGGCGCCGCCAAGGCATGTCGCCTGTTCAGGCATAGGCGCCAGCTACCCTGCCCTGAAAATAACCACAAAGGCACGAAGGTCACGAAGAAACCCCTTTGTATTCTTTGTCGGGCGCCCCCTGGGCGCGTGGTTGATGGCATTGACTGTGGTGCGCCAGCGGGCATGAGTATCTTCCTGGCAGAGGCGGGAACGGTTCGGTATGACCAGGCGCGCATAGCCGCTTCCAGGGCAGGGTAGCCCCGACCTGATAGAGCGCGTCGGTCGCGTGGATTATTCCAACGCATTGTGTAGCATTTCCAAGGGCTTAAACGCATTATGAAGAAAAACGCACTTCCTGCACTGACCAGCCTACGCTTTTTGGCGGCGATGGCAATCATTGCGTTTCACTTTTCAATCAATAATGCGGCCATGATCCCCCCTTTCCTCTATGCGATTATCAAGCATGGGAACATGGCCGTTAACTTCTTTTTTGTGCTGTCGGGCTTTGTTCTGGCCTACACCTACCTGGATAAGCCGGTGGAACCGCGCCGCTTTTGGCTGGCCCGTTTTGCCCGCGTCTACCCGGTCTACCTCCTGGCCTTGCTGCTGAGTATACCGGCCTACCTCACCACCATCGACCTGGGGAGCGGATCTGGCTTTGTCGCTGCCATCACAACGCTCTTTACGGAATTGACCCTGGTGCAAGCCTGGGCGCCGCTTTACGGCTGCGGCATCAACTGCCCCGGCTGGTCGATTTCTGCTGAAGCGTTCTTCTATCTGCTCTTTCCCTTGGTGGGGGTCTATCTTGCCAAGTTACGCACACGCTCCCTGTTGCTCATGACCTTGTTGCTCTGGGTGGTTGCCATAGCCGTCAACACCCCGTTATGGCTCACCTACGCCGCCATGACGGATGGCGCAATGAAACGCATGGTTGGCGACTTTATCGCGTTCAACCCACTCCTAAACCTATCGGCATTTATTGTCGGGATTGCAACGGGCATCATCTTTTTGCGTCAAAACTACATGAATCCCGACAACGCCCTGTCCCACCGCGTGACGGGGGTGGAGATCGGCTCTTTGCTGTTGGCGTTGAGCGTGATTGCCTATTCGGGCATTCCCCATGCCTTGCTGCGCACCGGGATCGCCAGCCCCTTGTTTGCCGCCGTGATTTATGCGCTGGCCCTGGGCAAGGGGGGCATTGCCAAATTGCTCGCCCACCCGCTCCTGCTGATTCTGGGCGAAGCGAGCTATGCCATCTATATTTTGCAGGTTCCGATTAGCTACTGGACCCGACAATTGATCGCCGTGACGCCGTTGCAGGACTTTAGCGCCATTGCCTATCCGGCGCTCTACCTACCCATCATTATCGGCTTTTCCATCGGCTCGTTCTTCTGGTTGGAAAAACCACTTCGCCGCAAGATCATTGCCTTTTTCCAGCAAGAGGCCAAGCGCAGCACGCCCCTGGACAAGCAAGGCGTACCCAACCAGGCTACCGGCTATGTTAACGTGGCGAGTTGAGGGCCGCCGCGCCCGACCTAGCCCATCAGCGCCTTCAACGCCTTGGCGTATTGGCGCGACATAGGAATTTCGGTGCGGGCGGCGTCATTCATGCGCAGGAGGAAGGTGCCGGAGAACATGGGCGCCACTTCCAGAACATGGTCGAGATTGACCAAATAGGCTTTGTGGACGCGCAGAATGGGGTGGCCGGTCAGGCGCTCTTCCAGTTCTTTGAGGGTGTAGGGAAGGGTGAGCCGTTCGCCGGTGACGGGTTGTACGTAGACCTTTTTCTCTTCGGCTTCGATCCAGAGGATGTCTTTGTAGGCGAGGAGAACGCCGGCGCCATTGGCCCGCTCGGCCCAGAGTTTGGCAAGGGCGGGGGCGCCGATGGCGCCTTGCAGGTAGTTGCGGAGGGCGCTCTGTTTTTGCGCCAGTTGTTCCTGTTCGGCCAGCGTCTTGCGGATACGCTGCATGGTCTGCGCCAGCCGTTGCTCGGCAAAAGGTTTGACGATGTAGTCGAGGGCGGCCAGTTCAAAGGCGCGCACGGCGTGGGCGTCATAGGCGGTGGCAAAGACGATGAGCGGCGGGGCAGGGCTTTCGAGCAGTGCGGTCGCTACGCTCAAGCCGTTGACCCCCGGCATGTTGATGTCTAAAAAGAGGACATCGACCGGCTGCTGGGCGACCAGAGTCAGCACCTCCTGCCCGTTGCGTGCTTCGCTGTAGGTGGCGTCGGCCTCCAGTTGTTGGAGCATATAGCGCAGTTCAGCGCGGGCGGGTTTTTCGTCGTCGGCAATTAGGATGTGCATAGGTCGTTAGTTGGCAGGGTAGTGGGTTGGCTGATTCGTTGGTTGAGCTTGTCGAAACCAACGAATCAGCCAACCCACTACCCTGAATTTATGCTAGTAAGCGATCCGGTGATTGGGTGATTAGGTGTTCAGAAACATCGGCGTTGAGCGGGACGCGAATGATGACGCGGGTGCCGCGGCCCCGTTCGGATTCGACCAGCAATCGGTGTTCTTCCCCATAGAGACGGCGCAACCGTTCATCGACATTGTGCAGCCCAATCGAGGGGCGGCGTTCGGTGGTCAGGGCGGTTTCGGCTGATTCGACACGAATGGTGCGGGTGACATCAAAGCCAACGCCGTCATCATCGACCTGGATCAGCAGTTCCGGGCCAACTTTGTTGATGACGATGTGGATCGTACCCCCTTCGGTTTTGGGCGCCAGGCCATGAATGACGGCATTTTCGACAATTGGCTGCAAAACGAGGGTCGGGATCAGGTGGTCAAGTTGCTCTTTGGCGAGAACGGTCCAGATGATGTGCAGGCGTTCATCGAGCCGCGCCTTTTCCAGCGCCAGGTAGGCTTCGACATGGTCGATCTCTTCGCGCAGCGTGATAAATTGACCGGCGCTCAAGGTGCGTTGAAAGATGTTGGAGAGACTGGTCAGCAGATCGCGGGCCATGTTAGGTTCGGTGCGAATAAAATAGCGGATGGTGTTGAGCGCGTTAAAGAAAAAGTGCGGGTTGATCTGGGCGTGGAGGGCGCGTACCTCGGCCTGCGCCAGCGCCAGTTTGGTCTGGGTGAGGGCCAGGGTGGTTTGGGCCAGTTGGATTTGGGCTTGCTCGGCGCGCTGACGGGCAGCTTCCTCCCGCACATTGCGCGCCATGAGCGTGACGGCGGCCACCGCCAACGCCGACATGAAGACATTGGTCAAAAGACGATCCAGGTAATAATTGATTTCTTCATAGCAAAAGTAGATGGCAACGGCAATGATCGCCTCGAAAGCCACATAGAGGAAGGCCACCGCCCACGGGATCAGGCGCACCCGTTGCGGCAAACGATCGCGCAGCAGGCCGGCGCAGCAGCCGACCCAGAGAACGGCCATGCTCTCCATGCGGAGCAAGGTGGCATACTGGACATAGGCAAAGAGATTAAAGCGGTCCGTATCCCAAAACGAATATTCGATTAAACCGCTGGCTGCCATGCCCACCAGACCACAGACCAGCCCAATCTGCCAGCCCCCCAGCAGCCCGGCCACAAAGACAATAAAGTAGCCGGTGGTGGCGCGATCTTCCTGCACCGTGATCAGACCATATTGGCCGACATAAAAGAGAATAGTGATGCCCAGCAGGATCAGGCCGAGGCGCTGATGATCAACGGTGGTCGCCGTCTCTTCGACAATGCGCCGGTAGAGCGCCGTCCGGCTCAACAGAAAGAGCAGAAAGACCGGCAGCACTAATTCCTGCGCCACCAGCCCTAACGTATAGGCATTAATGCCAAATTCCGCCAAATCGGTGAGCGAGGTGGTCACTTCATTGGCCGCGCGAATGTAAAAGACCCAAAAGAGTAACACGAGCAACGCCGGTAAGAGCGTCATCCCCGTGCGCAACCAGGGTTTGGACGATGGATTGGGTAGCGATTTGGTCGCCATAGAGTTGTTTCCTGGCAAGTGTGTGAACAGGCTGAGACAGTCTCGTGTCTCGTGTCTCGTGTCTCGTGTCTCGTGTCTCGTGTCTCGTGTCTCGTGTCTCGTGTCTCGTGTCTCGTGTCTCGTGTCTCGTGTCTCGTGCCTTTAATCGCTACGGGCCGGCTTCAATGATCCGCTCCTGGTCAATATCCACATGAACCCGATAGAGCGGACGCTCGGTGGTGCTAAAGGCGACGGTATATTGGTCGTCGCCATGATCTTCGACATAGGTGCTCCAATTATCTACACCAGCCAGCGCTTCGTCAATTCCTTCAGCGCTGTAGGCTAGATTGATGGCCCGGTTGCGGCGCTCTTCCGCCGCTTCTTCTTCGCTTAGCACGGCAGGATCGATGATGGCGTCGAGGTAGACATCGTTGTTATCGTCAATATACAGGGTGATCAAGATCTCTTCCAAGCCACGGGAATAGTAGGCTTTCCACGATTCCTCCCAGCGGTCATAAGAAACGTCATGATACCAGAGCTTGGGGTTGCCCAACCGGGCCTGCACCTCGGCGTCATAGGGCAAATAGGCGTCGATGGCGGTAATGCCGGCTTGTAACTCGGCCGGCGACAGGTCGCGCGGCATCTTGATGTCAAAAAGTTCGTTGCTGTTGAGCCTGACATGGCCGTAGCCTAGATGCTCGCCATCGGTTTCGGCATAGAAATCAACATGCCAGATGCGCTCTGCTTCATCGTCAGGGTAGGCGTCGGCCACCCAATGGGGATGATTGGCCAACACGGGCGCAATTTCAGGAGCAGCGGCGACTTTGGCAATCGCTAGCTCTTTATCCGTTTCCGGTTGACTGGGGGGCGTCGGCGCCCCTTGCGCCACCACCGGTAGGTAGATCCGGCCCTGGGCAGCGGCGACACCGCAGAAGCTAAGGATTAACAGTAGGAGAAAGCCTGTTTTGAGCAAGCGATAGTGTAGTTTGTTGATACGCATTCCAGAGAATCCTTTCGATAGGTGGGCACAGGAACAGAACAACAGATTCGGGAAAGCAATGGATTTTTTATATGGTAGGGAGACGCGATGTCGCGGTAAGTTCTCCTTGTCCTACACAAATCTGCTGCTTTCCCGAATCCGTTGTTCTGTCACCCGCGCGTATAGACAACATCGACCGCACCCGGCGTATACCCGGGGAAAACTTGATCCAGCGCCGGGTTGAGTAGCCGACGGCTAACTACTTCGGCCAACACATCGCGATAGTCGGTGGTGATGGCAAGATCGCCGTCATCAAGGTCATTGGCCGCCAGGCCGGGCCAGCGGGTGTGAACCTGTCCCCCTTTGACGCCGCCGCCCATGAGGAACATGACATTGCCGTGGCCGTGGTCGGTGCCTTTGCTGCCATTTTCCAAGACGCGCCGGCCAAATTCGCTCATGGTGACGACGGTGACGTTGTTCATGGAAGCGCGCAGATCGTGATAGAAGGCGGCGAGGCCATTGCTCAGTGTGGTCAACAGGCTGTTGAACTCCCCATCGAACGTGCCCTGGTTTTCGTGCGTGTCCCAGCCGCCCAGGTCCACACAGGCGACTTCCAGCCCAACATCGGCTTTGATCAGTTGCGCCACCTGTTTGAGACCCAGACCAAATTCGTCGTCAGGGTATTCGGCGCCGTTGGCGGGTTGGTAGTCAGTCGCTTGCAATTGATCCAGGGTCGCGATAGTCTTGAAGACCAGGCCGGCCTGCCGTTCCAACTGGTTGGTCGGCGCCTGGATGGTGTAGAGTGCCGAGATCGCTTGTTGTAACCGTTGCAACTCATCGTCGCGCCCACGGAAGTGAAAATCGGCGATGGAGCGGATCGACAGAGGGGTGACGGGGCCGCGCAAGGCGGCGGGGATCATGGCGCCCATGCCGACGGCGCGGAAGGGCGAGTCGTTCTGCCAGGCCGCGGCTTGGAGATGACGCCCGATCCAGCCGGTGTTGAGCGTCTTGTTGCCGGGCACGCCGGCTTCCATAAAGGTCATGGCGTCAAAGTGCGAGCGGCTGGGGTCGATGGAGCCGGTGGCGTGAACAATCGCCAGGTGTTGTTCGTCATAGATCTCCTTGAGCGGAGCCAGGGTCGGGTGCAGGCCAAAGCGACCGTCGAGATCAATGGCGCCGTTGGTGCGCCCCGGCTCCGGTACGGCCAGGGTGGGGCGCACGTCGTAGTAGTTGGCGCCTTCGGCAAAGGGGGCGACGACGCTCAGGCCGTCCATGCCGCCGCGCAGGAAGATGTTGACCAGGACATCGCCCGGTCCTGCCGCCATGCGTTCCGGGCTGCGAAAGGCCAGTTGGGGCATCCAACGCGGGAAGAGCGATTGACTGGCGCCGATCACGCCGACCATCCCGCTCATCTGTAAAAACTCACGGCGACTAAGATCAATATTCATGATTATTCCCTTCTTATGGTGATCAACCTACAGTGCTGCCCGCTCTTGGCGAGTCCGTGACTCGCGCCCCCACTCCTGCCCGTTCTTGGCGAGTCCGTGACTCGCGCCACTATTCTTGCCCGCTCTTGGCGAGTCCGTGACTCGCGCCACTATTCTTGCC
>QWII01000187.1 GCA_021405325.1 Caldilinea sp. CFX5 | reverse complement strand
TGGCTCATCTACGGAAAGTGTGAACACCTGTCAGGTTTCCAAAACCTGACAGGTGTTCACACTTTCCGTAGATGAGCGAAAATAATAATCGTATCTTTGTGACCTACTAGCGCTGAGTATGGTATAATCAAAACTGGATTCCAGGCGAGTGGTCTGTATGGCAACTGCTTTTGCCCTTTCGCCAACAACGTAGGCAATCGGCTTGAATTTATCCGCGCAATCGGCTAAAATATAATGAAACGATCTTGCGCCCGCTCGTTTTGGTTGCCGACAGCAACCAAAACGAGCGGGCGTTTATCCGAACAATAAGGAGCTGACAATGAAAGGTTTTCTCAAATTTATTGCCTTTGTGGCGATTATCGGTGGGATTCTCTACGCGTTGAAGGGCATGTTGTCATCCGGGCAAAGTGGCGCAACCGGCGGTGTACTGCCCAAAGAGCCGGTCAAGTCGCTGGATGAAGCGCCCCTGGGCGGCGAAATTAGCCAGGAACTGCTCAAGATCCTGGTCTGCCCCGAAGATAAGGGACCGCTGGAACTAGTTGAGGGGGGCAAATTCCTCCACAACCCGCGCAACGGCTATAAATACCCCATTCGCAACGGCATCCCCGTCATGTTGATCGAAGAAGGCAAGAAATACCGGGACAGCAGTGTGGCAGTCAGTCAGTAGGACAATAAAACAGTCGGTCAGTACAAACACTGTCTTACTACTTCACTGTCGTACTGGCCTACTGTTTTACTGTCTCACAACTTGTTACCATGAACGCATAACAACAAAGTAGCGCAGTGACAGCGACTGTTCGTTTTGGCATTGACACACTCTTAACGCAACACCTGACCAGCCTTCGGGGGTTGCGCATTGGCCTGGTCACCAATGACGCCGCCACTACGGTGTCTTTGCCGCGCCCCATGACGCCCGTTCGGCGCGCGCTGCAACAGGCTGGTGTAAAACTTGACGTACTCTTTTCGCCGGAGCATGGCATGGGCGCCGGCGCTGACGATGGCGCCCGCATCGGCGATGCGCGCGATGGCTTGACCGGGCTGCCGATCTACAGTCTTTATGGCGCGATCTATCGCCCAACGCCGGCGCAACTGGCCAACCTCGACCTGTTGCTCTTTGACATCCCCGACATCGGGACGCGCTTTTACACCTACAGTTGGACGCTCTCCCATGTGTTGGAAGCATGCGCCGAAGCTGGCTTGCCGCTGTGGGTGCTGGATCGCCCAAATCCGCTGGGCGGTGATCTAGCGCTGGCGGAAGGGCCGATCCTTGATGAAGCGCAGATTTCCACTTTTGTCGGGCGTTGGGCCATGCCGATTCGCCACAGCTTGACGCTTGGCGAATTGGCGCGCTGCTGGAATGGGGAACGGCGGCTTGGGGTTGATCTGACGGTAATTCCCGTCGAGGGTTGGCGACGTAATCAACAATGGTCGGCGCTTGCCATCCCGTTTGTACCGACATCCCCGGCTATGCCCAACGCAGAAACGGCGCTCATCTACCCCGGCATTTGCCTGTTTGAAGGCACAAACCTGAGCGAAGGTCGTGGTACGAGTACGCCCTTTCGTGTGATCGGCGCCCCTTGGCTGGACGGTTGGGCGGCGGCCGATAGGCTGAATGCACAAACGCTGCCCGGTGTGGTCGCCCGCGCTGTCCCCTTCACCCCGAACGCCGGTAAGTATGCTGGTCAGCTTTGCCAAGGGGTGATGCTCCATGTGCTGGATGAGCAGACATTTCGCCCTGTCGCCACCGGGCTACACTTGTTGGCAACAGTCACCCGGCAACACCCCCAACACTTTCAATGGCTGCCCTACCCGACGGCGGTCAACGCGGCTGGGCATGGTCACTTTGATCGGCTGATCGGCAACGTATCTACCCGCGAGGAGTTACAGTGCGCGGACGGCGATATGAATGCCTTGATTGCCCAGTGGACGGCGCCAAGGGGGTGGACAACGTTGGCTCAACCATATTTGTTGTACCAATAAATCGATTTGGCTTTCTATGAAAATTCGTGTAGACTAGGTTGGCTACAGATTCTTTTGCCTGATCGATGGCGCTACGGGTCATCGATCGGCAGAACATCCAATTACTTTCCAAAGTTAACGCAATCGAGCTTATGAATAAACCACAAGTTGTCGGTCCACCGACTACGCAACGCGATATTATGGTCGGCATCAATCTGATTGCCGATCTCCTGGCCCCGACCTTGGGGCCAAATGGCGGCGCGGTTGCCAGCGGACCCACCGCCGGCAATCGGGTCGAATTGTTGGACGATGCGTCCACCATTGTGCGGCGCATCATCAGTTTAGGCCACCCCCGCAAAGACATCGGCGCCATGGTGATGCGCAGCCTAATCTGGCGGGTCGGTCAGCGCGCCGGCGACGGCGGCGCCACGGCGGCCGTGATCGCCCGTGCCATCTACCGCGAAGGCGTTCGGCTGGGCAACGCCGGTTTTAACTCCATGCGCATGGCGCGTGGCGTAGAAGCCGGGGTCAAAGTTGTCCACGAAGCGCTGCGGGCGCAGGCGCGGGCCATTAGCGGCGAAACCGATCTAGCTTCAGTGGCGCGCACTATCACCAAAGATGACGCCTTGTCGGCGGTGCTGGGCGAAATGAGTTATCTGCTTGGCCCGGACGCCCATGTGGTCATCGAAAAGTTTGTCGCGCCCTACCTCCAGCGGCGTTACATTGCCGGCGCGCACTATGGCGCTGAGATCCGCAGCATGTACTTCTACACCCAGCCTGATCAGAAGCGCGCCTTATTGACCGCACCGGCCGTTGCCATTGTCGAGCAACGGTTGACCACCACCGATCAGGTCTTGCCGCTAATGGAAGCGGCGGTGGAACGGGGCTTCAAAGCCCTGGTGATCATTGCCTCCGATGTTAGTGGCGAAGCGTTGGGTGCGCTGGTCGCCAACCAGCAGGCGCCGGCGGAGAAGAAAAAGCTTTCGACCCTGGCGGTTAAGCTCAAGCCGGTGGGCGATGAACTGCGCTGGGCCTTTGCCGATGTGGCCTTGTTGACCGGCGCGACCATCCTGGGCGACAAACAAGATCGGAGCAGTGCGAATGCCCGGCCCGGCGATCTGGGGAGCGCCCAACGGGTTGAGTTTGCCAATAACAGCGTTGTGGTCGTGGCGCCGGAGAATAAACGGGCGGAAGTGCAGAGTGAAGTCGCCCGTCTGCGCCAACACATTGTCGAACTGCCCCTGGATGCCGAAGATCGCCCCAAGCACATTAAACGGCTGGGCGCCTTGACCGGCGGCGTCGGTGAGTTGAAGATCGGCGCACACGGCAAGAATGAACGCTCGGTGCGCGAAGCGCAGGCCGAACGTTCGTTCAAAGTTTTGTCAGCGGCGCAACGGGGTGGGGTCGTGGCCGGCGGCGGCGCAGCGCTCTTCCACTGTATTCCGGCGCTCCACGCGGCGGCGGATCGCGAGGCGGACGAACATGTGGCGCAAGGGTTGCGCTTGCTGGCCATCGCCCTGGCCGCACCCCTGGAACAGATCATCGTCAATTCGGGCGAGAGTGCGCCCAAAGTCTTTATGCAAAAGATTCGCGACATTGGCCCCACCGCCACCTATGACGCCGTGCGCCATCGTGTGGTCGATGCTTTTGCCGGCGGCGTACTCGATGTCACCGATGTGGTCGCCCAGATGATCCACATTGCCGCCAGCGGCGCCATGATGGCGCTCTCGACCGATGCGATTGTCTACCACCGCAAACCGAAAGAGAGTTTGCAGCCAGACTAAAAAAGGGATTAAGAGATTGAGAGATTGAGAGATTCAGTCCAATAATCTCTCAATCTCTCAATCTCTTAATCTCTAACGAATACCAAATTTGTTCACGATTCCAAATAGAAAAACCTATGCCGATTATTTTGTCATTTGCCAAAGTAGAAAATCACTTGTGGGCGGCGGGGCCGGAGGGGCTGTATCGGCTCAACGGTCATGGCCTGGAGCCGGTGCCGCAGCCGGAGGCGGAACTCGCCTGTTGCGGGAGCGACGGCGAGCGCATTTTGGTGGGCGGGATGCCGCACGGCACGGCCTTTAGCCTGAATGCCGGCGGCAACTGGCAAGCGTCGTGGATGGACGGGGTGGAGACGGGCGTCCTCTGCATTGCCCCTGACCCGACTGTCACGGAGACAGGCGTGTTGTTGGCCGGTAGCGCCGGCGGCGGCATTTTGCGCTCTCACAATCGCGGCCACAGTTGGACGGTCTGCAATTTTGGGTTGCAGGATTATACGGTCCTCACCATCGCTTGGGCGCCGCCGGCGCCGGCAGAGGCGTGGCCGCGCTGGGAAGTCGTCTTTGCCGGCACCGAAACGGGCGTCTATCGCTCCCCTAATGGTGGGCGGGGCTGGAAGCGGAGCGAAGGGCTGGATGGCGTTGTCCAAGTCATTGCCCTGGCGCCCGATTTCCACCAGACTGGTTTGGTCTTGGCCGGCACCGAGTCGCTGGGTCTCTGGCGCTCGACCGATAGCGGCCGCACTTTCAACCCAGTCGCCAATGGACCGCAACGGGTCGATGCGCTCACGAGTACCGCCAAGGGCTGGCTCCTCAGTGATGAAAGCGGCCTCTGGCGTTCGGCGGATGGGCAAAGCTGGCGCGCCGTCCCCGGCAGCCGACCGGCGTTGACCCTTTTCCGCACCGAGCAAGGCATTTGGGCCGGCGGCGAGGATGGGGCAACGTTATTGGATGACGGCTTGTTGGGGTAAACAGTAGTAGCTTCGTAGGAGCACGATAGTTCGTGCCCCTACGAAGCTGGAATGCAAAGGAGTGTTGCGTGTCTGCTGCCAGTGATAGCTCAACCCAAAGCGGCGCTGATCTTGCTTCCGCCTTGACCACGAAGAAGCGGACGCGCAAGTCATCGACGACAAAAAGTGCGGCCAAGAAGAGCGCCACCAAAAAGGCGACCACCCAAAAGGCCACAGCGAAAAAAACGACAACCAAGAAAGCCGCCACCCGTAAGAGCAGTTCAACCACTTCCAGCACGGCCCGCCGCAGACGCACCACCACTAACGCCAAACGTTCAACGGCCTCCCTTAGAAGCGATCTGACCAAATTAGCCGGGGAAAGTTACACCGCTGGCGATTTCACGCGTGGGGCCACCGTCCTGATCCAACAAGAAGGGGTGGAGATTTTGCGCGATGCGTTGATGGTGATGCTTGCCAGCAAAACACCCCTCATCGGCGGCATGGTGAGCGACGCGGCGCTTAACGCCCTGCTCGACAAGGTTGCGGACAACTACAAAAAGCTCACCGTGGCAGATCGCAAGGCGTTGCGGGCGGTTATCAACTGGCTGCGCGGTGATGCCAGTTCCGATGAGGCGACGAAGCAAAATTTGGTCGCCCTGTTGAGCGGTCAAGCAACGACCGAACCGGCGGTGCCAACGATTGAACCGGGCGCACCCTTAGGCCCCAATGACCTCAAGTTGAAAAAATTGCGGTGACAGACGCGGATTTAGGGGGCGCGGATTTTTATTGTAATGCTTCAACCCGCTCGTAGCCGGTCCGTGACCGGCGTCCCAAGCGCCGGTCACGGACCGGCTACGAGCGGTAGCTGCCTTTGTTGATCAATCTGCGCCCCTAAATCCGTGTCTGTCACCCACCCAACCCTAATGCATCCAACAAAAAGGCATATTCAAAGGCCGTCTCCTTGAGATAATCAAAGCGACCGGACGCGCCGCTATGGCCGGCGCCCATGTTGGTTTTGAGCAGTAAGCGATTGTTATCAGTTTTAAGCGTGCGCAATTTGGCGACCCATTTGGCGGGTTCCCAATATTGAACGCGGGAATCATTAAAACCGGCGGTGGCGAGAATGTGGGGGTAGGCTTTGGCTGCCAGGTTGTCATAGGGCGAGTAGGTGCGCATATAGGCGTATTCATCCGGCTGGTTAGGATTGCCCCATTCTTCCCACTCAATGACGGTCAAGGGGATGGTCGGATCAAGGACGGTGTTCATCACATCGACAAAGGGGACGCCGGCGATCACCGCTTTGAAGAGATCGGGGCGCAGATTGACGACAGCGCCCATCAACAAACCGCCGGCGCTGCGCCCCATGGCCGTCAGGCGATCCGGCGCCGTGTAGCCGTTATCCACCAGATATTGGGCGCAATCGATGAAATCGGTGAAGGTGTTTCGCTTGTGAAGCAGTTTGCCCTGGAGATACCATTGGCGACCCATCTCACCGCCGCCGCGAATATGGGCAATGGCAAAGGCCATACCGCGATCCAGCAAACTGATGCGGCTGGCGTTGAAGGCTGGTTCGCTGGTGGAACCGTAAGAACCGTAGCCATAGAGCAACATCGGCAGCGGTTGATCCGCGGGCGCATCCTTGCGCCGTACTACGGAGAGCGGCACTAGCGTTCCGTCGCGCGCGGTGGCGTGAAGGCGCAAGGTTTCATATTGGTCGGCATCGTAGCCACCCAGCACCGGCTCTTGCTTCTTTAGCTCCCGCGTTTGCGTATCCATGTTGTAGTCATAGATGGTGTTCGGCGTGGTCAACGAAGTGTAGGTGAAACGCAGCCGGTTGCTATTGAAATCAGGGTTGGCGTGGCGACCGTAGGTATAGGCCGGCTCCGGCGATTTCACAATATGCTCGGCGTTGGTGCGCAGATCGACGATGCGCAGTTGACGCAGCCCCGCTTCCCGTTCATGTACCACTAGATGGTTAACAAAGGGTTCAACCCCATCGACTTTCACGGTCGCGCGATAGGGCAGGCGTTCACGCCAGTGCGCTTTCCCCGGCGTCGCGACCGGCGCGGTCATGACGCGAAAATTCTCCGCTTCCCAGTTGGTGGTGATCAAGAAACGACCGCTGTGATGTTCGACGCTATATTCCAGCTTGTGTTCACGCGGGTGAATCACCGTCGGCGCCGCGGTCGGCTGGTCGGCGGGAATAAACCAGACCTCTTTGGTGGTCGAACTATGGAGATCGAGCAGAATGTACTGCTGGTCTTTGCTCTTCCCGATCATCAGCCAATAGGCATCATCCGCTTCATGCATCACCAGGGCATCTTGCGCCGGATCCTCACCCAAGCGGTGACGAAAAACTTTATAAGGGCGCCAGGAAGCATCCTGTTTGTTATAAAAGAGCGTGGCGTTGTCGGCGGCCCAGACAACGCTATAGAAGGTTTCGGGGATGGCGTCGGGGAGCAGTTCGCCCGTTGCCAAGTTTTTGACCTGCAGGACAAAGCGTTCATTGCCTTCATAATCGACCGAGAAGGCCAACAAGCGATGGTTAGGGCTAATCGCATAAACGCCTAACTCACAGAAGTCATGACCGGCGGCCACTTCGTTCTGATCGAGTAGAATTTCCTCGGCTTGATCCAGGCTGCCCTGTTTCCGGCAAAAGATGGGGTATTGTTTACCCTCTTCAAAACGGTGATAGTAGAAGTAGTCGTCAATCGGTTCGGGCACCGAGTCGTCGCGTTCCTGAATGCGGCCCCGTAGCTCTTGGAAGAGGGTGGCTTGCAGCTCCGCCGTGTGCGCCATAACGGTATTCAGATACGCATTTTCCGCTTCGAGATAGGCGCGCACCGCTGGATTTTCCCGTTCCCGCAGCCAGAAGTAGTCGTCAATGCGCACGTCACCCTGCGCTTCAATCCGCTTGGGCTGTTTGGCGGCAACGGGCGGGGTGGGCAATGGAGTCGTTGTGGTCATGATGGTCTGCCGTTTCTGTAAATAGGTCGCGTAGTCGCGTAGTCGTGTAGTCGTGTAGTCGTGTAGTCGTGTAGTCGTGTAGTCGCGTAGTCGCATGGTCGGCTGAGTAGAAAGACGGTAGGTGAATCAAGCAGCCGACTACGCGACTACGCGACTACGCGACTACGCGACTACACGACCACGCGACCACATGACCACACGACCACGCGACTACGCGACTTTTTCCAATGTAAGTTGTTGCAACTGTTGTTGGGCCAGCACAGCACCCTGTTTGAGCAAGCTTTGCACCTGCGCTTCGCTGCGGCTTTCGGCGTAGATGCGCAGCACCGGTTCGGTGCCGCTGGGGCGGATCAAGAGCCAACTGTTATCCGCTAGAATATATTTAACGCCGTCATTGTCACTGGCCTTGGCCAGGGGTTGATCAGCCAAGGCAGTGGGCAACGCGCCCATGAGACCGGCGACCAGCGTCTTCTTCTTGAAAGGCTGCACAGTCTGGTCAAGGCGGGCATAGTGGAAGGGGCCGACATCGGGCGCGGCCATCAATTCATTGAGCAACAAGCCCAGCGGCTTGCCCCGTTTGGCGACCATTTCCACCA
>QWII01000186.1 GCA_021405325.1 Caldilinea sp. CFX5 | reverse complement strand
GAAGATCACTGTTTGCTCAACCGGCGTGTTGAGCAACGTCCCAGCGGAAACCGCGGCACCCCAGTTCACACCATCACGACTCACATAGAAGCTGTAGTTGGCAATGTTGCCCTCGTCGGTGTTGTCCTGCCTGGTCAGGTAGCGGAAGCCGCTCAAGGTGTAGGTGGCGCCCATATCAACCACAATCTGGTGTGGTGGCGTTGGGGTGGCGCTATACCACTGGGTATGCCAATGGGTGGCCGGATTACCGTCAATCGCGTTGACACCGCGCCCATCTTCGCCAATGGTCTCCTGGCTGTTTACGGAAATCACGGACCAACCGCTTTTGGGAATGACATTGCCATTGGCATCAAGCGCATTCAACTCCGCAACCGCGGTCCATGGATTGCCGTTCACCTCTGATTTGGCGACCAAACGGAAGTAGCGCCCCACATTACTTGGCCCGCTGGGCGCGCTGCCGGCGGTGGTGTAGGTAATTTGGACATTGTCCACATAGAAGAACTCTTCGCTGGCGCCATAGAGATTGGAGACCCGGAAGCGGATCATGGTGTTGGCAGCCATAAAGCCGGCGATGTCAAAGGTGCGCGAGCCATAACTAATCCCGGTAATGCCGGTGAAGGTTTGCAGCGTAGTATAGCTGGCGCCGCCGTTATTGGAAACTTCTACCGTCACCGCATCATCGGGATCAACGCCGATGGTGGTGCGATAGTCAAAGCTCAGGGAAGCGCTGGTGGCGCCGGTGAGATTGACTTGACGCGCGACGCTGGGTTGGCCGCCCGTGTCCGGCGTGTCATCGAGACCCAACTGTCCGTTGACAATCTGAACTTGACCAACGGTAGGGCCGGCGCCGCCAACGGCGGTATCATTCTCCACCCATGGCGCCGCCCAATTTTGGGCGCCGTCATTGTTGTTAAAGTCCGCTAGACCGAACTCATCGCGCACCGTCACCGCTTGAACCCCGCTGACCGTTGTGCTGTATTCGACCTGAACGTTGTCGACAAAGAAAAATTCGTCCGTCGCGCCGTAGAGATTGCTCACCCGGAAGCGGATCATGGTGTTGCCGGCGATGAAGTTGGCAATATTATAACTGCGCGACCCCACTACTTCGCCGACAATGTTGGTGAAGGTTTCCAGGACGGTGTAGGTGGCGCCGCCATTGGTTGATACCTCTACGACCACGGCATCATCAGAATCGACGCCAACGGTTGTACGATAATCAAAACGGAGCGTGGCAGCGGTTGCACCCGTCAGGTTGATCTGACGAGCTATGCTGGGTTGGCCATAGGTGTCCGGGCTATCATCAAGACGTAGGGCGCCATTGACAATCTGCACCTGGCCAACGGTCGGGCCGCTGCCGCCGGCTTCTGTGTCATTCTCGACCCAGGCGCCGGCCCATTGGACAGAACCGTTATTGTTATTGAAGGCGGCAGTGTTGAATTCATCGCGTACAGCGGTGTAGGTTGCGGCTGCCCTGACAACCTCTTCTTCACTTGGCGGACTCTCTTCTGCTTGCATGACCAGCGGCAGCAAGCTGTGCATCGTAGTGGCGTCCAGTGGCGTGCTGGTCAACTGCATGGGGGCATCCAGCGAGACATAGTGGACGCCGTTCGCACGCGCGAGGGTAGGGATGGCTTTTGCCGGCAGTTCCACTACCAACCCATCAATCAGGTCTAAAGTGCGCACGACGCGGCCACCGATTTGCGCGACCAGATCGGCAACAGCCGCCGTTTTGCTCTGTTGCTGTACAATGACGCGAACCATACTCTCCGGCTGGGTAGCGGCCAGGTGCAGCAAGCGCTCCTGCGTGCGCGGTGGCATCAGGGGCTGCGCGTGTACACTGCCGGCGGGCAGGCAGAGCGCAAGGATCAAAAGCAAGCGGCTGATTGCGGTCCAGTTAAGCGACCGCCGGATGGTCAATAGACTTTGGACATTCTGACTTTGTAGCATACATGAATTACTCCTCTCTTTGCTCAACAGCTGTTTATGGCTTCTGTGGATTGGGATGAATTGCCGGCGTATTGAACCAGTCAGGATCAAGACCCCGACCTTAACTAAATCATTTGTTTTACCCTACCAACTTTTGTAAGTAGTAGATGACTCAATTCTATAACAATCCTACTTACGATTGTATTGCAGTAAGCTAACAATGTTCGCTCATCTACGGAAAGTGTGAACACCTGTCAGGTTTTGGAAACCTGACAGGTGTTCACACTTTCCGTAGATGAGCCAAGCCGGTTTTTCGCAGATCGGCTTTTGCTGTAGAAGGATTGCCGGCGGTGCTGCACAGTGGCCCAGATCGGTAGGGTTTTGGTAACCCTACCGGTTTTTGCTTACGACATCAATTGTGCAAAGTCGCGGAAAGAGCGATGAAGGTGGAAAGAGGAGGGAGCGGCCGCTGGTTTAGCGCCATTTCCCCGCCAGATAATCAGCGACGACCTCGGTGTGCAGGGGAAAAGCCAATTCTTGGGGTGTGCGGACAATGACGCGTTCGCTGGCTTCCTCGGTTGTCACAAAATCGACCAACTGGGCGCTGGTCAACAGGGGCGCCAGGGCGACAATGATCAAGGTGTTGTCAGGTGCGCTAAAAACTTTTACTTCGCGTAGTAAAGAAGGGGCGATGGCTATGCCTGCTTCTTCCGCCATCTCACGGGCGCCCGCCGCTTGCCAACTTTCGCCAAACTCAATGTAGCCGCCTGGCAGGGCCAACCAACCACTGCGTGGCTGGATCGTGCGGCGTACAGTCAACACCCCGTCATCCACCGGCTGAATCACCACCGCCACCGGCAAGGGGTTGCGAAAGGTCATGTTGCCACAGTGGGCGCACCGCCGCGGCCAGGGCTGATCGACGGCAAAGGGCTGACCGCAGTAGGAACAGTGACTATTTTTCTGATACGACTGCTGACTCATGACGATACCTCAGGTTAGATTTTGACTGACGACTCAGCTAATCAGTGCGAATGATCTTGATACTCTTCTTGGCCCGTACATCATAAAGATCGGCGCGGCGGTCATAGAGATGACGGGCGCGTGAAATTTCACGTTGCTGGGAAAGGCTGGTCAGGTCGAGATCGGTGATCACCACGGTTTCAACATTCGGTTCGGCCTCACCGGCGGTGCCGCTGGGCGGGAAGGCGAAATCGCTCGGCGTAAAGACGGCGGCGCGGCCATAGTTGATCAGGTAATTTTTGACCGTCGGCAAATTCCCGACATTGCCGGCCATGACGGTGTAGACCGAATTTTCCACGGCGCGCGCTTGGGCGGTGTAGCGCACCCGGTCGTAGGCGTTTTTCTCATCCGTGCTGTAAGGTACAAATAGGACTTCAGCACCGGAGAGCGTCACCAGGCGCGAGAGTTCGGGAAACTCAATGTCATAGGAGACGAGAATGGCAATGCGCGCCAGCGGCGTGTCAAAGACCTTGATCTCTTCGCCCGGTTCAAAGCCGAAATCTTCCCGTTCAATGGGCGGCACATGGAGGGCGTCCTGCGTATAGACATCGCCATTCGGCGTGAAGAGATGGGCTACATTATAGACTTCGTCGTCCCGGATCACGGGGTGGGAGCCGGCAATGATGTAGAGACCGTGATCCACTGCCGCTTGGGTGAAGAGGTCAATATAGCGTTCGGTCATGCCGGCCAACTGCTTGATGGCGCTGCGCGTGTCGAGATCCGAAGGCATTAGGCTGAAAAGCTGGACGGTAAAGAGTTCGGGGAAGACCAAAAAGTGACAGTGATAGGTGTCGGCGGTATCGACAAAGAACATGACCGTCTGCTCAAATTCGTCCCAGTAGCGGATGGGACGCATAAAGTATTGCGCCGCGCAGACCCGAATTTTGCGCACGGGTCGTTGTAGCGGCGCGGCGGCAATCTGGCGTTTTTCGGGCTGATAGTCAGGATTGGGCATCTCCAGCCAAGTCGAGTAGTTGAGACTCGAATCATCCCAGAGAAAATCGAGCATCACCCGTTTGACTTCGTAGCCGGCCTTCAGGTGCGCCTGGAGCGACGAATCCTTCAGTTCGCCACGCACAACTTTCTCCACATATTCTTCGGCGGTCATCTTGCCGGCGACGGCGTTGTAACCGGGAATGCGACCATAGGCCACCATGCGGCGCAAGTTATAGCGCCGCAGCAGCCGTTTGCGCTGTTCATAGAGCTTGCCGGCCACCCCCATGCCGCGGTAGCCGGGGTGGACGGCAATATCGGCGCCATAGAGGGTGTCGCCGCTGGGATCATGGGTGCTAAAGGTGCCGGCCCCCGTGATCTCTTCGTAGGTGTAGGGATGGCTGCGGTCGTCAAGCTGGACGATGATGGAGGTGGCGTAGCCAACGATCTTACCGTCAATCTCGGCCAGAAATTGACCTTCGGGAAAGGCAGCCAGTTGCATCTCATAGAAGCGCTCGGTGTAATAGGCGCCCTCCGGGTACTCAGGATAAGCGGCGCGATGACAGGCGATAATGCCGGGAATATCTTCCTTGGTCCAGGCGCGGGCACGAACACGCGGGCGACGGCTGGGGTGCGTCTCTTCCTTGAGCGGCGGCGCTGGGGTTGGCGCCGCACCATTGGCGGAAGGTGCGCTTTTCTTCGATGGCCCGGTGGTTTTTCTGGCTGTTGTCATGCGTCCTCAGTTTCATCAGTAAATTCGTCAACGTCCGTTGCGTTTTGTTCGTTGTTGCGCTGGTTCCAGGCCCGGTCAATCACCCGGCGGGCCACTTCGTGACCAAAGCCGCGGCGGGCGAGAAAGCCGCCCGCTTTCTGAATAAATTGCGCCCGTTCCAGGCTTTGCCAGCGCGCCACTTTGGGTTCGAGCGCGGCCCAGGCGGCGGCGTCTTCGTCGATCTCGGCCTCTTGTAACACCTCGTCAATGAGGCTGTTGTCCATGCCTTTGCGGCGTAGCTCGTAGCGGAGCGCCCGTTCGCTGCGTGGGCGAAAGCGTTGGCGGTTGTTGACCCACTGTTGCCCAAAGGTGGCGTCGTCGAGATAGCCTTCCTGTTGCAAGCGGGTCATCGTCTGTTCAATGGCGGCGGGGCTGAACTCCCGTTGTTGCAGCCGCTGCTCTACCTCAGCCCGACTGCGCACCCGTTGTCCGAGAAAAGTTAAGGCGGCGGCGTAGGTGCGCTTGCCTTCATCCTCCGCTTGTAGCGCGGCAATCTCCGCGTCGGTTAACTGCTGGCCTTTGCGCAGGCCGGCGGCCAGCATCAATTCGAGCGAAAAGGCGTATTCCTCATCAAGAAAAATGTTGACGCGCTCCTTGTTCTTCTGTTGAAGCTGGAGACGCGTGATCGTTTTATGTGTTGTCATCCTTACAGTATACCGAATCGGTGTGCAAATTGCCAACTAAGCGGGGTGGCGGGATAGGTGTGGTGATTGGCGCACCAGTTGTGAATTTGCCGCAAAATTAGCACTGTTGTTGATAAATAGGGTATACTGTATTGGCGCTTGCCCAACAGCGCAATATGAGTGTGCGCCAACTCATGCAAGAGTTGGCACTGGATAGAAGAGCGTAACTTTATGGAGCAAAAGTATCAAGAGGTTGAGACCCTTGGCGAAGAGATCGCCAGCGCCATCACCCACGGCATTGGTACAGCCTTTAGCATTGTCGGCCTGACGCTGCTCCTGGTCTGGGCGGCGCACCTGGAAGATTGGTGGCGGGTGGTGAGCGTCAGCATCTATGGCGGCGCGCTGGTCTTTCTCTACCTGGCCTCTACCCTCTATCACGCCATCCAACATCTGGCGACCAAACGGGTCTTTCACATTTTGGATCATGTGGGCATCTTTCTGTTGATCGCCGGCACCTACACGCCGATTCTGCTGATCAAAATGCGCGACTGGCAAGGGTGGCTCTTCTTTGGCCTGATCTGGGGGCTGGCGCTGGTCGGCGCGACGATAAAAGCCTTTTTTATGGGGCGCTATGTCAATGTCTCGACCTTTGCCTATGTGGTGATGGGCTGGCTGTCGCTCTTCCTGGTCAAAACCCTGAGCGTCACCCTCGGTATGGACGGCATGGCCTGGTTGGTGGCCGGCGGTCTTTCCTACTCGCTGGGGGTGATTCCCTTTCTGTGGGAGCGCCTGCCCTTTAACCATGCCATCTGGCACCTCTTTGTGATTGGCGGCAGCGTCTGTCATTACGTGCTGATCTGCCAATATATCTTGCCTTAGGTTAAGGGCTGTGGTTCGGTGCAGACAAACGCGCCCATTACCACCGGGAGATGAATGACGCCATCCGCCTGTACAAGCCCCTTTGCCAGTTCACAAAAGAGCAGCGGCAGCGCGGCTTTGTCCTGATCTGCGACATCGGGCCGCCCTAACACCTCGCGATAACGCCCAATGGTGCGATATTTTTGGGTAAAGGCTTCGGCACTGGGACAGAGTTCCTCATCGATAAAGTCATAGCGTTCAATGTGGCCGAAATGTTGAGCCAGAAGCGCCGTCCCGTTTTCTAAATCGAAGAGAGTGGGCGCTTCGGGCGTATAAGGGATGCCCAACCGATCAAGCGCCTGGTAGTGCAATTCCACAACCGGAACGCTGGTAATGCCATGCGCCGCAACCAGGAGCCAGCCATCCGCTTTGAGGACACGCGCCAACTCAGCCACGCCTTGCGCCAGCGGCTCGACATGATAGAGGACAAAGTTCGCCATGACCCCGTCAAAGTGGCGTGCGGGAAAGGGCAACGCCTCAATGCCACAGGTGACAAAATGGGGACGCTGCCCCCGGTTTTCGCCTTCCTGCTTTGCGCTTTGCACCATCCCCAACGAGGCATCGGCGCAAACCAAATTTGCCGCTGGAAGTTGATTTCCTTCCAAGAGCGGCCAGGAGAAGCGCCCCCACCCGCAGCCGGCATCCAAAATGTGCGTTGTCGCTTCAATCGGGACAAGCTGTCGCGCCCATTGTTCAATGGCGCGCCCGGACTGGTTGTGAATTTGGGCATGTTTCGCCCGCAGGTGTTCGCCGGTGGCGTAATAAGGTTGCGCGCTCTCGCTGGTTGCTTGTGTGCTGATTGCTGGTGATGCCATTAGACATGCTCCTCGCTCTCTTACCCCTAGACCGTAATCTCAATGCGATTCCCCTCCGGGTCTAAAACCACACTTTCATAGTACCCGTCGCCTGTCCAGCGTGGCCCAGCCGTTCCTGCCCCAACCGTTGGCGATGCCAGACCAGCGTTGGTTTATCGGTTTCGGCCAGAATGAAATCATCCCAGTTTCCTTTCACCGTCCCCGCACAAACTTCGCGTGAAATATCAACCGTCTGCGCCGAATGCGGCCCTTTGCCGACCAGATCGCCCAAGCAGAAGATCCGATCAATTCCCCGTCCGCGAATGTCGGCCAAGGTCGCCTCTAGGGCCGGCAGGTTGCCGTGCAGATCGGAGATAAGGGCGATTTGATCCATAACGTACTCTTTTATCCTTGCTGCTTCAACAACGGCCGGGTCAATTCACTTAACCGCACCCGCTGTTGCCCGTCGTCGGTAAAATTGGCCGGCGCCAGCCACTGTGTATAGACTGCTTGCAGCGCCGGCCACTCTTTGTCGATAATCGAATACCAGGCGGTGTCCCGGCTGCGTCCCTTATAGATGATCGCTTGCCGGAAGAGTCCTTCGTAGGAAAAGCCAAGCCGTTGGGCAGCAATGCGTGAAGGCACGTTCAAGCTATCACACTTCCACTCATAGCGCCGATAGCCCAGGGTGAAGGCATTTTGCATCATCAAATACATCGCCTCTGTCGCCGCCGGCGTGCGTTGGAGCAGCGGCGAGAAGGCCAGCCCGCCCACCTCGATGACGCCATTGTTGGGGTCGATGCGCAGATAACTACAGACGCCAACCGCTTTGTTGGTGGCGCTCTCGATAATGGCATGAAAGAGCGGATCAGTACTCTGGCTGGCGCGTGTCATCCAGCTTACGTAGCTTTCCATATCGGCAAAGGGGCCGTAGGCCAGGTAGGTCCACATGCGCCCTTCGGTATCCAGGCGGTTGGCGGCATAGAGATCCGCCGCGTGTCGCTCAACGCTTAGGGGTTCGATCCGACAGAAGCGTCCAGTCAGCGTTACGCGGGGCGGGGTAGGGGGCGGCGTCCAGTTCGGAACTGCCAAACCAATGGGTTGTCCTAAATGATTGGTCGTTTGCGTCATACAGCTCCTAGCCCCGAATCAAATAAATGAGCGCCACGACGACGCCAATGGTCACGACGAGCCAGCGCAAGACTGAGGGCTGGATCTTGCCGGCCAATTTGCCCCCCAGCACCCCGCCCAACAACGCGCCCACCGCCATCACCCCGGCGACCAGCCACCAGACCTGCCCCG
>QWII01000081.1 GCA_021405325.1 Caldilinea sp. CFX5 | reverse complement strand
TTCAAAGATTTACCTATCCATTTTCTCGGATGCAATCCGTTGCTGACAGCGAGAAGCCGCCTCAGCGGCTGGATATTTATTTCTCGGAGAACGCCTAACGAAAAACGGGTTGAAGAAACTAAGGCAGATCAAGCGTATGATCAATGGACACTCATGCCGACGCGACCGCCGTCGACATGGAGGGTAGTACCGGTAATGTAAGAGGCATCGTCGCTGAGCAGGAAGGCAATGGCGCCGGCCACCTCCGCCGGTTTGGCGCGCCGTTTCATGATGCAGGAGGTGATGGGCGTCGATTCCAATTCCTGCTTGCGCGCCGCCGGGTCCGGGGCGTGGCCAAAGTGCATCTCAGTCACAATCCACCCCGGCGCCACCGCGTTGACGCGGATGCCATAATCGACAAACTCTTGCGCCATCGTTTTTGTTACGGAAACCAGCGCGGCTTTGATGGCGTCATAGACCACCTGCCGTGGCCGGCCAAGAAAGCCCCCTTCCGAGGAGATGTTGACAATTGCCCCGCCTTCTTTCTTTAACAGGGGTAGCAGCACCTGGGTCATCAAGACCCAGCCGCGCAAGCCGATCCTGGTTTCGATCTCCCAGTTGGCTAACCAGGCGCCATCTTCAATCGTCCCGACGCGCAAAATAGCGGCGTTGTTCACCAGCAGATGCAGCGCCGGAAAGCGCGCCGCCACCGTCGCCCCGGCGGCTTGCACCGCCGCGTCGTCCGCCAGGTCAACGGCGAGCAAAGTCCCGGCGCCGCCGGCTTCTTCGATTTGTTGAAGGGTCTGTTGGCCTAACGAACCGTTGTTGTCAGCGATGATGACATGGGCGCCTTCCGCCGCCAATCGCAAGGCTGTTGCGCGCCCAATGCCGGAAGCGCCGCCGGTGACCAGGGCCACTTTGTTCTGGAAACGGGTCATGCCATACGGGTTGGTACTCATCAGAAAAACTCCTGGCGAATCGTTGCGCAGACAGGCATTCACGTTGCCGCCGCGTACAAGGATAACCCTCTTGCGCTTTTGTCTATTGTTACAGATCGGTATTTTTGGGAAAGGCTTTCTGTAAAATGAGTTGCTAATTTGTTACATCGATCATAGCCTAGTGAGCGCTACCTGTCAAACCGTTTTTTGGGGGGACTTGGGGCGCAAGCCAAGGCGACAGCCGACTTATTCACAAAAATCGCAGCCGACTTTGACCGGATAGCAGTCACTCTGCTTGTCCAGGGTTCGTTATTTTTGATAAAAGCGTCAATTTCGCTGGCGCCTCAGGGAATGCCGCTCATCGCCCGGTTCAGCCCCACTTTCATCTAGTCATTTTGTTAGGTTCTCTTGGAGCATATTACAAAACAGCGCGCCCTGTTCAATCGCATCATCCAGCGCCTGGTGCGTATGGGGAATGGGGTCGAACCAGCGTTTGGGCATGTAACGCTTGGTGCTGTCGCGGTAAGGCTGCTTTAAGAGCGCCATCGCATAAGTTTTGATGTCGAGCGCCGAGTGAGAAAAGGGGCTTTCACCGGTAAAGCGGATGAGATACCAGTAGACAAACATAAAATCATAGGCTGCCGGGTAGCCGACAAAGACGGGGCGCCCCGGCAGCGCTTTCAGCCAGGCCAGGTAGCGGGGCAGAGCCACCTCAGGTTTCTCCACTTTTTGCCGGCACGCTGTCCACGCCTCTGGTTGTGAGGCCCACCACTCCATCGTTTTGGGATCGGGTGTCGCGCCCGGCAATAGCTCCAAGTTCGCCGTAAAGGTGCCGATTAGCGTTTTATCCGCCAAATAGGCTGCCGAGCCAAAACTCAAGAGCGAGTTGACACCGGGGATCGGCCCGTCCGTTTCGACATCGGTGCTGACATAGATTTCCGGTCGCGCCATCGATGAGTCCTTTCAGGTACGACAATGTAACTGGGCGTGGGAAGCCGACAAGACACCCACGGCGTTCAACTGCGTCGCCATCGAGGGGCGCAGGAACAACGGCAGGCCCCAACCAGCAGGCAGATCATGGCAGCGGTTACGGATAGAGGGGGTGATGGGCGGTAGGGGTCGTCCGCCTTTATGAACCAGAAGAGCGTAGTTACTTCCCACAGCAGGAAGAAAGTGATCGGCCAGAGGGTGCGGACAGCGGGGGTGGTCATCATAGCGTCATCCTAGCCGACTGTCACCTTTGTCGGCGGCAGTCGCCAGAGTTTGGCCGCCGTCCCGCCGAGAATTTGCTCTTTGTCAGTGGCGCTCAAAAAGGGCAACCCTTCGCGAATCAAGCGCAACTCCTCAGCCAGCGGCGGCCACTTGTGCTTCACCCGATGATGACCGGGGTAGCCCGTCCCCCAGATCGTGCGACTGGCGCCAAAGGCGTTGAGCAACTGTTGGATAAAGGGGTGGACATCCGTGTACGGGAAGCCCTGTTGCGACCGGCCATGCACATCGGAAAGCTTGAAGTGCATATTATCAAAGCGCGCTAGATCGAGAATCGGTTGAAAAGCGGCGGGCGGCTCGTTGACTTTGGGATAGCCCATGTGGTCGATGATCAGCCGGAGATGGGGATAGCGCCCGGCGATGACGGCAATCTGATCGGCTTGGGCCGGAAAGGTATGAAACTGAATCACCACATCGAGCGCGGCGATCTCTTCCTACATGGCCTGGTTTTGCGGCGTCAGCAGAATTTTTTCATCGGGGTAATACATGGGGTGAAAGCGAAAGCCGGCCAGTCCCCGCTCTTTCACCCAATAGCGCACCTGTTCGGCATTGTTGGGGTTTTGCGGGTCGATCAAGCCGTGGCCGATAAAGCGATGCGGGAAGCGCGCCGCCGAATCGGCAATATAGCCATTGTCCCAGGTGGACCAACTGGTCTGCACCAGCACGGAATAGTCAACGCCGTGGGCGTCCATCTCGGCCAGTAATTCGTCAGCGGTTCCCGGTTCATCAGGCAGCGATTTCCACCCCGGCGCGGTCGGGCCGATGGGGTAGCGCGGGGGATCGATTTCCCAAACGTGGACATGGGTGTCGATGATCATAGCGTAGCTCCAACCTTTCTGTTTTGGCGCTGTCTGTTTAGGCATCGGTCGCCGGCAGCGTCCACTGGCGCTGTTGCGCCCAGCCTTCGGCGCCGGCCATAATAATGTCGCAAACGGGGTCTTTCACATCATAATAGTAGGCAATGTCATCAGCATGACGGGCCGCCAGGGCAATTTTGACTTGGGCATAGGCTTGGGCCGCCAATGGGTGCGCCCGCAGATAATCGCGAAAGAGCAAGGCATAGCGCTGATTAGCGCGCCCTTCGATGCGCATATGCAGGTTGCAGGGTCGATACCCATCCGGTTCGTGAAAGAGCCATTTGCTCCACTGGGCCGGATCGGTCGTCATGGACGGCGGCTGATGGTCGTGATCAATGGTCACGCGGCGGGTAAACCCATGGGCAAACATGGTGCGCTCAATCGACGGAAGTAACGCGGCGACGGAGATCTGCACATCAATAATATCTTTGGCTGCCAGCCCCGGCACCGAAGTCGAGCCGATATGGTTGATGCGCAGGGCTTGATCGCCGAGAACTTGGCGCAGCATGGCGCCGATGCGCCGGAATTCGTCCGGCCAGGTTGGGTTGTAAGGAAGAATTTCGATGGCCATAATCGCTTGCTCCGCTTGGTCGTTTGTGTAGTGCAACGAACTTCGTGTGCCAGCAAGGGGTTCAATTTTCTGATTATAGCATCAATGGCAGGTTGGGGGAAGAATGAACGACATTTCGCCTACTTATCGTCCGATGATACCACTCAGGGGGATAAAGCCGGTAATGAGGGCGCCTTTGGCGGCGTGGGTGCGCGGGGATTGAATCTCAATGTAGCCGGCGAGCATAGCGGCCCGCTCGCGCATGTTGAGCAGACCAAAGCTGCCCCGCTCTTCATAGCTGCCGGAAATCATGTCCGAATCAAAGCCGATGCCGTCGTCTTCAATGTCAAAGCGCAGATGTTCGGCATTCGTGCTGACCCTGACCCAAACGTTGCGGGCGCGGGCATGTTTGCGAATATTGTTGATCGCTTCCTGGATGATGCTAAAGATAATATTGGCGCCCTGCATGGTGATTTCAAAGCTCAACGAGGGGGCATCCAGGTAGATGTTGCAATCCATCGACGCCTGCAACTGGCGATGATAGGCATGGAGGGCCGGAATCAAGCCGCGACTCTCCAAAATGATCGGGCGCAATTCAAAGAGCAGGGTGCGCACTTCGCGATTGGCCTGTTTGGCGTACTCCTCAATGCGTTGCAACTCGGAGGAGAGCTTTTCGATTTTGCCCTTTTCCAGCAACTGGCGCGCCAGATCCAGATTCATAATAATCAAGCTCAACATCTGCGCAGTATTGTCATGTAACTCGCGCGCCAGTTGATTGCGCACTTCTTCCTGCGCTTTGATAATGCGCTCCTGTTCCTGACGCAGATTTTCATAAAGCTGGGCATTTTCCAGCGCAATGGCAATTTGCTGTCCCATTGTCGTCAACCAGTCCGCATCGGCGGAGGTAAAGCCTTCCTCACTCTCTTTGTTCAGCACCTCCAACACGCCCACGGTGCGGTCCTGAATGCGCAGGGGGACGCAAACAATATTTTGAGTGAAAAAGCCGGTCTGGGAATCGACGGCCGAATTAAAGAGTTTGCTCTTTTGCGTGTTATTGACAATCAGGGGTTGACCATGCATGGCCACCCAACCGACAACACCGTGGGTCAGCGGAATTCGTTTTTCTTCCAAGACCTGGGCCGCCGCCCCTTTCGCCACCATAAAGACCAGTTCGCGCTGTTTGGTATCAATGCTGAAAAGCGTAGCCGCTTTCGCCTGTAAAATCGAAGCGGCCAACTCGGTTGTTTGGTGGAAAACAGTTTTTAGGTCCAGCGTGCTGGTAATCGCCTGCGAAATTTGATAGAGCAAGTGTACCTGGTCAAGTCGTTTCTGGGTGGCGTGCAACTGCTGCGAGCGCAAACCGCTGATAGCATAGAAATGAACCAGCCCCGACAACTCTGTTTCATTGATCCCCATCAGCGTCGCTTCTTTGGTAAAGATAAAGGTGATGGTCGCCCGCAACACCTGTTCAACGACAATATAAATATGCAAAGCGCGGTCACTGCATTCACCACTGCTATCCACGGTCAACCAGGTATGAAACGGGGCATCGACCGCCGTTTGGGCTGACTTCTCCCATTCTTCCAGGTAGGTGATCGTACTCGGCGCCAACTCACCCACACGAATAATCGTTGAAGCGAGCAGCGGATCACTATCCAGCAGGCGCAAACTCACCGCCTTGGCCTTGACCGTGGCGCATAGGCTTTCGATAGTACACTGCCAATACTCCTGCAAACGATACTCGTCCAGCAGATGATTCAGTTGTAACGCCTCTGTAAAAAGGGATGAACCAGTCGTTGCCACTGCTTGCCTCTCTATACCCATACAATGCATAGGAACAATATCGTACTTACGGATAAGACAATTATACTATGATTTTAGATATGCACAACTTACAGATTACTTACTCGATATATTATTTTTGCAAAGCTACTATATAACTGCGGCGTGTTCTTCGCCAAACAGACCTGCCCCAAATTTGTAACAATGTTTTCCGTCAAAACCTCAAGAAAACACAAATATTGCAACGGCGGGAAAAAGAGGAACGTTCCTGCCGAGAAACCGGCCAAATAAAAATACGCCATTGGACAGAGCATGATCCAACGGCGTATTGTTTGTATTGTTTACAGCGGCACGACAAAGGCTTTAGGCGGCGTCAGCAAAGGCCATTTCATCATCAGCCTTACCGCCCGCTCCTTCAGCGTCTTCCATGCCACCTTTGGTGGCGAAGTTAATGGCCAAGCCGGCATTGTTGCGAATCTGTGTTTCAATCTCAGCAGCCAACGCGGTGTTTTCATCCAGGAAGGCTTTGGCATTCTCACGCCCTTGCCCCAAGCGAATTTCTCCATAGTTATAGAAGCTGCCACGCTTGGCGATAATATCCAGTGAGACGCCCAGGTCGATCAGATCGCCCATGGTGCTAATGCCTTCATTATACATAATGTCAAACTCGGCCACCTTGAAGGGGGGGGCGACTTTGTTCTTGCGAATGGTGATGCGGGTGCGGTTGCCGATTACATCGGTGCCTTGCTTAATCGATTCAATGCGGCGAATATCCATGCGCACGCTGGCGTAAAACTTGAGCGCCATACCGCCCGTCGTCGTCTCCGGATTGCCGAACATGACGCCAATCTTCTGGCGCAGTTGGTTGGTGAAGATCATACAGGTGCCGCTTGACTTCACGGCGCCGGTCAACTTGCGCAACGCTTGGCTCATCAAACGGGCCTGCAGACCGACATGGCTGTCGCCCATATCGCCTTCGATCTCGGCGCGCGGCACCAACGCCGCCACGCTATCGACCACGACCACATCAATGGCGCCGGAGCGCACCAAGGCTTCGGCAATTTCCAACGCCTGCTCACCGGTGTCGGGCTGGCTGACGTAGAGACTATTGACATCCACGCCAATCTTTGCGGCATAAACCGGATCCAGCGCGTGTTCGACATCGATAAAACCACAGATGCCGCCCCGTTTTTGCGCTTCGGCAATCACATGTAAGCAGATGGTCGTCTTACCGGAGCTTTCCGGCCCGTAGATTTCTACCACACGGCCGCGCGGCACGCCACCGATCCCCAGCGCCAGATCCAAGCTCAAGCTGCCGGTGGGGATGGCCTCAACCGTCATCTTGGTCGCTTCCCCAAGTTTCATCACGATCCCATCACCAAACTTTTTGTTGAGATTGGCCAGGGTTGTCTCTAAGGCTTTCACCTTACCACTATCTTCGACTGGTTCGACTGCGGTTGAAGTTTTTTTGGCTGCCATAATTCCCTCTCAAGCATATTCTGATCGCAAAAGCTCTTTGTCCTGGCCCGATAGTAGCACCCGGCAGTGTGCTATAACAGAGTGTAACATCCGCCGGGTGCTACTATCAGGCTCTACCGACACAATCGCATGTTGTCACAGTATAGCTCATGTGTTCTAGCAAGTCAAATTGGATGAGAACGGAAAGTAGGTAAACAGGTAGACAGGGAAACAGGTAGACAGGTAAACATGGTGGCAACAACTTATTTACCTGTCTACCTGTTTCCCTATTTCCCTATCTACCTATACTGCAATTCTTTCCTTCCGTTTTTTTGTGGTATACCAAAAGCTGCTATAATTTTGGTATACCACCCTTTCTGCCCGATCAACCTTGCTAACCATTTGCTCATGTAGAGGAATCGTGCAACGACGAAAATTAAACCGAGCTTGGGAGACTTTGCGGGCGATGCCGATGCCGGCGATTGCATCGGATCGCCTGGTAGATCTGCATAACGATTTGACCGACTATGACACAACCGTAGCCAAATTAATGCGTGAGTTCTTACGGGGCCGCATCCTCAACAAATATGAGGCCCGGATCGATGTGGAACTCGAGGAATCATTGCGTGCGTTTAAGACCGAATCACCGGCAGAGGTCGAGTGTCGCCGCGAATTGTTGCGTTATAAGCGCCGCATTGATGATGTGATTCGTGAGTTGTTGCGTCTGCTTGGTCAAAACGGACTTAGTCAAAATGGACATAGTAAAGTAGAAGTTGATGAATTGGAAGAAATATAGATTGAAACAAAAGGCCGTCACTTAGCGTGACGGCCTTTTGTTTTGAGAAGCTGCGCAACAACCTGGGAACGCCGGCCGGCTACCGACAAGGATGTCGGCAGCCGGCGCGCTCAGATCAGGTAAGTTCTCGTCTAGATCGGTTCGCGATTCAAATTACGATATGGCCCGCGATTCTCCGGCGGAAAGAGAATCGCGACCCGTTGCATGATCTGCTCGGCTAGGCGATCTAAGCGATGGCGGCGTTCGGTCTTTTGCAAATTAGGTTCAATCGTCAAAGGGCCAAAGGCCGGCCCGATGCGAATCGTGACATTAGTGCGCCGGACCTTCATGATGTTCGGCAAAATCTTTTCCGTGCCTAACAACGCCACCGGTAAGATACGCGCTTGGCTCTGTAAGGCCAGGTAGGCTGTCCCCGGTTCCGGGTGCGTCAGTTGGGCGTCATAGCGGGAGATAAAGCCGTAGCTATCTTCCACAATTACTTCACCACGCGCCCGGCGTTCGGCATAACGCGGGTCGATGCCCCCTTCGGGGAAAATAGCGACGGCGCGGCCCTGACGCAGACGGTCGATAGCAGCGCTCAATGCTTTGCGGTCAACTTGACCACGCCAGATGGGAATGCCATGAAAGGCGCGCATAAACATGCGCACAAACCAGAAGCGCTGCGACTCGCTGGCGACCATAAAGGCCGGCTGAAAGGGCAAGCTCAGGGTCAAGAGCGGCGCATCAAACCAACTAAAGTGGTTGGCAATCACAATCAACGGCCCATCTTTCGGTACATTCTCCAGCCCGTCGATCCGCAGATTCAGCAATACTCGACTGGCCAACCGGCCAAAAAGCAACAAAGACCAGCCCAAAATAAAATTTGAAATCCCTTTGATTGGCTGCATACTTCTCCTTCACAAAAAAGCGTGTGATGCTGATTTTCATGAATATTGCCACCACTGTAATGGAAACGCAAATGCATCAGGTAGAGGTGTTTATTTACGGCCCTTCACCCTGGAGCACTATTGCTTATACCGAAAAACGCTTAAATCTTTGTAATGATTGGGCAAAAATAGCGCTTTTGTATAGAAAACATTGTGCAGATCCGCTATAGGCGATGGGATATGCTCTTTTGTAAGATCAAAAAACATCCATTCTGCTGCTAGATCGTGTATAATGGTCGCTACCTACCACAATCCCAAAAAATGGAGAGTTCTGTGACAACTGTCTATCTTGCTGTAAACGGTACACTAATGCGCGGTTTGGAACTGAATCAAAATCTGTTAAATGTAGGCGCCCGCTTTGTACGTGAAGCCGCCACCGATGCCGCCTATCGCCTGTGGACGATCCAGGATCGCCACCCGGCGATGATGCGTTTTGCCGAGGGCGGACGCTCTATCGCCCTGGAAATCTGGGAATTGCCGGCGGCGGCGATTGCTACCATCTTGCAACAGGAGCCGGCCGGTCTCTGCATCGGGCGGATTACCCTGGATACAGGCGAAAGTATGCTGGGCGTCCTCGGTGAGGCTTATCTGTGTGCGACCGGCGTTGAGATCACCCACTATGGCGGCTGGCGCGCCTACATGGCAAGCAAAAACAGAGGAGGCGCATAGCGGCATGGAACAGCTATCAGCAAAGCCCCTATTAGAGACGCGCGGCTTGACCAAACGGTTTGGCGCCTTTGTCGCCAACCAGGCGATTGATCTGGCGGTCTATGCCGGTGAAGTTCACGCCGTCTTGGGCGAGAACGGTGCCGGCAAGAGTACGCTCATGAAGTCGCTCTACGGCTTTCACCAGCCCAGCGCCGGCGAAATCCGGCTCAAGGGCGAACCGGTGACCATTCCCTCGCCCCAGGTCGGTCGCCAACTGGGCATCGGTATGGTCTTTCAAAATTTCACCCTGGTGCCGGCCATGACCGTGCTGGAAAACATTGCCCTCTTTCTGCCCGATATGCGGGGCCGACTGCAATATCCGGTGATCGAGCAGCGGGTGCAGGCGCTGGCGGAACGGTATGGGTTACCAATTGACCTGCAACGGCGCGTCGGCGCCCTGGCGATTGGCGAACGCCAACGATTGGAAATTCTCAAGGTGCTGCTCAGTGACGCCCGTATCTTGATCTTCGATGAGCCGACCAGCGTTCTGGCGCCCCAGGAGGTAGAGGGCTTCTTCCAGGTTGTACAACGCCTCAAGGCCGATGGCTATGCCATCCTCTTTATCACCCACAAGTTACCGGAAGTGATGGCGATTGCCGACCGCATCACTGTCTTGCGTCAAGGTGCGGTCGCGGGTATACTAACACGCGCCGACGCCACACCGGCGGCGATTATTCAGATGATGTTGGGCAAGACACCCACCAAAGCACCTGACCTACAACCCCATTCGTTAACAAACGAAACAGCTACCAACGGTCAACTGTCGCCCGAGCGCGGGGCTGACCGGCGCGCGCTGGTGGAATTACGGCAAGTTTCCGCCGCCCCCCAGCAAGGCGGCAGTCGCCTCGCGGGGATTGATTTGCAACTCTTTGGCGGCGAAATTGTTGGGGTGGCCGGGGTTTCGGGCAACGGTCAGCGCGAACTGGGCGATGCCATTCTTGGGCTGCTCTTGCTGGAGCGGGGCGAACGCTTCCTCAACAGCGAGAATGCAACCTACTGGTCGCCCGCCGTCATCCGCACCACCGGCGTCGCTTGTATCCCGGAAGATGCCTTGCAGATGGGTGCGATCCGTGGCATGACTGTGGCCGAGAATATGATTCTTGGTGAACAGGCGCAGCATACGCGCTTTGGCGGGCTGGTGATGAACTGGGCCGGGGTGCAAAAGACGGCGGCGCAGGCGTTGGGCACTGTCTTTGCGGCCAAAGCGCCCCGGTTGGCGGCGCCGGTGGAGACGCTATCCGGCGGCAATTTGCAACGAGTGGTGGTGGCGCGTGAAGTGGCGCGCAAGCCCAAGGTTTTGCTGGCCTACTATCCGGCCCGTGGGTTGGATGTGGCGAACGCCGAAGCGATGCGCCAACTGTTGCTGCGGTGTCGGCAGGAAGGCGCCGCTGTGTTGCTCTTTTCGGAGGATATGGACGAGTTGTTTACCTTGAGCGACCGCTTGCTGGTCCTCTATCACGGCCAGATTGTAGGGCGCTTACAGCCTAACGAGTATGACGCCCATCGGGTCGGGCATCTGATGACAGGGGGAGAATAAGAACGATGGCAACGCCACAAAGTCTGGTGCTACCGGAACAATCCCCGCGCACCGCACGCACGCTCTTCCTGCCTTATGTGCGCCCGCTCTTGATCATGGTGACGGCGCTGCTCTGTTTCGGCGTCGTTTTGCTGCTCTTTGGCAAAGACCCGCTGCGGGCCTATAGTGATATTTTCCGTCAGACTCTCGGCAGTCGCTACGGCTGGTCGGAAGTGCTGGTCAAGCTGATCCCATTGCTGCTCTGCGCGCTGGCGGTGCTGTTGCCGGCGCGTTTGGGATTGGTCAATGTGGGTGGCGAAGGGCAAATTTACATGGGCGCATGGCTGGCGACGTGGGGAGCGCTCTCCTTAGGCGATCTGCCGCGGCCATTAGCGTTGACCGCTGTGTTGTTGCTGGGCTTTATCGGCGGCGGCCTATGGGCGGCGATCCCGGCCTATCTGCGCGCCAAGGGGTGGCTCAACGAGGTGATCGCGACGCTGCTGCTCAACTATGTGGCGCTTCAGTTTGTCAACTACTTTATCTATGGCGCCTGGCGCGACCCGGAGAGCGCCAACTTCCCCCAAACCGTGCGCTTTGCCGACGCCTTTCTCCTGCCCCAGTTTGGCGGCACGCGTGTACATCTCGTCTTGCCCTTGGGGTTGCTGGCCGTCGTTTTGATCTTTTTCCTGCTACGCTACACCCGTTGGGGCTACGCCATGCGCGCCATCGGCGGCAACCCGGAGGCGGCGCTCCGGCATGGCTTCCCCATTGCCCGCTACTTGATCTTGAGCATGATCATCGCCGGCGGGCTGGCCGGGTTGGCCGGCGTCGGCGAAGTAATGGCGATTCAAGGGCGCTTGCGCCCCGCCTTTTCGCCGGGCTATGGTTATGTCGGCTTTTTGATCAGTTGGCTGGCCGGTCACAGCCCCTTTGCCGCCGTTGGCATGGCCTTCCTGCTGGCGGTTATCGCCCTGGGCGGCGACACCTTGCAGATTACGCAGAATGTTCCCTTTTCCACTGTGAATATTCTCATGGCGCTAATTCTCTTTATTGTGCTGGGGAATTTTTTTCGGGCGAAAAAGGCGTAGGGCATGTTCGTTGGTATGTTCGTTGGTTTCGACAGGCTCAACCAACGAACATACCAACGAACATACCAACGAACATACAAGAAGGGGTAGCTTGTGTTAAGTTTTATCATTGGTGTATTGACTGGCGCTATCGGAGCGGGGACATCCGTCCTTTATGCGGCGCTGGGGGAAGTGATCAGTGAACGGGCCGGGGTGATTAACTTGGGCGTCGAAGGCACCATGTTGATCGGGGCGTCGGTGGGCTTTGCCGCAACGCACCAAACGGAGAATCCCTTTGTCGGCTTGTTGGCGGCGATGCTGGCGGGTGGACTGTTTCACCTGCTCTTTGCCTATCTGGTCATTACACGGGGCGCCAACCAACTGGCAAGCGGGTTAACCTTGGGTTTTCTCGGCATTGGGCTGAGCGCACTCATCGGTCGCCCCTATGTTGGACAACTGGTCGATGGCCTGCCCAACTGGCCGATTCCCGCGTTGGCTGATCTGCCAGTGGTCGGTCGTGTGCTTTTCAACCATGATGTCCTGATCTACGCTGTGGTTCCCATCGCGTTCCTCTTATCCTGGTTATTGACACAGACGCGGTGGGGGCTGTCGTTGCGCACCGTGGGTGAAGATAAAACAGTCGCTTACGCTGCCGGCTTGCAGCCAACCTACTTGCAATATCAAGCCGTCTTTATCGGCGGTCTGTTGGCTGGGCTGGGCGGCGCCCACCTATCGCTCGGTTACACCGGCGTCTGGACGGAACAGATGACTGCCGGGCGCGGCTTTATTGCGGTGGCGCTGGTCATCTTTGCGGCGTGGAGTCCGGTACGAGCCGTCTGGGGGGCGTTACTCTTTGGCGGCGCGCTGGCCTTCCAGTTGCAATTGCAAGCACGCGGCGCACCCATTTCGCCGTTCCTGCTTGATATGTTGCCCTATCTGCTGACACTGGGCGTCTTGCTGGCTCTACGGAAACGCCCCGGCTATACCATGCCGGCCGGTCTCAGCACCGTCTTTGAGGGGATGCGTTCCTAAAAACCTGCTCGCAGCCAGTCCGTGACTGGCGATGATCGCCAGTCACGGACTGGCTGCGAGCGGTATGATTACTAAAAGCCATCATCGTATTTCAACATCGCAGTTACTTTTACCAAAGGAGACAAACGTTTCTATGAAAATGCAGTCGTTGTATTGGAAAGTTTTGAGTTTGCTCGCCGTGTTGGCGCTCAGTGCCGCTTGTGCGATGCCGACCGCCGCGCCCGCCACCGACAGTGGATCGGCAGCCGCGCCGGCAGGGGAAAAGATTATCATCGGCGCTTTGCATGTCGGCTCGATCACCGATGCCGGCTATAACCAGGCGCACCATGCCGGATTGCTCGCTATGAAGGAGAGCCTGCCCAACGTCGAGTTGATCGAAGCCGAGAATGTGCCGGAAAGCGCCGACGCCGAACGGATGATGGAGAACATGATCCAACAGGGCGCCACCATTATCTTCCCGCAGAGCTTTGGCTATCTCGACCCGGCGCTCAATGTGGCGGCCAAATATCCCAATGTCACCTTTATGCACCCGGCCGGCTTCAAACTGGCCGATAATCTGGGCACCTACTGGGGCAACAACTTTGAAGCCATGTATCTGGCCGGGATCGCTGCGGGCAAGGCCACCAAGTCCAATCAACTAGGCTTTATCACTGCTTTCCCGATTCCCAACATTCTGGCCTCGGTCAATGCTTTCCACCTGGGCGCCAAGTCGGTCAACCCGGATGTGACGACCACGCTGGTGATCAACGGCTCGTGGGTCGACCCGACCAAGGAAGCCGCCGCCACCAATGCCCTGGCCGATGCCGGCGCTGATGTGGTGACGATGATTGTGGACTCGCCCATCACTGTGGTCAAGACGGCGGAAGAGCGGGGTATCTTTGTCGTCGGCTTCCACTCGGATGCGCTGCAAGAATTCGCCCCCAACGGCTGGTTGACCGGCGTGGCCTATACCTGGGGTCCGCTCTTCACGCGCATTGTCAACTCGATCGAAGATGGCTCCTGGAAGAGTGAACATATCCGTGGCGGCGTCGAAACCGATTACGTCACCCTGGCCCCCTTCGGCCCCGCCGTCAGTGACGAGACCAAGGCCCAAATCGAAGAGGCCAAAGCCAAGCTGATCAGCGGCGAACTGAAGATCTTCCAAGGCCCGATCCTGGACAACAAAGGCGAAGTCCGCATCCCCGAAGGCGAAGCCGGCGGTATCGAACTCCTCGACTCGACCGATTGGTTGGTTGAGGGCGTGGTGGGACAGACTGAATAAATAGAGTTACGAGTTATGAATTACGAGTTACGAGTTGTATATGAGCCGTAATTCGTAACTCGTAATTCAACAGGCTAAACCTATGACTACACTCACAATCTCCGCCGAACCCCATCCGGTGACAATCGACCTGGCGGCGACGGCGCTGCTGGTCATTGATATGCAGAAGGATTTTTTGTATCCCAATGGCTTTGGCGCGTTCTTGGGGAATGATGTGACGCTGTTGCAGCGGACGATTGGGCCGATTCAGCAGATATTGGCGGCGGCGCGGGCGCGTGGGTTGTTGATTATCCATACGCGCGAGGGGCATCTGCCCGATCTGAGCGACTGCCCGCCGACCAAGCTAGATCGCTGGCCGCCGGGGACGCGCATTGGCGATGTCGGGCCGATGGGACGCATCCTGATTCGGGGCGAAGCGGGGCATGGCATCATCGACGAAGTGGCGCCGCTGCCGGGGGAAGTTGTGCTGGACAAGCCGGGGAAAAGCTCCTTCTACGCCACCGACCTCGAAGCGATTCTGCGCCGACATGGCATTCGCAACCTGCTGATCACCGGCGTGACGACCGATGTCTGTTGCAGCGCCACGGTGATCGCCGCCAATGACCGCGGCTTTAACGCCATTGTACTGGCCGATTGCGTCTCCTCCTATAGCCCGGAGCGTCACGCCGCCACGCTGGCGACGATCAAGGCGCAGGGGGGGATCTTCGGTTGGGTGACGGATTCAGCAGCGGTGTTGCGGGCGTTGCCGGTGACATAAACTCAGTAGTCCGCAGTTGGTCCCAGAGGGAACCCAGTCGCGTAGTCCGGCGTCGGTCGATTGCAATCTGGACGGCGTTGCGGTCTACTGAAACGACAAACAAGCCTTCTTGATGGTGCATGCCACCGCCAACGTAGCTTTGCGGTTATCCCCAATGGTGATCTTCGTATCCTACGGCTAACTGAGTCTGTGCAAACTCTAACTACCGCATTGCCACCTGTTCAACAGCGCTTTGACAAGCTTCCCCCCAACCTGCTACGATTATCCGCAATCCAACCGCCACCATTAGCACACCCCGTTCAACAGCGGGGCCAAACCAGAGGAGCAACCAGCCATGAACACCATTCCCACACGCACCATCGGTAAAACCGGCGCCCAAGTCAGTCAGGTGGGCTTTGGCAGCGCCCCCTTGGGCGATCTTTTTGACGCCATCAGCGAAGCGACGGCGCAACAGACGCTGCAAGCCGCCTGGGACGCCGGCATCCGCTACTTTGACACCGCGCCCTTCTACGGCTACACCAAAAGTGAACATCGCGTCGGCTATTTTCTGCGCCAACAACCACGTAATGAGTTTATGATCTCGACCAAAATCGGTCGTGTCTTCAAGGCGGCGCGCAACCCGGCGACCTTTGACAAAGGCTCGTGGGTGGGCGGTTTGCCCTTTGAATTTGATGTGGACTTCACCTACGACGGCGTCATGCGTTCGTTTGAAGACAGCCTGCAACGGCTTGGTCTGCCCTCGGTCGATCTGTTGGTGATCCACGACCTGGACTTTTACTTCCACAAGAATGAAGCACGGGTGCAAGCCTATCTGAATCAACTCTTTACCAGCGGCTGGCGCGCACTGGATGAATTGCGCCGCAGTGGCATGATCAAAGGGGTCGGCGCGGGCGTCAATGAACTAGGGATGATTCCCCGTTTCCTGGATCTGGTCGAGCTTGACTTTTTCCTGGTGGCCTATGGTTATAACCTGTTGACGCAAGTGATGTGGGCCGAAGAGTTTCCCCGCTGTGCGGAGCGCAACATCAGCATCATCATCGGCGCAGTTTTTGCATCGGGCATTCTGGCGACGGGCGCGGTGCCCGGCGCACGCTATTTCTATGCCCCGGCCTCTGACGAGATTATGGAAAAGACGCGCCAACTAGAAGCGGCCTGCAAACGCCACGGCGTCTCCTTGCCGGCGACCAACCTGCAATTTCTGCTGGCGAACCCCATTGTCGCCTCGATCATCCCCGGCGCCATCGCCCCGGAGCAGGTGCAGTCGAATGTTAAACTGGTGCAACAGCCAGTTCCTGCGGCGCTTTGGGCTGAGCTGAAGCGTGAAGGCTTACTGCGCGAGGATGCACCAACACCGTAAGCGAAATGACCACCATAGTAAACACAGATAGGGAGGAACCCAGATAAAAAGCATCCGTGTTCCTCCCTATCTGTGTTTACTGTTTTTCCTGCTAGCGATCAAAGCGGTCCAACCGGAAGCGTGTAATGGGTTGGCTGGGTGATTGACCGAGCGCCAACTCCGCCAATAGTTTGCCGACAATGGCGGAAAACTTGAAGCCATGCCCGGAGAAGCCGGCGCCAACGATCACATTGGCATGGTGCGGGTGCGGCCCGATGAGAAAATCGCGGTCAGGCGTGAGGGTGTACATGCAAGTGCTGCCCTCGACATAGGTGAAGCCGGCGTTGGGCATGATCGCATTTAGCCAGGCGCCCAATTCATCCCGCTTTGCCGGATCCAGCGTGCGATCCACCGTGGTCGGCTCGGTCACAAACCCCAGGTTATCATCAGCCACCTTCAGTCCAGGGCCTTGCATTGGAAAACCGTAGAAGTTGGCATCATAATCGCCATAGACCGGCAGATGTTCCGGGCGAAAGCGTTCCGGCTGGGCAGGGCGGAAATAAAATTTTTGTTGGCGCGTCACGCGTAACCGTTGCGACAGGGTGGACAAACCTAAATCCTGGAAGAGTTGACCTGCCCAGGGCCCCGGCGTCACCACCAGGCGGTTGCAGACATAACGACCGGCGGCGGTCTCAACCACAGGCCGTTCACCGCTCAGGTCAATGCCATGCACAACGAGACCAGCATGAACCGTCGCGCCCAGTCGTTGCGCCTGCGCCACATGGGTTTGCACCGCTAGGGTAGCATTCAAAAAACCACTGCGCGGCACAAAACAGGCTTCAGCGGTGGACGGGAGCCGTAAAATGGGCCAGCGCGCCGTCACTTCGGCGCTGGTCAACCGTTCATACGGGGATTGGGTCGCTTCGATGGCTTGAAGGCTTTGCGCCAACAGCGCATTGCCCGGTTGTGCAAAGAAGAGATTGCCACACAACGTCAAAATAGTTTCACCGGAGCGGCTTTCTAACTCGCGCCAGAGGGGGATGGCCGCTTCCGCCAGTTGGGTATAGAGCGGCTCTTCGTAAAAGGTGCGAAAGACGCGTGACCGGCCACCGGAACTACCCAGCGCATGGCCGATGGTGAATTGTTCAATCCCCACAGGCGCGACGCTCTGTCGCGCCAACTGGTAGAGCGCGGCGCTCCCCATTGCCCCCAAGCCAAGCACAAGTACGTTGACATCGATCCGCATACCACCAGACTCTCTTACTTGCAGAAGAATTTGCCCGGTTGCATTATAAGCGGCTTGGCAATGAGCGGCAACTGTAACCTTTCCGTGTTCCTTCTATCCGTGTTTAGTTGGTTGAAATGACTAAACACGGATAGAAGGAACACGGAAGCAATTCATCGGCTTCTGAGCGAACGTCTCTCTACTGTGTATAGGGATGGCTTCGTTGCTGCAAAGGCAACGTCACCCGTCCACCAGCGGCGTGAGCGGCAGCGATGGCTTGGATCAGTTCAAGCGAACCGCGGGCGCGTTCACCGCTGCTTAGGGGTTCACGATCTTCTTCAATGGCGGCTAGGAGATCCAGCACCAGACGGCGGTTACAATGTTGCACCAGCGCCTCTGAAGAGACAGGCGCCGTACCCGGCGTTTCACCGGCGACCGTCCCCGGCACCGTGATCAAACTCCAATGATCAACATACTCATCCGGGGGCGCGCCGACGGCTTGGGAGTCAAGAGTGGGATTGTTGGCATAAATATCACGCCGGAACGTTAATGGCGCGCCGGGGACAACATACGGGCGCGGGTAACGCATCAGGCGCTTGTTAAAGCCACCGCGCAGGGCAAGTTGTCCGCGTTCGCCGATCAGATCCAGGCCAAAGTATTCCTCCGCCATGCCCAACCCGGCAAAGGATTCAAAGAAGCCGATCACATCGTTGGCAAAGCCAAAGGTGGCGCGCAAACCGTCGCCAGCAATCGGGCCAATGCCTTCGTCGCCCATACGTATGTCTTCTGGTCCGGCTAAACGCGAGCCAACCAGGAGTTCACCACTCGCCCAGGTCGCGTCACCGGCAAAGAGGCGCATGAGATCCAACACATGGGTGCCCAACACCATGAGATCCTGGCCGCCGCCCCGGTGATCCATCTTGCCATAGCCACGCACCTGGCGCAGCCGCCCAATCTCCCCGCTCGCCAGCAAGCGTTGGGCATGAAGCGTCGCCGGATGCAGCCGCCCCTGGTGGGCCACCGCCATTTTCACCCCAGCCTTGGCACAGGCGGCCAGCATCACATCTGCTTCGGCCAACGAGGGGGCCAAGGGTTTTTCCAAGAAGATATGCGCGCCGACGGCGGCCGCGGCTGTCACCATCGCCACCCGCTCACCCAGCCAACGGGGGCCAATCGCCACGAGATCGGGTTTTTCGTGTTCCAGCATCTCCCAATAATCGGCATAGGCGCGGGCGGCGCCCATGCGTGCCTGCGCCTGTTGGCGGCCTGTTTCCACCGGGTCAGCCACGGCGACGATCTCGATCATAGGCAGATCACAAAAGGCCACATCTAGACCATGTCCATAATTCCCCTGGCCGGTATGACCAATCACAGCGGCGCGGTATTGTCTTTTTTGCTCCATGCTCCGTTTTCCTTCATGCTACCCTTGGTGATTGGTTGCGAGGTCGCTCACAATCGTTTTCAGCGTCTTGAGGATGCGCAGTACCTCGACCAGTTCCGGTTGTTGCAAGGCATTATGCCCAGTGGAGATGGCATAGTGATTTTCTTGTAAGACCATGAAAAACCAATCCCGTCCGATGACATAACAGCCATAGGTGGGGACTGGCTTTGGATTGAGTCGTTGACCGACCAGCATCGCCGCCAATGCTTGTCCCGCCGGATCACCATTGGGGTCGCGTTGGCGCTTGTACTCGGCAAAGGCGAAATAGGGGATTTCAGGCTCATAATAACCAGAGGCAATGAGACCGTCAGGCTCGCCTTTTAGCAAATAGTCATCAACATTTGCCTCAATATGCCGTTGGGCAAACAAATTATACCGATAGGGGTCCGTAAATTTGACGATGCTAAAGATCGGGCCGATGAAATGGAGTGACAATTCTTGTTCATTCCAACTATTTGCATTCAATTGTAACAATTCTTGTAAATCACTCAGCTTATTCAGGTCAAGCTCAGACAAATGGATCGCTGTACTGCGCTGAAACCAATCCGTGAGGGCGGGGAGCGCCATGACGTTGCGCAGGCCAAACGCTTTATCAAGCAATGGTAGGGTGCATTGGCTAAAATGGAGTGTGGTAGGCATGGTTGGCTCCTTCTGGAACGCGCCAATCTTTTGTACGCAGAGTATACCATACGCGAAAAGCGATTAGAAATTACTTTCATCTGCCTTGTCGCTCGATCCTCGGTTACGCGCTTACACTAGCTTGTAGGCGATACCATCGACCTGGACATTCAGCCGATTGCATGAGGAAGCACACAGCCGGGGGTGTCGTAGACAATTTTACCAGCCTACCGGTTTAGAAAAAACGCCATTACCATCAGCCATCATCGAGGGAAACTGGCTAGCTTGCAACGGACCTTTGCGTATCGGCCTGATAAAAGTGGCTGAACGACTTAACTCAGCGCTTGGCTTCGGATGGGGATTAAAACCATCCACGTAAACAAATGTCTTCACAACGACCTACTACTGTTGGCTTTGGGCGATAAAAACGCTAAGGCCGCAACCCAGAGGTTACGGCCTTGCACCCCGCCATCGAAATGACGGGGGGGATATATCGATAGTATAACACAAAAGTTGCTAAATTGCAAGACCCACTTTTGGCCCATTTTTGCAGCGTTACGTCAGGCATTCGTCTCTGTCTGCCACACAGCCAGCGGGTGCTCTCGATCCGCCAGCGGCAAGGCAACCGGCGCACCCTGGCGGTGCGACACATAGACCGCCATCAGCGATTCCAGCGAAATCAGCCCGTCGCGCCCGCTGGCGACATGGTCACGACCTTCTTCAATGGCTGCCACCATCTCCTGCGCCATCCATTGACAGAGCAGACGCCCGGCCTCGCGGTTATCCACGGCAAAATAAGCCTCACTGCCGGGAATGGCGACCGGCTCCCAAGGGTCATGTTCGGCGAAGGTGTGGCCCCGGCGGCGATAGAGATATTTGGAGAAGCCGCCACGCACGGCCAGCGCGCCCTTTGTGCCGATTACATCAATCCCGTCATAGCTGGCGTCGGCTTTGGGCAGGTTGTGAAAACGGGCCACGGCTTGCACCTCGCCGGCAAAGCCCAGCACCACCGTCCCCCGTTCGCCCAAGACCAGACCACAATCGCGGTCGGTCGGTTTAGCGACTTGACTGTGCATGATCTCGTCTGGCGTGGCGGCATGGGCGACCGCGCCCAACCCGGTGCTGAGGCGGGCGTAGACCCATTCCAGTTCATCGGCGCAACGTCCGTCCGCCAAGATACGCCGACTGAGCAGAAAGCGCGCTTCGTCAAAGTAATGAGTCGCCATCTCCATCAAGGTGTTGCCGATCGGTCGCCCACCTTTGTCGTGGATGTCTACGGCCAGGATCTCGCCAATTTCGCCGGCGGCGATCAGGTCGCGGGCCAGGGTGCTGGCCGGCGTCATGCGACGCAAGTGGTTGACCGCCAGCCGGACCCCCGCCGTTTGACACGCTTGCACCATGGCATCGGCTTCGGTCAGGTTCAAGGCCAACGGTTTTTCACAGATGACATGAATACCCCGTTGCGCCGCGGCAATGGTCAATTCCGCATGTTGGGGCGCCTGGGTGGCGATGACCACAAAGTCGGGCCGCGCTTCGTCGCACATGCGACCAAAATCTTGATAACGGCGTTCCGGCGCAATGCCCGCTTCATCGCCGGCGCGATCCAGGTTGGGTTGAAGGACATCTGCGATCCCCACCAACGCAATGGTGCGCATCCCGGCCAGGGCATGGACATGATTGCGCCCCATGCCGCCACAACCAACAACCGCCGCCCGATAGGTGCGGTTGGCTTCCTTCCAACTGTGCATAGACATCCTTTCTACTTGATTCACACGGATTTAGCCGTGATGCGTGCTACGTGATTCGTGCTGCGTTCCCTTCGACAAGCTCAGGGAACGCAGCACGAATCACGTAGCACGGCTGCTTACCCTTTCAAACCGGTGAGTGCAATGCCGCGAATAAAATATTTCTGGGTAAAGAGGAACGCGACAATAATCGGCAAGACGGCCACCACCGAAATTGCCATCATGAGATGAAACTGGGTCTCGTACTGGGTGCGGAACCAGCGAATACCCACCGCCAGGGTCAGCCGCGTCGGTGTTGACAGAAAGATAAAGGGTTCAAAAAAGTCGTTCCAGGCATCGATAAAGGTAAAGACCGCCACTGTGGCAATGGCCGGTTTGCTCAGGGGAACCAGCAGCCGCCAGAGAATATCCCAGGTTGTCGCGCCGTCAATCTCGGCGGCTTCATCCAATTCACGCGGCAGCGTCATGAGAAACTGGCGGATGAGAAAGACCGAAAAGGCGGTGCTGAACAAGTTGGGGGCGATCAGCGGCCAGTAGGTGTCGAGCCACTGCCAGTCGCGAAACATAAGAAAGCGGGGAATGATGGTGACATGGCCCGGCAACATGAGGCTGGAGAGCAGCAGAATAAAGAGCGCACGACTGCCGGGAAAGGCAAAGCGGGCAAAGCCATAGGCGACGACCACGCTGCTGATCGTGCGTAAAATGACCGTTAAGGCCGTAATCAAGGTGGAATTCCAGATCCACGACCATACCGGGCCAATGTCAAAGATGCGGACATAGTTTTCCCAGGCTACCGGGTCAGGAATCCACTGCGGTGGGTCCAGATAGATATTTTCAGGGATTTTGAGCGAGGTGCTGATCATCCAGAAAAAGGGAAAGGCATAGATCAAACTGCCGACCACCAACAAGCCAAAGACCACGAAGCGGCGCAGCGCCGGTTGTTTGCGTTCGACTTCGCCCAAAGTGGCATCGATTGTCATGCGCGCTGCTCTCCTTCATAGTAGACCCAGCGATTCGCCAGCCAGAATTGGATGATCGTAAAGAGCATAATGATCACAAAGAGCACCCACGCCAGCGCCGAGGCATAGCCCATGCGAAAATAGCGAAAGGCATTGTAGTAGATATGGAGCAAGACAAAGAGCGTCGAGTAGCCCGGCCCGCCCTCGGTGGCGACCAACGCCGCAGTAAAGACCTGAAAGCTGCCGATAATGCCCAGGATCAGGGTGAGAAAGATCGACGGCGTCATCATCGGCAGGGTGACATAGCGCACCCGTTGCCAGGCGTTAGCGCCATCAATTTCAGCAGCTTCATAAAGCTGTTTTGGCACCCCTTGTAAGCCGGCCAGGTAGATGACCATATCGCCGCCGATGTTCCAGAGACTCATGAGGATCAAGCCCGGCAAGGCCCAGGTGGTGGAGCCAAACCAGTTGGGACCGTCAATGCCAACAAGCGCCAACAGCCGATTGAGCAAGCCGGTCGGATGCAAGATCCAGACCCACAGCACCACCGTCGCCACGCCACTGGTGACAGAGGGCAGGTAAAATAGCGTGCGAAAGAGGGGCATAAAGCGCACCCGCTCATTGAGCAACAGCGCCACCAGAAAGGCCAGCACCATCACCCCCGGCACATGGACAGCGGTATAGACCAGCGTGTTGCGGATGCTAATCAGAAAAGGCTCATCATCAGTAAAGAGATTGACGTAATTCTCGACGCCAATATATTTGGGCGTGCCAATCCCCTTCCACTCCATAAAACTCAACTGGATCGACCAGATGAAGGGATAGACAATAAAGATCAGAAAGCCAATCAGCCACGGGGCGACATAGAGCAACCCCTGCCACTCCCGTCGCCGGACGCGCGGCCAACGGAGAAACCGTCGCGGTTGCGTAATGCGTTGCGTCATCTGTGCGCTGCTCATACTCTGTTCCTGTCAGTCGCGGAGCGACGGCTGAGGGTAGCCGAGGGTTTGAACCCTCGGCCCATAACGTCACCCAACGCTAGGCAATCTTCGCCAGAATCTTGTCACATTCCGTTACCATTGCTTCAATGGTCTCATCGACGCTCCGTTCGCCGATCAAGCCCAGTTCAAATTCTTTGTTGGCGGTTTGGAACCACTCCAACCAATTCGGGAAATAGAGCGGACCGACCATTGTCTTCAACTCATCCACCACCACCTGCATACTATTGGGTGGTGCGGCCAGGTAGGTCTCACTTTCCTGGATGGCGGCGACCGTGGGCATCGAACCGCGATCAGTGGCAATAATCTCCTGCACCTCATCACTGGCCAGGAAAACCACCAGTTGCGTGGCCTGCTCGACCACATTGTTCTTGAGGGCATTGGCCGTCACCACATGGGGCTGGTCATTCCACATACCGCCCCCCTTGCCGGTGCGCGGGCCTTTGGGCGTCGGCATAATGTCCCATTCAAAGCGGTCGCCAATCGACCCTTTGAAAGAACCAATCGAACCGGCGTTCCCGCGGGTCATGCCGATTTTGCCCGTGGCAAAGAGGTTGGTGACACCGGCGGTCAACAGCCCTTCCACATCGGCCGGCGGCGGCGACACATTGGTTGTCTGCACCGACTCAATGTTCCAGCGGATCGCCTCGGCAAAGCCGGGATCATCCCAGTTGGTGTGCTTGAGGTCTTCTGTTACCCAGTGCTGGTCGCTGTTGGTTAAACCCATTGTGCCAAACTGGTGGAACATATCGACCCGCGTCCACAGACCGTAGGTGTTGGGCGCATCGGTCAACTGTTGCGCTACTTCCAATACCTTGGTCCAGTCCCAGGTGGCATCAGGCAGGGGCGCGCCCTTGTCTTCAAAGAGCGTTTTGTTATAGATCCAGATCGCCGGCGTCAGTTGGAAGGGGATGGCGAAGACCTTGTTCTCCTGTTTGAAGATATGCACCGCCCCCGGTCGCCACTTGGCTTGATCGATACCCAGCGCATCAAGGGTGGGCGCGATGTCGATAATCAGCCCTTCGTTAATAAATTCCAGCCCCAGCACCCCTTCAAAGAGAATCACATCAGCCACCGTGCCGCCGGAGAATTGAATGAGCAGGCGGTCAAAGTAGTCGCCGCCGATGGGTTCCAGGGTGACCTTTTTGTCGGGGTTCTGCTCGGCCCAGAGCTTCATGGCGGTTTCAATGGTCGCACCACGGGCGCCCTCGATCCAGTCGGTGGCAAAACGTAGCTCCACGGTTTCCGCCGCCGGTGCAGCGCCGCCGCTCTCCGCTGCCGGGGCCGCGCCCTGGGGCGCAACACAACCAGCCAAGACTACCCCTGCTGCGCCCAACCCAGAGGCGCGTAGAAAATCACGTCGGCTCAACTGTTGTCGGCTCATTGCGTTCCTCCTTGGTTCTCTTTACTTGTGCGAATGGTTGCGATATAGCCTGCTAACCAACTGTCGGATAATCGTATAAATTCTGGGAAACAGCTTAATCATACACAGGCTATGCTGTACTGTCAAACTGCTAAAAAAAAGGGGGCGCTCGCGTTTGGGAGTAAAGACTGATGAACGTTACGAAAATAAACCGGTAATTATCTCGTAGGCGCCTAGAAGGCCACCGACCCTTGCGGCCGCCCATGCTCGCTGGGGAACCGGGGGCGACCGCAAGGGTACGCCCCTACACACTCCCACCAGTTTTCTCTGTTTGACAAAGCCGCAGCGTCGATCTATCCTAGAATGATCAGGGTTTACATACAGCGCGGTAAAAAGACAAGGAGCGACAGCGATGAAACTTGCGCCACAGCAGGTGGAACAGTTCTGGCAGGACGGCTTTCTGATTGTCGAAAATTTGCTGGAGCCTGATTCTCCACTGTAGCCGGCTCAACTTGTCGGAGCGACGGCGGCGCGGCTATGCTACCCACTATGTCAGCGCCCACTGTCGCTACACCGGCGATCCGGCGCAAAACGATTCCTTGCTTGTGCGCGGGTCATCACAACCGGGATGTATTTAATCGACGGAGAAGTAGGCGTATTGCTGCTGTACAATGCGCCTACTCGTTTAGGACTTACGCAAGCGGCAGGGGGCCAGACCTCCGGGAGGTAGGCAACTGATCGTTCCCAGTGGCAACACTTGTGCCCACCTCCCGACTGAGTCGGCTCTACGACGAAGCGTACCTGCCGGAATAAGCGTTATTAATTTGACATTTTCTTACCTCTCAATTACGATTGCCCCTTGCCGGTGGCCTGTCCTCCCGCGCACCGGCGCTAACTGACAATTGCAACAACGGAAATAACCTATGTTTTTATCTTTACTGCGCCGCTACGAGGGCTGGTTTTCGTTTGTCTTCGTGCTGGCCCTGATCATCGCCGGTTTTGCCGGTTTTCAAACCTTCTTTGGCTATCAACCATCGCCTACCTCAACACCGGTGGCGGTGGCCCAAGCAAATACACCGACTGTCCCTGCTACCCCAACCACACTCGCTACGCTTACCGCCACACCGATGGCAACAGCAACGGCGACGCTCCCTCCCTCGCCCACAGCCATTCCACCCTTGCCGCCAACCGATACGGCTGTCCCCTCGCCATCACCAACGGCAACGCCCCTGCCGACTGACACGCCATTACCCACCGCAACGCCCGCCCCACCGGTCAACCAGCCGCCGGTGGTGCAAGCCGCCCTGGTTCCCATTGATATTGACGACGACCGGGAAGCCGGCATCTTCCAGATTCAAGTCACCGCTACCGACCTGGAAAATGCCTTACAGGACACATTGATTATTCTCAAGCTGCCACCTAGCGACCAGGAACGCAAGATCAAGCAGAAAGAAGGACGCAAGACGGAGATCAAATTCACCAATAAGCAACTGGAAATCAAAGCCCCCGATCCACAAGCGCTCCTCGACCAGATCAACGCCTACGGCGGGATCATTGTGCAAAATGGTGAGCAGATTGATCTACGCTTCAAAAAGAAAGGAGAGGGCGAATTGCGGGTCGAAGACAATGGCTGGCGGCTGGAAGGGCGCGCCATCGAATTGCAAGTCATCGCTGTCGATCGCGCCGGGTTGACCAGCACGGCGCAAGTGGTCGGCTGCCTGCAAGAGGGTTGTCAAGAATAGATTGTTGTGGCGCCACGTACATAGATCACCGCTCGTAGCAAGCCCTCAAAGTTGCTATACAAAAGGGAGATCGAATAGTAATTCATCATGAGGTGTGCTATAATCAACAACATGCGTTGGGGATGTTCCCCAAATTGCCTAGAGACAAGAGGCGAAAATGGCAACAACAATTACAGTCACCTTGCCAGATACGATCTATGTTCGTATCCAAGAAGCAGCCCATGCGACAGCAATGACACAGGATGAAGTTCTAACCCAATCCGTGGCGCTTACCCTCCCAGAGCTAGAAGTTGATTTGCCGGACGAACTGCGAACAGAATTTCGCGCTATGAGTCTAGCGAGTGATACAAAACTTTGGGAAGTTGCGCACAGCCAGATGGATAAAAATCGCCAGCGACAACTGGAACAACTGGCAAATCTACAAAAAGAACGAGCTTTAACCCTAGGTGAACAGACGACACTATCACGACTCTTCAATGAGGCGGAACTAGTTATGTTACGGAAAGCAGAAGCATTTGCGGTGTTGGCTCGACACGGGTACAAAATTTTCCTAAACACAGAACACTAAATTTGTCGCCAAAGCCGTATGTCAATATCTTCCACCCTGCGCGATCAAATGATTAACTGGACATTGGCCCCAAAAAAGGGTAAGTCGCCCATGCAAATGGGTTTTTCGTCTCGCGTTTTTGGGTTCTGATGTTACGCAGTCTCTCCTTGGAACGCTGGCATCCTGCCGGTCAGCCGCCATAGATGGCGGGGTTCCCGGGCGCGTAACAGCAGTTGGATCTTTGAACACACGATGTAAACTACCAGAACTTCAAATATGTCATTTGGCGATCAGCGTATATTGCTGTGTAAAGGGCTGACTGTAGGAGTCCCCGTACCCATCCTCAATGGGATATAAGAATCGGTAGATAACCTGCACCCTGTGGGTGCCGGGTGACAATCCCGCCAGCGTGATAGTATGGTAGAGCCAATAGGAGTCCTGGTAATCGCTCCCGCAGGTTCCTACTCCCAGGTCTGCTACGGGAGATTGAATGCTCTGTCCCTGGAACGCCTGACCATCGATCCTGAGTTCGATCTGGACGCTTTCCTGATTGCTGTTCGTGCGGTCAAAGCCACGGTTAGCCCAAGCTCCGTAGCTCAGATTGATGGGTATCCCCGTTTGTACGTTAAAGGAATTACCACAGGCAGGACGCAGAAAAAGTGCCGTAGACATCATGTCACTGGGTAGTGCGGGCGTAGCACTTGGCGTGGACAAGGGCAAGCTGCTGATTGCTGGATTACAGGAGATAAACCGATTGTTGCCGCTCACCCAACCGCGCAGACCGGTAGAGAGTGCCATGACTTCAATCCAGGTGCTGTCGAAATTTCGGGACAACATACGCAGCTCCATTCCCCGAACCACGCTTCCAAGGGGTGGGTCATAGGCTGTGCCAGGCCCGCTACGCACGTTGAGTACATCCGTTTGCACGATGCAGTGTGCCTCTGCTGTTTGGGTATGCACCGGTGTAACTGTGGGCGAAAGATGAGTCGGGGTTGGCGTGACGGTTAGGCAGGAGGGATCGTCCTTAGGGGTGGTCACGTCAAAGATAGTGATGCCCTCTCCCGATGTATTTGTGAGCACAGCCCACCAGCGGGTGCCGGTTTGGAGATCTTGCAGTTGAATCGTGTATTGCAGTGTTGACGACCATACATAAGGTTCAACTTGACGTCCAACGTCCTGGTAAGCAACGCGCGTTCGATTCGGTGCGTAGAGAGCTAGTTGCACATTCTGCTTGCCGGACCAAACGGAGGAAACAGTCAGCGTAGTACGTGGACAAGAAGCCACGAAGGCGCTTTCCCACTGCCTAGAAGCTGCAAGATGACTGGGGCCGGGGATGGTGCTAAGGCATACATCGCCAGTACATGAGTCATTTTGCCCAGTAGGCTTGTATTCGATAACTTCCAGCACATACTGGCTGTTGGCTCCCGTTCCACCGACGGGAACAACCGCTACTGTATAAGAATTCTGGATAGATACTACCCGCAAAGTTCCGTGCAAGGACAAATATTGGATGGGTAGCAAATTGTACTTGTCCTGGTCCCCAATTATAGTCGGAGATCCTGGTACGATATAGAGATCATACTGCCCATTTCTATCCTGCACGTCTAGCGTGATCTTAAACTCTTGGTTTAACCTAGGCACACTCACTGTAAAACAGCGCGTCTGGCTACCACTCTGCGGTAATGTCTTGTCGCCGAGCGACATCTGTAATGGATTCCCGCCACAGAGAGTGTCGGCGTATACACGAGATCTTTGGCCTGCAACCTGCCACACTACCGAAACGACTAAGAAACAGATACACACGGAGATAATCTGCCATCTTCTACTACATTGCATGGTGTTTTTCCTCTCTGGTTCCATAGTCATAGCGTTGCCGACGTCCCTGTTTTACTGCTTATCAAGTTGGAGCAGGGCATGGCGAGCCTGTAGGGTTAGCGGGTCCGTCTCTCCCACCAGATCAATCACCGTAGTATAGTAATTGATCGCCGCCACTCGATCCCCTTGACGATGGTAGATTTCAGCAGCGCCAAAGTAGGCAGCGGCAAGCAGATCCAATTTCACTCGCTGTTGGTTGTTCCTGGCGGCAATGACGACATCATAAGCCGCTAAGGCATTCGTCCAACGTTCCTGTCCCGCGTAAGTCCGGCCTAGTTCTATATAGCTAACCCAAGGTAAGGAGACTAGCGTCGAACGCAATTCGAGATCGACTTGCTCCTCCACTAGTTGGATGCTCTCGCGTAGAGACTCCTCAGCCTTAGCATACTCTCCTCGCAAATTATAGACAGCACCCTTGCCATAGTAGGCATCAGCCACAAAGACGATCTCATTCTCTTGATCTCGCCCCTCCTCACGGCCAAATTGTAAATTATTTTTAGCGTTGATGACCACACTGTACGAAGCGAGCGCCTGCCGCCAGTCAGCGCGCAGGCCACCCAATGTCTGCCACCAAGGCTTAGGTCCCGCTCTTGCAAGTGTCAGGTAAACATGGCCCAACTGGACGTAAGCTTTCCAGTATATTGCCTGCCAAGCCTCTGATTCGCCCTGAGGCTCTTCGCTAATGGTTAATACCTGGAGGAAAGCCTCAATGGCCGACTCATATATACCGGCCAAGTTGTATACAACACCTAATTGGTAACTGGCGCGGGCGCTAATATCTCGTGCCACCCAACCGTGGGGATCACGCTTATAAGTCTCTATGGTCTTGACAAAGGCAGCAATTGCGCCCTCATAAAAGACGTTTTGAGGCTCACACCCATTGCGATAGCCAGTGGCGAAGGCAGTACCCTTGTTGTAATGCACTTTAAGTTCAGCAAAGGATCGCTTGTCGGCGGTAGGCGCTGCTGCCAGCGCCTGCTCATACTCCTGCAATGCCAAGTCATAAGCTGCACAGCGCAGTACACGTTGTCCATTGCGCTCTGTCCAATCCTGCATCAACCAGTAGTTGCCCAATCCAATGTGGGCACGCGCATACTGCCCGCCAGCCGTTCTCGACTCATGGAGCGCATTTGCCTTCATATATGCATCTTGGGTACAGCCCAAATCGTCTGTGGCTGCACTGTCTGGAACCAGGCAACTAAAGTCTGCCGGAGACTGACCACGGAGACTGCGCCGGAAGTAGGTTGAGCCGATCCAGAGGTAGAGGATCTCCTTGCCCTCCTTGTCCTGCCAACCCTCGATAGATTGTACCTGTTCCAACTGTTTTAGAGCGGCATCATAGTCACCAGTCTTGAAGAAAGCAAGGGCTGCCATAAACTCGGCCAGTGCTTGTACGCGGGGATAAAATTCGTCCAGCAGTGCGAACCGTCCAACAGGATCGGTTGTCAGAGGCAGAGGGATGTGAATGGGTGAGCCAAACGCATGGTCGCCCGTACTCTCCTCGGCACCAGTGAGACGTGGGTTAATATAGAAGGCTGGCACATAACGCTGGTGCACAACATCAAGGCTGCCATAGATCACCACATCGGCTCGCAATTGCTCGGCAATATCAGCAATGCGCACATCGAGAGCCGCCAAGTCTTTAATATTCTCCACACCCTTACTTAGATGCCTCAAATCGGTAAATTTTTCGATCTCGGACTCCTTGATAGCTTCGTTCACCTCTTCAAATAGTAGATCAGCCAAAGTCCCCGCTGCTTCGACCGCTGACTCACTGACTGACCCGCCTGTGACGGCAATATCAGTCACGGCTATACGGAAAATATTTTCCATCGGATCATAGATAGGTCCAACTGCCCACTGGTAGATTTCCCGGCCTAGTGCGGCAGACCTGACCAGAATAACGGGAATGGCCAGCAGTAAGAATAGTGTCATCCCCACAATCAACCAAGTGGGTATAACTACTGTTCCAATCTGGATATAGTTCTGGAAAATATATTTGCCGATGGCATTACCGCGCGCATTATCCCCAATCTCGGCAGAAATGACATCACCAGTTTTCTTGCTGCGTATGCGCCGAAACAATCGTAACAACCAGCTTGAATTATTCTGGCTATCTTCAGATTTCTTCAGTCTATTAGGCATGATCCTATACCACAATCGTGCTTGCTACTGAATTCTTCAGCGTATGAATTTTACACTTGATCACCGTCGGTTCGCTCAATTAAGGTTTGCTTTCTGGGAAAATCTGACGAAAGTAAGGTGTTTTCGCTATTTCACTAGAGAGCGACGAACCGAGGGTGATCATTTAGTAGAAACTCGAAATTGGACGGTTTTCGGTCTGTCCGGGGCACACTCATCGCGCCACGGTCTGTACCCCGGCAGCTCCGGTGAGGTACACAGTTTGAGGAAATGCATGAAAAGCGAATCTGGACTATACAGATCCCTTAGGCAAAACTATTGATACGTCTATGGAAAGTCGTGGATTGCCGCCGAACCACTATCTGCTTCGGGAACTTCTGGTCTAACTAGTTTTTGTTGCGAAACACCAACTTCACCGCAAAGCCTACAAAGAATTGCCAGAGAAAATCTTTCGCGCCCTTAGCTGTGAAAACCGCGTTTCGCAACAGAAACCAGCTAAACCAATTCAGGTGAATCGAACCAGCGAGATGACGATATCTAGAACACCTGTTTTCTCTAGACTTTGCCGACCCCGTAAAATCTAGCCAAAATATACACCAAAATCACCAGAAAATCAAGCATCAGTTTTGCTCTGCTCTTGTATAGGGGTTATTCCAGTACTGTCACCACCATTGGGGTGATGCGTAGAAACAAGAAACCATGCCGACAGCCCCTAGTATCCGGCGCTTACCAAACGTCCGGCACTTTTATGGCAACTACTAAAACGACGAAATCTGAATCTCCTTCGCCGTGATAAACTCCAACAGCGCCGGCGTCCCCTCTTGGGTCTTCTGGATGCCCCGCTTGATGGCCGGGATGATCTGATCCGGTGTCGTCACCCGTTCGCCGTAGCCGCCAAAGGCTTTGGCCATGTCGGCATAGTTGCCGGAGATGTCAGTCGAGCGATATTTCTCGGTGGACACCTGCATGATTGGCAGCTCAATCGCCATGGAGAAGTTGTTGAGCAGGATCGACAGAATCGGAATCCGTTCGCGTACCGCCGTTTCAAAGTCCATACCGGTGAAACCGATGGCGGCGTCACCCCAAACATTGATACAAATTTTGTTGGGATTGAGCAACTTCGCACCCATCGCCAATCCTAAACCATAGCCAAGTTGCGTTGTCTTGCCCCAGCCGATGTAAGAGAGCGGCAACGATGACTCCCAGAAAGGCGACAACTGATCGCGCGGGCTGCCGGCGTCATGGGTGATGATGGCGTTGTTTGGATCGACGGTATGAATCAGATCCCAGATGACGCGATAAGGCGAGAGCGGCGTCTCGTTGCTGGTCAGCTTCGGCTTCCACTGCGCCAGCCACGCCTCCTTGCCCTGCTTGATCGACGCCGCCAACGCGTCGCGTCGGCCACGGGGCTTGCCACCCAGCCGCTCACGGATCGCTTCATTCAACATCTGCAACGTCAACTTGGCATCGCCAACCAGCGCATGGGCCACCGGCAAGTCTTTGTTGATGTCCGCCGGGTCGAGGGTGGCGTGGATGAGCGTCTTGCCCGCCGGCACCTTGATGCCAAAGCTGGTGATGGTAAAGCTGTTGCCAATGCCAAAGATCACATCGGCGTTGTTCATGGCATCCCAGACCGGGCGGGGCATGGCGCGATTGGCGCAGCCCAAGGCCAGTGGATGAGTCTCCGGGAAGGCGCTCTTGCCGGAAAGAGTGGTCGTCACCGGCGCTTCGAGCAACTCGGCCAGTGCGCGCAATTCGTCCCACGCCTGGGCATAATGCACCCCCTGGCCGGCATAGATCACCGGCCGTTCAGCGGCGATCAACATGGCGGCGGCCTTGTCCACATCATCGGCGGCGGGGGCGTAGCGGGTCTGGAGGGCCGGGGTGTAATTCCAATCATCGGGCGCTTCGGCGTGGATCAGATCCGCCGGGATTTCCACCAACGCCGGGCGCGGGCGACCATTGCGCACGGCATGGAAGGCGCGACGCATGAGCGCCACCGTCGCCTCCGGCATCATCAGTTGTTCACACGACTTGGTAATGTGCTTGTAGTTGAGCGCCGAGCTAAAGTTGGGATCAACATTCGCCAGATTGCGCGGATAGCCCATCGGCAGCACCACAATCGGCGACGACTCCCCGTATGCCTGCGCCACGCCGCCAAAGGCATTTTCGGTGCCGGGGCCATGTTGCATACAGAAGACACCAATCTTCTGGCCGGACGAGAGGCGCCCCACAGCATCGGCCATATGCAGCCCAATGCGCTCCTGACGCACAATGATCGTGCGGATGTCCACCTTGGCCGCCGCCTCAATCAGGTGGTTGACGGGGTAGGCGAAGAGGTATTCCACCCCCTCCGCCTTCAAAATGCGGGCAATAATGTCAGCAACTTTCATCTTGGTTTCCTCCTGTTTGGCAATGTTATTTGTGACTACCAAGCCACCCCCTCCCAGCCTCCCCCAGTTTGGGGGAGGAGCAACGGTCCCCTCCCCAAGCTCTTACCTTTACCCACAAGTACATGGGGAAGAGTGCCGGGGACTGCCCAGAAACGGCATCTGATTTTGTGAGTTTCTCTGGGCAGTCCCCGGCACTCTTCCCCGGCCCGCTACCTCTGGCAAAAAGATGTGGGTAAAGGTTAGCCCCAAGTTGGGGAGGCTGGGAGGGGTTTATTCAACCTCAAACGCCAGTGTCGCATAGCGCTGCACCGCCGCATGATCAAGTTCAATCCCCAACCCCGGTCGATCCGGCACCAGGGCGTGGGCGTCGGCATAGGCCATGCGCGGGGTGATCAACGTATGTTCGCGCACCCATTCGCTTTGCATATCGCTGGGCAGGACACAGTTACGGGCGCAGGCGGCGGCATGGAGCCGGACATGTTGCAAGACGCCTAGCTCCAACGAACTGCCTTGCCAGCAATCTTTCTGCTGAAACTCGACCACCGGCGTCATGTGCAGGAAATCATACGCGCCGGCCCCGCCCAGGTTATAGGTGTCGGCCAACCCCTCGCGCAGCGACAGCCGCAGCACTTCCTCATTGCGCGCATGAGAAGCGATGGTCAGCGGAAAACATTGGCGCGCCTTGTGCCAATCATCGACGGCGCGCCAGGGGAAGGGGTCTTCAAGCTGGATGGTAAAGGGCAGCTTGGCCAACGCCTCAAAGTAGCGCGCCGCTTCACGCATAGAACGCCAGGCGGTCATCGGGTCGATGGTAAAGCGGAAATCATGGGGGATGTCGGCGGCAATGGTCAGGATCGCCTGCACCGTGTCGCCCGCCATGTTCGACTTCATCTTCATGCCACGCAACCCGCGCTCTTTCGCCTCACGCACCAATGCCAGCAGCGTCTCCGGCCCTGGCCGGTTGACCCAGAAATCGGTGGCGACCGCTTTGCGCACCGCGCCGCCCAACAGTTGGTGCGCCGCCACCCCCGCCGCCTTGCCCACGGCGTCCAGCCAGAGCGCTTCCACCAATTCATAGCTCTTGCCGCTGCTCAAATCCCACGAGTAGACCGGGTAGCTCGGCGGCAGGCCGATGGGGTCAAAGTCCTGCATCCAGATGGTGGCCGGGGTAAAGGTTTGCAAGTCGCGCCCCAGGAGATCGCGCAACGTGGCTTCCACCACTTCGCGTGATGTTCCCCGTCCGCTCTCGCCCACCGCCGTAAAACCGCCGGAGGTGACGCCCTCGATCAGGTGGATCGGCATCGCCGGCCAACTGGTGCTGCCGGTGTAGACCGGGCTTTTGCCCACCGGCGCCGAAAGAATATCCTGTCGCGCCGGCACCACCACTTGCCAGACGCGAAATTTGGTAAAGGTTAGTTGCGAAGTCATGGTTTTGTCCTCTGTGTTATAGTCCGCAGTCCAGAGTCCGGCGCATCGACTTTGGACTCTGGACTGCGGACTCTGAACTATTTTGGGCTGCCAATCCCTTTGGCTTCATTGAGCAGTTGTTCCACGCGATCCACCAACGTTTGGTCAACTGCCGTAGCGCCGGGGATTGAGCGGGTGGAGGGGGGTAGGGGGACGGTGCGGATGGCCCCCTTGAGCGTATCAAAGGCGACAATGGTTTCGTCTACCTTGTCATGCAACTTATCATTGACGGCGCGCAGGTTGGCGGTTTCCTTTTGGGCCAAGGCGGCCAGCAGACGATCTTGCAACGAGCGGAAGATCGACGTGCCGGCGGACCCGGCAATGATCGCCGTCGCCAGCAGCTTGACCACGCTCTCCGGGTTGACCACCACCAGCGCAGCCACCGCGGCAAAGGCGCCGATGAGCACCCGCGCCCAGATGCCCAGATCATACATATAGGAGGCGATGGCGTGCGGATTTTCCATCTGCTCGGCCGCGGTCAGTCGGTGGGGCATTTCAATGTTGCCATGTAAAATCAGCAGTTCATAGACAATACCGCCCAGCGCGCCGCCCACCAAGGTGACCGCAAGCGCCGCCCAGAGCGGCAAGTTGGCTAACGTCTCTCCAATCATGTAGTAACTCCAATAGTACGCGTGAGGATAAATGATGAATCTACCTTACTATATGTGGTGCGCGGCTACTTTGTCAAATGTGGAATTTTGGGTGGATAGTGGATAGTCAATCGTCCGCAGTCATGTAGTCGCGTAGTCTAGAGTCACGCTGTGCGCTTCTGAGTGTGTTGCGCTCTACTGATCGTACATGACCATCCACTATCCACTATAGGACTTACGCAAGACGGGAATCTGGGCAGCCAGTGGGTTCCCGCGCCATCCCTGGCGGCAGGCCGGCAGGATGCCGCGGGAACCCGCTGGGTGCCCGGCGTCTTGCGTAAGTCCTGCACTATCCACCATTTCCGACTTGTGTTTGATCCACTGTTTTCGAGTATACTATAGGCGCATGACTGTCTGGTACAGGTGAAAGACAAATCGGTCACGTTGCGGGTGTAGATGAAGGCTATGACTTTACAAATCCAACTCTTTGGCGACTTTGCGTTGACCTATAATGGCGCGCCGCTGGTGGGCTTTAACACACCGAAATTGCAACTGTTGGTGGCCTATCTGGCCTTGCACCGGGACGCGCCCCAGTCACGCCAGGCATTGGCCTATCTTTTCTGGCCCGATTCTAACGATTCGCAAGCGCGCACCAACTTGCGCAACGCCATCCACCTCCTACGCAACACCCTGCCGGCGAGTGAGCAATTTGTGCGCATTGACAACCAGACCATACAATGGCGCAGCGACGGCCCCTATCGCCTGGATGTGGCCGACTTTGAAGCGGGTCTACAGCGGGCGGCCACCATGAAAGACCCTGCCGCCTTGGAGCTACTCAAAACCACCGTGAGCTTATACCGCGGGGAATTGCTCAAAGGGTTTTATGATGACTGGATCCTGCGCGACCGCGAACAGTGGCAGGAGCGCTATCTGGGTGCGCTCGAACAAGCAAGCACTCTGGCCGAACAGCAGCGCGACTATCGCACCGCCATTGAGTACAGCCGTCGCCTGTTGCAAAGCGACCCCCTGCGCGAGGAGAGCTACGCCCGCCTTATGCAACTCTATGCCCTGCAAGGCGATCGGGCTACGGCGCTGCGGGTCTATCACAACTGCGCCACCATTCTGGTGCGGGAACTGGGCGTGGAACCGGGGCCGGTGACGCAGGGCCTCTACGAGCGGTTGCTCAACCTGGAAGAGACCCAACCGGCCATTGCCCCCCTACGCACCGCTGCGCCGCTGGTGGGTCGGCAGACGGATTGGGAAGCCTTACAAGCGCTCTGGCGCCAGACCCAGACCGGACAACCGCGGCTGCTGCTGCTCTCCGGCGAGGCCGGCATCGGCAAGACACGCCTGGCCGAAGAATTTCTCGACTGGGCGGCGCGCCAAGGGGTTGTCACCGCCACCGCCCACTGCTATGCAGCCGGCGGTCGCTTTGCCCTGGCCCCGGTGCAGGAGTGGCTGCGGGCGCCGATTTTTCAGAAGAGCCGGCAAGCGGTCGATGTCGTCTGGCGCAGCGAGGCGTCCCGTCTACTGCCCGAACTGTTGACTGAGCAGAAGGGAGTCGCCCAACCGCCGACGCTGGCAGAAAACTGGCAGCGGCAGCGCCTCTTTGAAGCACTGGCCCGCTTGACGCTGCACGGCCAGCCCACCCTACTCCTCCTGCTTGATGACATCCAGTGGTGCGACGAGGATACACTCGCCTGGCTGCACTATCTCCTGCGCTTTGACTCGGCGGCGAAAGTGCTGATCCTCGCCACCGTGCGTCAGGAGGAAATGCAACAGGAACAGGCCTTGCTCGCCTTTCTTGCCCAGTTGCGCCAAACCGATTTACTACACGAGCAAACATTAAAGCGGCTTACCCCCGCTGACACCGCCACCCTGGTTGCAAACTTAACCGGTCAGGCCGATGGCCAAAATGGCGTCGGTGCGATTTACGCCGAAACCGAAGGCAACCCCCTCTTTATTGTCGAGATGGTGCGCGCCCGCCTGGGCAAAGAAGAGAAGCCGACGGCCACCGCGTCAGCGGCCCCAGCCGAACGCACACCCCCAGGTGCGCCAACCCTGCCGCCCAAAGTTCACGCCGTCATCGAAGCCCGCTTCACCCAACTCTCCGCCGAAGCGCATGACCTGGCGCGGGTGGCCGCCGTCATCGGGCGCGCTTTTGATGCGGCGGTCTTGGGCAAAGCCAGCGAAAGCACCGAAGATGAACTGGTGCAGGGACTGGATGAACTCTGGCAACATGGCATCATTCGGGAACAGGGCTTTAACCGCCTGGGGGTGGAAGCCTACGACTTCAGCCATGATAAACTACGCGAAGTCGCCTATCAGAGCCTCAGTTCGATCCGGCGTCGGCTACTCCACCGGCGGGTCGGCGAGGCGTTGGAATTCTACCATGCGGCACAGCTTGACGAGATCAGCCACCAGCTTGCTCACCACTATGAGCGGGGGGGACTCGTCGCCAAAGCCATTGGCTCCTATGAGCGCGCCGCCACCGTCGCCCATCGCTTGGGTGCGGTGCAAGAAGCTGGCGGCTTTCTGACCCATGCCCAGACGCTCTTGCCCCTGTTACCGGCCGGCGACGAACAGACCCGTCTAGCGCTGGCATTGCAGATCGCGCTCGGGCCGTTGCTCCTGGCGACCAAAGGGTACGCGGCGCCGGAAGTCGAGCGCGCCTTTAGCGAAGCGTGGCGGCTCTGCCAACAGGTGGGCGACGCGCAACAGCGCTTTCAAGTGCTGTGGGGCTTGGGGCGCTTTTACCAGGTCAAGCCCGATCTCGCTAAGGGCACGGCGGCGGCCAGGGATCTGCTGGCGCAGGCGCAAACCGAAGAAAACCCGGAATTGCTGCTCGAAGCCTACAGCATCGCCGGCACCCACTTCTTTCACAATGTCGCCTTGCGTGACGCCAAACAATATCTCGATGAGAGCTTGGCCCTCTACGACCGCGAACGCCACGCCCACCACGCCCTGGTCTATGGGCAGGACCCGGCCATTGTCGGCCTCAGCTACGGCGCCTGGGCGCGCTGGTGTCTTGGCTATCCGCTCCAGGCGCTACGGCAGGCGCAGGAAGCCCTGACCCGTGCCGAAGCGTTGGCCCACCCCTACAGCCGCGCCATTGCCATGACCTACATGACGGTGCAATATCAATTTTTGGGCGATGTGGCAGGCTGTCGGCGGCAGGCGGCGGCGACAATGGAACTTACGCGCACCTACGGCTTTACGCTCTGGCTGGCCTCAGCAACCTTTTTACATGGCTGGGCGGTCGCGGTGCAAGGCGATTTTGAAAGCGGCATGAACCAGATGCAAGAAGGCATCGACCTCTTCCGCGCCACCGGGGCCGAATTGGGCGCGGCTTACTTTGCTGGTCTGCTGGCCGAGCGGCTGGGGCAGGTTGGCCAGCACGAAATCGGCATTGCCGTCATGGGCGAAGCCTTTGACCTCTTGGAACGCACCCAAGACCGCTGGTGTGAAGCCGAACTCTACCGCCTCAAAGCCGAACTGTTGGCGCAAGTCAACGACCCCGCCATCTGGACGCTCCTGGGCCAGACGCCGGACGACTGTTACCAGCAAGCGCTCACCGTCGCCCGCCGCCAGCAAGCCCGCTGGTGGGAACTGCAAACCCTGGTCAGCCTCTGTCGCCACTGGCAAAACGACCCCCGCGCCGCCGACGCCCACCGCCAACTCGCCGCCTGCTACCGGTGGTTCACCGAAGGGCATGATCTGCCGCTGTTGCAGCGCGCCCGTAGTATCTTGGAAAGGTAGACAGGTAGATAGGTAAACAGGTAGACAGGTAAACAGGTAGATACGTCCTATGTACCTGTTTACCTGTCTACCTGTCTACCTCTACACCTCATGCAAAAACACCCGCCGCTCCTCCTGTAAGCTTAACTCGATAGCGGCGCCGATCTGGATGGCTTCGATCATTTCGGCGGGTGATACGGGACTGGGACCGCCGCGCAGAACGGTGAGGATCTGCTTCATGCCCTGGCGGTAACAATCGGCAATATTGAGGGTAGCGGAGTGGACGCCGTTGCGTCCCAGGGCGGTCGCGCGGAAGGCGTAGGCGGCATCGACGGTCAACTCAATGGTCGCCATTGTGCCATCTTTCCAGGCGCAGGTCGCCACCATTGCACCATTGCCCGCGGCATCGACCGCCGGCCCTTCCAGCGCCTGCACCCACTGGACGCCCACGCCCTGTGTCATCAACATCATTTCGATGCTGTGAATGGCATAAAAGAGAACGCCGCCATAAGGGTTGCGCCGGGTGGCGGGGCCGCTATAGCTGCCGACGCGCCCGCCGCCCAGTTCCCGCGCCTGTTGCCAAAAGCGTTGCGTATCAGCGCTAAAGCGGACGGTGGAGAAAGAGGTAAAAGGGGTGCGATTTTGTGCCGCCAGCGCAACCATCGTGCGTGCATCATCGGGATCAATCGCCAGCGGCTTGTCCACAAAGGTGGGGACGCGCGCCTGCACATAAGGGCGCACCAGATCCAGGTGTAACCCGCCATGACGCGTCACACAAATGATCGCATCGACCAGATCAAACATGGCTACAGGGTCATCGACAATCGTAGCGATCCGGTTCTGCTGCGCCACCTGTTGCGTGCGGTTCGGCTCCTGCCCCCAGATTGCCACCACCTGTGCATCGGCATCGGCCAGAAAATTGGGATGTTCAGGCAGGTTGAGCAACTCGGAAAAGCGCTCGGCATGGCTGTTATCACTGCCGAGAATACCAATTTTTAACATGTCCGTACCCTCCTAAAACAATCAGGTGATTGGGTGATTTGGTGATTGACGCGATAGCAACAAACCAATCACCAAATCACCCAATTTCTCTCACGAATGCCACCAAACCACGCCATACAAGTTGACGAGCACACCGGCCAGAATGAGCAGCCGCATCGCGCCGGTGACTCGTTTGTGCACGGCCAGCGCCAGCAACACCATCACCGGCGCCATAAAGTCGAGGCTAAACCGGTAGCCAAATTGCCACCAGCCAGTATTATAATAAAGTAACAGGGGTGCTAACAAGAGACAAAAGGCTGACCAGCCACCGCTGACCAGCCAAGAGCGTCGCCGAGCGCGGGCCAGGTAGATCAGCGCCGGCGTAGTCAAGAGCAGACTCATACCTTCGGGGTCGGGGCGCCAGAAGCGTAGCTCCTCATCCCATTGCGGGCCGGCCAGCCACATGGCCCAGAAATTTTTGGGGAGATAATGCAGGTTGAATTGCCCATAGCGGCGCAGATCGGGCGCCAGCTTCTCGGCCACATTTTCGGTCAAATAGCCAAAGTCGAGGGGGCTGCCAAAGCGCGCCTGATTATAGAGCAGCAACGCACCCAGCGCCACGGCCAGCGGCAGCGCCGAAAGCAGCGCCCATCGCATCAACAACGGCCACTTGAGTGGTCGCCCCGCCGTTGTCAAATGGGTGGCGGCCATGCCCAGCAGCAGCGGCCAGGTGAGCAGCACATTGGGGCGCGCCAACATCGCCAATGCCAACGCCAGTCCCACCAGCCAGGGCGCTCGCCCTTCCACCGCCAGCCAGAGCGCCAGCGCCACAAAGGTCACCGTGCAAATTTGCGCGACAAACCAGACCGAGCCAATCGTTGCCATATACCAGTGGACGCTACCCAGCCCAAAGAGCAGGGTGAGCCAGAGATTGTCGGTCAACCCTAGGTGCGTCCACTGGCGCCGCGCCAGCCCCCTAAGCAGCAGAAAAATCAGTGTCACATTGAGCGCGCCAAAGAGCGCCGCAAAGAAGACCGTATTGAGCGACGCCGCCCCCATCACCGCTACCCAGGGCAACATCAAGAGCGCCGGCAAGGGCGGAAAGGGGACATACCAACGCCCCGCATGTAAAGTCAAATCATGGGTGCTGGCCGGTTCAGCCAGGTAGAGCCGCCCCTGTAAAAAGGCTTCCGCCAACTGATTAAAATAGGCCACATCGGGCGTCGTCGTCCGGTCAAAATAGCGGGGCGTCCCCCAATAGATCGCCAACGCCGCCACTCCCACCCCAACGGCTATCAACAAGCGCTTTGTCAAAACAACCACCTTCTAGGGAACAGCAGTAAGCGACAAACCCGGTTTCTGTCAGAAACCGGGTTTGTCGCTTATTGCTGTAAAAAATTCACTACCCACTGCGCGACCAGCGCCCCATCCGGTGCGCCCTCATGGAGCGAAGCGGCGGCCTGTGCAGCCACCGTTGCCCCCGCTTGTTCGCCCAGCACCTCGATCAACGTCGCCATAAAGGCAGTGGAAAATTCGGGGTGGCCCTGAATGCCCAAGACCTGGTTGCCGATGACAAAGATCGCGTTGGGGCAGAAGGCGTCGCCGGCCAGCCGTTGGGCGCCCACCGGTAGGCGCACCACCTGATCTTGATGACAGAAGTAGAGTTGTCCGTGCGTCGGCGCTGTGGTCATCCAAGCCGGCGTGGCATCAATGGTAAAGCGGCGCAAGCCCATGCCCCAGCCCGCCGCCTTCTCGGCATGACCGCCCAGCGCATGGGCCATGATCTGATGCCCAAAGCAGATGCCCACCAACTTCCGCCCGGCGGCGTAACTTTGCCGGAGAAAGTCGGCCAGTGTGCCGATCCACGGTGCCGGGTCATAGACCCCTTGCGGGCTGCCGGTGACCAGATAGGCGTCACAGGCGGTGACGGTCGAGGGAAAGTCGCCTTCGGTAATCCGATATTCGACGAAGGTGAGGTTGTGGGGAACCTGGGCAAAGAAGGTGCGGAAGTTGTTCAGCTCCGGCATTTGAAAGAGTGCTTCCTCCGCCGGCGTATTGGCGTTCAAAATACCTAATCGCATAAGATCCTGTGCTTGTTTGCATGTCATCTGTTTGAACCGATACGCTTATTGTAGCGTAAGGCCGTCATTCTGCCTAGTTGACGGGCGAAGTCTTGTCAAATAAACAGTATTTGATGACAAAAACAGTGTTTGATGACGAAGCGAACAGCACAGCAGGAAACTTAAGCAGCAGGGGGAACGCACAGGTGACGCGGGATTCACCTGTGACGGTGGAGGAACAAAGTCGATGGGCGGGGATGGGGAACCAACAGGCTACAAAGGAAAGATGCGTTCAGGGTGATCAGCAATGTTGCGGGCAAGCGTTCTACCCATCTCTTGGGCAAAAGCTGTTAAGTTAGCATCATGGGGGTATGCGACAATAGCTTGATTTGGAATGGCATGGCAGCGGATGAGCGTTTGACGCCGCACTCCTTCGTCATAGACTACCACCTTGGCATCATTGTGCGCGATCGCGGCGAAGAGTTCGTGAATGCGCGGGTCATTTTCCAACCGCTTGACCGCCGCCCGACCACAAGGCAGGATCACGCAAAAGACATTAGGAAGCAGCGCCTTTACCTCGCTTAGGGTCAGATCGGCATGAAGGACCAGACCATTGCGCCCGGCAGCTAGTAAGCCATGCACCCCCACCACTCGTACGCAAAGACCAGCCTGACGTAAGGTGGCAATAAACGTAGCAGCCGCTATCTCGTCAAAATATTCACCCCATAATACCAGGACACAGGATTGCGCTTTGGGGGTCGCTTTTAAGAGCTTGTGCTTCTTTGGTATGACATGAAGGCTCATCGAACGATTCCCTTCCTGGTCTTCGCTAACGTTCAGCATGAGCCGATTATACACCCGGTTGGGCGTTTTTGATCTATAGAAAACCTCTAGAAAAGCTCCAAAAAAGCTCCAAATTGCCATTTTTCGTTGGATATTGGGTATTGGATATTCCTTATCAATCACTCATACCCACTACCCCATACCCACTATCCAATAAAAAAGGACAAAAAACAAAGTTTTCAGACAATTGGAATTGGCGAAAAATTATGTTATTCTACGCCATTATACACACATTAGCCTTAACCCGTCAACAAATAACGTAAGGTTATCGTAGTAAGCCAAGGAGAGTTCAGCCAATGGAAAGTTCACTCTCGCCACTATCCCCTGAATCCCCGCCATCCATTGACGAAATCATCCACCAGGCGCTCAAGGATTGGAAGCGCCTGGGGAAGGGTCATGAAGCATTCAACCAATTCTATCTTTTTCGTCGCTTGTTGCGACGCAATGGCGGCAACAGCAAACTAGCCGTCAATCAATTTCTACTCGACGGCTTGCGCCTCTTACAGGAAAAATATGAACCGGAAGCCAACTTCTTACAAGCGCGCCACCTCGATGGCGACACCGTCCAACAGATTGCCAACCGAATGAATGTCTCCGAAAGTCATCTCTATGTGTTGCAACGACAGGCCACTACCCTGCTGACCGAAACGATCATCGCCCATGACGCCCAAGCCGCGCTCCACCAACGGGAGACCATGATTGAACGATTGGGTGGCGAACTAATCAACGAACCGATTGGGCTGGCGGCGCCGCTGGCCCGGCTGCAAGCGCTGGTAACCACCGACGGCCCGCCCTGGATCATCGCCCTCGAAGGCATCGGCGGTATTGGCAAGACGACGCTGGCCAAGGCGCTGCTTCACCGGCTGATCGCCGCCGGCCAGGTCGACGACATCGGCTGGATCAGCGCCCAGCGCGAGCAACTCAGCCTTATGGGCAAGCTGGAACGCAATCCGCAACCGGTTATGAACGCCGAGCAGATGATGGCAGCGCTGGCCCACCAGTTGATCCCCAACGCCGCGCCGGAGCGCTACGAACAGGCGTTGCGCTCTCGGCTTAAGGATCTGCCCCATATTATTGTGATCGACAACCTCGAAACTGTGATCGATATTGAAACGCTGCTCCCCACCTTACAGAAGCTGGCAAACCCGAGCAAATTCATTGTCACGGCACGCGAGAATCTCTTTGGCATCGCCAATCTTTACCATGACAAGGTGGCTGAATTAAGCTCATGCCATGCCCTGCAATTGATCCGCCACGAGGCGGCGCTGCGCGGGCTGCCGGTGCTGGCGATGAGCAGCGACGCCGAATTGCTGCCCATTGTCGAGACTGTGGGGGGCAACCCGCTCGCCCTGCGCCTGGTGGTCGGGCAGACCCATATCTACGGCCTGCAATCGATTCTCTATGACCTGCGCCAGGCGCGCAGCCAGCCGGCCACCAACCTCTACACCTACATCTACCAGAAAGCGTGGGCTAAACTCGATCCCTTGGAACGCAAAGCGCTGCTGGTGATGCCCTTTGCCGGCCCCGATGGCGACGACCTGGGCTACCTGGCTGAAGTGGGCGACCTGGATCTGGACGACCTGCGCACCGCGCTCAACCAACTCGTAACCCTCAACCTCGTCGACGCCCGCGGCGGCCTCAACGACCGGCGCTATGCGATCCATAACCTGACCCGAACCTTTTTATTGGAGCAAGTGGTGAGGTGGTTGGGGAAGTGACAGAAGACAAGGAGACACGAGGCAGGAGACACGAGGCAAGGAAACACAAAGATAGAAGACAGAGGTCAGAAGACAGAAGAAATCGACGATCTATGTCTCCTGTCTCGTGTCTCCTGCCTCGTGTCTCCTGTCTCCTGTCTTGAGTAAGGAATTTGCTTTATGACAACCGATCGGATCGCCAGTGACCCAAATGACTACGGCGATGTTTTTCACAAGAATATCCTACGCACGTTACAAGTGGTGTTGACGCGGGCGGAAGCGGAGACGGGGCCGGCGCTGTCGGCGACGCTGCGAGCGCGGGTGGAGGCGGTGTTGACCTATGCCTTTGCGACGCCAGCGGGCTGGCCGTTGCTGCGGCTGTTGCTGCGCCGCTTGACCCCGCGCTTCAACCTGGCCGGCGCTTGGGCCGTCTGGGCGCCCTATCTGGAACAGGGGCTGGCGGCCAGCGTGGCGCGGGCGGATGAGACGACCATGGCAGCGCTGTTGGCCGACCTGGGGTTGTTCAATGAACGCCTAAGCCGGTTGCCACTAGCAGAAGCCCAGTTGGCGGAAGCAGCGACTCTAGCCCGTACCCAGAGCGATCACGCGCTATTGGGGTTAACGTTACAGCGCCGCGCAGAGGTTGCTCGCCTGGAGCGCCGCTATGACGCGTGCGCTGCCCTGCTGGCCGAAGCCGGCGCCCTCTTCCCTGCCGACGCCATCGCCCAGGCCCCCGGCCTCTTTGTCGCCGGTAAAGCCGCCTTTGACCAACATGACCTGGCCGCCGCCACCGCGGCGTTTACTCAGGCGATGAAGTTATGGGAAGGCGAGGGTAATTCAGGCCGTGTTGCACTTTGTATCCAAAATTTGGGGCGAGTCGCTGCTGTTCGACACCGGCTACGCGGGCAACGAGGGGCGGGACGTGAACCGCATCCTGGCGGCCGCGAAGGACGCCGGGGTCAGCAAGATCGATTACCTGGTGATCTCGCACTTCCATGGGGATCACGTCGGCGGGGCGCCCGAGCTCTCGACACAGATTCCGATTGGAGCCTTCGTCGATCGCGGCCTCCCTCCGGAGAAGCCCGACCCGCGCGTGCTGGAGCCGTTTCGCGCCTACGCCGCCGTTCGCGCTTCGGGCCGCCATATTGTCGCCAGGCCGGGCGAAAGCCTACCGCTGAAAGGGCTGGAGGTCCAGATCGTCAGCAGCGCGGG
>QWII01000221.1 GCA_021405325.1 Caldilinea sp. CFX5 | reverse complement strand
AGTAGGCCATCGTCATCGTCGTAGACTGACGAATTGCATCTGTGTTGCTGTTGCCGCCGCGATTGAAAAGAGAAAATACTATTTTCATAGAAATGCCATTGAACTTATACAAATTTAATCATTAAGATAGATAAATCTGCTTGCGATACTCGAACATTTGTACTAAAATTGGCGCTATGAGGCGCACCATCTGTCGGATCAGCTCCAAACTCAACCGCCGCAAGTGGCAAGCTCTCAAACAGATTGCTCGCTGCTACGCCCGAGAGAAGCAGGTTCACTTGTCCTACTTCATTCCGGCTCGCTTTGCCCAGCCTCCTTCTGAGCAACCGCGCCGGGATGTCCTGGTTAAAGAACGCTACGCCAGCCCCAACGGCTTGCAGGGCCGGATGTGGAAGATGGCTCTCAAGGACGCTTATGAGACCGTACTCAAAAACTGGGCTGCTTTGGCAGCCGAGATCAAACCGCGCATCTTTGAGCATCCGGGCTGGAATGAGACCCAGCAGCACTACGCCTACTGGCTGCTCAAATCGCCGCAGCGTCTGGCCCAATTGGTGCTCGGGCGAGCGCCTATTCCCAGACATTTCACGATTGACCTGAAAGAGCGCAAGATTGTCCAGAACTACCTGCGACGGGTCATCCGGCGCAATAAGGGCAGTCATCCCTGTGTGCGCAAAGCCCGCTCCTTTGCGCTGGACGCCGATATGTACCAGGTGTTTGAGAAGAACGGCACCCAATATATCTCGGTGATGAGTCTGTTGCCTCGGCAGCGGATTGTCATTCCCCTGACCGGCCACAGCGCCATTCGCGGCAACCTGCGGTTGGTCCTGGATGAGGACGAGCAGCGGATCGAGGTGCATTACGCCGCTGTCATGACCAGAACTGTCGAAACCGAAACACAAGTAGGTGAAGAAACGCTCGCGTCTGATCCCGCTGAGATCTGTGCCCTGGATGCCGGCCTGACCGAAGTCTTTACTGATGAAGATGGTCAAAGGTATGGTGAAGGATTCGGCCCCTTCCTCAAACAAACCTCTCAGGCCATCCGCGACAAAGGCCGCAGGCGCAACAAACTGCACCAGATTGCTAAAAAAGCCAGAGAGCGCGGCGACCACGCCAAAGCCCGCCGTATTCAGAAATACAATCTGGGGCGCAAGAAGCTGCGCCGCCAGGCTCGCAAACGCTGGGCCGAAATGAACCGGCAGATCAATACTGCCGTCAACCAAGTGCTCAAAAAGCGCCAACCCGAACTGATCATCACCGAAAAGCTGGACTTGCGCGGTCCAGCCCCCAGCAAAGATGTCTCCCGGCGAGTGAGTGTGTGGGCCCGTCGGGTGCTCAAAGAACGTGTTGACTTCAAGGCGTCGGCGGCAGGTTGTCGTCGAAAGCAGGTCAACCCAGCCTATTCGTCGCAAACGTGTCCTGCTTGCGGTTATGTCCATCGGGACAACCGGCGCGGGGACACGTTTCAGTGCCAGCAGTGCCGGCATACCGGCGATAGTGACCAGGTGGCCGCATCGAACCATAAGGCCAGAGTGAATGACCCGGACATCCGC
>QWII01000080.1 GCA_021405325.1 Caldilinea sp. CFX5 | reverse complement strand
CCGGAGTATGTCAATATTCCGGGATTATTTTACGGAGGATGCCATGAACCAAGCACTTAACCAGAGGTGAGCCGCCGCCACGGTGGCGGCAAATAGTCAGGAGATCGTACAGGTGGCGTTAGCAGCGCAGGAGACGACCTGGGAGTACGCGCCAGGCCGGGTCGTTTCCGGTTATGGTTTCAACGGGCAAATACCGGGACCGGTGATCGAGGCCAGACAAGGCGTCCCGCTGGCGATTCAGCTCACCAACAATCTACCCGAACCAACGATTGTCCACTGGCATGGCTTGCGGGTGCCGGCGGCGATGGATGGCACCGAGCATGTCCAGCAGCCAGTACAACCTGGGGAAAGCTTTACCTATCGCTTTACGCCGCCCGATGCCGGTACATTCTGGTATCACCCGCACACTAATGAGACGGTGCAACTGGAAAAAGGACTCTATGGGGCGCTGATCGTGCGTGGCGCGGATGAGCCGACACTAGATGGCGAGCAGATCCTGGTGCTGGATGATCTCAAGCTCAACTGGTGGGGCAAGGTCGCCGGCTTTGGGAATCTACTGGACCGCCACAATGGGCGCGAGGGCGAAGTCAGGCTGGTGAATGGCAAAGCGGAACCGGACTTGACCATCGCCGCCGGTCAGATCGAGCGCTGGCGGGTCATCAATGCTTCGAGTGCGCGCTATGTGCGCCTTGCCATCGGTGGCAAGCCCTTCCGCATCCTGGGTACAGACGGCGGCCTGATCGAGGCGCCAGTGGCAGCGACGGAAGTCTTGTTAGCCGCGGCGGATCGGGTCGATTTGGCCGTTGGCCCCTTTACGGAGGGCGAGGTGTTGGCCGTCGAGGCGCTCCCCTACAATCGCGGCACAGGCCATCGCAAGAGTGAACGCTTTGCCACCCTCAAGGTTGGCGCGGCTAAACCCTCGGTGGCGGTGATCCCCGAACATCTGCGCACGATTGATCCGCTCGTAACTGGCCCGGTGACACCCTCACGCACGGTGAAATTGAGTGGACGCATGAGCCTGCGGCGCGGTTTTGACTTTCTGATCAACGACGAAACGCACCATCACGCCGAACCGGTGAAGGTAGGCGATCTTCAGGTCTGGGATATTGTCAATGTGGCGCCCATCGATCACCCCTTTCACCTGCACGGTTTCTTCTTTCAAGTGCTTGCCATCAACGGGGAGCCACCGGCCTGGCGCTCATGGGAAGATGTTGTCAACGTGCCGGCCAAGAGTACAGTCCGCATTGCCTGGCTGCCCGATGACCGGCCCGGCAGTTGGATGTATCACTGTCATATCCTCGAACACCACGCAGCCGGGATGATGGCCCACTTTGCGGTGGTGCGCTAAAGCAGTGCAATAGTTTATTTACCTCCTGGGAACGCCGGCATCCCTGCCGGCTGCCGCCAGAGATAGCGCGGCAGCCCTCTGGGTACCCGGTGCGTAGCATCAGTTATAGGACTTACGCCAGCGGCCTCGTAGGGGCACGAACTATCGTGCCCCTACGAGGCCGCTGGCGTAAGTCCTAAGTTATTTGGAATCTGGAGATCAACGCGGGTCCCCTGGCCGGGCGCGCTGGTGATGGTGAGTGTACCGCCTAACTGGATGGCCCGTTCCCGCATTGACTTCAAGCCCAGATGACCGGGAAATTCACCACTTGGATCAAAGCCTTGGCCATTGTCCGCCACCGCTAAGACAAGGGCATTGTCGGCCTGACTGAGCGTGACGGTAACATGACTGGCGCGCGCATGTTTGACAATATTGTGTAACGCTTCCTGGGCAATACGATAGAAGACTTCTTTGAGGTCAAGGGCGACCTCAGGTTCCGGCATCAAGTGGGTCTGGACAGCGATTTGGTGACGAACGCGTAACGACGCCGCTTGCTTTTCAAGCGCCGCCACCAGCCCTTCCAGCGCCAGCGATTCGGGGCGCAACTCGAAGATCAGCGCCCGCATTTCGGCCAGGCCGGCTTCGGCCAATTGTAAGACATAGTCAAGCGGCTCGGCGACCTTTTGGGGGTCGCGGTCGAGGAGCGTGCGGGCGGTGCGAGCGCCCAAAGCGATGCCATAGAGCGCCTGGGAGACCGAATCATGCAACTCGCGCGCCAGCCGTTGCCGCTCCTGGCCGGCGGCGAATTGCTGCGCCTGACCGTAGAGACGGGCATTTTCAATCGCCACCGCCGCTTGATCGGCAAAGGCCAGCGCCAACTCGGCATGATGGGCCGTAAAGTAAGCCGGCTCGGCGTGTTGCAAAGTCAACACCCCCACCGCATGTTCCTTGACAATCAAGGGGACGCGCATCCAACAACGAATGCCTTGATAATAGAGGGCAAAGCGCTCACCGGCGGTGCGGCGCAAGGCCTGGACATCAGGGGTATCGGCGCGGAGATCAGGGATGATCAAGGGTTGGCGCGTAGCCAGCACGCGCTCGTCAATGGGATTCTTAACCGTACCGCGCACCAGAGCGACCACCGTCTGGGGCAAGGGGCCACGATAGGCGCGCCCGCGCAGGGCATCGCCTTCGCGGCTTAAGATCGACGCGGCGGTGTAGGGGATCACCGATTTCAATTGATCGAGAATCAACCCCAGCAACGGTTCCAAGGCCAGGGTCGAAGCGATCTCCCGGCCAACGGTCAACAAAGTCGACAACTCGCGTGTCCGCTCCTCGACGCGCGTCTCCAACGATTTGCGATATTGCTGCTCGCGCACCGCCAACTCCTGTTCGTGGGCTTTGCGCTCTGAAATATCCACCATCGCGCCCAACATGCGCAACGGCTTGCCGGCTGCATCACGAACAATATAGCCGCGATCCAGCACATGGGCATAGCTGCCATCGGCGCGTTGGAAGCGATATTCACCCGACCAGAAGCGTTCGCCCCCGGCAATGGCGGCCTGGACACTGGCCTCGGCCTGGGCAATATCTTCGGGGTGTACCTGCCCTTGCCACCAGTTATGACGGCGCAACGCCTCATTCGGAAAGCCAAACCCGGTGCGCAAGCCCTGGCTCCATTGCACTTCGTTGGTTACCAGATTCCAGTCCCAGACAGCATCGGTTGTCACCCAAGTGATGAGTTGATAGCGCTCTTCGCTGGCGCGCAAGGCCGCTTCGATTTGTGTGCGTTCGGTAATGTCCTGAAACATGGTGAGGAGACAGGCGACGCCCTCAACATCGATCTGCTCAACGGAGGCCAGCACGCGCCGCAACGCGCCTAGTTTGGTGCGGATGGTGATCTCCACCTCATGCACCGCCTGTTGCGCCTGTAGCATCTGGACGATGCGCGCCCGATCGGCCGGGGTGGCCCAAATGCCCAGTTCGAGTGAGCTATGACCGATGATCTCCTCACGGCTGTAGCCGGTCTGACGCAGAAAGCTGGGGTTGATCTCCAGATGGCGACCTTCGGCCAGGGTGCCAATGGCAATGGCGACTGGGCTGGCATCAAACGCGCGCCGGAAGAAGTCACGCGTTGGGGTAAACGCAGTTGGCGACGCTTCGGGCGTTGCCACCGGCGGTTGACGCGCCGCGCTTCCAGTGGTTGTCATAAGACCGGCTCACCCTTTGTTGGCGACTAGACCAATGCGCACAGCATAGAGCGCGGCTTGGGTGCGGCTCGGCACGCCCAGTTTGCTGAGGATGTTGCTGACATGGGTCTTGATCGTCTTCTCGCCCAACTGTAAGTGCTGGGCGATCTCTTTGTTGGCATAGCCTTGAGCCAACAGGCGCAAGACATCGGTCTCGCGCTCGGTCAATTTTTCGGGGCTTTCGGGGGCGCGCACTTCACGCATTAACCGGGCGGCAGCTTGTGGTGAAAGTTGGACCTGCCCGGCCGCGGCCGCTTTAATCGCCCGGCATAACTCGTCGGCCTGGGTATCTTTGAGCAGATAGCCGATAGCGCCGGCGCGCACAGCGCCGATAACCTTCTCATCTTCCAAGACGCTGGTGAGGGCGATCACTTCCACATCGGGCAAGGTACGCCGGATGGCGGCTGTCGCCGCAATGCCGTCCATCACCGGCATGAGTAGATCCATGAGGACAACATCCGGTTGTAGGGATTGAGCGTAGCGCAGCGCTTCTTCGCCATTGGTCGCCTCGCCCACTACTACCAACTCCGGGTCGAGGGTCAGGAACATCTTCAACCCCTGGCGTACGACGCTGTGATCATCAACCAGAAGAATGCGAATCGGCATACTCACCCCCTATTTCAGGAAAGCACCGTCTCCGCCAAAGGTCGGAGGGACGATTCACCCCTTGTCCTGATGAACCCAACGCGCATCAGGGCTATACTGCTTGTATTTGTAGTGTAGAAACCCGATTATACCGCTGTTGGGGCATTGGCGGCAATGTACTGTTTGGAAATGAGCTGGTGATGATCAAGGTTTTAGTAGTCGATGATCAACCCCAAGTCAGGCGTGGTTTGCGCATGACGCTGGCCCTGGAACCCAAGTTTGTCGTCGTCGGGGAAGCAGGGGATGGGCAGGAGGCATTGCGCCTGGCATCAGCATTACAGCCGGATGTAATCATCATGGATGTAGAAATGCCTGGCAGCGATATTGCTACGATTCTCAAAAGTTTGTCTATGGGTAAGCTTAACACAATTGTGATCATTCTCAGTATCCATGACGACCCCGCTACCCAAGAACGCGTTTATGCCGCCGGCGCCACCGCATTTGTTTCAAAACGTGAATCGCCAGAACGGTTAATCGCCGCCATTCGCGCGCATATCCGCGGTTAAGCGTTACAAATTGACCAGTTCTTTGACGCGCGCCAACCGCTCAATACTCGCCAACACATGGGCTTGGGTCGGCATCAGATTGCGCACCAGAATATGAGTAAAGCCCATTGCACCCAAGGAGAGAAAGGCGTCCGCCACCGCCGTCACATCACCGATAATGGTCGCTTCGGGGGCGAAGCCACGATAACCGCCGGCAATCACCGGCCCACCGGTTGCTGCGGCTTCGGCTGCGCTCGCCCCCACATAAATATCCCGCCGAATGACGCGGACGCCAGGGGTGCGCCGCTGCTGCTCACAGTAAGCAAGATAGCGCGCCAGATCCGCTTTGGCGCGCGCTGGCGTGAGACTTGGCGCCGCAATCCAACCATTACCCAGTCGGGCTGCGCGTTCAATGGCCGGCTCCGCTTCTGCCGCAATCCAGACTTCGATTGGTTCCGGTGGCGTCGGTGCGATGTGGGCATTCGCAAGCGTCCAGCGCCCCTGGTGTGACACTGTTTCTCCTGCCCACAAACGGCGCATAATCGACAGGCATTCCTCAAAGCGTGAGGGGCGGTGCTTGGGATTAATGCCAAAGGCGGCAAACTCGCGGTCGCCATAGCCCAGACCACATTGGAGAATAAAGCGCTGGGGCGTCAGCGTCGCCAGGGTGGCAATCTCTTCGGCCAGCAGCACCGGGTGGCGAAAGGGCAACAAGTAGAGCGCGCCCGCCGGTGCATGTTGCCACTCCGCCAGCAGCCGGGCCAGGATCGGCGTGTTCTGGTAGTAGGGCGTCGGCGTGACATGATGGTCGCCGACAAAGAGGCTATCAAGGCCGGCAGTCGCGGCAGCCCTGGCGCGTTCGATCATATACTGGGCGCCCAGACGCATATCGGTGACAGCGTAGGTGGAGGATAGGGAAATGCCAATGTGCATAGGTTAGTTCCAAGGAATCTTATCAGGCCAATCTTTTGCATTTTCAATGCGAAGTAAATTGTCACACGTCGCACTCTCTGGTTTACGGTAACAGATATAACCAGTGCCATCTCGGTTGGCTATCGGTAACGCTGGATCATACACAGATCCAGAAACATAACGATCAACAAGAGACTACTGATAAATAACCAAGAGGGTTTCTGTGGCATATGACCTCATCAAGATGTGTTTGATCATTCAACAGAACGGCTATTAGAGCTATGTCTTTAACCAGAAAACAGTTGGGATGCAGGAGGCATTATAGAGTTGGCGGGAAGCTTTGTCAATTACGGCGCGAATGAAGCGGGTAGGGGGCAGACGAATCCTGACAAAACAGAATGACTCATCATCGGATTAGGCGCGGTCATTGTACTATGCTACAATAACCTTACGATATTCTTTCTTTATTTCATCATAAGGAAAACAACCATGAAACAGTGGCTATCCCTTTCCCTGGCAGTTGTTCTCTTTGTCACGCCGCTGCTGACCGCCTGTACAAACGATGTCTCGACAGCGGCGTCCGCGTTACGCACGGCCCCTCAATCCATACCCTTTACCCAGTTTGAAGCCAGCCCCATTGCGGCTGCCCAGACCTTTACCACCACGCCCTATCTGGAACAGCTTAACATTCCGCTCGATGGCGTCAAATACCTCCCGTTGGTCGAGCAAACTTTGGCGTTAAACACTAGCGAACGGGACGCTCTAGCGCGCAATGGCTTTGTGGTGAGCGACCGTATCCGTTGGCAACGCTTTATTGAAGCCTATGCCTGGATCTACTGGAAGGATCTCCCCGTCCTGGTGACGACCGATTCCTTGCTCCATGCCTTCCACCAGTCATATGACGATCTGCTCCAAGAGTTAGAACTCTCCATTCTCACACCGCAACTGGCGGCGCTGCTCACAACTACGCGCGCCACCCTGGCAACCCAACAGCAAGCCAATCCCGATCCAGCCCTTGACCCACTCTATCGCGATGTTGATGTCTATCTGGCGGTGGCGTATCATCTGCTCCAGGGCAGCAAAAGCGACGATCCGGCAGTGGCGGAATATGTCAAATGGGCAACCGACGCCAATGTCCATGCCGAGATTCCGCTCTTTGGCACAAAACGCGCCATTGATTTTACCCTCTTCAAACCACGCGCCCACTATGCCGACAACTACAAACTGGAAACCTATTTCCGCGCCATGAACTGGTTGGCCCAGATTGATTTCCGCTTTGTGGCCTATGACCCGCTGACCAACATACCGATCCTCGACCAGTCACAGATGGCGGCGGCAGCGATTTTGCGTAACGCCATCGACGACACCGACCAACGGCTGCGTTGGCAGGTGATCAATGGCTTGCTGGAACTGCTGATCGGGCGCAGCGACAACATGACCCTACCCGATTTTGACCGCTTTCTGACCGATGCGACCATCACGACACCGGGTCAACTACTCACGGCTGACGGCGCAGCGCTGCTCACCTTACTGACCACCAACGACTATGGGCAACAACGCATTACCGGCCAGTTGATCGAGCGCCACGCCGATAACCCCAGCGACCAACCCATCCCGCGCCCGACGAGCTTTCTCTTGTTGGGCCAACGCTTTGCCATCGATTCCTTTGTCTTTAGCGAACTGGTCTATGACCGGCTGATGGTCGATGGCAAGCCAATCCATCGAGCGCTGCCGGACCCGTTGGATGTAATGGCCGCGCTGGGCAACCCGCGTGCCTTGACCCATTTGCAAAGCGAGTTGGCAACTTACCAGTACACGCCCCAGCTTACCCAACTTCAGCAGAGTATCGCCGCGCTGCCGGCGGCGTTCTGGCGGGCGCCGGTCTATAACCAGTGGTTGGGGCTGTTGCGCACCCTCAACACGCCGACCACTGAGCCAATGTACCCCAAAGCCATGCGCACTGCCGCCTGGGCCGACAAAATGTTGCAAACACAGCTTGGCTCGTGGACGCAACTGCGTCATGACAACATGCTCTATGTCAAACAATCGTTTACACCGAGCGAGGTGACGTGCGAATATCCCGCCGGCTATGTCGAGCCATACCCTGCCTTCTACGCCGCGCTGGCCCAGTTGGCGCAGGATGTGCAGCAAGTGCTGGCTGCCGTTCCCTTGGCGCCGACGGACGATGGGGTGGCAATTCGTGCGAAGATTGTCGCCTATTTGGAAAATCTGGCCTTTGTCAGCACCCGCCTGCAACAGTTAGCCGAAAAGGAGCTACGGCTGGAAGCTTTCACCGAGCAGGAAGAACTTTTCTTGAAGAGCATGATCAAGCGGGAAGCGCGCTATATTGAAGGGGGTTGTGCCGGGCCAGAGGTAGAAGAGCGGTGGGATGGCTGGTATGCCCACCTCTTCTACAAGAAAGATAACAACCCGGCGCTCATCGCCGATGTCCACACGAACGCGACCAACGACCCGAGGTCTGCGCTCTACCCGCCGCGGGTTCTTCATGCCGCCACCGGGCCGGTCGCCGCCGCATTGTTGGTAGTTGATACCGATGAGGGGATGGCGCTTTATGTCGGGCCGGCCTTCACTTATTTTGAAGTGGTTGCCGCCGGCAGCGACGCCAACCCGCCGGAGCGGCTGAACAACGATCAATGGCGCAAACGGTTACAGAGCAACCCCTATCCGACTACGCCGACGTGGACACAAAGTTTTCGTCTGGCCGTACAAAGCCCGCCCAAGGCGCAAACCTTGCCGGTCACTTCGGCAACCCAGAATCCGCCTGTTACCAAACAGCAATCGCTTTTCTTGCCGTTGATCCAACAGGAAAACAAGTAACAGCCTATGGCACCTACTCAGCTCCTAGCCAGTCCGTGACTGGCTAGGAGCTGAGTAGGTACAGCCTATGCACAAATACCTGACCAACCACCGCGGACGAAAGGTGACACTCAACGACTGGCCTACCGACCTAGAAGTGAGGAACGTTCAGCGTTTCCCGCAGATAGCGGCAGTTGATCCCGATTTTGTCGTCGACCGACCCTTCGCCCTCGTTGGGCCGCGGCGGATCCAGGTCGAGCGTGATCCACCCCTTGTAGCCGCGCGCCTGCAACATCGTCCAAATCGCGGGATGATCAACGCCGCCGGCCCCGAGATCCTTGTAGAGAATTTCCTGCGCGTGCATCTCCTTCGTCGGGGTTGGGCCGGTATAGCCGCGATAGGAGGACTTCGAGTCCTTCCAGTGGATGGCGGCCAGACGGTCGTAGTAATCGTCGATCAACTGCACGGGATCGCCGCCGCCGAGGTTGAGCTGCGCCGTGTCGGGAATCCAGGAGACAATCGCCGGATCGGTCTGGTCGAGCAGGGCGCGTACTTCCTCCGGCCGCTCGATTGGTCCCCAGATGTGCGGATGAGGCGCAATCGTGACCCCCATCTCCAACGTGCGCTTGCCGATTTCGGTCACGGTTTCGGCAATGGCTTTGATGTCGTCGGCGGTGGTCACGCCGTTCGCCGGTCGGCTCCCCATGTTGATCTTATAGTGGGTACAGCCAAAGACCTTGAGGAAATCGCGACAGAAGGCGACATGATCGGCAACAGTTTCCTGCCGTTTGGAGCGGTCAATGAACTCCATCGCCTGACCAGGCCCGCCGTTCGAGGCAGTAATGAGCCGGATCCCGTGCGCGTCGAGGAGATCCTTCAGCGCTTGCGGTTTGTCGAGCCAGGCCATCAGGTGGCCGCGATAGGGTTCAACCCCCGGCAGCCCATGCTTGGCAATCAGTTGGATGGATTCCAGGGTAAAGTCACCAAAAATGGCGCCACCCATGGCGAAGTGAATGTTTGCTGACACAATGATCTTCCTTTGTCGTACATGTAGAATATGAAATAGGTAGATTCTCGCAAAGATGCTCCGAGCGTCTTACCAAGGGTGCGCTATTCTTGCAGCCAGGGGAGAAGCTCCTTCCTGATAGCCTCTATTACAAAAATTTCGTCCATGCCCGATAGATACAAACAGCCTGAACCACTCCGGCACCCACTCCCCACTTCACAGCCAGGATAGCCTGTTTCGGCAATGGCATAACAGCCATCGCCTGCGCCAAAGGGGTACGAATTCGTCGCGGCGGCTTGGTAGCTAGCGAAATTTTCTGCCGTTGGTGCAAGGGCAAACCTTTCGGCGGCCGCAATCGTCAGTGCGATTGTCCTGGCATTGTCTTTCTCATACAAGCGATAGCCGACCGCGACAACAGCACGGGCAAGCAGTTGTTGGGCAAATGAAACCCGGGAGCCATTAGTGTACTCTAGATCCAACCAGGAAATCAAGGCGAGCAATGCCTCTTTTGAAGGGGTGGTTGATAGGAATTCAATCGCCCTCTGCTTTGATGAAGATGTCATCGCTTGTTACTACCCACTGAAGGCGCTGAATTTGTGCTATCCATCTTTGCCTCTATTTCGCTGAGCCTTGCACGAGCGAGAGTAGCGTATCGATCGCTTCCATGACCACATCTGGACGTTGTAAATGAATATAGTGGTTAGGTGGTAGATAATTGGGGGTTACGCAGTGGCGGCTCTCCTCCATTCAGCAACGTGATAGCATCTTCAGCTTCCTCACCCACAGACCACCATCCCGGAACGATTGTGCGATCGGTCTGTAATAGTCGCAGTTTATCCAATGCCTCTCTTATCTTTAATCCAGCCACAGCAAAACAAGCCCAGAACCTAACTTCCGCTTCGCCATCATCCAACGCGTGAAGAATGACGGTCACTGCGCGCTGATACAACTCTGGGTAAAGCTCTCGGTTAATCCCTGTCAAACCCTCCAAGGCATATCCTCTAACAGGAGCAGCTAAAGTAGGATTAGCTGCTACTTCGACCAGTTTACGCTGCACTTCCACGGCCTGCTTCTCTGGACATCGCATGGCGATTGAAGAAAGAGCGTAGACTACGCCAATTTGTCGCTCAATTTCAGGACAGTTCGCAAGCAGGGATAATAAGGGCGTTACGTGCTTTTCTGTCCCAATCACGTTGAGCGAAGTTGCTGCCGGCATCCACAACTCGCTACGTTGACCCAACAGAATCGTAACAAGTGCATCCGCATCGTGATCGTCACCCACTCTGCCGACCAACCAACAAGCTGTCTTTGCTTTCTCAATATCAAGGGTATCAACCCAATTACCACTACGCGAAGCGAACCCTAGACTTTCAAGGCTCTCGATCTCATCTGCCATTTCGGGAAATTGATTCTTGACTTCTTTAAGATTCATAGATTTGTAAACTCTTCAGTTCCACCAACCCAAAGCCATCAACCTGGATTCATTACGCACCGCTTTCGGCCAAAAGCGGACACCACTATCTCACGATTCTTCAGGCGGCGCCCACGTTGGCCTTTTCAAGAATGGCATCCACGACCTTTGCGAGGGGCGCTGTGGCATCGATGATGCTGGCGTTCCCGGGCAGGCCCGCTTTGGTCGCCTGTTGGTAGCGCGCAAAGGCTTCTCCTTCACTGGCCGTTCCGCCCCACTCGGTTGCGGGTCGGGCCGCAAGACGCCGGTTCAGCGTAGCCAAATCGATATCCAGCACAAAAACTTCATCGAACAGATCGCGGAAGCGGGCGGAATTCCTGGAACCGCCACAAAAGAATGTTACCACATGCTGTTGATCGGCCACCAAAGCGCTGACCTTCGTAACGTCCCATAGCCAAGTACGCTGCTCGTCAGCGCACCCATCCACCGGCTCCCCGGTTTGCCGATCGCCCCAATAGGCCAACTCCTCATCGCCGTGGATGACGTGGTAGCCGCGCCTGTGCAGTTCACTGCCGACCGTCGTTTTGCCGGCGCAGGAAACGCCGTCGATTAAGTAGTTCTTGACACCCATGTTTCGTTTCCAAAAGAGAGTCGATGATGCCGAACGAGCTAAGCGATACGCGACAGAAAAGTCAGGCATTTTCCACCTGACTTTTCTGCATTGCGATCATTTTCATCGAATGTTCGGCATTTTGCTTTGCATGGTAGAGTAGCCTAACACTCAAGCAAATGCTGGAACTGCGAACAACTCTGCCGGATGAAAGCTTAAATACTCGCGTACTTCTAATTGCATCCGATCAATTTCTGCTAAAAAGCCTGATGCAGATGCCCGATAGTTTGCCGGATTCTTCTCCACCTGCCGCAAATGGGCGAGTTGTCGCTGAAACCGTTCGATGCGCTTCACTACATGTGATTGTTCCCCATCTCGATTCGAAAGGAACACTATGGAATCCTCGCTTTCGATAAAAATCGACCGCGTCATCATCTGTTTCTGCCACAACCTATTGAGGCGCATGGTTCGCAATGATTTGACGAATCAAAAACGAACCTGCCGTGACTATGGCGCTACAAGCCAGGCCGAACACAGTAATGAAGCGGTGGGCGAGGCGCGGGGAAGAGACTGCAAGCACCCAACTAACTAAAGCGGGTAGAAAGCCATAATGAACCCGTGATCTCGCCCACTCGCTTCGATCTGATGTTCGGCGGATCATGCCACCGCAAACTCGGTATGTTGACGTGCAAATGACGAAAGATATGCCAGCACAATATCTGACTTGGGCACGCCAAGAGCCGCCAGTTCATTGGCTACCCCAACTTCGGTACCATCGTACTGAATCCAAATCTTCTCATTCTTATAGGAGTTACGCAGTTGACGGGCGCTACCAGAGACCTGTCAGGTTTGCGAAACCTGACAGGTCTTGTCCAACTGCGTAACTCCTATCTTAATGTCAATGTGGATCAAACACCCATATTGACGTAGCTTGTTATGCCAACCGGCATGCACTAGTTGATAGTGATCGCCCTCTGTGTCAAAGATGGTTTGGGTTTCAATCTCACCATAAGCCAATTGATGTCGGGCATGGTCCCGAATGACCTGTTTTACTAGCTCGCGATAACGCTCTATTTTTGCCATGTGATAATCATCTTCTCCTCGGCATCATACACCAGCAACAACAGTTGATATTCTTCCCCCCTTCTTGGATAAATGGCAGCGTAAAGAAGGTTTTGTAGATTTCCAGTGGAACAGCCAGATACAAACGGCGATCCGGTTCCGTTGTGCGCAAAGCGCGACGATAAATGCCGCTTCCGCGTATGTCGGCAAAAGCGTTGATACCACCGCGTCGGCCTATGGACGGGAACTGTCAGGCTTTTGTCACTTCCAGATAGTCATCGTTTGTGTTATGATCGACAGCACAGAACGGACGTTCTTGTTTGGTTTACAATAATGTCTGTTTATTACTATACCAATTTCCAATGCCTTTGTCAACAAGAATTTTGCGAGCCTTACCGATGGAACCAAAGCCGAAAAAACTCCTTGACCAAGTCCGTGATGTCCTCCGCCCAAAAAATTACGCCTATAGCACTGAGAAAACCTATGTAGATTGGATTGAACTTACCGGCTATATCGACGCCGTATGGGCCGAGCGGGACAAACGGTTGCCCGTTGTCTTGACCAAAGCTGAAGTGCAACTCGTGATTGGAAAAATGACCGGCCTGCACCAGATGATGGCGAAATTGCTCTACGGCAGTGGCATTCGTTTGATGTAAAAACCACCCAAATTTATACACATGTCCTCAACAAAGGCCCTGGTGGTGTGCGTAGCCCGCTTGATTAACCAAAAACTTTGCTACCCAAACGGATACCACGCCGCCACATACGCCCGATCCACCGCCGAGAGCGTTGCATTCCAGCCCACGCTAAAGCCCCCCTCGGTAAATTCTTCCGGGATCGGATAGAGCATGATCGACTGCGGGTCAAAGGCGGAGTGTTGGGTCAGGCTGGCGTCGTAGGTCTGGAAGAGGTTGACCTCCACCTGTTCGGGCGTCCAGTGGTTGGGCGGGCCGCTGTAGTAGTCGTAGACCGCCGCCCGGTTCCAGGGGATGGCCGCCGCCGGGTTCTGGTGTTCGTGAACCAACCCCAGCGCGTGACCAAACTCGTGCAGCACGACTTGGCGCACCTCGTCGTTGGGCGTCGCCGGGGTGAGCCAGCCAAAGTTCATGGTCGGTTCGCGGGTCGGCACGCCCAGCGCATCGTTGCCGATAAAGGACCAGGAGCCGGGCAATTGAAAGGAAATACGAATCTCCGCCACCGGATGGTCGCCAAAGTCAAAGCGGAGATTGGCAACCTGGCTCCACTCTTGGGCAAAGCGGGCCACCTTCTGCTGCACCGCCAGGTCGCCATCCAGAAAGCGCACGCGCAACGTCCGCCCCACCGGCGCCCAGAACTTATTGCGCAAGGCCGCCGCCCGGATCTCATCAGCGCGGCCCTGTTGCACATATTCATACGGACTCTCGTTGGGCAAATAGCGGTCAAAACAGCAGTGGTGGGTCATGGGGTGGTCTCCGGTGGGTAGTTGGTTCGTTGGTTGGTTGGTTCGTTGGTTTCGACAGGCTCAACCAACGAACCAACCAACCAACTAGCGCTTAATCCGCCAACAACCGATAGCCATACCCCCGGATGGTGGCGATAAAGCGGGGATCGTCGGTGGCGTCGGGTTCGATGCGGCTGCGGACGCGGCTGATCATGCGGTCGATGTTGGCGTCGTAGACTTCGCCCTCCTGCTCCGGCCAGACGGCGTGGGCGATCTCATCTTTGCTCACAACGCGTCCCCGGTTCTGGAAGAGAAACCAGATCAGGTCAAATTGTTTGGCGCTCAGCGGCGGGTCGAGCAAAATGCCATCGACAAAGACCTGGCGCGTATTCATATCGACGCGCAATCCCGGCTCGCGCACGGCAATCAGCGACGGCGCGGTGACGGTGGCCGAGGGATCATAGAAGCGGAAACGAGTGGAGGCAAATTGCACTTCACTGCCATCCTGCAGCCAGACCGTGGCGCCGGCCGAGAGACGCACGCCATCAATGGTGACGCCATTCTTGCTCTGCAGATCATGCACCTGATAGGCATTGTCATGCCGGTGGATCTCGGCATGATGGCGCGAAGCAAAGGGATCTTCCAACATAATCTGGCAGTTGGCCGAGCGCCCAACCATGGTCAGATCCGCGGTCAACTCATATTCAACGCCCGCTTTGGGGCCACTTGTACAGATCAATCGCCCAAATCGACTCACAGCCTCTTCATCCAATCTTTACTGCTACCCGATGATCAGTAGACTGCAACGTAGCCAGGCTTGGATTAGACCGACTCTGGACTCCGCGACTATACGACTGCGGACTACTGATTATACAAAAGGACGCTTTTTCCACTACGTTCTGCCCTACGATTTCCCAACAATAACTTTTTCGCTTCTGCGGCGTATTTATGATAGATGATTTATTTTTTGCCGGTAGATCGGCAGTTGCCTGACAGCTAGTATATCATTATCCCCCCGTACTGCTGGAAAAACGGCAAACCAAAGTGACACAATTCATGGCGCAGCAACCCATTGTCGGTAGCCATTCAGCCAAGCCACAGCCTTGCGCCGGCTTGCCAGATGCGCACTTGGGCGCTTAAAAAATATCCGATCTGCACAACGCTGTGTATAATAAGATTTACATAACGCTTTCATAGGCGTTAGCAACGCTTGCCCCTTGCCGGCAATCCTGTGGGTCAGTACGATTACGTTGACTGATGCACAATCCATAGACCGCAACGCAATCAAGGTAGCAAAGGCCGACTCTGGACCAAGCGACCAAGCGACCAAGCGGCTGCGGACTACGGACAATATACCAGCATATGGGCAAAGAGGCAAAGTTTTTTTGTAATATACGGTTAAATTCGGCAGCGTTAGTTCATCAATGAGCAGCACGGCAAACTATCCTTTAGCAGATCAGCAGGCACAGCCGGTCGGCGCTTCGACACCCGCCCTGCCAACGGGCGACGGCGGTCTGCTGCCCCAAACGTTTGATGGGTATCGGATCATTGACCGCTTGGGCGGCGGGGCAATGGCCACCGTTTACCGCGCCGTCGATACGGAAGCGGATCAACCCGTCGCGCTCAAAGTGTTGGCGCCGGGCGCCGATGACATTTTGCGCGAACGCTTCCGCACCGAAGCGCGCACCGTCAGTAACCTCGCCCACCCCCATATTGTGCAGACGCTGCGCGTGGGGCAGGTGCAAAACGCCTTTCCTTATATTGCTATGGAACTGGTGGAAGGCGATAGCCTCGCCAGCCTGCTGGAACGGCAAAACCAGTTGAGCGTGGCCGACAGTTGCCTCTTGCTCGAACCGATTGCTCGCGCCCTGGCCTATGCCCATAGCCAACATGTGATTCACCGCGATGTCAAGCCCAGTAACATCCTGCTACGCACGGCCCAACCCGGCGAGCCTCATAGCATCCAACTTTCGGCGCTGCCCCATCCGGTTATCCCGCTGCTCTCCGATTTTGGCATTGCTCGTGCGTTGGATGCGCCGGAACTGACCAGCGTTGGTCGCACCATCGGCACACCGGCCTATATGTCCCCCGAACAGTGCGCCGGCACGCGCAATCTCGATGGCCGCGCCGACATCTATTCACTGGCCACGGTCTTGTACCGCTGTCTGGTCGGGCGCCCGCCTTTTATGGGCGCGACGACGCAGATTCTCCACGCGCATGTCTATGAAGCGCTGACCATCCCTGATGCGATTGCCAAGGCGCTGCCGCCGGCGATGTTGAACATCTTGCAGCGCGCCTTGCAAAAGAACCCGGAGGATCGCTACGCCGATATGGCGCTCTTTGCCAATGACCTGGCGGCGCTCCTGCGCTATCTGCGCGTACCGCTCAACGGCGCCCAGGAAGCCACCTTGACGCTGCCGATGTTGGCGGCGCTCCAGCCGGAACAGGAGAAGAAGACTGCGCATGTCCTCGTCTCCGGGGTGACGGAGCAAAATGTACGCGCCCAATCAACCACGAGCCGTGGCGTCGGTGATCCAGCGGGCGCCGGTGAAGTTGTCGCGCGCAACCCGCTGACCGGCGCCCGCACCACCCAGTCCAACGTCACCGTCGCGTCCAGAGCCGATGCCAACGCCGCCCGCCGCCGTCCAACGAACCGGCCCACGAATTGGGTCTATGTCACGGTCGCCAGCCTTTTGTCGGTGGCCTTGTTTGTCCTACTGTCGCTGGCATTGGTCAACCTCCTGCCTAATCGCGACGGGCAGAATACCGGCCCGGATGGGCAAATAGCCGGTGCGCTCTTGCCCACGGCGGCCGCCGTTATCACCGCCACGACAGCGCCGACGAGTACGCTTGCACCGGTCGATACACCGGCAGCCACCACCGTGGCGACGCCGGCTGCGCGACCAACGGTCGCCGGCGCAACAACTCAAGATAGTCGTGTAAGCGCCACCGACACCGTTACCCATAGCACAACCGTCGCGGCGACGGGGATGGCAACCGCAACCCTGACCACACCGACAGCGCCAACCGCCACAACAACCGTGAGCGCAACGGACGCACTGACCGACGAGATCAGCGTTGACATTGGCGCCACCTGGCAGGAAGATGTCCTCTACTTCCACCAAGAGCGGGAGTGGCGGCAAGCCCGGCGGCAGGCGCTGGAAGTTATCGGCGCGGCGCTGCAACAGGAAGCCAACATCTCCGTCAAGGCGCTGCTGGAATTGCCCCCCGGCGAGCAGACCAAACTCATTATCGATAATCTGCTTAAAAAGGAAGACGCTCCCTTCTGGCAGCAGTGGCAGGCCACCATTCCGATCACCCAGGTCAAAACCGTGCTCTTTGACACCTATGTTGGTATTGCCAACCAAGCGAATAAAGCCCGCCGGCCGGCAGAGGCGTTGGCCTATTTTGACGCAGCCCTACAGGTACGCGATGACGACCCGGCCATTGTGGCCTTGAACCTGGCGACAGCCCGTTACGCCAACGCCATCGGCGAGACCACGAAAGCGCTGGCTGCCGACGCCTTGAGTCTCCTCTATAACGATTACGCGACGCTGGCCGCGGAGGCCCAAGCCTTCTGTTCGGCGGCGGAATATTTGAGTGTCGCCAATGCCATCGCTGAAAATAGCCCATATACGGACAGGCTACAGCATTATCAACAACAATGCGGTGACACCAAGGCGACGCCGACACCAGAAGCGCTACCGGCCCAGCAAGGGGGGACTTTTATCTACTCCACCCAAGAGGGCAGCGTCTACCGCATCTATCGCGCCACCACCGATGGCGCCACACACAACTGGGTCTTGTTGGTGGAAAATGGCACACAACCCGGCGTCTCTCCCGATGGTCGCACCATGGCCTTCTTTAGCCGGCGCAGCGATTCGGAGGGCATCAGCCTCTATAACTTTACGGCGCCGCTCGCCCCACAAGCGATTTACCCGCGCCTCTCCAGCTTTATTGAAGATAGCCGGATCAGCGCCCCCAGTTGGTCGCCGGAGAGTAACCGCGTTGCCTTTGCGAGTGATCGCGAAGGTGATCGCCGCTTCCGGGTCTATGTCGCCGCGCCCCCGGCGCTCAACGGGACAGCCTATACGCTGGGCGAAGATCCAGCCTGGAGTCCGCGCCTAAGCGGGCCGTCCCGCATTGCCTATAAAGGCGCCAATGAGACCGGCAACAATGTGGGACTCTGGTTGATCGACGAAAATGGCGGCAACAAAGCGCCACTAACCAACAACGGCAGCGACCGCCGGCCGGTTTGGTCGCCCGATGGACAATATGTCGTCTTTATGCGTGACGTCGGCGCCAACAACTGGGAGCTTTTCCGCGTGCGCGTGGCCGACGGCAGCGAATTGCAATTGACCAATCACCCGGCCCAGGATGGGCTGCCGACCATTAGCCCCGATGGTCGTTGGGTGGCCTTTGCCAGTGATCGGGAGGGCAAATGGGCGATCTGGGAAGTCCCATTGGCGGGCGGCAGCGAGCAGATGGTCATGCCGATGCAAGGGGTTTTGAACAATTGGTTGGAACACGCAATCCAGTGGGTGAAATAAACCAAAACCAGAGCGACGCGGCCGACGGCTCAGGCTTCCGCGACTTGACGGGACGCGAGATCGGGCGCTACCATATCCAAAAACGGCTGGGGCGCGGCGGTCTCACTACCGTCTACCAAGCCTATGACATCGTGGACGGCCTGCCCGTTGCGCTGAAAGTCTTGTTGCACAACACCGATGAAAAGGTCTACAACCGCTTTCGCTATGAGGCGCAGACCGCGGCCAAATTGCAACACCCGCACATTGTTCGCACGCTGCGCGTGGGCATGGCCAACGGCGACGATTCCGCCTATATCGCCATGGAGTTGGTGGAAGGGGAAGATCTCTCCGCCCTGCTCGCCAGCCGGCGCCGGCTGACCGCCGAGGAGAGTTCCCTGCTCCTGGCGCCCATTGCCGAAGCGTTGGCCTATGCGCACAAACGGGGCGTCATCCATCGCGATGTCAAGCCCAGCAATATTCTCTTGCGCACCGTCAGCGCCGGCGCCCCCAACAGCGTTGTCCTCGAGTCGTTGGATTACCCGCTGGTGCCGCTGCTCAGTGATTTCGGCATTGCGCGCGCTCTGGATGTGCCGGAGCTAACCCACTCCGGGCGCACCGTCGGCACCCCCGCCTTTATGGCGCCGGAACAGTGTCTGGGCCGGCGCAACATCGATCATCGCGCCGATCTTTATGCGCTGGGCGCCGTCTTCTACCGCTGTATTACCGGTCGGCAACCTTTTGTCGGCTCGACGGTGCAGATCCTCCACGCCCATGTCTACGAGCCGGTCACCATTGACGACGAGATTTTGCGCCAGCTTTCGCAGACCCACCTGCAAGTCTTACAGCGTAGCCTAGCCAAAGACCCGGCGGACCGCTATCAAAGCGCCGACGAAATGGCGGCGGATCTGGCGCTGGGCGGCAACCCCAGCGATGTTGGCCTGAGCGCCGAGCAATTGGAGCATAACACCACGATGACGCTCGACCTCGTGGTGCTCAACAAAACGGCCGCGGCCACCGGTCGCACCTCCGTCTTGATCCCTGCCACTGCCGATCTGGCCGTGCCGGCGCCAGCGACCGTGACCGCCACCGCGCCCAGCGTCCCGGCGGTCACAACCACGGCGCCCCCCCAGGAACCGGATGTCTACTATGACCGCGTGCTCGACCAGCGGTTGCGACGCGTCTCCGGCATTATTCTGGCCGTTCTCTTGGTGCTGATCGGTTTCCTGCTCTTCTTGCGGCTGATGAATCTGTCGCTGCGTGATCTGTGGCAAGGCTTCAAAAACACCTGGCAGCCGCTGCCCAATGTGATGGCCGCCAGCGGCGACCTGGATAGTACAACGCCAATGGTCGCCAGCGGCAACGGCCAGGGGCGCCAGGCGGCGGGCATTGTCACGCAGTTGCCTGCCGCCACCGTAGCTGGCAAGCCCATTGCTGTTATTTGGTCAACGACGCCAATGACCGCGACCGCGAAGCTGGCGGCTACGACCTGCATCTTTCTGCCCGATCAATCCTTCAAACCCTATATTGCCCAGCTTGCTCCCAAATTGCAACCGGAATTTCAGTGCGCCACGAGCGCGGTTGTGGGCGGAACCGGGGAACTGCTCAAGTTTGAGCATGGCTTTATGCTTTACCTGGCTGAGGTGAACAGAATGTTTGTTTTCCATGTGGCCGATCAACAGTGGGAAGACCTGGATCTGACCTGGTTGACCGACGCCCTGACTACACCGCGTGGGGCTATCAACCTGCCGGAAGAGGGGCGTTTTACCCCCCAGCGCATCTTTGGCAAGATCTGGCAAGATGCCGAGATCCAAAGCTTGTTGGGCTTAGCCATTATGCCGGAAGCCGCCCGTTTCCCCGTGCGCGCCCAGAAATTTCCCGGCGGCTGGCTCGTGATCGACGGCGAACGCCCCGCCGATCCCTACCTCTTCCTGCGTAGCCAGCGCCGTTGGTAAGTTGACCGTAGTTTGTTGTGTTCAGGCGTTCCGCAAGGCGCATCGTAGAGGCATGAACTATCATGCCTCTACGATGCGCCTTGCGGAACGCCTAGTGATTTTGGGAAAATAGAATCAATCATCATGAAAAGTACAAAATTGACAGTAGTCGCTACACTGTTATCGCTGTTGCTGCTGACCGCTTGCGGCGGGCTGCTGCCGAGCATCCCCGGCTTTGCTGAACCCACGCCCACCTTTACCCCCACGCCCTTGCCCACCGCCACGCCCACCCCGGCCAGCGTTGGCGCCGCCGGTCGCACAGCCAGTGCAACGCCGCAAGTCACCATCCCGAATGGCTTTACGGTGGTCAACGATGAGCGCCTACACTACTCTTTTGCTGTCCCCAGCGGCTGGACCGCGCTCGATCTACAGGGAACCCAGGTGCGCGCGGTGGCCGGTCTGCTGGGCATGGGCGAACAGCTTGAACAACTGAACCAGTTCCTTGCCAGCCCAGAAGGACAGGGCATTGGCCTCATCTATGTCACTGACCTCATGTCGGCCATGTTTGGCGGCCTACCCACCCTGCTTAACGTCGCGGTGATCGACGCCCCCGGCCTCACCGCCGAAGAGGCGCTGGCGCTGGTACAACAGACCATTGAAAGCAACCTGGCGGCGCTGGGCGAGGTCAAGATTGCTACGATTGAAGCCGCCACGGTCAACAACCTGCCGGCCGTGCGCGGCCGCGCCACCGCCAACCTCGCCGCCGTCGGCATCAACAACACCCTCTTTGGCAAAGTCGTGGGCCTGCTCGCTAACGACAAGATCTATATCATGACCCTCGTCACCCCTGGCGATCAACAAGCCGCCAAAGAACCGATCTTCGACCAAATCATCGGCTCCTTCCGACCGGAGTAAAATCGTTGGTTGAGCGGGTGCGTTGGTTTCGACAAGCTCAACCAACGCACCCGCTCAACCAACGCACCGGCCAACCAACGCACCGGCTAACCAACGAACCAGCCAATCGACGCACCGGCTAACCAACGAACCTATCAACTGACCAACCACCATGATCGATCTCGCACCAGGCCACAAAACAGGGTTGATTGTCAAGAGTCCCGTGCTATTGGCAGGGGGGAGCGTTGGCTATGGCGAGGCAATGACGAGTGGCGTGGATGTTAAAGCGTTGGGGGCGGTGGTGGTGGGGCCGTTGTTGCGCCAGAGCGGCAGTGGCATTGGGCCGCCACGCGTAGCAGAGTTGACCGGCGGGATGGTGTTGGGCGTCGGGGCACAAAACCGGGGCGTCAATGATGTGGTGAAACGCTTTGCGCGCCCGTGGGCGCGGTTGGGTGCACCGGTGATTGTGCAAGTGGCGGAGAGCCGGCCATCGGCGCTGACTTTTGTCCTAGAGCGGCTAGCGCCAGTGCCGGCGGTGGCCGGCATTGAATTGTTGATCGGCAACGGCACTGACGCCGAGGTTGTACAACGGGCGATCTACACGACGATGCAAATTTCCGACTTGCCGATCTGGGTGAAACTTCCCCTGGCCGCGGCGGTGCAGTTGGCGCCGGTAGCGGTCGCAGCCGGCGCCGTGGGGATCGTCGTTGGTCAGCCACCGCCCGCGGCGGCATTGCGTGCCATGCCGACCGGCGCACCGGCGTTGGTACAGGGCACGCTTTATGGTCCGGTCGTCTATCATCTCATGTTTGCGGCCTTGTTGGCGGTGAGTAAGCTGGCGCTGCCGGCGGCGCTCATCGCCTGTGGCGGCATTCATACCGCAGAGCAGGCGCGCACGGTGTTACAAATTCCCGGTGTGCGCGCCCTGCAAATCGATAGCGCCCTCTGGATCGAGCCGGGGCTGCCGGGGCGACTGGCAACCGCGTTACTGCCGTCAACTTGACTTAGGTATAGGCAAAGAACGTAGGCGCCGAGAAGGCAACCGCCCCTTGCAGGCGCGCCGGCTTGCCGAACACACCGGGGCGCCCGCAAGGGGACGCCCCTACGGGTAACGATTTCTTTGAATATGCCTTAGATGTGAGCCGAGCGCATGAGCAAGATCGGCACATGCAACTTGTGTAATACCTCGGTTGCCACGCTACCCAATAACAGACGCCCCAACCCGGTGCGACCATGCGTTGTCATCGCGACCAGATCCATCTCATTGGCCTGGACATATTCGATGATCCGCTCGGCGGCGTCGCCAAATTGCACTTCAGTCGTTACGTCATAGCCAAGCTGGCGTAAGCCGCGGGCGGTTGTCTCTAATTCTTCATGAACGGCCACGCGATAGGTTTCACGCTCCTGCGCCGAAAGCGCCAACTGTTGTTCCATGCGTTGCGTGCGCGCCGAGTACGCCCCTGTCCAGACAGTCTCCTCCAACGTGCTGGAATAAGCTGGGTTGTCCGCTGTCAGTAATTGCGGGGCGATCACCTGTATCAGCACCAACGCCACATCGTCAGGATGTAGGTAGCTTTCGATGATCTCAAAGATTGAACGGCTAAAGTCGGAACCATCCAATGGCACAAGCACTTTTCGTTTTGTCATAACGCTCCTCCTCTTCGGTAAACAGCGGACTGCACGGGTTAGGCAAAGACCATTTGCTCAGTATCAAGCAGGGCCACAAATGCCTTAAAAATGTCCGTCTCGGTAATGACGCCGACCACCTTTTCTTCGGCATCGACTACCGGCAGGCCGCCGATTTTGTGTTTGATCATCAAGGAAGCGGCATCCTGCAATTTCGTCAGCGGTGTCACCGTAACGGCCGCTTTGGTCATCACATCCCCCAATCTGAGCTTCCAGAGCAAATAGTTCATCTCCCACACACTGAGCGAGGTGGCCGGCGACGGTTCGGCATGAAGCAGATCGCGCTCGGAAACAATGCCCAGTAACTTGCCCTGCTCATCCACAATCGGAATCCGCCGAATTTTGCGCTCACGCATCAATTTGAGCGCATCAAGAAAGGGTGTGTCGGGCGTCAAGGTAAAGACTGGCGTCGTCATTTGGTCTTTGACATACATAGATCGCTCCTTGGATCATGACACGGTGACGGCTCACACTTGGAAGCGGGAACCCTCCGGGTGCGACTCGCCGAAGTCAGGGTGATGGGGGAACGAGCTGAAATTGTCCTCTCCCATCGCCTGGGGCGTCACCGTGAATCAACCGGATTGCTGCCTTTAGCTTATAAAAAAACCTCCCCAGACACACTAGGTGTCTGGGGAGATCCCATCCTGGTCAGGTGGCGAGTTTTTGTAGTAAAGACTAATGAAGGGTAGCGAATTGTTTCGGTAATCCTTGGAACTTGTCACACCGGCGGCGATGACCTACAGTTACCGCTTTATTTACATAACTCTCATAAGTCTTTACTCCGGGATCTACGGCGTTGCGCCGGTGTAGGTAAAGGTGGCGCTGGCCTGGACGCTGAAGTCATTGGTCGCCACCAACACGATCAACGGCCCGGCGGGAATGGGGTCACCATTCGGCCAGGTGGCGGGGACGGCTAGGGCGCCGTTATACTCCCCGTCGGCATTGGTCGGAAGAATGACATAATGTTCCGGGTTGTCATTCGGATCGATGGCGCCGTCAAACGCGCCCAGGTAGACATAGACCGCACTGTTGGCCGGGAAGCCGCTGCCGCTGATCACCACCTGCGTGTTTGGCCCGCCGGTGGCCGGCGTCAAGCGCACGTTGGCCGCCGGCGTCGGACTGACGGACGCGGTGGGTGTCGGGGATGCGGTGGCCGTGGCCGTGGTGGTTGCCGCCGGCGTTTCTGTTGGCGCAGCCGAGGTCGCCGTTGGCGTCACTGTCGGTGTCGGGGTGACGGCCGGGCGGCGGTAGGCGAACGCGGTGCTGGCCTGGGCCGTAAAGCCTTCGGTGGCGACGACAACGATGATCCGACCATTGGGGATGGGGGAACCATCCGGCCAAGTCGCAGGCATAGCAAAGGTGATGCTATAGGCGCCGTTTGCATCTGTAGTAGTCGTCGCATAGGCCGTGGGCGGCGCCGTTTCGGCGGCGGCGGCGGCCGCTAATGCGGCCAGATGTACATTCACCGTGGTGTTGGCCGGGAAGCCACTGCCGCTAACGGTCACTTGTGTGCCGGCGCCACCGGTTGCCGGGCTGACCGTCGCCACCGGGACGGGCGTAGCCGTGGCCGTAGCCGTGGCCGTAGCGGTCGCGGTGGGCGTCTCGGTGGGGGGCGCCGTGGTTGGCGTTTGCGTCACCGTGGCCGTGGCGGTCGCGATTGGGGTGGCGGTCGCTGTCGGCGGCACGGTCGTTGGCGTTTGCGTCGGCGGTGATGTTGGGGTAGCCGTCGGCGGCACGGTCGTCGGCGTTTGCGTCGGCGGTGACGTTGGGGTAGCCGTGGGGTTGACGCGACGCCAGCCAAACTCGACCAGGGCGCCACCGGTGCGCTCATAATACTCAACCCGGATGCGATAATCGTCGTCGTCAAGTTGGCGGTCAACGGCGTACTCCACATCGGCCTCACCATCGTGCCACTCGTTGATGATCAATTCATTGTCCAGGTAGACGCGAATGCCGTCATCGGCGCGGGCAAAGAAGCGGTAGAGACCCTCGTCAAACTCAACCCGTTGGGTCCAGCGCGCCGAGAAGTTATCACGCGGAATGCGGGCATCAGGCGAGCCGGAACCCCAGTTAAAGTCGATCTCCTCATCATTGCGCACTATGGTCGGGCTACCCTCCAGGTTGCGGTTCGACCAATATTCGCCCCGCCAGTCGGGGAAGTTGCCACCGCCGCCGTCAATGCGTTCCCAGTAGAAGCGGATGGCGGCCAGATCCTGGTTGTCGTAATATTCGACGCGCAAGGTATGGGCGCCGCCACTGACGCGCCGTTCGGCAGTGTACGTAGTGAGCGAGGTATCGCGCCACTGGTCGATGATCAGGTCGCCATCAATCCAGATGCGCACGCCGTCGTCAACCGTGGCGACAAAGCGGTAGTTCCCTTCGTCGAAGGAGAGCGAACGGGTCCAGCGCACGGAGAAGTCATTGTTGGGAATATCCGGCGCCGGTGAGCCTGTCCCCCAGTTGAAGTCAAGGGTGGAATCATTGCGCACAAAGACCGGCGGGTAGAGCAAGGAATCATTGTTGTAATATTCGCCGCGCCATTCGGTAATGACCGGGGTTGCGGTGGTGGTTGGCGCCGGCGTCGTCGCCGTTGGCGCCACCGGCGTTGGCGGCAGGGCCGGGGTCGCCACAACGGGAACGCTGCCGGTGAAATCGGTAAAGCGCGCGGCCAGCCAGCCCTCTTCGCCGGTGTTCAGCCGCACATAGAGCCAGTCGCCGGTGGCGTTGCGCCCCAGTACGGTCACACCAGTGCCGCCGGGCAGCGCCCGAATCACCGGGAAAGCCACCGATGGCCCGGTGCGGAAATTCAATCCACCGGTCGCCACCACGGCAAAGTTGGCCGGGCGTGGCGTGGCGGTTGCACCAGGGATCGGCGTTGCGGTAGGTGGTTGGGTGGCGGCGGTCGTTGGCGTTGCCGCGGTGGTTGGTGTGGTTAGGGGGGTGGGTAGCCCTGTGGCAATCGCCAATAGGAAAGGCGCTTCCGCCCGTACACCGGTTGTATTTGAGGCAAGAACAACCCGCACAACCGGATCATCGCTTTGATCCAGATCCAGCGGCAACAAGAAGGAGGCCGTAAAGCGCCCCTGCTCATCGGCGGCGTCGGTAAAGATCGTGGTGGTGAGCGGCTCACGATTCTGGATCGACACAACGCTCAGGGTCAAAACATCATTGGGCTGCCACCCGGCGCTGGAGAGAAAAACGGTTGTGCCGGGGCGTGCGCTCGGCGGCGCCAGCGCGACGACCGGCACCGTTTGCGGCTCCGGCGTTGGGACTGGCGTTGCTTCTTCTGCCGTAATGGGAATACAGCCGCTGATCAAAAAGAGCAAGATAGGGAGGAGCAGAAGGAGCGCCCACTTTGTCTGCTGGGGCGAGAGAAAAGACAAACCGGGTGGGGGTAACGAATGCTGTGTATTCATGGGTAAATATCCTTTGTTTCAGGCCAGACCTGTTCACACACGAACGTGTCCTTACACGCAGCACAGGAAATAACCCTGATCTGCTGGGGAAGGGCTACTTCTTGGATCCGCTGATCGCGCAACGACATGCTATTACATTTTCACAAAGCTGTCTGCAAAGCATGTGAAAGTGTATACAGGCAGTTTACATTATCAGTAGACCGCAACCCACGCGAAAGCGCATAGACTGACTCTGGACTACGCGACTAGCTGACTGCGGACAACTGATCATTCCTGTCCTTCTGCGTGCGCCCGCCTGGCGTAAAAACTGGAAAATCGATAATATTTACTGGACGAATTAGCCAACCGCCCTGTTCCAATTCAACCACTATTCGGGGCGGACGGCGCGGCCTCTTAGCCGGAAGTGTTGGTTCTGGGCTAGACTGTATGACGCTACGTCCACATGATTCTCGCTGAATATAAACTTCATCGCGAACTTATCACCTGTCGCCAGCGGACGGGATTGGACGACAAAAGTTTGTTCGTCCACCCAGGTGCCGCGCATTACAACGGTGTGCCATGGATCAAACTCATTTGCGCGAAAGTTGCCATCCAGCCCAATGCGCAAGATCATCTTTCGATTGTGCTGCACCAGGGTCAATTCCGCTTCATCGCTCTGCTCAAAGCGCAGACAGACTGAGCCAAGCGACGCCGCGTTAGGCTTGAACTGGTACATGCGGTTGGCAATGCGGTATGCCGTGGGCGATAAGGGATGGGACCAGGCTTCGCGCGCATTGACCGCTGCCATCAGTTGTTCTATGCGTTGTGCCAGCGGCGGCCGCGGCGCCGAGCGTGATTCGGGGGGGTGCATGGCCGGTAAAATATAATCGGCCATCAACTTCTCCGGTAGGAATGCCTCCGTTGGACGCAGCCCGCCACTAAAGACTGCGACGAGATCGAGTTGTGGCATGACAAATAGCGCCTGTCCGCCATACCCGCGCGCGGCAAAGCCGCCGAAAGGGGGAATCCACCAGTGATAGCCGAACCCAAGTTTGGGCGCGCCGGATCCTTTACGGCGGAACGGTGTAGTCAGCACCTCACGCAGTCGTCCTGACCAAGTGCGCGGCGCAATCGAAGGGACGTGGGCAGATGTAGCGTCAGCGAGCCAGGCAGCCGAAATCACCTGCGCTTTCTGCCATTGCCCGCCACGCAACGCCAGATAACCAATCTTGGTCAGGTCATAGGGCGTCAGATGCAATCCCCAACCGCCGAGCGTGATCCCCATCGGGTCGGCCACCCAGTAAGGCTCCGCAATGGCTAATGGCGCAAAGAGACGGGTCATCGCATAGGCTGCCAGTGTCTGGCCGGTTTGCCGTTCGATCAGCGCCGATAATAAATGTGAAGCGCCACTATTGTAGTTGAACCGTGTACCAGGCGCGTGGGCCATGGGTTGATCGAGGATAAAATGCACCCAATCCTTCTCGCGGGCGAGTCGCGTAATCATATGTTTGCGACTGCCGTGGGGCAGGTTGCCTTCGGGCCACTTCAGCCCATCCGTCATGGCGAGGAGGTGGCCTAGCGTCATGCGCGCTTTGCGCCGGTCCCGCTGCGACAGGGAGACATCGGCAAAATAATCGAGGACAGGCCGGTTCAGGTCGGGAAGCAGCCCGTCGTCGCGGGCGGCGCCAATCAGCAATGAGGTGATGCTTTTGGTCGCAGAAGCCAAGTCATGAGGAATGTCCCGACGATAGGGTGGAAAATAAATTTCGAGAACCAGGTATCCATTGCGCACAAGTAACAGGGCATTGATATTTTTCTGCTCTTCCGTCAGTGTCTGTAACAGCTTTTCCAGAACCGCGGAGTCGAATCCCTGTTCTTCGGGCGTTGCCGTGCGCCAATCGCCATCTGGCCAGTAAGCACTTTCGCGACTAGACATAAGTTCAACTCACATAGGAAAGCTGGTAACGACTATTACGCTGGGGCGTAAGCAGGTGAACCTCGACCACCTGGTCGCTGGCTTCATCGGGTTGGTACACGGGCAAATCGTCAACGAGTTGCACCGCGCCGGCGTTTGCAAAAAACTTATACATTGGCAACGGCCCTGGTGCAGCGGAGTCGGCGACCGGTAGCGGTATCCCTTTCGTTCGCTGGAACAGCTCATGGGCTGGGGCAGGTAGCGCTATCGTCGGCAGATCAGTTGGCTTGGCCAGTAAGAAGGTGTCGTACTGTTGCGCGGCTTCGACTAGCGCTAGAGGAGGGCGATTGGCATTGCGCAACAGGACGACGATATTGGCGCGCCGGAAGACAATGGCATACCCCCCCGCAGAGGCAAAAAATATGTCACCGATGGGATGATGCAGGTGTTGCCGGATCAGCCCCGATTGAAATTCACCCAACAGTTGCACTAAGAATTCGTCCGCCGCCGCTTGGGACGGACACTCGTAGGTATTGACACTAATGAGCCGATCCGGGTCGTGGTCGTGTCGCCACATCGAATGAATGATGCGTGCCCGCCGGCCGCCCCGCGCGCTCTCCGGTGGCGCTGCGGCTGCCGCCAAGGCCGTCGCCGTGGGCAGTGTACGCGCCCGCAGTAGTTGCCATTGGGGAAACTCATTCCCATTGATGTAGAGTTGCCAGACAAAGCGCAGGTCGGCGGTCGGCGGTTGATTGTGCCAGGCGGCATAATGATATCGGTGTTTGAGGCGTTCGGTGATCTCTGGCGTCATATTTTCCTCGGTATGGTTCATATAACCAGGCGCCGCTGCCGCGTACTCGGCCAGGGTTGGCAGGCGGCACGATCTTCGGGTGCAACAAGCCGGTCGGCATATTGACCATCGCCGACATGGCCAAAAGGAACATTGACCGGTACGACTTGGTGGTGGGGCGGGCGCAAGGGATTGGCATCGCGATCAAGCGCCAAACAGGCGTCAAAGAGCTCGGCATTGGTGTCACACTGTCCCAGCCAGGCAACTTCATGCATGCCAAAACCGGGCCACCAGCCACACGGTTTGCCCCATTGGGTCGCCCCAACGGGCAAAATCGGATTAAGGGAAAAGCCCTCTGGAAAGATCCCCATGCGCGATTGCCATAGGTCACAGCCCAAACTATTGGCAAAGGTCGAGACGATCGCCGCGCAATCGCTGCAGTTGACAAACAGCCCCGCGCCCACCCCGCCCCCCAACCGCTCTAGAAAGGCGCTGCAATCAAAGAGATAGGGCGGCACAAAATCGGGCGAGACATACATCGGCGCGCCCATGTTAGCACAGTTGTAGGCAAGTAGACCTTGTTGGCCCAACGCATAGACGGCATGGGTGATGCGTCGGGCCGCGCTACTGCTTGTGACGGCAGAACGCGCCCACTGGCAAGCATAGACCAGGACATCCGCCCAAGGCAATTGTGTATTATAGGGATAGCCGTCCTGTTGCCAAGGCGCCGTCGGTATGCCAAGTACAGTGCAGATCCGGTGCTGTGTCCGGGCAAAAGGCAGCCATCCGCCGCCTAGGTCACTGCGGAATTGCCATAACCAACGCACGCTATGGGTCCCTACACCATAGCGCCACGGCTCCGCCCCTTGTAATTCAAAGAGAACAAAGTCACTTTCCCCGTTTGGGCCAAAGACGATGGTGCGGGGGCTTACCTCGCCCAAAACCTGATTTTGAGCGGCAGTGAGCGGGCCGTCGCTTACGGCGCGGACCTGCACATGGGTGAGCGATGCGGAGAGACGGCGAAACTGGGCGCGCAGGGTAAGCGTGTTGCCCTGCGTCATATTGGCGGCGTAACAAGCGACGACCGCATCGGTACCGAGATGGGCGCCGCGCTGCCACTCAGGCGCCGGCAACGGTTGCCCATAGTTACGGCGGAGATTGAGGGCGTCATGGGTCGCCGCCGTCGGGTCGTGATTAAAAGCAATCGCTTCTAACTGAATGCTCATGGTCTTCTCTTCCGTGGCTCAATCAGCCGCAAAGGGATTACCAACCGCTGGGTAACGCATATCGCTCGCATAATGATACCTAGCGGCGGGGGTTACGTAGCTGCTGGCGCGCCTGCTGCACCCGTTGTAACGCCTGTTTTTGCTTCTCTACGCGCTCCTGTACTTCTGACGGTGGCCGATATTCAACAGTCGGCGCACTGACATAGCGCGCCTGCAGACGTACGGTAGGCAGGCGGAACAGATCGATCAACGTCAGGTCGGTCCTCAATTCCTCGGTCAAGCGGGCGTGTAGTTTCGCCAGGAGCAGCGAGTGTCCGCCCAGTTCAAAGAAGTTCTCATCCACCCCGACTTGCGCTGTATTCAGAACTTTACACCAGATGGCGGCGACACTTGCCTCCAGATCATTACGAGGGGGTGCATAGGATGTGCGCGTGTTGCGCTGGCCAGCTTCCGGTGCGGGTAAGGCCTTGCGGTCAATCTTACCGCTGGGCAGCAACGGCAGTTCGGGGAGAAAGACCCAGTCGTGCGGGATCATATACTCCGGCAGCGCGCGGGCCAGGTGGTCACGTAGCGCAGCAACATTGATGGCGCTATCCCGCCCCACGACATACGCAGTCAAGGCCAGTTCGCCTCGTGCGTTGTGGCGTGCGGCCACATGGGTTTGCTGTACGCTCGCGTGCTTGGCTAACACGGCCTCTACCTCGCCGGTTTCGATCCGGTAGCCGCGGATCTTGACCTGGTCATCACGGCGACCAACAAATTCAAGGTTGCCATCTGGGTGGAAACGCACTAAATCGCCTGTGCGATACAAGCGCGCGCCTGGTAGCGTGCTGAAAGGATGCGCTACAAAATGCGCAGCCGTGAGATCAGGGCGCTTACTATAGCCGCGGCCCACGCCACAGCCGCCGATGTAGAGTTCGCCTACGACTCCGATCGGCACAGGGTTCATCCGGGAATCAAGGACATAGAGTTGCGTATTCGCAATCGGTCGACCGATGGTTGGCTTTGCACCATCGGGTAGACAGTGTGCATAAGCGCTCCAAATCGTCGCTTCAGTAGGCCCATATAGATTAAAAAAGCGGCGACCTGGCGCCCACTGGGTGACAAGTTCAGCCGGACACGCTTCGCCGGCTACGGTGATTGTTGCCAACGCCGGTAAGGGTTGAGCAGGCAGCGCCGCCAGCGCCGAAGGCGGCAGGGTGACTATGGTGATGGCGTGTTCACGTAGAAAGGTATAGAGTGGAATGCCTGGCAACAAGGAGGCGCGCGCCCCCAGGTAGAGAGTGCCGCCACTGTACAGCGCCATGACGATCTCAAAAATCGAGGCGTCAAAGCTGGCGGACGAAAACTGGAGTACCCGGCTGCCGGGGCCGGTCTGAAACGTGCGCATCTGCATTTGCCCCACATTACACAAGCCGCGATGTTCGAGCAACACACCTTTGGGTTGGCCGGTCGAACCGGAGGTATAGATGATATAGGCCAATTGCTCCGGACGCACATCCAACAACAAGTTCGTCCTTCCATCGTGGGCCATGGCATCCTCTACCACGATCTTCGTGGCCGAGGCAGCCGGCAGTTGAGCCGCCAGCTCGCGGCGCGTCAACAGAAATTCAACTTCAGCGTCTGCAAGCATATAGGCAATTCGCCCGGTTGGATAAACGGGGTCCAGGGGTAGGTAGACGCCGCCCGCCTTCAGAATGGCGAGAAAAGCCACAATCATTTCGAGGGATGGACCGGTGAACACGCCGACTGGCCTTTCGGCTGTAACACCGGCCGAACGCAGATAACGGGCCAGTTGGTTGGCCAGCCGGTTCAATTCGCCGTAGGTCAGAGATTGCTCCGCAAAGACAACCGCCGGTGTGTCCGGCCTTTGCGCAGCATGAGACTCAACAATGGTATGTAGACAGGTGGTTGCGGGGAAATCGGCCGCGGTCGCATTCCATTCGACAAGGAGCTGCCGCTGTTCATCCTCACTTAATAGCGACAGCGCCGAGATCCGGCGTTCGGCATCCAAGGCGATGGCGGCCACAAGCGTCTGAAAGTGGGCGGCCATTCGAGTGATGGTAGCGGCGTTGAAGAGGTCTGTGCTGTACTCGATGCGACAGCTCAGCCCGTTAATCATTTCTGCAAAATCAAAGCGCAAATCGAATTTTGCCGTACCGCTATTATGAAGCGTCAGTTCTTCGGGCGAAAGTAGGGCTGCGTTAGTGCCGGGGATACTAAGCAGTTGACAGGCAACCTGGCAGAGCGGATTCCGGCTGAGGTCGCGCTGCGGCTGTAATTCCTCTACAAGCTTCTCGAAAGGCACCTCCTGGTGGGCAAAGGCGCCCAGCGTAGTCTCTTGGAGTTGCGCCAGCAACTGCACGAAGGTTGGGTCTTTGCTCAGATTACAGCGCAGGACCAGGGTGTTGACAAAAAAGCCGATAAGCCCTTCCACCTCAGTGCGGGTGCGGTTGGCGACGGGAACACCGATAACAATATCCTCTTGGTCGGTATAACGATGTAACAAGACGGCAAAGGCCGCGGCTACGGTCATAAAGAGGGTTACTGCGTGTTTTCGGCTCAGCGCCTTAAGAACTGTGGTTACCTCCTCCGGTATCAGCAGGGTATATTGTGCGCCGCGATAGGTGGGTATAACTGGTCTTGGAGAGTCCGTCGGCAGAAGCGATGGCGGGAGAGCGGCCAACTGCTTGTACCAATACTGTAAAGATTGATCCATGGCGCCGTCCTGAAACCGTTGGCGTTCCCAGAGGGCAAAGTCGGCATATTGAATCGCCAACGGCGGCAATGGCGATGGTTCGCCGCGCGCGAACGCGCTATAGAGCGCGGTTAGCTCACGCGTAAGGATCTGCATCGACCAGCCGTCACAGATAATATGATGGAGAGTCAGCGCCAAGATAACCTCGGTCGTGGCGAGTCGGTATAGCGTCGCGCGCAATAAGGGTCCGGCGCCCAGGTCAAACGGCTGCCGTGCGGCCTGGTCGATGTGAGTGCGCAACGCCGCTTGTTGTTGTGGTGCAGGCAAGGACGCGAGGTCGATGACCGGAATGTCCAGGGTCAGGTGTGGGGCAATGATCTGTTGCGGCTCACCGGCAGTGGCCGCAAATGTGGTGCGCAATGCTTCGTGTCGTTCGATAATTGCGTTGAGACATTGTTGCAAAAGCGCCGGAGAGAGGGCAAAGTGGAGGGGAATCACAATCTGTTCATTGTAAACGGGATTGCCGGGACTGAGTTGTTCCAAAAACCACAAGCGTTGTTGCGCAAAAGAGAGCGGCCAGGGTCCCGCGCCGGTGCGCCGCGGGATCTGCATTGCCTGATCGGCCTTCCCCACTTCTTCACCGCGCCGCCGGCGCTCCAGCAGAGCTAATTGCGCCGCCGAAAGCCCGGCCCGCCGCCGCTCCAAATCTTGCTTCTTGATCACGTTTCCTCCTGTTGGCGTTGCGCCCTAGTCGATCGACCATTTAGGTTTTAGAATTCCCGTAGGGGCATCCGCTTGCGGGCGCCCAGGGCGCCCGCAAGGGGTGGTGGTCTTCCCGGCGCCTACGATTGCTAAAATTTAAGTGGGCAGGCCACTAGTCGTGGAGACCGCCGTTTTTACCGGCTCTAGACGCTCCACATCCTCAAGCAGCATTTCCTCAATGGCCAAAGCCAATTCCTCCAGTTTGGAAGTAAGAAAGATCTGACGTAAAGGCAATTCGATGAGAAAGGTCTGGCGGATACGCGAGATCACCTGGGCAGCCAACAGAGAATGGCCGCCGAGTTGGAAAAAATCATCCTGGCCGCCTACTTGCGCGACGGCCAACACCTCCTGCCAAATCTCGGCTAACTTCTGTTCCACCGGGGTGCGCGGCGGCGCAAAGACAAGCGCCTGTGGCGCACGGTGGTTGGAGAGCGTAAGCAAGGCTTGACGGTCAATCTTGCCGCTCGGTGTATAGGGCAGTGCGTCTAAGAGCAGGATCGATGTTGGCGCCATATAGTCCGGGAGGCAACGCTGCACGAATTTGCGCAGTTCAGGGGCTAACCGGCGCGTAAACATCCCCTGTATCGGCGAATTGGCCAGTTGGCGCCAGGAAACCTGACGATGATTCTCCGCCGCAAACCAGACAGGTGGTTCAGTCATGACGTCGTGACGTACAAATAAGGCATCCAAAACCGCGCCGTTCCCCGGCGCACAGGACAGTGTGAGATGATAGGGGAGAGCGTTGCATAAATCCCCTAGCGCCTGCGGAGCGACGGCCCCGTTTGGTCGTTTCGTCACTTGGTCAAGCAGGGTGGCAACGTCAAGCGAACGGTCTGTTTCGTTCAATAATGTAGCGAGGGATTGTTCCGGCTCTACTAGTGCGTTGGGGATGCGCGTCACCGACAAACGCCGTGGCAACCGATCGGTTAAGTAGGTCGCGATGGCAGCCAAGTCCAGCGCGTGGTCGCGCCAATCGAGGAAGTCGCCCTCAGGTGGTGGCGTGCAGTTGCAGCCGACATGCAATATTACATCCATGCGGTACTGCATGAGTTCGTTGCGAAAGTGCCCCTGCTTAGGTTGGATCTCGACCCCTGAAAGACGGGGAAAGCGCTCACGGAGGAGCGTAAAGAAGAGCGGATCGATGACCAACTCCTCTTCCTGCATCAACCGCTGCTGGATACGGCGCGCCAATTCGCTGACCGGCAACGAAGCCGGAACAGCGGCCAGTTCCACGGACAGATAAAATAAGTTGAGCAGGGCCAAGTTGCGCACATCGCCGATGAAAATATGACCCCCGGGTGCGGTGGCGTTTAGGGCGCCGGCCAACACATCCAACAAATAGTCGGCGCTGGGAAAATACTGGATTACGGAATTGAGCAGAACCAGATCAAAGTGTCCAGCCGGGATATGGGCAAAATTATCGGCGGCTTGTTCGGCTAGTGTTACCTGCGGCAGATCGCGTGTTGCTAACAGGCTTTGCAGATGGGCCAGGACAACGGGGGAAAAATCAGTGGCGTGGTAGCGCTGGCAATGCGGTGCAATACGAAATAAGAGCATACCGGTGCCACAGCCAATTTCCAGCACGCGCTGCGGCCGATGGCGCAAAACACGCGCCACCGTCTGCGCCAGCCATTCCTCCATCTCGTTAAGCGGGATGGGTTTACCGGTGTAACTACTGTTCCAGCCCACGACATTGCGGGTCGGATCATGCTGCGCAGACGCGTGGGCGCCTACATCTCTGTAGATAATCTCATTGTACACTTCTTGCCACTGTTGTACATGTTCGATACGGCGTTCCCGGTCGTCGGTTTCTGCTGTTGCCGGCTGCTGCCCTGTGTTCAATAGCACGTAGGCGACGACGGTCTGTGTATCTTGCTCCCGGCGGATGGCGGCGACGACTTCCTTAACAGCCGGGTGCTTACGCAGGGCAGCTTCTACCTCGCCCAGTTCCACGCGCTGGCCATGCACCTTGACCTGCTGGTCGCGCCGGCCCAGAAAATTGAGAACGCCATCCGGCGTGTAACGCACAAGATCCCCTGTTTTGTAGAGCCGCGCACCAGGGACAGTAGCGAAGGGGTTAGGTAGGAAGCTGGCCGCCGTCAGTTGCGGACGGTGTAGATAGCCACGCGCCAACGCAACACCGCCGATGTACAGTTCACCCGGCGCCCCGATGGGTGTCGGCTGCTGATTGTCGTCTAATACATATACCTGTACATTGGCAATGGGCCGACCAATCGGGACGGTAGCGCTATCGGCGTCCGGCTGACAGCGCCAGCAGGTTGTATCGATCGTGGCTTCGGTGGGTCCGTACAAATTGTAGATTTCGAGCCCGAGGAGGGTGTGACAGCGCTTCACGAGATCGGCACTCAATGCCTCGCCGCCACAGAAGAGACGACGCAAGGTGCGGCATTGGCCAAACTGTTCCGGTTGTTCGTTCAACAAAATACGCAATAAAGAAGGAACCAATTGTAGGATCGTAATGCGCTCTACTTGAATGGTTTTGACTAATAGCTGCACGTCAGCATGGGCGCCCGCCGGCGCCATGACCAATGTCGCGCCGACAGACAAGGGCGCATAAAATTCCCACACCGATGCATCAAAGCTGAAGGGCGTCTTTTGCAAGACGCGGTCGGCGGGGATCAGCGGCAGCGCGGCCTGCATCCATTGCATGTGATTCGCGATGGCCGCATGTGGAATCATGACCCCCTTTGGTGTACCGGTGGAGCCAGAGGTATAGATCACATAAGCTAGATGAGCAAGGGTGACGCCACTTGGCGGCGGCTCGGCGGCGGCGGCAATCGCCGTTGGGGCATCCAAACAAAGCACCGCGCCGGTCAGCGACGGCAGACGGTTGCGCAGGTGCGTCTGTGTGATTACAACCGGCGTCTCAGCGTCATGGAGCATCAGCGCAATACGCTCTAGCGGGTAGTCCGGGTCGATGGGTACGTAGGCGCCGCCGGCCTTTAGCACGCCAAACAGGGCAATTACCAACGCGGGTGAACGCTCCATACAGATGCCGACACAGACATCGGGGCCAACGCCCAACTGTTGCAAGCGGTGGGCCAATCCGTTGGCCCTTGCGTTGAGTTCAGCATAGGTCAGCGCTTGGTTGGCGCCGACGACAGCAAGATTGTCGGGTGTACGCGCAACCTGTTGCTCAAACAAGTGGTGTAGGCAGCCATCCGCAGCAAAGGGAATGGTATCGCCTGACCATTGCTCCAGCACCTGCTGCCGTTCTACTTCAGTCAATAAGGGGAGCGCCGACAGCGGCGTGTCGGGGTCGGCCAATGCCCCCTGCAATAGCGTCAGATAATGACCAACGAGGCGGGCAATGGCTGCCGTGTCGAAGAGATCCGTGCTGTACTCGACGCCGCCGCGCACGCCGTCAGCATATTCCCATAAGCGAAACGATAGGTCGAAGATGGCGGCGCCGCGCTCGACCTCGATCTGATCCTGCTTGCGCCAGTGGGCAGCCGACAGCGATTCTCCGGCATGCCACAATTGGAAGGTAACCTGGCAGAGGGGGTTGCGGCTTAGATCACGGGTGGGGTGCAGTTCCTCCACCAATTTTTCAAATGGCACCTCTTGATGAGCGTAAGCAGCTAGCGCTACGGAACGGACCCGTTGCAGCAACGCACTAAAGGTAGGATTATCGCCGGCATCAATGCGCAAGACCAGCGTATTAACAAAAAAGCCGATGAGCGGCTCGGTTTCGACATGATTGCGCCCAGCCACGGGTACGCCGACAACAATGTCTGTCTGCCCACTGTACCGAGAAAGCACGGCCACATAGGCGGCGAGCAATGTCATAAACAGCGTCACGTTGTGGCGGTGGCTGAGGGTCGTCAGCTCATCTATCATCGCCTTGGGCAGGGCGAACGGCTGATAAGCGCCCTGAAAGTTTGCCACAAGCGGACGTGGCCGGGCAATGGGCAATTCCAACACGGCGAGATCGAGAAGCGTCCGTCGCCAAAAATCCAAATGATGCGCCAGTACATCGCCGGATAACCAGTTACGCTGCCACACGGCATAGTCGGCATATTGCAAAGGTAAGTCCGACAAGGGCGACGATTGTCCTTGGGCAAAGGCTGTATATAAGACCGTTAGTTCCCGGAAGAAGATGTCCATCGACCAACCGTCGGCGACGATGTGATGGATCGTCAGCAGCAGGAAGTAGGAGCGTTCATCGAGTTGCATAAGGGTGGTGCGGATAAGCGGATCGGCGGCCAGATTGAAGGGACGCCGCGCCTCTTCGGTCGCCAGACGGATGGCTTCAGCCCGGCGCTGTTGGGCGGGCCAAGGGCGCAGATCGATGCGCGGCAGATCAAGGATGACCTGGGGCGCAATGATCTGCACCGGCGTACCGCCAACCTCGTCGAATGTGGTGCGCAATGCCTCGTGCCGTCTGATGATCTCATTAAGGCTCTGCTGCAAGGCGGCAATATTGAGGGGGGCCTCCAGCGGAATGGCGGCAGCAATGTTGTAAAACGGGTTGTTTGGCGCGATCTGATTCAGAAACCAGAGGCGCTGCTGGGCAAACGAGAGGGGGAGGGCGCCATTCCGCGGGACGCGCCGTAGTGGCGGCGCGTGTAGAGGGGAAGCGGCGGTCTGTCGTAAGAGGGCAATCAGCTCGGCCTTTTGTTCTGTTAACTGCTTTCGCAAAGGCGCGCTCAGCGCGCCTTTCGGTGCGCTGTAACGGAGGTGTTCCCCCTCCAACCATAGCCGGATGCCACACTTGTTGGCTTCGGTCAGTAACTCCACCGCACTCATATCTCACCTTCTTCGTACTCTTCGTCTTCATCTGTACGCTGGGGTGTGCCCGGATGGGTTGCCAATTGCACCGTCTGGATCAACTGGGCCAGCGTCGACGCCGTGGGCGCCTCAAAGATGCTCTGGATGGGCAACTGGACATGCAGGCGCTCGTTCAGACGCGACAATACCTGAATCGCCAGGAGGGAATGGCCCCCCAGTTCGAAAAAGCTGTCGTTGACGCCCACCGGCGCAACGCCAAGCATACCTTCGAATAGTTCAACCACGGCCTGTTCCGTCGTTGAACTGGCCAGGGCAAATGCGGTGGCCAGGGCCGGACGCTGGTGGGTCGCGGTGGTTTGCGTGCGCGACGGTGTGCGGTGTACAGACGGGTTAACGGCTGGAACGTGAAGCAGTGGACGAAAATCTACGGAGGAAACCGCAACTTGGCGCCAAAGCGGCTGCAAGATCCGCCGGAACGCAGCTACACCTTCCTCACGGGTAATACCTGACCAGCCGCTATCCAAGGTCGTCTCAATGCCGGCGGCCATGCCTGTCCCTTGCCAACGATCCCAATTGACGGCAATCATCGGGCGCGCGGAGGCCTGGGCATAGGCATCCAGAAAGGCATTGGCGGCACAGTAATCACTCTGACCAGCCCCACCGAGCAGAGACGCCAACGACGAGCAAAGGATGATGAAGTCGAGCTGGCGTTCACCCAAGACCGCATCAAGGGTTAGCGTACCCTGAATCTTTGGCCGCAACACCCGATTTGCGGTCGTGGGTGTGGCCAATTGAAGTACACCGCCGCCAGGGACGCCCGCAGCATGAATAACACCGTGGAGCGTGCCGAAATGCGCCTCAATGCTGTCGAGAGCGCCGCGCATTTGGTCGTGATCAACCACATCGGCGGCCACGGTCAACACCGCTGCCCCCATGGCTTCAAGCGCCTGAACCGCCCGGATCTTCTGGCTAATGTTATCCTCCGCCTCATGGTTGGCGATCCATTCTGGCCATTGGTCACGCGGCGGCAACGCGGTGCGACCAAGGAGCGCGAGCCGCGCCTGGGTGGCCTGGGCTAAATACCGGGCCAGTTCTAGGCCGATCCCGCCGAGGCCGCCCGTGATCAAATAGACGCCTTCTGTGCGTAGGAGGCTGGGTAGCCCTGCCGGCTCGTCGAAAATCGCCCGCTCAAAATGGCGAATCCAGCGTTCGTGGCCGCGATAGGCAACGTCGCCGTCGGCGGCTCGGCTGAAAGCTTCGGCTAGGATCTGATCCGCCAAAGCCGGCAACACGCCGGCGACTCGTGATGGGATCGTCGCCACTACATCGACGTGTCGGCAGCGGACATGCGGATACTCCTGGGTAATGACTCGGCATAGCCCAAGCATGGTGGCCTTGTGGGGCTGGAGTTGCTCATTACCGGCAACCTTGTGGACATGGTCGCTGACGACGAGGATTTCGACCGCCTGTCCGACGGTTACTGTCCCCAGCGCTTGCGCCAGATAGGTTAGGCTGAAGAAGCCACGATCAAGGCTGGCGCCCAGCGTGTCAGGGGCGCCGTCGTTCTCGGTGTTCGCCGCGCCGCTCACACCCCACAGATGCAGAATATAGGCCGGCAGTTGGTTGGCTGTGGTCAACAACTCTAACAGGGCGCTGTAATCCGCTTTGTGCGCGGCGCGCATGGTTACCCGGCTTAGGTCGGAGGCGTGTACAAACGCGTCACCCAGCGTGACTGTCGTCACCAGGTGGCCATCCGCCCGCAGACGTTCTGTTAACTGGCCCGCCACGCCCTGTTCGTCGGCGAATACTAACCACGTTGTGGGGGGCGCCGGTGGGACGACCGGCAGCGGCAATTGTTGCCACATAGGTACGTAGAACCAATCGGCCAGAGGCAAGCGGCCAAGGGGTGAGGTTTGCTCTCTCGTCGCCCCTACGGATGGTGTGGCGGCTTCTACCCAATAACGCTGCCGTTCAAAAGGATAGGTAGGCAATGGCACACGGCAGCGCTGTTCGCCGGCATAGATGGCTGACCAGGCAACCGGCACACCAGCGGTCCAGAGCCGCCCGGCGGTGGTTAGCCAAATTGTCTCGTCAGTGGTTGCTTCCTGGGCCGCCCGCAGGGAATGGAGGGCCAACTGTTGGGCTGTAAAGTCAGGATGCTGGCGCACCAGGTCGGCAAGCGTGTGCCCTGGCCCGACTTCCAGCGGCAGCCAAGTCGGTTGTTGCAGAAGCTGCGTAAGCCCATCCAGCCAGCGCACTGTCTGCCGGAGCTGTTTGGTCCAATAGGCCGGGTTGGTGGCATCAGCGTCACTGATCCAGGCGCCAGTGACATTTGAAATGAACGGAATGGTTGGCGCGCGCCAGGTGACAGCGCGTAACACGGCGCCGAAAGGGTCCAGCATCGCTTCCATCAACCGCGAATGGAAGGCATGGGATGTGTGCAGGCGGCGACACGCCACGGCCTGCGCGATAAGCTGCGCTTCCAGTTCGCTGATTGCGTCGATTGGGCCTGACACAACACATTGTTGGGGGCCATTCACAGCGGCAAGGTCTAGTGAAGCGCCGAGCAAGGGCTGTACGGCGTCGGCGGACAAGGCGACGGCTACCATGGCGCCGGGCGGCATTTGTTGCATCAACCGGCCGCGCGCGGCGACAACCATCAGCGCATCATTCAGCGTAAGCACACCGGCCAGACAGGCAGCAACATATTCACCAATGCTATGACCGAGCAACGCAACCGGCGTCACGCCCCAACTCATCCAGAGCTGCGCCAGCGCATACTCGATCACAAACAGTGCCGGTTGCGCGATTTCCGTCTGCTGCAGCCGCGCCGCAGCCGTATCCAACTGATCGTGGGTCGGGTACAAGAGTGTGCGCAGATCTATGCCCAAATGGGGTTGTAACAGGTCGGCGCATCGATCGACTTCCTGACGAAACAGTTCTTCGGTCTGATAGTGTTCCGCCGCCATGGCCACGTACTGTGTGCCCTGGCCGGAAAACAGAAACACGACCTGGCGGTTGTCGGTTGCCTGTCCCGCAAAGGAGCGAGCCGGTTCACGACCTTGTAACGCGGTGATAGCGTCCTGGCGGTCGGTGCAAACAACAACGCGGCGATGGGTATGGGCGCGCCGGCCGACTTGTAAAGTATAGGCCACATCCGCCGGCTCCAGCGCGGGGTGGATCCCAAGATGATGCGCCAGGTTGGTAGTCAGGTTGTCTAGCGCGCTGCTCGTGCGCGCGCTGAGGGTAAGCAAGTGCTGAGCGCGCCGAGAGGGCGTCCCCGCGCGGACCGGCCCTTCCTCCAGGATGACATGGGCATTGGTACCGCCTATGCCAAAGGAGCTGACGCCGGCCCGGCGCGTTCGGCCCGGCGTTTCCCAGTTACGCAGTTGAGTGTTCACATAAAACGGTGAGTTGACAAAGTCGATCTTTGCATTTGGCCGCTGGAAGTGCAAGCTGGGCGGAATTTTTCGATTGCGGAGTGCCAGCACGGTCTTGATAAGTCCAGCGATGCCAGATGCGCTGTCCAGATGGCCAATATTCGTCTTGACTGAGCCGATGGCCACGCGATGACCGTTCGCGCCAGCGCCGAATGCCTGTCTCAACGCCATGATCTCGATTGGGTCACCCAGGACAGTGCCGGTGCCATGCGTTTCGATGTAGTCGATCGTCTCCGCTTCCACACCAGCAATTGCCAATGCGGTTAAGATAGCCTGGGTTTGCCCATCGACGCTAGGCGCTGTGTACCCCACTTTGACGGCGCCATCGTTATTCAGCGCCGAACCGATGATGACGGCGTGGATTGTATCGCCATCGGCCAATGCCTCAGCCAACCGTTTGAGTACGACAATCCCGACGCCATTGCCGCCGACGGTGCCTTTGGCATCGGCATCGAAGGCGCGGCAATGCCCGTCGGGTGATAGGATCCCGCCTTCTTGATAGAAGTACCCCGTATGCTCTGGCACCTCGACCTTGACGCCGCCAGCTAACGCGATGTCACACTGATAGGTTAGCAAGCTCTGGCAAGCCATCGTGACTGCGACCAGGGAAGTGGAGCAGGCCGTCTGTATCGTGACCGCAGGCCCGCGCAGGTTCAGCTTGTAGGCGGTGCGCGTGGTCAAATGATCTTTGTCGTTAGACAAATTAATCTGGTCCATGCCTACCAGCGCCATCAACTCCGGATTGCGAAAGAGTTGGAAGAGATAAGTACTGATTCCACAGCCGCCAAAGACGCCAATAAGCTGTTCGTAGGTATCGGGATTGTACCCGGCATTTTCCAATGCCTGCCAGGCGCATTCCAAAAAGAGCCGTTGTTGCGGATCCAAGATTTCTGCATCGCGTGGGGTAAAGCCGAAGAACGCAGCGTCAAATTGATCGGTGTCACCCATTGTTCCACGCGCGGGTACATAGCCAGGCATAGTAAGGAGAGCCGGATCAAGCCCGGATGCGCTCAGGTTTGCAGCATTGAAGCGCTGAATCGACTCAACGCCATGACAGAGATTGTCCCAAAACGTATCTAGATCCGGCGCGCCGGGAAAACGCCCACTCAGGCCAATGACGGCAATATCGCCGACGGGTTGCTCTACTCCATTATCGCTCAAGGCTGCACATCCTTTGTCTATTGGCTACGATAAATCTTGCACCAAATAGTTGAGCAATGCGTGCTGTCTGTTCAACACAAAAAAATGATCACCCGGCATGATCCGCATGGTGAAGCCCGCTGTACTATGTTGTTTCCAGGCCAGAAGTTGGGTCCGTCCTACCCGTTTGTCGCCACTCCCACCATAGGCCACGATCGGACAGGAGAGGGGCGGCTCGTCTGAATAAAGGTAGGTTTCACAGACGGCAAAATCGGCACGCAAGGTGGGCAACACCAACTGTTGCAATTCGCGATGGTTCAGGGCCTCCGCTGACATCCCGCCTAAGTCGGCGAGCAGGCGTAGAAATTCCGGATCGGGTAGGCGGTGCAGGGCCGGGTTGGGATCGGGTAGGTGCGGGGCGCGATGAGCTGCCACAAAAAGCCGCATCGGCCCAGGTTCCTGCCGTCGGCGCAAGGCGCGTGCTGCCTCAAAGCTGACTAAGGCCCCCATGCTGTGGCCAAAAAAGACATACGGTATCTGCAGAAAAGGGATGAGATTATCGACCAAAGCGGCAATCAACGCCGGCATCCGTACAAAGGGCGGCTCCAAGATCCGCTGTTCACGCCCTGGCAGTTGCACAGCACAGACTTCGAGGCCGGGAGGCAGCCAATAGGGCCAATCGTTAAAGAGCGCGGCGCTGCCTCCCGCATGAGAAAAGCAGACAAGGCGAAGCTGCACTGCTCCTTTGGATGGAAAAACCCGAATCCACTGGCTGGTCCCTGAAGAAGTGGAATGAGTCATGGCACAGGTTCCTGTGACGGGAATCGATTCGCGAGTGCTGAAGGGTCATGAAGACTTGCCTACCTCACGCCAAGTAAGCAAGTCGAACATGCTGTCTCGCCTTACACAGCAACAGTGGTGGGCGAAGTCGCTGTTCTTGCCGCCATATGCCACTGCTGCAGCGTCATCATCATGGTCATCGAAAGATTAGCCGCAAGGATATAGAGCTTGCCCAGCGTGGCTAGGTCCTGCACACCTAAGGTTTCGAGGTTGGTCTGTGCCCATGCTTTTTGCATTGCTTGTAGAAACTCTTGATAGGCATTTTGGGCGTTTTGTACTACTTCTTGGGGTGATACGGCGTCCTGCAATCCTTGCAGGTAGCGCTGGTACGCTTTGGCCATTTGTTGTGTCGAGGGTACTGACTGCGCCTCCTGTAGAACAGCCATATATGCGTTGTAGGCATTCGTCATCTCCTGCTCAACTTCTTTCGACCTGGGAACGCGTTGCGCCGCCGCGGTATATCGTTGATAAGCTTCCTCTGAACGACGCTGGACACTGTCCTGTGAAGTCAACGAACGCAGTTCCTGCAAATATGTCTCATATACTTGGGCGACCTGTCCCTGGATATCTTTCGCGAGGTAGGCCGCCTGCAAGGCTTTCCCATAATCTTGATAGGCTTGGATAAATGCATGCAATGGGTGACTATAATTGTTGGCTGAATTGGGCTCCTTACCTTTGCTCATGAGGCATTCTCCTTTTTCTGTATAGAAAAAACTGGTGTTGTCTCTTCTAACGTTTCGGCAACACCGTTCACTGCTGCCGCCAGCCAGGCTGCACCGGAGAGGGTATGGGCAATAGCCAAGAGAGATTGGGGATCGAGTTGCGCCGGATCCAGTGCTGCCCAAGCTTGCTTCATCTCCTGTAGATAGGTAAGATATGCGTCATCCGCACACTCTTGCACTTCTGGGATAGCCAGGGCATCCTGTACGACCTTGACAAACCTCTTCCATGCGGTCACCACTTGTCTCTGGAGATTGAGTTGCAATATAGCCTGCATGGCTTGTGCATACTGCTGTTCGGCTTCAACACCGCGCTGCTGGATCTCGGCTAGAGACCAAGCACTTTCAAAGCGTTGAGCATAAGCATTGTAAGCTTGCACAAAGCGTGTGACATCTGAATTGCTGGGATCCGTCGATGAGGTGGGTGGCATGGAGCCTCCTGTGCCAAGTAGCTAAACATGTTTGGATGGACGCTACGTGTACAGCTTCCGAAAACCAACTTGTGGAGGTATATGCCTCAAAATAACAGCATATTGTTGATACAATATAGCATACAACATAGTAGGGGCAAAATTGCACTAGAGATCAATTCGGGTAACTACGTTCACTACCGGACAGATTTAAATTGCCGAATTGCGCACCTGCTCCACGAGAAGCTCACCAGCCAGGGTTTGCCATCTTCGTTGCGTTCTTTGTCCCCGCTGGTAGCAGCGGATCGATTTCAATATGTCCCCGATCTATATGTTGGTACATGGATTTTGCCCGGAGCGCGGGCGACACTGAGTGTTGACGGGAAAGAAGCCGCGTGGTTGGCGGAATGACGTTCGCCGCGCTGCAGAAGGTTTTAGAAAAAGAAATTGGCCCTCTGGAGATGAACCATGATCAGTAGCCCCGATCACCCATTCAGGCCGACCGCCGACGCCCCCCTCTATCAACAACTCTATGGCCACTTGCAGGCGGCGATCCTCGCCGGGCGCTTGCCGGGTGGGATGAAGCTACCCTCGACACGCGCCCTGGCCGAGGAATTGCGCGTTTCCCGCAACACGGTTGTCAACGCCTATGAACAGTTGGTGGCCGAGGGGTATCTGGAGAGCGTAGAAGGCAGCGGCACCTTTGTGGCCGCGGTGCTGCCCGAACAGTTGTTAACCACACCGGCGCCGCCCAACCTGGCCCCCGCCCCACCACCCCCACCGGCAGCGCCGCGGCTATCCCAACGCGCCCTGGCTCAGATGACT